>JAGGDU010000151.1:100473-124907 GCA_018457135.1 Trichodesmium erythraeum GBRTRLIN201 | reverse complement strand
CCAAAACTTTTTCAGTATGAAATTTTGCCGCAACCTACTTAGGATTGCTATATTTCTTATTCTACATAATTAACTTTTTGCTAATTTATACCTCTGAAGTTTGAAGTTTAAGAAATTCAGTATTAACACCAGACTCACGAGTTAAAGCTATTTTTCCTGTTCTCGCAATTTCACGAATACCGTATTTAGAAAGCATTTGGACAATAGCTACCATTTTTCCTGGGTCTCCCACTACTTCAATAGTTAATGAGTCCTCTCCTACGTCTACTACTCGCGCCCGAAAAATAGTTGCGATCTCTATCACTTCTGAGCGCATACTTGTAGTAGCATTAATCTTGAGTAACATTAATTCTCGTTCTACACAGGGAGCAGCTGTAATATCGTGTACTTTCAAAACATTAACCAACTTATATAGTTGCTTGGTTAACTGTTCAATAATTCCATTATCCCCAGGTACTACCATTGTAATTCGAGACACACCGGTTTGTTCTGCTGGCCCAACTGCTAGGCTTTCAATATTAAAGCCACGACGGGCAAATAAACCAGCAATACGGGTTAAAACTCCCGCTTCGTCTTCAACTAATACAGAAAGAGTGTGTTTCATTATCTAAATTCAGTAGAAATGTATTTTATATTTAGTTATCTTATACTAAAATATGAATTAGATCAGGTAATAATTTCAGAAACAATTTTTATTGAATGGGAACGAGAGCTGGAAAAGCAGGTAAAAAAAAATTGGATGAAAAGCGAAAGATTTACTGTAAAAATATCTTATTTTCCCTTGACATTTTCTTAGTTAATTATGCTATTATATATATAATAAATATAAAAAAATAGGTCAACCCAGGGTGATAATTTACGAGTTTAAAGTTCAAGTTAAATCTCAGCAATATAAAGCAATAAATAAAGCTATTCAGATATCTAAGTTTATTCACAACAAGTGTTTATGATATTGAATGGACAATAATATAATTTTGTCTGTAAATATGATCTTAAGAAACATGGTATTGATTAGCTAAAGAGTTTAAATTTGCTAGTAAACTAAATTTAATGTCTGGATAATCTGCTGTGAAGAGGGTGTTGTCTAAAATATCTAGATTTTATTTACGATAACTGCAACAAAAAGTTAAGGGTAAAATCAAAAATTTAAAAATCATTGTTGTGCCATAAAATCTAAAACTTATGGTGGGAAATTATCAGAGCACAGAAAAGCAATTACTTTTTCAGAAAATAAAAATATAGTTACCTGAAAATTCAAAGTAACTTATGATTTTAACTACTATCAACTCAACCAAATAAAACGAGTTAGAATAGTTGAATTTGCTAATATTTATTATATTCAATTTGCTATTTAAATAAATTTATGCATTGAAACTCAATGGTTTAAAAAGAAAGCTAGCTTGGATTCTTTTCCAGGAAAATAGGGAGTAAATACAATTGATAATTGTGAAAAACCAATAGAACTTAATACTTAGAATTATCTATTACCTTTTATTGGTTTGGAAAAAACTGATCAATCCTAAGATTGAGGTAACTACTCAAAAAATAACTGTTAGTAAACAGGCAAATTATTCGTACTTAAGCTGCAGCTATAAACTTACTTTTATACCAATAGAAAAAAACTACTGAAGTTGTAGGTGTAGACTTAGGTATTAAAAAATTAGGAATTTTTAAGTAATGGGAAAGTTGTTGAAAGTGGGAACTCATAACGTAAGTTTGAAGTCAAGCTTTCCAAATTAAAATCTCTAAAATGGAATTAAGTTATTGGTTCAGCTAATTTGCAAAAAGCACAACTTAAAATTGCCAAGATACACAGAAAGATAGCTTTTCATATCGCGCAGGGAAATATTCGTAAAAACCTACTTCATAAATTGACAACTGACCTAGGCAAAAACCACGGCACTAAAGTCAATGAAGATTTAAATGTGAGCTGAGCATAACCCATCCTCAGTAAGAGTATCAGCTGCAGAGCAATGATTTTAGAAATTTAGGAAACAACTTCAGTATAAGACTCAGTTGTGTAGTTATGATCATGTAGTAGTAGATATATTTTTCCATCTTCACCCATCTTGAAGTAGTTGTGGTCATGTTAAAGATATGCCATTAAAGCTGAGGACTTAGCTTGTGGATGAGTAGCTGCCCACAGTCTAAGTTTAAGCAGGAAGTAAACTGGAAAATGTTATTTATTATGACGTTTTATATTAGTCTCAAGAAGCAATATCAAAAATTATGAGTGATGAAAGTCCAATTATTTTAGAAGTGAATAGTGAGTATGAAATAACTCAACGTTTAGATATTTGGCTGTCTCAACAAATGCTAGAGTTATCGCGATCGCATATTCAAAAGTTAATATCCCAAGGCAATGTGAAAGTAAATGACCAACTCTGCACTTCTAAAAAAGCAATAGTACACCAAGGGGATAAGATTATTTTAGTTATTCCACCACCAATACCTTTGGCAATAGAAGCTAATGATATTCCTTTAGATATTCTCTATGAAGATGATGCTTTATTAATTATCAACAAACCAGCAGGTTTAGTCGTACATCCTGCTCCCGGACATTCAGAAGGTACTTTAGTGAATGCACTTTTAGCTCATTGTGACTCTTTGGCAGGTATTGGGGGAGTTCAACGACCGGGCATTGTGCATCGGTTGGATAAAGATACCACAGGCGCGATAATGGTGGCAAAAACAGACCACGCTTATCAACATTTGCAGGCTCAGTTACAGGCAAAAACGGCAAGGCGAGAATATTTAGGAGTTGTTTATGGTAGTCCCAAAACTGACAGTGGTATAATAAATTTACCTATCGGTCGTCATCGGGTAGACCGCAAAAAAATGGCGGTGACACCAGTTGAGAGAGGTGGAAAAATTGCTGTTACTCACTGGGAAGTTAAGGAACGTTTGGGAAATTTTTCCATGATATTGTTTCGCTTGGAGACTGGACGGACTCATCAAATTCGGGTTCATAGTGCTCAAGTAGGATATCCTATCGTGGGTGATACTATTTATGGTAAGGGTCGTTCGGTGGGGGTGAATTTAACTGGTCAAGTTCTCCATGCTTGGCGACTAGAGTTACAACATCCGGTTTCTGGGGAGTTGGTAGAAGCGATCGCTCCTTTACCAGAAGATTTTCTGACTTTGGTGGAGGTTTTACGTAAACGTTTTGGGTTAAGTTAGTAGCCTGAGACAGAAGTTAAAAATTAAGAATCAAAAGTTAAAAATATTAATTAATAAAGTTATAATATTTTAAGTTAGGTTAAGCCCTAGTGCAAACCAACAGATGAGTCTATCCCAAAAAGGATGATTTTTGGAGATTTCACGATTTTTATATTACCTAAATATAAGGGTTTCAATTGAAGTTGGATAGGTTCATTAAGGGGGTATACCCTCCTGCAAAAAGCTAATTTTTTTTTTGCTTATTATATAATTTTAGGAGTAAAAGATAATGGATCGTGGAAAAATTGTGGCTATTATTACTGGAGCTATTTCTATTGCCTTGGCGATCGCCTATCTAATTATTGTACAACTATTAGACATGCGGGGTCCTGAAATGATACCCGCCCCGACTTCAATATTACCTTTTGTTTTTTAACAAAAGACAATTTTTAGAAGTAGTGATGCTTTCAGTATACCTTTCTCACTCTTAGGATATCAACTAGAAATCATCACTACTAATTTACAGTTACCTTAATTTTTTTGTTCAATATAAATCATACGAGTTCGGATAGAAATACCTGTAGTTGTAGAAGTCCAACCTATAATCAAATAATCTTCAATGGCATTTTTAATTGTAATTTTTGAATGGTCATAAACTGGCACAGCCAAATTTTTGATATATTCCTCGGTTGTCTCATCAAGACTTATTAAAATAGCTTTACGAGCAATTCGATAAATATGCTCTATAGCTTTTTGAGCATCTTCAACAAATAATAATGCTCCCAGACAAAAAACAAAATCGTAGGATTGAGTATCAATTTTAGGTAAAGCCGTTTCTATTGGTTTATGGATAGTTTGATAACCTCTTTTAGCTGAATATTCCAGCATATTAGCCGAAACATCAATACCTGTATATTCAAAATTTCCCTCTAATAATTCACTTAGAAAGCCTGTTCCACAACCTATATCTAAAATACTACCTTGATGGTAATTATATTGATGAAATATTTTAGCTGCCTCATAGACGTGCTGTGCATTACACTTGGGGTCTTTTAATACATCATCATAGTTAGGAGCAAAATCATCATAAAATTCTTCAGCAGAAATTTTATTTACCATAATTTATAGTTCAAGATTTACTTATGTTTACTCTTCCATGTAATACGATCAATAGGCAACATTAAATATTAAATCTTAGTCAACCATTATCTTAGTTTTTTTGCTGAATATAAATCATGCGAGTTCGGATAGGAATTCCCGTAGTTGGAGAAGTCCAACCTATAATCAAATAATCTTCAATGGCATTTTTAATTGTAATTTTTGAATGGTCATAAACTGGCACAGCCAAATTTTTGATATATTCCTCGGTTGTCTCATCAAGACTTATTAAAATAGCTTTACGAGCAATTCGATAAATATGCTCTATAGCTTTTTGAGCATCTTCAACAAATAATAATGCTCCCAGACAAAAAACAAAATCGTAGGATTGAGTATCAATTTCAGACAAAGCTGTTTCAATGGATTTGTGGATAGTTTTGTATCCTCTTTTAGCTGCATAATCTAGGATTTTACTAGAAATATCAATTCCTGTATATTCAAAATTTCCCTGTAATAATTCACTCAGAAAACCTGTACCACAACCAATATCCAAAATACTACCTTGATAGTAATTATATTGATGGAATATTTTAGCTGCTTCATTGAGGTAACGCACATAATACTTAGGATCTTTGAACAGATCATCATACTTGACAGACCAACTATCAAAAAATTCTTCAGCAGAAATTTTATTTACCATAATTTATACTTCAAAATTTACTGAATAACTGATATTAGCCATCTATTATATGTTAAGTTTTAGTGACGTTTTACCCCTCACAAAAGCCAGAAATTTTAACCCCTGTTTCGTACTTAAAACTTCTATAATAATTCTACAGATAAATATTAGTTGCCTTGATCATGTGATAAGAAATAAGTAATTGAGTCAAAGCTAGAGGATAACTCTGAAGCAACTCCCCAGTTGTACCAACTAGCTTACCTATATCTGGATGTGTTTCCAGGGAGCAGAAATCTTTTAAGTGGGGCATTTCCTTGCAGAGAATTATCTCTAACTCATTTACCTGTGCCTTAGTAGCATTACTGTCAATTTCCAATACATCTACTGGTTTACCCATATCTCGGTCTAAACCCAAACGGACTGCAGGTTGAAAACTAGGACTACCTTGATCGAGAATTTCTAAAAAATCTGGGTGGGGAATAGTTGGTCTAAGCAACAAACGGACATTAAGTTGAGAACTATTTATATCACTAGAATAGGGATAGAAGCTAACAACTACATCTGCCCACTTGCGTTGAGGACGGATAAATGCGTCTGAGTCTGCTTCCCGCTTTTCCATTTGTTTCAGGACTTCTGCCTCAGTGTAGCCCCTTTTCATCGTATCCCGTTTTACTTTCCATTTTGCCCTAAGTTTTTCTGGAGGGGCTAAGTAGACTTTCACGTGGTAACAGTCTCTTGCCCCCCTAGTCGAATAACCCAATAGTCCCTCAACAATAACGAATTTTTTAGGTTTAATATATTCTGGAGGGTCAAATTTTCCGGTTGAGTGATTATAAATAGGTTTGAGAATTGGTTGTCCGGTACTCAGCAAGCTTAGATGTTGCTGAATTATATCAAGATGGTTACAGTCTGGGTGGAGGGCAGTAATGCCTATTTCAGCTCGTTGTTTTCGATCATAGCGATGGTAGTCGTCTGTACAGATAACTGTAACGTTTTCTGGCCCTAAGACTTGAGCCACTCCTCTAGTTAAGGTAGTTTTACCCGCAGCGCTATCACCTACAACACCTAATATTATTGGACTATGAGTCATAATGTTGTTCTCCCATCAGAAAATGGCCTATATGGCACAACCTCAAATTTGTAATAATCTTTAATTCTATGGTTTATTTAGCACTGGGGGCAAGGTTTTTGATAATTAAAGAAAATGGGAAGTATTTTTAGAAGGTCAAAGGCACAAAATGAGATTCAGGTTAAATTCGCAGTATGGACTATATTTGAGGGTTGATTATTGTAGTAGACTGTTATTCCTATAATGTTAATTTGTAATGTTATTTTGAATAGCATATTTATTCAAAAGTGGTTCAACTTCTCTCTTTGCTGTAATAAGAATTATAGGAAAAAATTAAACTTACAGTTTTAACTATATCAATCTAGTAGTTGATTGTTTCAGCTAAAATTGTAAGTTATATTTGTTATTATGTTATGTTTTTCTCTGGGATATAAACAGCAAAACTTTGCAGTAGGAAACAATAGTTAAGTATAAACATCGCTAATTTTTTAGCTCGATATTATAACATGAAACGATTCAGTAGAAGTTATAGAAGATGAAAAAAACCTTCATTAATTTTCCCTTCTGACTCCTGACTCCCTTGAATATCTAATTACATTGAATATAATTCTTCCATACCCAGCCTACTTGTTGAGAATTAGCCATAGATCTAACGTAAACCCACTTTCTTTGAGACTGTTGCCCTGCTGGTGGTTGTGAAACTTGTAGTTGAGTACCCTTATTAAAAAGGTAGGGCATAGGTTTACTTCGAGCATTGGGAAAGTCTTGAACTGGAATATTGGGGGAGTTAGGCCAACCTGTAACTTGACACATTGTTCCTATAGGTACTCCACCTGTGGTATTCCCTGTATTGGGTAGTTGCGAAGCAGAGAGTGTATTGCAATTTTGCAGGTAGAGACTATATACCCAACCTTGAATATTATTTGGTGCTATCACTTGGGTCCATTGTCCGTCATTAGTCCTATTGATGACTGTTACAGAAGTACCATTATTAAAAAAAGCAATACTTTGACCTCCAACTGGTTGATTTCGGAAACTTACACCCTGACGGTTATCTTCTGGTGAAGACTGCAGTTTACAAACTTGTTTTTGTTGAGCAATTAATATCTCATTTGTGCTTTTAATTCCTGGAGTCCATTGCTCTGCCTTGGCAGTATTTAGCATTTGGCTTCCTAAGAAAGATAGGAAAGCAATTGTTAATACTCTTAAAGAATTTAAATTTTGTTGAATATTATTGTGCATAAATATTTTGATGAATTTTTCCTAAAAAAAAACAGTTGGTATTCAAGTGCTAAATGCTTCGGAAAAACAAGTTTAAAATATCAGTTTTATTTTCTTCAAGAAGTCAAAAAATTATTCCTGAATACTAAACTTTTCTGTACAACGGATAAACATTTCTACTCCTATTCCTAAAGCTGTTTCATCAAAGTCAAATCTAGGATGATGGTGAGGATAAGCTAAACCTTTTTCAGAATTTGCAGAGCCTAAAAAGAAATAACAACCGGGTACTTCTTGTAAGAAAAATGACATATCTTCTGCTCCCATGGTTTGACATTCTGGTATGACACCGGCAGGAGTTTCTACTATTAATTCCGCAACACTTCTAACTATATCTGTAACTTTTGGGTTGTTAATTAATGGGGGATAAAGTGGTTGATAATTCAACTCATAATTAGCTCCATAGCTTGCGCAAATTCCAGAAATTATTTGCTCCATTTGTTTACTAAAATAATTTTGATAATCTAAATTAAAATAGCGCACTGTACCAGCCATTCTAGCAGTATTAGCTATAACATTAAATGCTCTACCTGCGTTCAACTGACCTATAGTTACAACTGCTGAGTCTATAGGACTAATATTCCGAGATACTATTGTTTGTAATGCATTAATAACTTGTGCTGCTACTACAATAGAATCTATTGTTTGATGTGGCATGGCTCCATGGCCACCTTTCCCTAAAATTGTGCAATTAAATCTTTCGCTGGCTGCCATAAGAGCACCACTGCGGACTCCTAATGTGCCTAGGGGGAGATTATTCCATAGGTGCAAACCAATTATGGCATCTACATCAGGGTTTTTTAGTACTCCTGCTTCGATCATTGGTTTGGATCCTCCTGGTCCTTCTTCGGCAGGTTGGAAGATTATTTTTACTATGCCACTAAAATTTTCAGGATGAGTAGCGAGATAGTGGGCAGTACCCAGGGCGATCGCTGTATGTCCATCATGGCCACAGGCGTGCATTACACCATTATGTATGGATCTATATGGGACGTCGTTTAATTCTTGTATTGGTAGTGCGTCTAGGTCGGCTCTAATAGCTAGTACCCGTCCTGGTTTATTGCTGTTAATAGTTGCAACTATTCCTGTGTTAGCAATTCCTGTTTGATGTTCGATGCCCCACTCTTGTAATTTTTGAGCAATAAATTTTGCTGTTAAGTGTTCTTTGAAACCTAATTCTGGTCTTTGATGCAAATGTCGTCGCCACTCAACTAATAGAGGTTGCATTTTTCTAATCTCTGGGCGCAGTTGAGACTCGATAAGGGAATTTGAGTTGGGAATAGTTGAGACCATGTTTTTGATAATTAAGAATTTAACTCCTGATTTCTAAATTCTAACTTCTTTCTTTTGAGGGTTTGAGAGGCCAAATTCCTAATGTCCCTAATAGATATGGTGGTTGTGGGTCAGTTCTTAGTAATTAAAAATTTAACTTTTAACTTTTAACTTTTAGTTTCTGGCTTTTGACTTTTAACTTTTAACTTTTGACACTACTGGCAGAAATTTCTCTAAGTCTAGGTTAGAAGCTGCTTTTGCTAATTTATCTAAGTCGGTAATGTCTTTTAAGTGTGGTATAATACCGCAAACTTGCATTTGAGTTAAGGATTCAATTAAGTCAACTGGAGTCCAGTCAGCTATTTCTTGTTCTGAGCAGGGTTTGATACAGTTGAGGATAATGCCTCGGAGGTTAACTTTCATCTGACGGGCTAGGGCAACGTTTGCTACAGTTTGAGCGATCGCTCCTAACTTAATTGGTACTACTAAAATAGTGGGTAAATCCCAATCTCTAGCTATATCTGCTACGGTGAGTTCCTTAGTTACAGGGGAACCCAGCCCTCCTAAACCTTCAACTAATACAAAATCTTTTTGCTCTCGCAAGGTTGTAAAAGTTGACCATATTTTGTCTAATTGTATTAGACGACCTTCTTTTTCTGATGCTACGGGTGGTGCAACTGGTGTCTTATACCATAAAGGGTTGATTTCGTCAAGAGATTGTTCGAGGGAAAATAGTTGGGTGTAGAGTTCGCGATCGCCAATACCAGTTTGAATAGGTTTAAACAGGGCTAACTTCTGGTTTTTGTAGTAAGTTTGCCAGTAAGCAGCAAGAGCGATGGTCAATATTGTTTTGCCTGCGTCAGTATCAGTTCCAGTAATTAAAAGTTCTTTCAAGGTGTTTATCGGAAGATTTGATTGATAATTATTCAATATTATTGGATTTTGGTTAACTCCGGCAGTAGTCTGGATGAAAGGTTAAAATTAAGGTCTAAACTTCTAACTTTTAACTTCTAAATTCTAAATATGATCAATTGGGGGCCCTATCTAGAATCAGTTTGCCGAGAGTATGACCGTTGGTGGGAGGTTTATACTCTGACGGATGTGGCGGGAAAAAAGCCCCATGAGCAAGGGCAAAATATTTTTCCTTCTTTCGATTTGGGTTTGATGGTACAAAGGGTTAAGTCGGAGGAAAAGCAGGGGAAAGACCCACAAGAGAAAATTGAACGGTTGACGGTTTTGGAGGGTTTACGGAAATATGCGGCTAATCATGTTTTATTGGTGGGAAGACCGGGGTCGGGAAAATCTACTGCTTTGGCCAGGTTGTTGTTGGAGGAGGCACATAAGGTCTGGTCTGGGGAAAATGGCCAAATTCCTATTCTCATAGAATTGCGCTACAGTAAATCTTCTGTACTTTCGAGAATTCAAGCTTTTATTGATAAGCACAACCACAATACATATATAGATGAAGAGACTCTGAAAAGTTTGCTGCTTCAAGGTAAATTTTTGCTGCTATTTGATGGGTTTAATGAGATGGCGTCGGAGGAGGCGCGACAACAGGTGAGAATGTTCCGGCAAGACTACCCAGAAACTGCTATGGTGTTTTCGACCCGAGATTTGAGTCTGGGGGGAGACTTGCGGATTGAGAAAAAGCTGGAAATGCAGCCCCTGACAGAATCTCAAATGCAGGATTTTGTCTGTGCTTATTTGCCGGAACAGGGTGAAAATTTGTGGGGACAGTTACAGGGGAGGTTGCGGGAGTTGGGGGAAACTCCGATGTTTTTGTTGATGTTGTGTTCGGTGTTTGACTATAACAAGGTCATACCTGCTCATCTGGGGTTGGTATTTCGTGGTTTTACTCAGACTTATAGTGGTCGTATTAAGCAGGATGTTCTGGTTGATGAAAGTTCTCGGCGTTGGTGGGATCGGTTATTGCAGGAGTTGGCGTGGGTGATGACAACTGGGGGGTCGAAAACTGAGATGATGGTTGCTATTCCTCGGAAAAAGGCTGAAGATGTATTGGCGGACTTTTTGCGAGGGCAGGTGGTGGCTCCGACTGACTGTGCCATGGGTTGGTTGGAGGATCTGTTGGAGTATCATTTGATCCAGGTGGGAGATGATGGTCAGATTTCGTTTCGCCATCAGTTGTTGCAGGAGTATTATGCGGCGGAAAGGTTGTCGTCGCAGTTGTCTGGTTTGAGTGACTATGAGTTGCAGTGGGATTATTTGAATTATTTGAAGTGGACGGAAGTGGTGGCGTTGATGTTGGGGTTGGTTGAGGATGAGGTGTTAGCGGTGCGGGTGGTAAGGCTGGCGTTGGAGGTAGATTGGTTTTTGGGGGCGAGGTTGGTGGGTGAGGTAAAAGAGAAGTTTCAGGAAGCGGCGTTTGCTGAGGTTGATGGGTTGGAGTTGCCTGGGTTGGCGAAGGTTGTGTTGGCTGGGTTAACGATGTCGGAGGTTACTGTTCCGAGGTTGGTTCAATTTCTAGAACACTCAGACAAGTATATGCGTGGGAGTGCAGCACATGCTCTGGGTAAAATAGCTTCGGAAAAAGCAATTGAGGAATTAATTCCGCTCCTAAAAGACTCAGATGAATATGTGCGTTGGAGTGCAGCATATGCTCTGGGTGAAATAGGTTCGGAAACTGCAATTGAGGGATTAATTCCACTCCTCAAAGACTCAGACTCTTTTGTGTGTTGGAGTGCAGCAAATGCCATGGGTAAAATAGGTTCGCAAAAAGCAATTGAGGGATTAATTCCACTCCTCAAAGACTCAGACTCTTTTGTGCGTTATGCTGCAGCAGAGGCTCTGGGTAAAATAGATTCGGAAAAAGCAATTGAGGGATTAATTCCACTCCTAAAAGACTCAGACCCTAATGTGAATTTTTCTGCACGATCTGCTCTGAGTCAAATAGGTTCGGAAAAAGCAATTGAGCAATTAATTCCACTCCTAAAAGACTCAGATGAATATGTGCGTTATGCTGCAGCAGAGGCTCTGGGTAAAATAGGTTCGGAAAAAGCAATTGAGCAATTAATTCCACTCCTCAAAGACTCAGACCCTAATGTGCGTCGCAATGCAGCAGAAGCTCTGGGTGAAATAGGTTCGGAAACAGTAATTGAGCAATTAATTCCACTCCTAAAATACTCAGACCCTAATGTGCGTTATACTGCAGCAGAAGCTCTGGGTAAAATAGGTTCGGAAAAAGCAATTGAGCAATTAATTCCACTCCTCAAAGACTCAGACCCTAATGTGCGTCGCAATGCAGCAGAAGCTCTGGGTGAAATAGGTTCGGAAACAGTAATTGAGCAATTAATTCCACTCCTAAAATACTCAGACCCTAATGTGCGTTATACTGCAGCAGAAGCTCTGGGTAAAATAGGTTCGGAAAAAGCAATTGAGCAATTAATTCCACTCCTCAAAGACTCAGACCCTAATGTGCGTCGCAATGCAGCAGAAGCTCTGGGTGAAATAGGTTCGGAAACAGTAATTGAGCAATTAATTCCACTCCTAAAATACTCAGACCCTAATGTGCGTTATACTGCAGCAGAAGCTCTGGGTAAAATAGGTTCGGAAAAAGCAATTGAGCAATTAATTCCACTCCTCAAAGACTCAGACCCTAATGTGCGTTATACTGCAGCAGAAGCTCTGGGTAAAATAGGTTCGGAAAAAGCAATTGAGCAATTAATTCCACTCCTCAAAGACTCAGACCCTAATGTGCGTCGCAATGCAGCATATGCTCTGGGTGA
The DNA here is from genome assembly GCA_018457135.1 of Trichodesmium erythraeum GBRTRLIN201. Lineage (GTDB taxonomy): Bacteria > Cyanobacteriota > Cyanobacteriia > Cyanobacteriales > Microcoleaceae > Trichodesmium > Trichodesmium erythraeum. Next base: position 112,609 of record JAGGDU010000151.1, on the reverse strand, counting down.
AATAGGTTCGGAAAAAGCAATTGAGGGATTAATTCCACTCCTCAAAGACTCAGACTCTTTTGTGCGTTCGAGAGCAGCATATGTTCTGGGTGAAATAGGTTCGGAAAAAGCAATTGAACAATTAATTCCACTCCTAAAAGACTCAGACTATTGGGTGCGCGACCATGTAGCAGAAGCTCTGGGTAAAATAGGTTCAGAAAACACAATTATTAAGTTGACAAAAAAACTACAAAATGATAGTTTTGTAAAACAAGATTTATATAAAATTATCAAAATTATTCAAACCATCCAACAACGGCTCCAATACTACAAACCAACCCCCAAAATACCCATGTCTAAATCACTTTCTCACAACTACGCCCTACTAATAGGAGTCGGCGACTACAAATACCCCGACTGGTCACTCCCCGTCACAGTCAAAGACGTTCAAGCAATCAAATCATTCCTCACAAACCCCGACCTCTGCAGTTACATAGACGACGAAAATCATCTCCGCCTACTATGCAACGAACAAGCAACAAAACAAAACATTTTAAACAACATAAACTGGCTCCAAGAACAAGCAAAAAACGACCCAGAAGCAACAATATTAGTCTATTATTCCGGTCATGGTTGGCTAGATAAATCAACCGAAAAATATTATTTAATCCCCCACGACACCAGCCCCATAAAACTACAAAAAACACAAAAAACAGCATTACCAGCAACAGACTTTAACAACGCCCTCCAGGAAATATCCGCCCAAAAACTATTAGTAATTATAGATAGTTGTCACGCCCAAGGAATGGCAACCGCCAAAGAAACAGACCAACTAGACTTACCCGAAAACTTCAGTCAAACCGCCCTCCCCAAAAACCTAATAGAAGACCTAAAAAAAGGAACAGGACGGGCAGTATTCACCTCATCCACAGGATACCAGTTATCATGGATCCGCTCAGATCAAACAATGAGCATCTACACATACCACCTTCTCGAAGCATTACAAGGTGGAGACAACAAACCAGGAGACAAATATGTCACCCTTTCCAACCTAATGCACCATGTAGGAAAAACCGTTCCCCAAAGCGCTCAACAACAAGGGGGAGAACAAACCCCCATATTCGACTTTTCCCAAACAGAAGATTTTCCCGTAGCATTATTGCGTGGAGGCAAAGGTTTACCCGCAGAGGGAAAGGAAAAAATACAACTAGAAGCACAAGAGAATATTCGCAACGCAATAACAGTACAACAAGGTAATGCCGCTGGTGGAGACGTTAAAAATCAAGTCTTTATTGACAAGATAGAAGGAGGAGGAGGAATAACCTTTAGTTAGTAAAAGTTGTTGGGGTTGAAGAACGAAACCAAACAAATTACCGCCCCAACTCACAGCAATGAAACCAAAAAAAATTAACCCCCAAAATAGTTGAGGTCAGCGTTGGATGACCAACTTTAACATTGCCATAACCTCTATTTGTAACATGTACTCAGTCAGCATTACCCCCAGAATATCCATTTGAGTGATCATCTGAAAAAGTCACTTGAAATCCATTAGTTTCCCTAAAAACCAAGTCACCTCCAGATGAATTACTTGATCCGCTATTAAAATCAAAACTTAGAACAGCTGCTTGAGCATATTAAGCAGACATTCTAAAAGCCATAGAAAAGCTAGCAATAACAACTGATTTTTTTCCTATTCCTAGGTTCGTTTTTTGAATTACTTATATCAATGTAATCATAATAACTCAATACATAGCAGTTTTACTACAGCCTTTAAAAAACCTTAACATTCAACCCTTAACCTCACTTAGACCTAATAGAAGAAGGAGGAATTTGCTCAATATTAATCAAAGACTTAATCACCGACTTAACAACAGGAGCAGCAACCTTTCCCCCAGTACCCTTAATAGGCTCATCAATAACAGCCAAAACCACATAACGAGGAGACTCCATTGGCAAAATACCCACAAAACTAGTAATTCGAGCATCATCAGAATAACCTCCAGTATCAGAAGCCTTTTGCGCCGTACCAGTTTTGCCAGCAATGCGATATCCACGTAGTCTAGCCCTTTTACCAGTACCACTCTCAACCACCTTTTCCATCATTGCCAAAACTTTTCTCGTCGTATCAACAGAAAAAACCTGTTTAGGTTCCCGCATTGGCAACTGCCAATATGGTTGCTTCTTACTATCAAATAATCCACGAACAACATGAGGCGTCACCAACTTTCCCCCATTTGCCAAAGCCGCATGTAACTGTGCTAGCTTCAAAGGAGTCAGAGAGAACCCCTGACCGAAAGCAGTAGTCGCTGCTTCCACCGGCACCATTAAAAACTGGTTTCTACCCTTCAAAATATTAGCAGCCTCAAAAGGTAAATCCGTACCAGTAATACTATCTAGTTCCAAACGTTTGAGACCATCATAAAAAACAGCGCGCGGCATTTCTTCAACAATTTTAACCATACCGATATTACTAGAATGTTGAATAATTTGAGTCACAGTTCGGGCGCCGCCGCCACCACCAGAATTAAATATAGACCAACGATCAAACCTGATCCTTCCTGTATCATAAAATACACTATCTTCTTCAATTGCTCCTACCTCCAAAGCCAAAGCCACATTTATTGGTTTAAAAGTAGAACCAGGTTCATAAACATCCGTTACAGCCCAATTTTTGAACAACGTCACATCATAATTATAGTATTTATTAGGATTATAAGAAGGTTCCGAGACCAAAGATAATATAGAACCATCAGTAGCATCCATCACTATGACAGTACCCCGCTTGGCGTCATACTTTTCTAACTGTTTTTGTAAAATAGCTCGTACTGATCGTTGCAACGGAGAATCAATAGTTAAATGAAGGGAAAGGTCATCTAACTGCAAAAAACCCCTAGTTAGTTTATCAGGTACCAAAACACCTTTAATTAAGCGCCGAAATTTGATTGCTCCCATAGAGCGCTCTAAAAGATTTTGTTGGCTATACTCAATTCCAGCTTGACCTTTGCTTTCTCCATCTACATATCCTACAATTTCCGCCACTAATTCCTTCTGAGGATAGAGCCGTTGTGAGTGTTGAATTAATTCTAAGCCATCAATAAATAGATCAGTAATTTTATTAGCAGTTTCTTGAGGTATATACTCAACAATTTTTATACCTGTCTCTCTTTGATGAAACATTTGAAGTAAATCATTAGAAGTTAGATTTTTCTTTAAACTTGCTCCTTCTAGAACAGTTGACAACTTATTAGCAACTTCTTGTTTTTGGCGATTAAAAATTTTAGGGTGAGCATAGAGAGTATATGCTATTTGATCAATTGCTAAAAGATTCCCATTTCTATCAACTATTGGTCGTCTGGGAATAAAAGGATTTGATTCTATGGTATGCTGTTTTTGAGCTAGCTTTTGTAATTCTTTTCCTTGCAAAATTTGTAAACGAAATAGGTTAGTTATTAATACTACTAAGCCCAACATCAGAAGCACCCAGACTTGGTAAAGCCTAGATGTTCTACATTTTTCAGAGTTTTCATCAGGGGGAGTTGAAGCTAATTTGTGATCATTATTTCTAACAGAATATATTTCATCTTGATATCTTTGATTTTTAAGATGAGAACTAAATTTTTCCGCTTGTTTGCGCTTTAAATACCTACGACGAAGTTTAGAATTTGAAGAAGAGTCAGAAGAAGCCATTTGTTTTATTTATAATAATAGGGGATCATAAAAGTTAATTTAGTAGTTTCAGGTTTGCTAGTTTAGTAGTAGAGAGCAAAGATAGTTAGTAGTTTTGATCGCTTTACTCCCTTCGAGTTAGAAAATTACCTAGGCAAATCTGACTATAAGCTATATACTAGAATAATAATTTACTAATTATAATCTGGCGCCGACAAAGGAGTAGGTTTAGTGGTAGAGAGCAAACTTTGAAAATTATTGACGTAAAAAGTTATAGTTATTTAATAGACCAAAATTAATAGATTTGCTAGTAAGACCTTATTAACTTATCAAATTTGCAACCCTTAACCTCATACCTGAGAGCTGAACCATTAATCAAGAACTAATTCTATTTTTGTATAACATCAGTTATTAAACATTAGGGAATTGACTAGAAAATCATATCTCAATGATCCTCATTCAAGGCCATAGTATTTTCCACAAAAACATATCCAGTTTCCTAAATATCTTGTAAGTCCAATTCTAAAGTAGTTAGTCCATCCTCTTAATTTTTAGTTTCTACTGTATGGCTTATGCCCTCAACCCAACAATAGGACCGATGAAATTTGACCACCAAGAATACAAGAAAGATATAAGAGCTTTTCACTGGCCATATATTTGAAGCCTTCTTGTAAAAATGAGCCATAGAAAGCTTACTTTACCTGCCTTTTAGCAGTATTACTAGCCTTCGAGCCCCACCCATTTTTCTACTACATGACCACATTTAGAGCAACCTTTGGAACTAGTAAAATATCCATCAATTTTGATTAATTCCCTTTCCCAAAGTACTCTAGTGGCCTGACTATTTCTCCGCAGTTAGCATCACTACCCATCTCTTTTGTTACCCTCCCATCAAAGGGTATGAGGCTGGCTTGTGATCCTTGAGCATATGTTTTATTTCTAAATCTTCCAGTACTATGGCTTTATGGCTTGGTTTTCTCTAAACCCAAGTTTTAGGTAATAGAGTTGTTAGGTCTGGAAAAATTTAAAATGCTCAAAAAGTTACTCTATAAAGTTTTCAGTATTTTATACCTGAAAACACTATGATATGAACCGTGACTTATTTTAGATTTTAGCCATTTTTTTGTTTAATTCCCAACAACTCCAACATATATATTGATAGTATTGATAGTTAAGTACTAAGTTCAACTTCAATATCCTATTGGTGTGTTGAAAAAATATTTATGAGCTGAACTAGATTCTAGATAAGGCTGAGGAGCATTAGGAGCAGGACGTGGAGGTGCTGGTTCTAAAAATATTCTATTTACAGAATCTTTTGCAGCTATACTACTCTCAGAAGTTGATGCCTGTTCAGCTATGTAATTTTTTAATAGTTCATTAGCAACACTTATCTCCTGTTCTTTTTTTCTAAGTTTTTCTAACTCTTGATATTCTATCGTCCATTTAGACTGGCCAGCAATTGTTAAGCCGTAAAAGGCCACACTTGCAGTAGCCAATAATACCGTAACAATGGACGAAGTAAATTGTGTCACCATCAAAGATTTTAACCAAAGTGGTTGGGACTGTGGTAGGGAGATAACTTGAGCCAGGTTCTGCTCTTGAATTTTGTGTAAGTTTTTACCCTCTTGAGAGGTATAGTTACCACCAGATAAGTTTTTTTCTATTGGTTTGTGTGGGGAAACTGATTTTTTTGAGGCAACAGAAAAATTAGTTTTTGTGGACTTATTGCTTATGGTTGGAAATGAACTTCTAACTGCGACCATTATAGTGTACCTATACTGAAATCTATATAATTTAAAATACAATAGTATTTACTACTAAATATGTGTTGTAACCTGCCATTATAATTAAATTTTTAATTTTTATATTTATCCACTTCTAAACTATTTGATTAATATTTTTGCTTCTATTTCATAGATAAAAAATTTTGCAGCCAAAATTATATCAATAAGAATACTAATATAGCTATCCTATTTCAGTTAAAATATTTGTCTCACCTTACAAAGTAATATTTTTCATTAAACAGACTTTCTTTTGATTTAATTCTATTTATCTCTATCTAAGCAGTTAAACAGTCAAAAAATCATTTAAAAATTATTTTCATAATTTGTATATTTATGTTATTTATCTGAAACAAAAAATTTAGTTTCATAGCTATCAATCGTTTCAGAAATACTTAAGATTATAATTATAAAAAGGTAAATAAAAAAAATGGGTATCAAACTTCCCCCTTTTAGCTATGCTTTATCAAGATTTTTCTGAACATAATACTTGAAAAAATAGACAAGTTATGTTAAGCACATTGTTTTTTTAAAGACTTAACTAGTTCCCCTTGTTAATTATACTCTTTCTCCCTTTTTCCAACAAAATTTTCAGAAGTTTCTGATCAGGGATAGTCCTTCAGTGGGGGACAATTAATGCCAAATGTAATCTTTAATAATTTTCAGAGGTGCGCCTCCAATGGAAGCGCAAAATAAGATGGGATCCATTGAGCAAATTAGTTTTTTTGAGTTTTTTGTATCTTCCTGCTCCATAAAATCTACTATTAACTCTTCAGATGGTGGTTTACTAGCGGTTTATTATCTGAGAGATACTGGCAATTTTGGCGAGTATCCTATAGCTAAATGAATATAATCAACCTCCACATTAAACTCTAATATTATTTTAAATTATTTTTACTAACTACAGTTTCCCAGAAATCTTTGATCAACTCTAGTCCTTTCTTTCTTAGTACTTTTTTCTGTATTTAGTTATCCAGAACAAATTTATATTTAAGTGTGAAACAGAATGTCTCCTTTTTTAATTATGTTGCATATCAAACTTATTATGCTATAGTTCTACTATCCATGCTAAAACCAAGTAAAATATGAAGGCTAGGTATAAATATGAAGTGCACACAAAAAACATAAATATAAAACGACAAAACTCATACAATTGTTTGAGTGTTTTCACTTAATCTGGAATAATAGCTTAGGCTTCTACCAGGAAAAATAAAAACTAGGATAGAAAAAATAATGTCTATCACAATTTGTCAAAATAGCTAATTACTCAAGCAAAAAAAACTGAAGATAGAGGATAGTTGTTAGAGATTTCTTGTATCTCATTGCAGCAGTATTTAAATGATTGAAACCAGGTATATAAAAACTTTTTAAAATCAATAAAAGGGGTAAATAAAATGCAAATTCATAAAAACCCCTAAGTTGAAAAGTAGAAAGCTAAAACAATTTACAAGATTTAAAAAAAGTGTTTTTAAAGTTGGTTAACTAAAGTTTATTTAGTAAAAATTGGAAAAATTAAAATTATTTTTTTTAAGATAATTACTAAAAAATTTGCTCTAAAGCTTCACCCTTCTAGGGCGACTATATTCAAAAAAAATATGGTCCTAAACCGTTAAAAAACTGATAAAAAATAGTCTTTTTTAGAGGAGCTTCAAAAGGGGTAAATTAAGTAAGTCATTATCGCAGGAAAACTCAAACATCTAAACAATATGAAAAAGTACAGGTTAGAGTTGATAAATTTCATAGAAAATTGAAAGATACTAAGATAGATTTTCTGCATAAATTATCTCCTAAAATAAAAGACAAAAACCAAGTAATAGTTTTAGCAGATTTAAATGTTTCTAATATGGTAAAAAACTGCAAATGATCCAGAGCAATATTATATTTAAGGTTGGAGAAAATTTAGAACACTTCTAAAAGGAAAAGCGACAAATATGATCGTGATTTCAGAGTAATTAGTCTCAGGGATCCAGCATCCAAAATATCCTCATACTATGGTTTCAGCCGCAGGCAAAATAGACCTTTCAGTGAGAGAATAGGAATGTCTCAACTGTGGAGCTAAACAGGACCTTTTTGCAAAACGCAGTAATAAATATATTATTATTCGCGGGCGGGCAGTCACCAGATAAAAAATGGACGTGGAGGGAAGCTTAAGCCACCAGCATCTCCCTGGTCCGAGGGGAGCAATAGGGGTAGATCAATAGCCGATAAAACGTCAACCAGCTAAGGATCTAAAGCTTAGTAGAAATCTCCGCGCCTTCAAGCCGGAAAGGACGTCAACATTCATTCCATCATCAGCAAAAGTAACCAAAAATTTTGCGAATAGGTATTTACTAATAGCTATTTTCAGAGTCTTGTAGTAGAAATCAATCAAGAAAGCTTATCTGTAACTGATAATTTAGTAGGTATTATAAGTAATAGGATTAAAACTTTTGCTACGGTAGGGACTTTGCATAAGAGCGTCCGTACATAGTCAAAAAATTTATGCGTCCAAACTACTAAAAAAAATGGATTAAGAAATAGCTTATTTCATAGGAGTGCAGTTGGGGAGGATGTCAACCTAGTTGACATAATATAATAGTATATCTTTCCAATTATGGTAGCATTCTTAATTAATTGTTAACAAATATATATATTGACAAAAATGACAATATCTGCTGATCAAGTTAACCAAATAGCTTGGAATCACCATCACGACCCCTTTCAAGTATTGGGTTCTCACCAGATAGAACTCAGTGGCAAAACTATGACAGTGATCCGAGCATACCAACCAAGTGCTGAAGCTGTCTCTGTCATTTCTCCGATAGACCGCAAAGAGTACCCAATGCAGTCAGTCCATAACCCTCATTTTTTTGAATGTGTCATCAACACCCCAAAACTGGCCAACTATCAACTTAAAATCAAAGAAGGAGAACACGAACGAGTTATCCATGACCCCTACGCTTTTCGCTCTGCAAAACTCACAGAATTCGACCTTCAACTATTTGGAGAAGGAAACCATCACCGCATCTACGAAAAACTAGGAGCGCATATTACCGAAGTTGATGGAATTAAAGGAGTCTACTTTGCTGTTTGGGCACCCAATGCTCGTAATGTTTCAATTTTAGGGAACTTCAACTATTGGGATGGTCGTAAACACCAAATGCGCAAAGGACATACAGGAGTTTGGGAATTATTTATTCCCGATATTGGCCCTGGAGAAAGCTATAAGTATGAGGTTAAAAACTGGGAAGGACACATCTATGAAAAAAGCGACCCCTATGGATATCAACAAGAAGTAAGACCCAAAACTGCTTCCATTGTTGTTGACTTAGACTCTTATACTTGGAATGACCAAGAATGGATGGAGAAACGTCGCCATACTGACCCACTCACTCAACCTATTTCCGTCTATGAATGCCATTTTGGTTCTTGGATTCATGCTTCTGCTCATGAACCAGCTAAACTACCTAATGGGGAAACTGAGCCTGTAGTTCAAGTCTCGGAACTCAGGCCAGATGCCCGTTTTCTTACCTACCGCGAATTAGCAGATCGTCTAGTTTCTTACGTTAAAGATTTGGGCTATACCCACATTGAAATGTTACCTGTAGCAGAACATCCTTTTGATGGTTCCTGGGGTTATCAGGTTACAGGATTTTTTGCCCCTACCTCTCGCTATGGTAGTGCCCAAGACTTTATGTATTTCGTGGATAAATGTCATGAAAATGGTATTGGGGTAATTGTAGACTGGGTACCCGGACATTTTCCTAAAGATGGACATGGTTTGGCTTTCTTTGACGGCACTCACCTCTATGAACATCCAGATCCCCGCAAAGGTGAACACAAGCAATGGGGTACTTTAGTATTTGACTATGGTCGTAATGAAGTTCGTAACTTTCTAGCGGCAAATGCACTTTTCTGGTTTGACAAATATCATATTGATGGTGTCAGAGTAGATGCTGTTGCTTCTATGGTCTACCACAACTATATGAGACCTGATGGTGAATGGGTTGCTAACAAATACGGAGGTGTAGAATATATTGAAGCTGCTGATTTCCTCCGTCAAGTTAATCATTTGCTTTTTAGTTACTATCCTGGTGTTCTCTCTATTGCAGAGGAATCTACTTCTTGGCCTATGGTGACTTGGCCTACTTATGTTGGTGGTTTGGGTTTCAACTTTAAGTGGAACATGGGTTGGATGCACGATATGCTGGACTATTTTGAGATGGACCCTTGGTTCCGACAGTTCCACCAAAACAATGTTACTTTCAGTATTTGGTATCACCATACTGAGAACTATATGTTGGCTCTGTCTCACGATGAAGTGGTACATTGCAAGAGCAGTATTTTGGGTAAGATGCCTGGAGATAATTGGCAGAAATTTGCTAATGTCCGGGCCTTGTTTGCTTATATGTTTACTCATCCTGGTAAGAAGACTATGTTTATGGGGATGGAGCTTCCTCAGTGGGGTGAATGGGATGTTTGGGGTGATTTAGAATGGCATTTGCTCGAATTTGATGCTCATCAAGGAATGAAACGATTTTTCCGGGATCTGAATCATCTCTATTGTTCTGAACCTGCTTTGTATGAACAAGATTGTAATGAGGGAGGATTTGAATGGATAGATTGCAATGATAATAATCATAGTGTGGTGTCGTTTATTCGTCGCGCTAAAGATGGGAAGGATTTTGTGGTAACGGTTTGTAATTTTACTCCTCAACCTCATAGTCATTATCGCGTCGGTGTACCTGAACCAGGGTTTTATACTGAAATATTTAATAGCGATGCTGGTAACTATGGTGGCAGCAATATGGGTAATTTGGGTGGTAAGTGGACTGATGATTGGTTTTTCCATGATTATCAACAGTCTTTAGATTTATGTTTGCCTCCTTTAGGTGTTGTAGTGTTTCAGTTAGACAAGAAGAAAACGATAGCAATGATTCAAGAATCTGAAGATGTTGAAACTGTGGAAGCTAAAGCTAAAAATGCATCTTAAGGATCAACTCGCTCAATAAAAACTCGGGTAAAATTGAGAAGGTTGGTAGTTGAATTTTTAATTAATACTGCCAACCTTTAAAAGTGGCGTTAAGCTGACGCTGGCTAATAGACTTCCCAAATATCTCGGTATCCCTCTTGAAGCTCTTAGACTTGAAGAGGAATGTAATATTTTCAGGACTTACACAGAGGAACCCAGAAACCCGGTACTGGCGTAGACGTATTTTGTTCAAAACAGTTGATGGCTAAGTGCTGACTTCTGAGTAGTTCTTTAACAAACACTTCTCAAGCTTGGTATAATGTTTACTAACAAGATAGCATCGGTTTATTTACGGTTCTTTTTTTTCGGTTTTGCTATTTGGATGGTAGCTTTCTATTTTTTGTTTTCAATTCCGACTACAGCAGTTACTCCTCAAAATTTACCTTCTCTGAAAGTTTATCCTCTACCAGAAACTTTGGCACAATGGCAAGACCCTAGTGGTAGTGGTGATTATTTTGATCAAATTGAAGTTCAGGATGTAGGTTATCTAATTTGGTCGCAATTTCCGATCAAGGTTTATGTCGAATCTTCTGATAATGATGAGTCTCGCTCTCGTCAATGGGTTAAGACTGTAGTAGATGCTATTTGGGAATGGAATATTTATTTACCTTTGCAAGTGGTAGATAGCCCAGAAGTTGCTGATATTAAAATTTTTAACAAGCGACCTCCTCTGAGAGCAGGAAATTTAAGAGCGCGTTCGGCAGAAGCTCGCTATCAGTTATCTGAAGATGAGAATGGTATTTTATCTCATAATTTTGTGATTTGGTTGAGTCCTATGCAAGTAGGTAAATATCTGCCTGCTGCTGCTCGTCATGAGTTTGGTCATGCTTTGGGTATTTGGGGTCATAGTCCTGAGAAAACTGATGTTATGTATTATTCTCAGGTGGCAGAACCTCCTCCTATTTCATCTAGGGATATTAATACTCTGAAGCGGATATATTTGCAAAGTACTAGACTAGGCTAAAAAAAATATAGTCATAACTTACACAGAAACCGAGTTGAGCAACTAAATTTCCTGGTTTTAAGAACAATAAATTATTCATAGTTTATAACAAAAATAAGCTTTTTAAGCTTACTAGAACCTATATTTTATACTTTCAGTGTAGCCTGTATGCTTCAAATATAGCACTTAAAGGATAAAGGCGATCGCTCCTTCAACATGATTGGTTTTGGCAGGAGCGATCGCTTTATTAGGCTATGACCCCTGCTAAAAAAATCATAGTCGCCCATCAACAACGCCGAATAATGTTACTCTGAATTGAGCACAAGACAAATTAATCTCTAAATTTAACCGTCAGCTTCATTATAGGGGTCAAAATATTCTTCACCATAGAAACCCGATATTGTGTCAGACTCACTACCTAAGCCATTTTCACCTGCCGTAAGTCCCCAAGTCCACCAGGATGGTTCGTAAGTTTCACCAGTATAATTCTCATCGTAGTAGCTATAAACGTAAACATCGCCAATATCATTTTTACTACCCACGCCACTCTCAATATCCCATATCTGGTAGCGACCATTACTGCTGTATAATGAATCATCTAAAGAATATCTTCCTGCTTTTTCGTACAAGAAACCATCATAGGAGTCGCCTAGATCATAAAAGTAGGTAAAGTAGTATTTATCAGAGTTTGAATCATCTGCTTCAATAGTGAAGTTGCTATCGCTGTAGTCGTACAAGCCACTATCACTAACACTA
>JAGGDU010000151.1:74660-100373 GCA_018457135.1 Trichodesmium erythraeum GBRTRLIN201 | reverse complement strand
GTGATGAACTCTTCTGGTTCAATAGTGAAGTTGCTATCGCTGTAGTCGTACAAGCTACTATCACTAACACTACTAATTTTTAACTTGTAGTCGCTGCCACTGGTTATGGATGTGGGTATGCTCCAACTGTAACTGCCATCGCTGGTAGTAGAACTGTTAATGGTACTGTAGAAAGAACCTCCTTTGTATAGTTCCAGTTTGATGTTTTCGCTAATATTGTCATTCCAAGTAATAGTATAATTAGAACCCTGTTCTAAGGTATTACCTCCGTTGGGGGAGTTGAGAGTGATAGAGTCTTGGGATTTAATTGTACCACCAGAAGGTCGCCAGTTAGCAGCATATTGAGCCACTTTGTTAATAGCTAAAGCAGAGTTCTCACGGTTGGTTTGACCAAGTGCTTCACCATTGTAGCTAATAGCAGGGTTAGAGAAGTATGGAAGTCTGTTCCTAGCATAAGACATTATGGTTCCCGCGCCACTGGGAGTAGTGTAACCATAGCCGTAAGGAAAAGAACCTTGACCTTCAGCATTATCGCGATCATGGGCTAATCCTAGATTATGTCCTATTTCATGAGCAAGAGTGTGACGAGTTTTGGCATTATAATTGGTGACAACGTTGAAAGCGTGACTTTCAAATTGATACGCTGGCGTGCCCATTGGATAAGCTATACCACCAGCATCGTCAAGACTGCTGACAAATAAACTTACAATGTCAGCACCATAATCATTACGAAGTTCGTGAACTTCATCCATATAGCCGTCTGAATCGTTTTTTAGCCGTTCAAGTTCCTTAATACTTTTACCCGACTCGGTATAGTTAACCTCTGCTGTATGGACTAGCCGTAACTGGGATTGAACTCCGCTTTTAGCAAAGGCTTCATTGGCGTCATCAACAGCAAACTCAATTAGATCTTTGATAGCATCTATACCCCCCTCCGCTCGGCGAGCTTCTGAAGTGTAAACAACCATCAAATCAATTGTTGAAGAGTCATCTAATGTACCGGGTTGATCTGCAGCAGTGTCGATGGCGTTTATAATTATAGGTTCGTGAATATGCAAATGTGGGCTCTTTGTATCTAAACTCAAACTATAATCAGCATTAACCCTCTTATTCCTCGACTGAACCCTTACATAATAAGTCCCTGGGTTTAAAGTCCGGTCAACGTCCTCTACCCTTTTGCCACCCTTAGTAGACTTCTCAATAACTTTCCCCCTATTATTCAGCAAATACAAATCCGCATTTCCACTGAGGCCGCCTAACTCAATATCTACATCCGTCTTGTCTTTAACCTTAAATTTATAAATATCCTTTCGGTCAGACTTACCGACAAACTCCTGGAACTTTTGATCATCCTTCAACACTCCCAAGTTGTGAGCTCTCTTCAAACTATTACCCGCCAGATCTGACAACTCACTATCCAAACTCAAGTTGTAATTAGCATTTGCTCTACCTTTTGACTGCACCCTCACATAATAAGTCCCTGGGTTCAAAGTCCGCTCAATATCCTCTGCCCTTTTACCACCCTTATTAGACTTCTCAATAACTTTCCCCCTATTATTCAGCAAATACAAATCCGCATTTCCACTGAGGCCGCCCAACTCAATATCTATATCCGTCTTGTTCTTAACCTTAAACTTATAAAAGTCCTTCCGGTCAGACTTACCGACAAACTCCTGTAACTTTTGATCATCCTCTAAAACTCCTAAGTTGTGGGCTTTTCCTCGACTATTACCTGCTTTATCCCGCTTTTTAGCAGCCCTAGTTTGTATATTGTTTACCCGATCAGATGTCCCACTAATTAAAGAGTCGACTTCTTGAACGGGATCATTGTCTTGTCCTATCAGTGGGTCTGTTTCAGTCTTTAAAGTCCTATCTTCTGAGTCCTCTATATTTAAATCTAAATTTCCCAAATTACTCTTGGGCAACAAGAAATTTTCATCAGCATTAGATGTATCTATATTTTCAATTTTTAGTTCCTCGCTAGCTGGACTTAATTCAAGACCACTAGAAAATCGCAGCTCATCACCGAATTTATCTACCTCGGCTAACACTTCGCCTGTACCTGTAAAAGTAAAACCTTGTCTAAAGTTGTTTAATTCTTCAGATATAGGATCCACAATTGCTTCCCTAGAAATATTTTTTAGATCAATCTTTGTTTTTTTCAGTTAGTTAAGTAAGTCTGGAAAAAAACAAATGATCTACTCTTTTTTCTATCCTACTTAAACTGAAGAAGATAGTATACCAGTAAATATTCTGATAAGTAATTTTTTTGACGACTAATAACTTAAATTCATCAATTAATAACTAACCAATAAGTAAATTTTTTGTCGACGTTTAAAACTCTCAATAATCGACAAATTTTTCACAAAATTAAAATTACCTTCAAACCTTAATAGCTAGTTATTCACCGTGATTTAATTAAAAGTTTTACAAAAATATTTTTAGATGAAAACAGACAAAATATTTTACAGAGTATTTTTTTTAGAGATGCCTGATATTTATTTTCAACTCATTGTTCAATCTCCAACCCTGGAAAAATTTTACAAGGAGTGCCTATATTCTAAGAAACAAGGTTAACAGAAAAAGAGATAGCACGACAGTTAGAATTAACCCTTGAGCAAGGGGAACAAGCTACTCAAAATCAGTCTAATTAGTTATTGCTCAAGACGATCGCCACTATTTAACCAAAGAGCGATCGCCTAACCTTTAAACAGAAATAATTATCGGACTTTAATCATGTCCGTTAGCAGCATCAGTATTCTCAGTGCAAAGGAAAGGAAAAAGCATTAAGAGAAAAAAACCTTAAATATAGTAGATATCTCCCCGGCTTTGACACCTTCCAATACCAACGGACATGATATTACCCAAAGAAACCCAGTTTTCACAAAAAATCTTATGTTTTAACAATAGACATCTCTGAAAAACCAGGTTTCTAGTTTCGGTTTGCGGGTAGTCCTAAATTACTTAGTAGGCCACTCAGTATGGAAGAACTGACCACGAGACTTATCAATACGCTCATAAGTGTGAGCGCCGAAATAATCCCGTTGAGCCTGAGTCAAGTTTTGAGGCAAAGTTACCCGACGATAACTATCAAAATAATCTAGAGAAGCACTAAAAGCAGGAACAGGCAGTCCTAACTTACCAGCTAAAGCAACAACTTCCCGCCAAGCATTCTGGCGATCAAGAATAGTCTGCTTAAACTCTGGAGCTAACAATAAATTAGGTAGAGCAGGATTTTCATCAAAAGCCTTCTTAATCTTATTCAAAAACCCAGCCCGAATAATACAACCACCTTTCCAAATTCGCGCACACTCACCCAAATTCAGCTTATAATCAAACTGTCGAGACGCCTGAGCCAACAAAGCCATACCTTGAGCATAAGAACAAATCTTAGAACAATACAAGGCATCCCGCACCTTATTAATCATAGCTTGCTTATCACCTTCATACTGACCACTCGGACCAGTTAATTCCTTAGCAGCACCAACACGCTCCTCCTTAATACCAGACATGATACGAGCATTAACAGCCGCCGTAATAGTAGGAACAGCAACACCCAATTCTAAAGCATTAATCACCGTCCATCTGCCTGTACCCTTCTGTCCAGCAGAATCAACAATCATGTCAACTAAATGATTGCTAGTCTCAGTATCTTTCTTAGTAAAGATATCAGCTGTAATTTCAATTAAGAAAGATTCCAACTCTGGAGTTTTATTCCACTCAGCAAAAATTTCATGGAGTTGTTCGTTGCTAACTCCTACAGCATTTTTCAGCAAGTCATAAGCTTCAGCAATTAACTGCATATCGCCATACTCAATGCCGTTGTGTACCATTTTCACATAGTGACCAGCACCTCCAGGACCAACGTAGTCGACACAAGGACCATCATCAACTTGAGCAGCTATTTTAGTTAAAATAGCTTCTAATTCTTTGTAAGAAGCCTCTGTACCACCCGGCATTAAACTAGGACCCCATAAGGCACCTTCTTCTCCACCACTAACTCCCATTCCCATGAAACCTAATCCAGTGGATTCTAAATCCTTAGTACGGCGTTCTGTATCTTCATAGAGAGAGTTACCACCGTCAATGATCATGTCACCTTTATCTAACAGAGGTTTAAGTTGTTCAACAACCTTATCGACTGGATTTCCTGCTTTTACCATTACTAGGATTCTGCGGGGTCTTTCTAGGGATTGAACAAAATCTTCTAAACTATAAGCAGCGTGGACGTTTTTTCCTTGTGCCCGTTCTGCCATAAATTTCTTAGTTTTATCGTCACTGCGGTTATATACAGAAATGGGGAATCCGTTGCGTTCTACATTGAGAGCTAGGTTTTCACCCATTACAGCTAGACCGATAACACCAAATTTTTGCTGTCCCATAGTTTTTTACTTTTGTGAGTATTAAGTTCTCTAATTAAATTTTTATCACCGTTTTTAGATTACAAGTGTTTTTTGTGTACTTTTTGTAGAAAAAGTTTTTTTTTATATTTAAAGTATAGTTTGATACAAATAAATTGATACTTAAAAAAAAATATGAATCAATTATGATATTTGACTATATATTAACTAAAGTTAAATTATGAATTAAAATATCTGAACTATAAATACCCCAAATATTACACAAGGATATCAAAGTAGTAATGTAACAAAAGCCTTGAGACGGTAATGGTTAAGCTGCATAGAATTAGAACTTAAATCGGAAAAAACAGAATAGGCCATACCCACTGAAGAATATAAAGAGAATCATCCTGAATTTGACTCATCAGAATATGGATTTAATTTTTTAGATTTTACAGTCAGGCAAGGTTAGGTTAAGTCAAGCAAACAAGGGTTTAAAACCCTGATTCAACCATTTTCAAAGTCGTAAAAAAAGCATAAGGGAACCAGAAAACCTCTTTAAGATACCATTCAAATATAAATTGATAACCAAGGTGCACAATTCTTGTCAATATATGCAATTTGACAAAAAAGTGTTTAGTAAACTGGATAACCTCTTAGGTCAAAGACTAGCTTTATGGGTAAGTAGGAAACACTCAAACAAAACAGACACCCCGGTCTGGAAAAAGCATTTTCCCAATGTGAAATAAACCCAAAACTGGATATTTAACCAAGACAAACATAATATTAAGTCAACACTTAGAGGTACTTATTATCAGGTATGTCAAAGTTAAAAGTAATAAATCACTCCATGATAGTAACTAGGTTGACTGAAGTAGCAGAATTGGCAAAAACCCGAGCATAAGGAAAGAAGTCACAACACTGTTGAAACCACAAAAAGGTAAATGCGCATTTTGTGGATTAAACTTCAGACCAATGGATTTAATTGAGATAGAGTACATCATTTCTAAATTTGAAGGCAATAGTCAAAAAAATCTGTAGCTAAAATTGCTATTTATCACCAAAGCCTTGACTATACTATAAAAAAAGTAAACTTTTAGCTAAGATAGTAAGTGGATTTTAATGCTGACACAAATAGTTCGTCCTATGGTTCGGACCCAGGTTCGGTTATTAGCAAACTGTCACTCAACCCGTCTAACATTAATTCATACAATTGCGAAATGGCTAGGTTTTTTGGGAGTCAGAGCAGAGGTAACTGAGCTAGATGCTAGTCAAGACAAAAAAATAACTATTTCTTTAACTGTGGAAAAACCCGAATCTTGTGATGGTCAAGATTGGGAAAAAATTGTCAGTGGTATAAAACAAGAAAAAAATCAAAATGATTCTCAAGAGTTAACTAAAACTGAACCTATCCAAAATATGACAACCAAGCAACAAGGAAAACTGGAAAGGTTGATAGCTTACGTTATTCAAGCAGGAGAACCCAATCAGAAAGTTAAATGGGACGAAATATATCCTAGTTTACAGCAGTTAGGATTAAATGAAAATATATTGCAAGGAATTCGTTCTGCAGTTAGAGTTCCTCAGTCTATTGATTTATTAGTTGAAGAATTAGAGCCAGATGTAGCTGCTATTGCTCTGCCTTTAGCAATCAATATTGCTCTTTTTGATCAGCAAGTAAACTCATCTGAAAATTATGCTTTAAATTCGTTATTACAAGTAATGAAACAACCTACAGCTGTAGAAAAAAATGTAGATAAAAACACTTTTAAGTACAAATTATATTGGTTATTAACTTTAGTTATTCCTAAATATTATATTGATTGCTAATATAATTCATAAATTATACAAATATTTTTTTCATTTCTCCTGTAGAACGTCCCTAAATTTATAATTTACTATGTTCCCGAAACTGATATAGAATTCTCAAATGATACAAAACCTGCCAAGAGTAAGAGAGTATTTTTTTTAAGTTACAGCCGTTGGTAAATACATTATGGGATCAACATTATAAGTAGAAGAGATGAATAGTAAAACTCTATGTGGAGCAGGTTTCTTCAGAGCTGTTAAATATACATCACACATCAGAGGTAAATACTGTCAGGGATTAGGTCATGGAACAACCCTGCTATTAGACCCGGGTTTGGTATTAGTTAAGATCCGGGATCGGCGAAGAACCAATAAACAATAGTTGCAGCACATTAATTTTTCTATATTTGTTCCACTCAGGTCAGGGAAAATCCAGGAAAAATTCCAAGAGAGCCAATATTAATTTTGTCATTTTTTAGTACTTTTCTTGAAGTAAGCCACTACTGAAACTGATATATTATCAAGATATTATAGTAATCTAATTCCCCAGGTTGTCAAAATAAAAAACACTAGAAATAAACTCCGAAACTATTATATCTTCATGATTCCCAAAAAGCTGCTAGATTTTTGACAATGTAAAAATAGAATAGCTATATATTTATTAACTAATCTCTAACTAAAGTTTAGTAAGTAACTAAACAAAATTACTTACACAAACAACTAATGATGTACTACTGTATCAATCTGGAGAATTGTGACCTTAAAAAAACTCTAGCAAGAATTATTAAAAGTTTCAGAATGATGAGTGAATCATCAGGGTAAAGCTTTAGAAATACAACCTCATGGGTGAAGAAGATAAATAAAACAAGCTAATAAAACAGAAGAATTTAAAATTATAGTTTTTTGGGGAAAAAATTAATTTATATTACTTAGATGAAGTATGGTTTAGTATGATTACTAGGATTCTCAGTGTCTGGCAGTATCCCGGAAATACTTAAATTCCCCATATAGATATAAACCGATCTGAATGTTAATAGAATGATGAATCTCTTCCCCAAATAATCAGAGAAAGTTATGTTTCAACTGCAAAAATTAATTCTGATGTAATTATTTTTTATATAGGTAACTTTTTCCTAATATAAACCAACCCACAGAAATTGTTTGAGAGCAATTATCTATTCATAACAGTGATGGGATTTTTGATTAACTTGAAGAGTGCTCAATTTTGCAAATTACTATCTTTGAATTGCCTACCTATTCTTCACCGTTGAATTTGAGATAAATTTGGTGGCGTTTTACTCAAAATGAATAGCTAGGAATAGATGCTTATGTCAACTGGAAAACTTTTGTCTCATTGCATTACGAAAAAATTATGTAATTAATTTTGTTTAACTACTTAATATTTTTAAGAATTATAGACTAAGAGCAAAGATATCTTATGTCTTTGAACCCTAAGATTTAGTTCCGTTCCATGGAAAATCCCTACCTATTCAAAATTAAATAGTCAAAACAATCTTACCAAGCATAGACCCTGCTTCCAAAATTCGATGTGCTTCTATGGCGTCGTCTAGAGCAAAAGTTCTATTCACATGAATCTTCAGCTTTCCTTGGTCAAATAACCGTCTACATTGCTGCAAAATTTTAGCTTGGTCTTCTTGAGCTTCCATCAGTCCTTTCGTCATTGGAGTTAACATTAATTCCAACCCAATTCGCAGATTTCTTTGCCTAGCAACTTTCAAATTTCCTAAGCTAGTATCAGGCTCTAAAATTGTTACTAAATCTCCATAAACTTTTACTGCCGGAATAGTATCATAGAAAACCTTACCACCAATAGTATCGAAAGCCAAATCTACCCCTTCCCCATTAGTCCAATCTAAAACAACTTTCACAAAATCTTCATTCTTAAAAATTGCTAAATCTGTTCCCAAACTTTTAACAAAATCTGATTTTTCTTTTGAACTAATAGTAGTAGCAACTTCAGCACCCTGTAACTTTGCCAACTGTATAGCCACATGACCAACACCACCAGCACCACCATGAATCAAGACTTTTCTACCAGCTTGTAACTTTCCTCGATCATACAAAGATTCCCAGGCAGTAATTAAAACTAAGGGTGCAGCAGCAGCTTCAACAAAGCTTAAAGAACTCGGTTTGTTCTCGACAAATCTTTCATCAACAACAGCCAATTCTGCATAATTTCCTGGAGCAGCTCCGATACCACTATTACAAAAATAAACTTCATCTCCCACTTGAAACTTTTGTACATTTTTACCAATAGCTTCCACAATACCCGCTCCATCACATCCTAAAATAGCTGGCATTTTATCTGGGTAAAGAGTGCCACGAGTCCTTAATTTGGTATCAATAGGATTGACTCCGGCAGCTTTTAAACGGATTAAGACTTCTCTATCATTTTCAATTACAGGATCAGCAACCTGCTGTACTTGCAAAACTTCTGGTGTCCCAGGTGATATCATTACAACTGCTTTCATAGTAGATTTTTCCTGAAATTAAAAAGTATTAGGACTTACCCATAAACTAGGCTGATCGAGAAAATTTGGCATGAGGACGAAAAATAATAATAGGTCTTTAGACTTAATTTTTAAGCAACTTATGTTCAAGAACAGGCTGAAAGTTCCTAGAAACTAAAGGTAGCTAAAGTACATTATATAGTTTCCCAAATGTACTAGCATTAAAGTCTATTTCAGGTTGAACTTCTGTAATAAACTAGACGTACTATAATAGTATCACAATAAATATTTAAGACCAAGGGATAAAAAAGAATATGTTTAAATAATATAAGTGTGATTAAAAGACTTTACAGAAGATTTCCTTTCACACAAAAAAATAATTTCTCATCTGAAAAATGGTACTGAAGCTATTCTCATTTTACTCCTGACTCCTAATAAATAAATAGTCTAATCATGTGTAGGTAAAAATTATTAGAGTTGGTATAATTAGAGTTGTTCCTAAACAGGGAAAAAAAATTGCTCTAACCTAAACAGAGCAAAAATTCCTAGTGTTTTTAATCACCCAAAGCTTAAATCATTACTGAACTTGGTTTTTGGGTTTTGAAGTGTAAGTTATAAGGCGAAAATCCTATTTTATCTAAAAAGGTCAAACTTATTAAATTCCTATAGTTAACCCTGAGCAAATTTTTGAGTGGTCATCAAGAACTGGGAATAGAGGAGGTAGGAAAAAGCTTGAAAAATTTTCCAGATCACCCCATCACTCTATCCCCAGAACAGTAAGTTGAATAAGTTAAGACAAGATAACTAGGGGAGGAGGGGAGAGGAAGTAGACAAGGAAGTAGGAACAAAAAGAATACAAACTCATACATTTTTGTTCTTGTCTTGCTCTTATAAAATTGCCAATACTATGAGTGCTAACGTTTGTTAATAACCCACAGTAGAAAGTTGTCTATATTAGAGGTATCTTCCAATGTTGAGAAGAAAATTTTAGTTTAGCTCTTACTAAATATGTCGCCTTGGTGATCGGCACTGAGAGAAGTTAATTAGCAATATTGGTGGTTAGCTTGATATACACCAAATTCCGTTACTTATAGTGTCAAGGGCGCCAGCACCCTTAACTAAAGGCAGCGCATTGGGTTGTAATATGATTAGTAGCTTTTGAATTTCAAACTACAAACCCTATAACGCTACCAATAGTGACTAAAAACTGATAGCTACCCTACTACTGAACTACATAGTCAAAGACTGTGAATTATTTTCAATCAAATTCGCCAAATCTTGCAAGAAAGCAGCAGCATCAGCACCATAAATAATCCGATGGTCACAAGTAATATTCACCTCCATTTGTCGCTTAACCCCAATCATCCCATCATCAGTGGCCACTACCTGGGGTTGAGATGCGCCGATCGCCAAAATCGAACCTTGAGCAGGTGGTAAAATAGCATCAAACCTATTTACCCCAAACATTCCCAAATTAGAAATAGTAAAGGTACCAGTGCTGTATTCATTTGCTTGTAATTGTTTTGCCCGCGCCCTATCTACCAAACCTTTCCAAGTACGAGACAAAGAATAAATATCCATTTTGTCAGCATTTGGCAATACTGGTGTAATCAAACCACCATCTGGCATTGCTACTGCCACTGCAATATTAATCCCAGAGGGATACTGAATACCCTGATCCACATAAACAGCATTCAACAAAGGATGTTTTTGTAAGGTTATTGCCACTGCTTTTGCCAAAATAGCAGTCATAGTCACACCCTTAGACTTAATTTGTTTGTACAACCTATCCAAATTATCTGTAGTTATAGTATAACCAACATGGAAAGTCGGTACAGATAAACTTACATTCATATTCCGCACCACTGCATTTTGCAGACTATTCATTGGCACAACTTGACCAGGAGTTACTGGAGCAGACACTACAGATGGTGGTGGTGGTGGAGCAGGAATAGATACTTGAGTTGGAGTAGTAGGAATAGTACTCTTTGCTGATGCAGCTACCACAGCAGGTATACGACCCGCCGCCATTTCCACATCCTCTGCCACAATACGACCATGAGGACCATTACCTTTGAGGGTACTCAAATCGACCTTCAAATCTTTGGCCAACTTCCGGGCACGAGGGGAAGCAATAATTCGTCCATTACGACGACTAGAATTTTCTTGGTTTTCTGTGGCTGTAGAAATAGGAGCTGTGGCCACAGGAGTTGTGGAGCTAGAAGTATTAGCAGGTTCTTTGTTTAGAGTAGTCACACCTTGTTGCTTTGCCTGCTCAATTTCTGCCTCTGTTTCAGCTAACAAACCAATAGTAGATCCAACTGGAGCGACATCTCCTGCTTCCACAATAATTGTGGCCAAATATCCAGAAAAGAAGGATTCCACATCCATATCTGCTTTGTCTGATTCAACCACCACAACTGTTTCGCCCTTTTCTACCCAATCACCGGAAGTTTTTTGCCAAGAAACAATTTTACCCTCGGTCATGGTAGAACTAAGGGCAGGCATAAATATTTCTTTGATCATGTTAGTTCTCTATAATTTATAGTTTTTTTGTTGATGACTTGTTGAGAAAGAATTTTTGAAAAAAGAGTTCAGAAGTCGGGAGTCAGAATTTATTAATTTAGTGGGGGATATTTTTCCAAATATCACAATTATGAAAGAGTATTTTTTCAAATTATAGCCTTTATTAAATATGGGGGGTGATGGCATAATCCTACTTTGTATACCCGGAGATTTAATGTTATATCCGCCAAGTTTTTAAAGACTACCAAATTTTATATTTGTTGAGAGTCTTTGAGTAGTTATAACCATTGAGTTATGAGCAATCAGCTTCTCAAGATGTACTATAGGAAATTTCCCAGCCTTGAATTTTTAGCCCATAGCGAAATGCTGTTGGCGGAGAATTGCACCAAAAAAAAGCTGATAATTAGTTAAGCTTACTCCCATATATTTAAGCTAGTCCTAAAAAGCTGATAATTAGTTAAGCTTACTCCCATATATTTAAGCTAGTCCTATAGAATTTCTATCTGAAATATAGCACCAGTATCCAATATTTTTTATTTATTGGATACAATTTTTACTTTTTCCTAATTATCCCTAAATCCCCGTAAAAAATTCATTTTCTTCCTTCTTTTTTCTCTTTAAACATCACCACGGACTTCCTCAATTACCCCATCTCTTAGCAGAATTTCTACTTGCATTTTTTTGATTAAATTATCTCCAATATCAGCAGTAAATACGCTTTCAATTTGACCCTGATTAACTTCTTGTTCTAATTCTAATGTTTGTACTTGTTGTAATTGTTGTAGAGCCTGGTTTTTCTGCTCTAAAAGATCATTTTTATTTTTGTTTATCTGCAATTGAATGTTTTCGATTTGCTGTTGTACTTGCGTACTAGGAGGTTGTATGCTCTGCTTTTGAATATCAGAAATTGCCTTTTGCCCTTGCATTTCTAGCTGTTGTAATTGGCTATCTAAATTATTAATTTGAGCTTGCAATTGTTGTTGAGCTTCCTCTTTCCAACGTGGTGTAACAACTACTTTAACATTAATCGCTCGCTTGAGAAGTAATTGTGTTTGAGAATAATCCATAAATTTTTTCTTGTTAGTTTGTTTTGTGTTGACAAATATGGGTTAAAAGTTTGATTTTAGATTTCCTCTAAATTATCTAAAATCAAAAGTTACCAACAGTCATTAATTAAACATTTCGTTAATCAGATCGCGGTAATGATCAGTGACAACGGGACGCTTAATCTTCATAGTTTGGGTCATCATGCCATTTTCTATGGTAAAAGGATCCAAAATCAAGCGAAATGGGCCAATACGGTCGTCAGGCCGATATCCGGGACGGTTTTTTACTTCTTGATTCAATTCTTGACGGAACAACTCTTGAAGTGCCTGACTTTTCCAGTCAATTTTTGGTTGAGACTCTGAAAGTTGACTTTGAGTAGCCCATAACTCCACCGCCTCAAAATTAGGCACGATCAAGGCACCTAAATATTTCTGGTCTTGCCCTACCAACATAATTTGGTCTATATATTGACTACGGGTACAAGCATTTTCAATAGGTTGAGGTTCAATATTTTCCCCATTGGTCAAAACAATTGTATCTTTTGCGCGCCCTGTTAATATCAAATCATTCCTAGGATTTATCCAGCCAATATCACCAGTATTCAACCAACCCTCTGAGTCAATAGCTTTCTTAGTCGCTTCAGGATTTTGATAATAACCCACCATAATTTGTGGCCCTCGCGCTAAAACTAATCCTTTCTCTCCAAAACCTAAGGTTTCGTAAGTTTCTGGATTAACTATTTTAATTTCAGTTCCAGGAAGAGGTCTTCCAGAAGACCCCCGCAGATTTTCCCAATAGTGTCTAACTGTCAAAACCGGAGAGGTTTCAGTCAGACCATATCCTACTAATAGATCAATACCAATTATTTCAAAAAAATTTTCTAAGTGCATCCCTAGGGAACCGCCCCCACTCACTGCAAATTTTAAGCGACCACCAGTAGCTTGCCGTATTTTCTGGTAAACAATTTTTGTTCCCAAAGCGTGAATAGGCCATAAGAGCCAACTTTGCCAAGTCGCCATTAGTTTTTCGAGCTCAGAGGGTGAGTTGAGTTCCAAAACTAATTCTTGAGTAACTCTGCAAGCTTGAATATAACGTTCACTAATATCAAGAAAAAATCTGGCTAACTTT
Source organism: Trichodesmium erythraeum GBRTRLIN201 (assembly GCA_018457135.1). Taxonomy (GTDB): domain Bacteria; phylum Cyanobacteriota; class Cyanobacteriia; order Cyanobacteriales; family Microcoleaceae; genus Trichodesmium; species Trichodesmium erythraeum. Next base: position 87,052 of record JAGGDU010000151.1, on the reverse strand, counting down.
TGTTTATTGGCCGGTTGTTCCCGCAGTTGCCTTTGTACTCCCTCATAAATTAGTTCCCAAATTCTCGGCACACTCATAAGGTAGTGAGGCTTATGTTCTTGAAGATCTTTTTTTAGGTAACGTTTATTAGTGTAAATCTGGGTACAACCTTGGGAGAGGAAAAGATATTCCGCTGTACGTCCAAAACTATGCCAAGTTGGCAGAATACTTAGGGTAAATTCTCCTGGAGAGGGTTGAACGACTGTACCCAGGAAGTTTATTTGATAAAGTAAGTTGCCGTGGGTTACCATTACTCCCTTGGGTTTACCTGTAGTTCCGGAGGTATAGATTAAGGTTGCTAGAGTTTCAAGATTTTGGTTAGTTGGTTGGAGGGGACGTTCTTCTCCTTTGGCAATGACTTGGGAAAATTTGACCACGGGTAGACTTTTGTAAGAGTTTGCGTCTTCCTCAGATAGGAGAATAATTAGATGTATGGGTAGATCTTGCAGGCGATCGCTCAATCTCTCCAACAAGGCCAAATTTTCTAAGACTAAACTAATGCTTCCACTATCTTTAAGAATGTAAATTAATTCTTCTATATCTGTAGTCCCACTTCTAACTACATCTGCTCCACCTGCCGTAATAATACCTTGGTCAGCAATCATCCATCGGGGACTATTATCAGCAAATAAGGCCACTCTTGTGGGCAGAGATGTTCCATTTTCCTTTGACACAACCTCCAATGCTTGTAAACCAGCAGCAAACTTTTGAATCTGTTCATTGAGTTCTTTGTAGGTAAGTTTTACTTCTGGTTGAGCGTGAGGGTCATGAAGGGCTGTGATCGGGCCAAAGTATTGGGCTACTCTGGGCCATATTTCTGAGAGAGATTGAATAGAGTCGTAGAGGGTGACTTTTTTAAGATTCGCACGTTCGCGATCGCTCATTTGCCAGGTTTCGGGAGAGGTGGGAGATTTTGTAGATTTTGTCATTGTCTACTTCCTAAAACTATTTATTACAAATTTAGTATCTGGGAATTTTCAGGAATTTTGCTAACTTTAAGTAAAGTTTATTAACTTATTCCACTGCCACGTTTCCAGAGAAGTGGGAGATTTTGTAGACCTTGTCATTGTCTACTTCCTAAAACTATTTATTACAAATCTTGTATCTGGGAGTTTTAAAGAATTTTGCTAATTTTAGGGAAAGCTTATTAACTTATTCCCCTTATTGATTTTCTCTAATCTTCCCAGGGCATGAGATTTTTATTAGCTAACAGTCAAAAGTCATAATTTATTAGTCATTAGTTATTAGTCAATCAAGATTTATTCATCTAACACGTTTATGGGCATTAACTGTCAAAATTCCTGCCCTGTGATTGTTACATCAACGAAATCTAGCTCATACAAATTGATGTGAATGATGTAAAAGATTAAAATTAACTTTCTTAAAATACAATGACTAACAAAATACTTAGGCATAATTATCAAGTTATCTCTGAGCTAGGAAATAGTAGTTTGAGAACTACTTATTTAGCTATGGTTCTAGAGCCTCCTAATAATCTTAATATTTTGTTAAACAATTGAATTGTTCAGTTCCACAACCCCAAGTGTTTCAAATTACTAAAACTCCATTTGAGCAAGTTGTTTTTAATGAAAATTAATTGATTTAGTCACAATATTATAATTATAAATTAGTTTGGTTTGGCTCATTAATCTAAAAAGCGATCGCGCAACTCAAAAATTATACGGCTTCTAGTGTAAACATACAATAGTAATTAAAGTACATCAGAAAAACAAAAATGAAACCTTTATTTAACAGTTCAAAAACTACTGGATAAATCACTTTTGCTGTACTTCATAAACCTAAAACTTATATTCCAGTTTACAAAGAATTTGTCAAAAATATTACCCAGTAGATAGAGTAATAATCCCCCGCAAAAGTCAACATATTTAAACTAAAATATTAAACTACTATAACTTAATTTTATGACTCCTGAGTTATAAAAATTGATTTAACTTCACCAGAAAAACAATAATTAACAAAATACTTATAAAAACATTAAACTACTGTAACTTAATTTTATGGCTCCTGAGTTATAAAAATTGATTTAACTTCATCAGAAAAATAATGATTAACAAAATACTTATCAATCATTGTAAAATTATATCTGATTTAGGAGTCTGAGTTAGGAAAAGGTAACTTTATAACTACTTACCTAGCAATTAATTTAGACCACCCTAATGACCCTCAATGTATTGTCAAACAAATACCTTCATCAGATCCCCGAACACAAATTTTTCTAGTCGCTAAAAGCTTGTCATAAATAAAGATTGTTAAACATGAAAAAAAAATCTGAGACAACATAATCAAATACCTACATTTTTTGAATATTTTGAAGAGGGAAAGCAATGTTATTTAGTACAACAATTTCTTGAAGCACATAACTTAGCAAAAGAGATTTATTTTAAGAATAGATTAACAAAAAATGAAGCCATTAAACTATTAACCGAAGTTTTAGAAGCAGAGCAATTTTCTGGCCGAGGTTGACAGCAAATTAATCAAACTTGGACACAAAGAAAGATCGAACGGCAGATTTCCCTACACAAAACAACTTTAAGTAATTTATATAAATGGAGACCCTGGAAGCTTTTCAAGACGATGTTCGGGCTTGCCGACGGTTTGTGATACCTGTAATATGGAAACCGGGAATCTATTCAGGATAACAATGGCCACCTCTGGGCTCAGGAGCATTTGTTGACAATGGATGCTCTAAAAGGACACCTTAACACTGACGGTGAAAATTTTGACTTAATTCAAACTCAAGCTATCAAAATCAATTACTCTCTAAAAAAAGTTTAAAAAGTCTTTCAACCCCTCGTTAGGAAGGGGAATGTGGGAGTAGAAGAGAAGTGAAAAAAAATATGCTAATCTCCCTAATAACTAATGTTAGTTGATTTGAAGGGAATTTTTCTTATTTCTATTTATATGAGCCAAATATTAAACATTAAACTGCTAAGACTGATACTCCTTAGTTTCATACTCTTTGTTATAATTTTATGTGTTTTTAATCCTTTTCAACCTGAAGTTAGCACTGTTTCAGATAATATTACATTTGGAGAAAAATCATTAGCATTTGCCCAAAAAAGCTTTAAACTTCAAAGAGAAAAAACAGTTCGTTCAGTTGCCGACGGCAATTATGATAATGCAATTAAAATTTTCACTAATTACTTGAAATCAAAACCTAATCATCCAGAAGCACGAATTTTTATCAATAATCTAAAAGTCGAATATCCCTACTATACCATAGCTGTATCTATGCAAATTAGTAGTAATTTGAATGGTTCTCTAGAAGTTTTGCATGGAGTTCCCCATGCTCAGTTTCATGGGAACAACTCTAGGTTAGTTGATAGCAGAATGCTGAAGGTAACAATTGTTGATGATGATGATGATCCTAATAACAGTACACAAATTGCAGAAGAAGTTGCCACAGAGTTAGCAAAGACAAAGGAAATACTAGGAGTGGTTGAACATTACTCAAGTGATACTTCCCTGCCAACAGCTAAGAGTTATCAAAATTATCAGCTTGTATCTATTTCTCCTATTATTACCTCTGTTGATCTGATAGATAACACCTCTTATTTTTTTCTTACTGTACCTAGTGATCAAGCTGCGACAAATGCTTTAGCCAAATATGCTCAAGGTCAGTTAAATTCATTAAAACTAGTAGTGTTTTATAACTCAGATAGCAACTACAGCAAATTCCTAAGTCAAGAATTTATCTCTGAGTTAGGGAATTTGAATGTTGTTCTGAGCGAATACTCAGACTGCGATCTAGCTACATGGTCAGAAAATCTTGAAGACTGGGGTGAGAAAGCGACTAATGTTCTAAGCAAAGCAAAAAGAAATTCAGCAAATATTGTAATACTAGCTATCAGTTCAGATTATTTAGATCAAGCTCTGGAATTAGTTCGAGGGAAAAAAGGGAAATTAACAATAGTAACTGGAGATGGTATCTATTCTGCAAAGACTATTGAGCAAAGTCAAGATAATGCTTTAAAAATGGTTGTAGCTATGCCATGGGATATTGAAGGAGGTCAGACTAATTCAAGTTTCCTCAAACGCTCTCAAGAAATTTGGAGAACCTCAAGTGTGAGTTGGCGAGCTATGACTGCGTATGATGCAACTATAGCTTTGAGGAAAACAATTAGCGAGCAAACTAAACCAAATACTGAAGGTGTTCGGGAGAAATTATTATTAGATTTGTCTGTATCTGGAGCTCTCAGAAAAGTTAATTTTTTAGATACTGGCGACTATGATGTTGATATTCAATTAGTGGAAGAGGAGAATATTGGGAAACGGAAGTTAGAAGTTAAGTTTTTACTTGATTGTTTTCAGAATTTAGGGGTAGCACTATATATGGTGAATTTGTTTATATTTTTACTAACTTCACCTTCTATTTTTGGCGATATGGTGGTCTGCTAGGCTCGGCGATCGCCTAAATATTTATTTAAAAAAAACTTAGGTTATTCAAGAGAAAGTTTGTTTCATTTTAATTGAAGGATATTTCAATTCACCAATTTTCAGATATTATGATTACAATTCATAGCTATTTTTGATCAATACTTTTTCCTGTTTTGACAGCAAATATTTGACACATCGAATTTGTATCTCCTATCTCAAAAGCATGAAAATTACCATGACACAATCTAGAATAAGTAAAAATAACGTCAGCAAAGACCTGAATACTTAGAAAAAATTTAATTTTTTAGTTTTAATTTTTTAGTTTTAATTTTTTAGTTTTAATTTTTTAGTTTTAATTTTTTGACTTAATTAATGAATTTACCAGTTATTTATCATCCTAATTATGTGGCACCAATTCCACCTGGTCATCGCTTTCCCATGGCAAAATTTCAATTACTTTATGAAATGTTATTGGTAGATGAGGTAACAAACTATTTCTTGACTCCAAATTTTCCACCTTTAGAATGGATAGAATTAATACATCATCCCAACTATATAAAAAAATATTGTCAGGGAACTTTAGACCCAAAAGCACAAAGACGTATTGGTTTGCCCTGGAGTCAAGCATTAGCAAATCGAACTTGCATTGCTGTGGGTGGTACAATATTAACAGCACAGTTAGCCCTCAAACATGGTTTAGCTTGTAATACTGCTGGTGGTACTCATCATGCATTTCCCAGTTATGGATCTGGGTTCTGTATTTTTAATGATTTAGCGATCGCCACTCGTGTGATGCAAAAATTAGGATTAGTTGAAAAAGTTTTAATAGTAGATTTAGACGTACATCAAGGAGATGGCACTGCCTGGATATTTCAAGATGATCCTACTGTATTTACATTTTCTATGCACTGTGGTATAAACTTTCCTAGTAGAAAACAAGTTAGCGATCTAGATGTACCTTTACCAGAAGGAATGGATGACGAGCTTTATCTCCAGACATTAGCACAACACTTACCATATTTGCTATCAGAAGTCAAGCCAGATTTGGTATTGTATGATGCGGGAGTTGATACCCATATCCATGATGCTTTAGGAAAATTAGCTTTAACAGATACAGGAATATTCCGGCGGGAGATGCAAGTATTAAGTACCTGTCTAGGAAAAGGTTATCCAGTGGCTTCTGTCATTGGCGGTGGCTATACTAAGGATATGAATTCATTGGTTTACACTCATTCATTATTGCATCGTGCTGCCCGAGACGTGTTTTACCAGTATCGGCTTTGAGAAGTTATAGGGCTACGGGCAACTCAGAAGTCAGAAGCCGCGAAGTCAGAACTAGGAAGTTTTCATTCTCCACCCTAAAATTTTCGGGTGAGAGATTTATAAATTGAAATTGATATTCAAAATAATCAAGGTAATATCCCTTTAATTTAGCTATTTTAAATTTAGCTATTAAAACAGCTTATAAAAAGATATTAAATTCCCTCTTTATATCCTTATTAGTTTTAGTTTTAGTTTTAGTTTTAGTTTTAGTTTTTCAAACCCAACCCACAAAAATATAAGTAATTTTGTATCTAAAAAAATATGTCTTTTAGTTGTTACAAAAGTATTAGTGCAGTTCTCCAAAAAATTCAGATTATTTACAAAGAAACTGATTTTATTATTGAGACAAGGTTTAATATTCCTGAGTATTTCAAAAATGACATACAAATAGTCATAGGGGAAGGAATAGTTGATAATTCAGAATTTGCTATCTGTGAAAATTTGATTTATCCAGTTTTAAAATAAATATAGTTGATAATTCAGAATTTGCTATCTGTGAAAATTCTGTGAAAATTTGATTTATCCAGTTTTAAAATAAATATGGAAGTCTTATTGCAGTAAGTTGATTTTATGGAGTTATCAATCTCTAATTTACAATCATCATCTGTTTGGATTTTATGAATATATTCAGGCTAAACCTTATCCTCTAGGAAAAGTTATCTTTGACAAACCTTATCTACTTTTAGTCATAGCAAAAAAAAGATAAATTTGATGAAGGTTTGGGAAAATATTTAGCAGAAATGGTGGCTGATCAAAAATTAAATAACAATCTAGAATTGATAGTTTTTGGCATTGTTTCAAATGCCACAATTTGACAATTTGCTAAATTAACAGCAGATAGTTTTATCAAAAATATTACTTTTTACAGTTTTCAAGATTTAGACTAACTATTTGCTGTAGTAAATTATATTTTTACGCAATGTGAATTACAATTAAATCCTCAAGCAGTTGTTTAATTTTTGGTAAGCATTCAATAGCTGAATACTTACCCTAATTTTTTTAGTGGATAGCTCATGCAACAGAAAAATGAATAGGTAATCTTACTTCAAAAATTAGCAATTAATTAAACAACACAAAAATTAGTCAAAGATAGTCATATTTTTGTCCCGGCAAAAACTCCACATAAAACTATATCTATCGACTCAAATATAGAAAAATTTTTGGCAAATAATTCATATGTTTAGACCACTTTAGGGCTCCTATAAAAGTTTTTTGTGAGATTATTTTATCTGAAAAGCATTATCAAACTTTGTACATCATCAACTTCAAAATTAGTTTAATTTAGACTAAAGAAAAAAAACTGTAAAATTTTATCGTTAAATTCGAGTTTAATTACTATAACACAGGACTAGCATGATGATTAATCAAATACCAATTTCCACCCATCTTCTCAAAAATATTCGTTGCTATAGACTTATCTTTTATTGTCGTATCTCTACTAATTTGCATGATATTTTCTACCAAAATAACATAACCAATATCTCCATTAACTTCTGCTATAATAACATCAGTATCAATTTCAATATAATCCGTATTTTTAAATATTAAATCCCAGGAATTACGAATATTCTCAAAACCACAAATTGCACCACGGCCTGGATGGATACAAACTGTACTAATGCCCTGAGACAAAATGCCATGCAAAGCTATAATGTCCCGTTTTTCAAAAGCTCGATAAAATGCTTGGTTTACTTCTAAAATTTCTTGGTTTTCGTCTTTCATAATTTTTTTTGCTTTAGAGCCACAATAATTGTTATGATTGGGGTTAAGATAATACTTGGTAAACTTAACCAAATTATTTCTTTGATAGACTATGGAAACAACAGAAAAAAATTCCTCTAACCTAATTCAGAAAATGCTTAATATTATAGCCCTCTTATTAGTAATAATTCTCATTGTTGTCGGAATAAATATTGCCACTTCTGGCAAACTCACTTTATTTGCAGGTACTAGACCTGATAATATTGGTGTAAACTCTGGACGTCTTGCACCTTGTCCTGGTAGTCCAAATTGTGTGAGTAGTTATAGCCAAGATGTAGAACATGGTATTGCTTCTCTGAGTTATGACTCTGAACCGCAGATGGCGATCGCTAATTTAAAACAAATAATTGAATCAATGCCTCGAACTAATATTGTAAAGGAAGAAGAGAATTATTTGTATGCTGAATTTGCTACGAAAATTATGGGCTATGTGGATGATGTCGAGTTTTATGTGGATCAAGAAGCTAATGCTATTCAAGTCCGCTCTGCTTCTCGTCTGGGACAATCAGATCTGGGTGTTAACCGGGAACGAGTCGAAACTATTAGAGAAAAGCTGAAGGAACTCAAAACCAATACTTAGCAAAGGTTAAAACCTAGTACCTTGCCTCAAGCCATAGCTCCAACTCACAATAAGCAATTAAGTTGAAATTTGGTTTAATAATTATTGTATAGTTCAGGGTTAGGCCCCTAACCCCGATCAACTTACTCTTAGACCCGAGGAGAAGGAGAAGGTAGCATTATCTGAGGCTCATAGGAAATACCACACAAAGAGGTAAAAAATAGACTCAATAATTCAAGTAATATAGATAAGTATTTGCTTTATTTAATCCTAAATAATTGAAATTATTAATTCATAGTTCTTAAATTCAGAGATGTCCCTAATACTATTAGCTCAAAAACTTTTAACTACTTTTAACTACTTTTAACTACTTGTAACTACTTTTAACTTTTTAGCGATCGCATTCCTTCTTGATCATACCTTTATTTACTAACCCCAAATTCCCAACTTTTAACAAAGCTTAATTTATTACATATTTTACTAAAATATAAAAGAAAATCTTAATAAAGAAAAACTGAATTTTGCATTTTAGTTTTTAAGTTCTTATAGGTAAAAGTCCATCAAAAACCATAGCATTTAGTATCAAAATATTAAAGTCTATTGCATTTTCTTCATATACCCTGACAAAATCAATCACAAGTCTTAAGTCCGTGGTACTATCCCAACTTGTATATAAAAATAAAAATAAGGAGAAAACCTTTGACTTTAAGGGTTGCTGTTGTAGGTTCAGGTCCAGCGGGTTCCTCTGCTGCCGAGACTTTAGTAAAAGCAGGTATTGAAACTTATTTATTTGAGCGAAAACTAAATAACGCTAAGCCTTGTGGTGGAGCTATTCCCCTATGTATGGTCAGTGAATTTGATCTCCCACCAGAAATTATCGATCGCCGAGTTAGAAAAATGAAAATGATATCTCCCTCCAATGTTGAGGTAGATATTCATATAGAAAAAGAAGATGAATATATCGGTATGTGCCGTCGGGAAGTATTAGATGGCTTCCTCAGAGACCGGGCGGCTTCCCTAGGAGCTAACCTCATTAATGGTACTGTTTATAAACTTGATCTTCCTAATAATGATAGAGAACCCTACACTATTCATTATTCTGACCATTCACAAGGAGATATTCAAGGAACGGCTAAAACCTTAAAAGTAGATTTAGTTATTGGAGCAGATGGGGCAAACTCCCGTGTGGCTAAAGCTATTGATGCTGGAGACTATAACTACGCGATCGCTTTCCAAGAGCGTATCCGCCTCCCTGACCATCTTATGGCATACTACGAAGACCTTGCAGAAATGTATGTGGGGGATGATGTTTCCCCAGACTTCTACGCTTGGGTATTTCCTAAATATGACCACGTGGCTGTAGGTACTGGTACAATGAAGGTTCACCAGGCAAAAATTAAACAGCTACAAGCAGGTATTCGAGCTCGTGCAGCTAAACGCCTCGAAGGTGGCCAAATAATTAAGGTAGAAGCTCATCCTATTCCTGAACATCCTCGTCCCCATAGGGTTCGTGGCAGAGTTGCTTTAGTCGGAGATGCTGCGGGTACTGTTACTAAGTCTTCTGGTGAGGGTATCTATTTTGCAGCTAAGTCTGCTCGGATGTGTGCTGAAACTATTGTTGAGGCTTCTAACAATGGTGCTATTATTCCTACTGAAGCAGACTTAAAGCTTTATCTGAAACGGTGGGATAAGAAATATGGCATGACTTACAAAGTATTGGATATTTTGCAGAGGGTATTCTATCGTTCTGATGCGACTCGAGAGGCATTTGTGGAAATGTGCGCTGATAGGGATGTGCAGAAATTAACTTTTGATAGTTATTTGTACAAGACTGTTGTTCCTGCTAACCCTTTAATTCAAATGAAGATAACTGCTAAAACTATTGGTAGTATGCTCCGGGGTCATGCTTTAGCTCCGTAAGTTCCTCAAGACCCTGAGCTTTTTGCCGGTTACAGGGATGACTTTGCTGTTCTGGTTAATTTCTCTGGTGGAAAGCCTGAACAGCTTGATGTTACAGCTAATTTTTTTCTCCCTATCTCCAGGGAATTTTTATTCTTGGCCATAGACAAAGAAGAAATAAAGGCGTCTTTTTTCTTGGTTAAACAAAAAATAAAAGCGCCTAACTTTGTTACACATATTATGTAATAATCTTATCTAGAAATCAAAGCATAGGATTAGAAATAAATTTCGGATTCTGCAGAAGTCGGAAATTGTTTATTCCATTTTCCTAAGCTTTTTTTATTTGATAGCCATAAGTAATACTATACTTAAAAATTTAAAAAAAGTCAAATCTTTTACCAAAATATGTTGGAATATTTGATACTAGGAGCTTTAGTATCCAAGCCTAGGAGAAAAAATAGGATGAAAAGACTAAGCTCTTATGATTTTATTAGGAATAATATTCAATAAAAGATGTCTAATAATAGAATTTTTTAGCTTTTAAGGTGGTTTTTTTGCTTGGGGAGTACTCCTCGCTTTAGTAATTCATAATATTATTATACTACTCATAATTTAGCTCCATTTACTGCGGAATATAAGCAACTTAATTATTTAGCTTGAAGCTATTGTGGTAGAGCGCTTTTACTAAAACATGGAGGTTTTTGGGTACGTGATATCTATGGCTATTTTACCATATTTAGATTCTCTTTTTCCTGAGTGGGAATTTTTGGTAAGACTAGTTAAAAAAGCTATAGTTTGCCAAGAGGTATCTGAAGTTAAAAATATGGTTACTTTCTGTTGATGGGAACTTATGTCTCCAATTTGCTTTGGGGGTTTGGCAGGGAAAGAAAGGGAAGTTATTGAGGTTTTCCTAAGGTTAAAAGCAGGTTTTACTGTACTCAATGATCATGTTTTAGAGGATAAAAGTTGGTTGCCAGGGGATAAGTTCGCGGCAGATATTGCTATTTATCTTATGTTTAATTTTTTTGTTTAATTTTTTTGCAAGGTTGGCGGCTAAGGAAGAGGTAAGTAAGTTAAGTATAGACATGTTACCTAGAGGGCAAAAATATCTAGGGTTAGGAAGTTTGCTACAAAATATTGAACAAGTGCTTAATGTTGATGGTGTCTATCTTCCTGACTGGGGTGAAGTTTGCAGTCAGTATTTAATTTTTTTGCTGTGGGAGTTTTAATTTTTCTGGGAGGCTAATTTCTTGTTCTAGTTGATGGCTGATGGCTGATGGTTGAATGTTTACAAGTTGGCAGTCAATAATGACTTTTGCTCAATTTAGCTGAAATATATTGTTTATTTTTGGGAAAATATTGAGTGTTTCTGTCAGAAATTTCTATAAGTTTTCCTGAGTTTTGCAGCATTTTATCATGATTAATTTTTGAAGGTTTAACCGATATTTGGTGATATCTGGCAGTTATTTAATCTATGGGTTACTGTTTTAGCTCTTCTTCTCTGAAAAAGTGGGGGGGTTTTTCAAGTCTGGCTTTTTGCTGCAGTTTTAATATCGGTAGAGGACGGTGGGGACGACCTGATGCGTCTCTACATCCAAAGTTCCTAAGTTCTTACGAGGTTTTAGTTATGGGGATGTAGTTCATGAATTTTAAAAGCGCTGTTAGGGATATTTAGGAAGATCGCAAATATACCTGAAAATTGTGGGGTTTGTGATCATTGCATCCCGAATATTTTGAGTGTCTGTGAGAAAAATATAGATGATTAAACAAATGTTTGGGGTGGTTGTAAACAAGCAATCATTTTTCTCGTCTACTTGATGATAATTTCAGGGATATATCAACTAATATCCTGAGATTTTTCTGACTGTCTGTTGTGAAAAAGGTTTGATTTTGACTACTAAGGAAATTGAATAAATAGTAGGTAGAAAACCTAGGTAAGTTTAAGGTGAAGGTTACTTTTTAATGGGTGGGTAGAATTTTATTGCTGGAGGTAAGGCGGGTCATCAAATTATTTGGCAAGTTCAATATTTGAAGGAGTTTTGATTCATTTTTTCTCATTTAAGAAATTTTGATAGTTTTTCTGAACTGTTTGAGTATTAGGATGTTCTTCTCCTAATGATTGTTTTAATATCTTCAGTGCTTGTAGGTACAAAGGTTCTGCAGCTTCGTATTTTCCCTGAGACTCATATAATAAAGCCAGGTTGTTGAGGTCAGTGGCAATATCTGGATGATTTTCAGGGAGGGCTATTTTGTTGATTTCAAGAGCTTGTAGGTACAATGGTTCTGCAGCTTCGTATTTTCCTTGAGATCTATATAATTTTGCCAGGTTGTTGAGGTGAGTGGCAAACTGTGGATGATTTTCAGGGAGGGCTATTTTGTCGATTTCAAGAGCTTGTAGGTACAATGGTTCTGC
>JAGGDU010000151.1:56091-74560 GCA_018457135.1 Trichodesmium erythraeum GBRTRLIN201 | reverse complement strand
TTTCAGGGAGGGCTATTTTGTCGATTTCAAGAGCTTGTAGGTACAATGGTTCTGCAGCTTCGTATTTTCCTTGAGATCTATATAATTTTGCCAGGTTGTTGAGGTGAGTGGCAAACTGTGGATGATTTTCAGGGAGGGCTATTTTGTCGATTTCAAGAGCTTGTAGGTACAATGGTTCTGCTGCTTCGTATTTTCCTTGAGAATAATATAAACCTGCCAGGTTGTTGAGGCCGCTGGCACGTTGTGGATGATTTTCAGGGAGGGCTATTTTTTTGATTTCAAGAGCTTGTAGGTACAATGGTTCTGCTGCTTCGTATTTTCCTTGAGAATAATATAAATTTGCCAGGTTGTTGAGGCCTGTGGCAATAGATGGATGATTTTCAGGGAGGGCTATTTTTGCGGTTTCAATAGCTTGTAGGTACAAAGGTTCTGCAGCTTCGTATTTTCCTTGAGACTTATATAATAAAGCCAGACTGTTGTAGATATTCCCAATGTCAGCATTATCTTTGTCTAGCCGTTTTTCTGCTATTTCTTTACCTGTCTCTAACCAAAGTTGTGCCTGTGAGTACAATGCTTGACCTAGATAGAACCGACCTAGTCCATTAAAAGGAGAAATCAAATCATCATCACTCAAATACTCAGTCAAAACTGCCGCCACTTCCGTAATATGAGGAATATCAACCTCAACTTCCTTAACTTGCTCCACTGTAATGTTATCAGGAATATTCCTAGCCGCCTCTGCCACTACCTGACAAATACCCCGCTTTAACTCATCTGCCCTTGGATATTCTTTCAACTTCATCTGCAAAAACTCTCGCACTAGAGAATGCAAAATATAAACACCAGGCTCAACACTCTTCAGTAAATGCAGATTTTCCAAATTCCCAAGAGCAATTTCCCAACCTTCCAACTCTTCATCATCTTCTATCCCATCCCACCACAAACGAATAGGTGCCAAAGCATATAAACCTAACTTCAACCCAATTTCCTGAGTATTTTCATCCAACATCTCCCAACTCAAAGCGATCGCCTCCGCCACACCATAAGGATAATTAATTAACTCATTAGATGACATAGCCTGATGTTCCAGACTCTTTCTTTCTAAACGCTTAAGCATTTTTGTCAAAGCCAAACCATCCCTATTCAAACTCTGCCAATACTCATCCAAATATCGCCCCACCAATTCAATTCCCAAAGGTAAATAACCCAAAAAAATCAGCAGTTCTCTAGCCTTCCTAGGTTCTAGCAAAAGTCTCTTTCTACCCAAAATAGACCTTAACAACTTCATCCCCGCCAAAGGCTTTAACACATCGAGACGCAACTCCGGAAATGCCGAGCCAAAACTTTTACGAGTGGTCAGCAACACCCGAAACCGAGACAAGTCCGGAGGTAAAAAAGGCTTGGCCTGAGTATTGTAGTCAGTTACATCATTATAGATCAGCAAAGTATTCCCCTCAGACCACTTTTGCCAACAGTAGCGCAACCTTTCCGGTAAATCTTGATCTGAAGAGAAAACAAGCTGGAAATTATTCTGAGCAAACCTAAGTATCTGAATACCTGCATTTTCTGTCGGCGCTTCCAACCAACAAATACCTCCAGGGTAAGCAGACTTATGAGCATAAGCATATCGGCGGCAAAGTTCTGTTTTACCAACACCACCCATTCCAGAAACAGAAACAATAGAAACCCGCTGATAATTTTTGAGTAACTTGTCGACATCAGCTAATTCTTTTTCCCTACCTACAAAAACTTTATTCTCTAAGCTAGCCTCCCCAGGAATATAGTATTTTTGGTGAAGATATTGAGAAGAAGTGCTTTCCTCTAAAGCAAAAATATCTTGACAAAACTTTCTCACCGAAAGATAAACCAAATCATTTTTTCCAGGTTTAGCAATAGAGTTGTGGTCTTCTGCTGAAACAGCAATAGGTTTAACATCGTGAATACCAGGGTTAGCGCTATCCTCATTCACAACCAAAACCCCATTCAGAGACTTTGTTTCATAAAAAACCTTAGTTTTAATTTCCAACTTGCCAACATTTTGTCGATACCATTCATTAAGATCTCGCAGTTGAGGGGAATGTTCTTTTAACTCTTCAACATTCACTGTAGGTCTAGTCAAAAAACCGACGTGATCAATTAAATTAGCCAAATGAGTTCCCGTGTGTGGAGTAGACAAAAATACAATTCCTTTAACCTGTTTAACAATAGCTAGATACTCAGGAAAACTTTGAGCTGTACGAATTACCTCCTTCACCACCAAACCACCCAAACTGTGAGTTACAAATATCAATGGGCGTTTGGGGAAACTAGTGGATGTCTTGCCAATATCATAAACCTGAAGATACTCCAGTAAATTACTAGCCAGATCAAAACGCGGCATTCCCTGACCAAAATATTGAAAACCAGGAGCATCATATCCAAAACTCCAGACATTAACATCTATTCCATGTGCTTGTAGTTCTTCACCCAACCAACACAGCAAAAAGTCAACATCTTCTTTATCCTTTTTATTTTGAGGATGCCATGTACCCCAAGGATGACCAGCCAAACCATGAACAAAAACAACATCCCCTTGAGGAGGATAATTTTTGCAGTCAAATACCAAAAAGAAACCGAGCATATAATGTTTTGTTATTTTAGTATCAGTTAACAGTTAGTAAGTACCTCTAGCTGAAGTCTGCAGCCAAATACTGAAATTTATTTTTTTCCCCCGAACTTTGAAAGAGCAATTTTGAGACCTTATTTTTTAGTCAAGCAGGCCAAAAATTATTAATTAGTCATTCAGAAACCAGTCTAGAATATTGACTGAATCAAAGAATAATCATTTTTGGGAAAAAAAACTTTAATAATAATAGACAAACCCACAAAATTCATGCTATAGTTATCAAGCGTTTTATTTTTTAAGTGATATTACGCACAAATAAAATTAGTTGTTAATTTAAGACATCAGAAGTTAACTGAAGCCCAGTCCAATAGTTAGTTATTGAAAGGCAAATACAGATATATAAGTAGTTAATTAAGTTAATGTTAAAATTACAACAAATTTTATAACTAGATTTTATTATAAATAAATAAGAAAGCAATTTTAACTGCTAATCTTTATTTTGTATATTGAAAGTTAATAGATTTCTATAGCTTTACAATGGGGCTGTGGCTCAGATGGATAGAGCAAGCGCCTCCTGAAGTATCGGGCACCATGTGAGGAAACTCCATGAGTGAATGTGGTCAAACTCAAGGAAGCCTAAGTCATTTACAAAGATAAGGTAATCTTGAGCCAAGCTTTACCCCTAATGAGGTAAAGAAGGTGCAGAGACTAGAGTTGTAAGGAGTAATGATAATTCTCCTGAAGCGTTAGGCCACCACCTAAAGCTATAAAAGCTATGGTGAAGGGATAGTCCAGAGAGTGGGGAAACTCACACAAATCTGAAGCGCTAGGTCGCGCGTTCGAATCGCGCCAGTCCCGTAAATCAAAATTCAAAAGTCAAAACTCAACCTCCCTATCTTCCTATCCCTGGGACTCCTAAAGGCTTGTTCTGAATAGAGGGATCTGGAAACGGGCGGGAGGGACAGAGAATGAGCAAAGAATTAGGCCTGGCAGAAAAAAACCAATTTTGAAATAAATTTACTGTAGAAAAACAATCATATAATTAATATAACACCAAATGCACAATTTATATTTTTTGTCAAGTCTTATCTGAAGAAAGATATTTATAAAACATAGTTTTCCTCCAAAAATCAGAGGCTGACTGAATAAACCTCAAAAAATAAGTTGATATTGACTCAAGTCGTTTTTTTATACCTATAAATATGCAAAAAAATCAAGGCAGAAATATATTCGACTACCCTCTCTATAATTCTCACTTCCAACCTCAGACAGTTCCATGGAAAGTCTCCATCTGTAGGGATTTTGATAGAATGTTGCTCACTATTTCCCTACTTCCCCACTTCTAACTCCGGATGGTAGATAGTACTTTTTGAATATTGATATTGAAGCTATTTCCATCTGTAAAACTACAGGTGGTTTTTGATTTGAAAACATATGGTTTTGAGGGTAACTTCCAATACGAAATTACATAGATTAAAAATTTCTCTAATTTCGTGGTTTTTATTAGGACTTTTAGCTACTCTTTGGATTAGTTACCAACAAATTAGTGGTACCATTAAACCTCCTCAAGCATTATTAGTACTTGGTGGAGCCATAGAAAGAGAAGCATTTGCCGCCGAATTTGCCCGCCAACATCCTAACTTAGATATTTGGGTATCTTCTGGCAGTAACCCAGAATACGCAGAGTGGTTATTTTCCCAAGCTGGCATATCACAAACCCGTTTACATTTAGACTATGACGCCGTAGATACCGTCACTAATTTCACAACAACAGTAGATAAACTAAAATCTCAAGGTATTACAAGTGTTTATTTAGTTACCTCCGATGACCATATGCGTCGCGCTATAGTTATCGGCAAAATTGTTTTGAGTAGTAGGGGTATTGCTTTTAAGCCCCTACCAGTTCCCTCCGGGCGATCCCCCGAGCCCATAAAAAAAGCAATTCGAGATGGAATTAGAGGAATTCTTTGGTTAACTACTGGTTATACAGGAGCCAACCTTCTCCATTAGTTTTCCTCTTGAGTTTCCTCATATTCTTGGACTAAAACAAAAGGTTGTACTATCAAAGCATTAAACTTTTTAGTATCATTGCTATTCCACGTCGATAACTGTTCTGTTGTTGGCTTATAAATAAGTTCTTGGCTGATCCAATTTTCTACAGAAGACTTATGATCAGAAGCGATCGCCACTCCCACATCTAGCAAATCCAATTTTTGGTCTATAATTACCACAGAATCACGTTTAACATGAGGTACTAACCAGTTCCATTCAGCTACATCCAAATTTTCAGCTAATTGTTTTTTAATATCTTGCATTTTTTTTGTAATTAAATTTATTAACGTCCCAAATCATGCATTTTGTTAATTATATCCGCACACTTGAGACTAACCCGTTCTAATTCTTCTTTTTTAGTTGACTCAGGAGGAGGTATCACCTCTGCTATCCTGACAGTTACTGGTACAGCATTAGCTATTAGACCTTGACGTTTCACTGCATGAGTACCCCAAACACAAACTGGTAACAATGGTACTTTTGCCTTTGCAGCAATTAAAGCAGCGCCCAACTTTGGTTCTGTTATTTTACCATCAGGAGTTCTAGTTCCCTGTAGAAAGATACCCGCAGCCCATCCCTCTGCTAAACTATTCATAGCAGCACGAATAGCACTTCTATCTGCCGCTCCCCTTTTTACAGGATAAGCACCATATAAAGTAATTACCTCCTTCAAAATAGGTATATTAAATAATTCCTCTTTTGCCATATAAGCAACAGGTCTTCTGACACAAACAGATAAAATTGGGGGGTCTAGATCGCTAGCATGGTTACTAACTATGAGTAAAGGTCCTTGTTGTGGAACATTTTCAGCACCATAAATATTATTGCGAAAATAAAAATGCAGTATAGGAACTATTACTGACCATTTTAATAAGCGATAAAGAAGCAAATTCTTAAGTGGTTCACGGTTTCTAGTCACAGGGTTTTATACAAATTTTCAATGATTAACTTTTTAGCTCTTCTAGTATTACTTAACTAAATAATTATGTTCATGTTTTTAGGAATTAGTTGAGATCCTCCTCGGCTGCGCCAGCGCACAGAAACGACAAAGTCGTAGCTCCTATGTAGGTTGAAGTTTCACAGATTCTTGGTGAGGGTGAGTTACCTTTACCTCCACCTCCGTTTTTTTATCTCCTTTTGCCCAAGGAACAATTAATATTTTTATTACTGTATTTTCCACGACCATTGCTGTTAGCCACCAGAGTTTAAACATTCCTATTCTTGTGCTTGAGAGGTCTAGCTTTTTATCAAACTTCCTACTCTTGCAAAAGTTTTAAGTCCTAAATTTATTCCAATTGAATTATCATTTTTAGATAAAGTTTCTGACTGTATTTCTACTACAAAATTCAAAAAATATCTGTTAGCTGAATTTTTAATTACTGTTACTGAAGAATGGTCAATACCCAAACATCTAAAACTTTCCAATCTTTGCTAAATATGGTTTTTCTTGATATACTTAAATACTCTGGTAAGTAAACTAAACTAGAAGTTAGCCGGTGATTTCCTGGGGCGTGAGTTTTGGATTTAAAATATGTCTACTTTTTCCCTTACCCAAGGACCTTAAAAAAGGGAGCCCGTACAAAGTCAATAAATTTTGATCGACTTGGTTTAAATCTCTCAAATATTGCTGCAATCATACAACTGAAACTTTTGATAACCATTCTTTTTATTCATTCTCTTTAGCTTGAGAAATAAAAAGCTTTTATCCTTCAAAATTAGTTGATTTTTTTCTCCTAACTTATTTTTTTCACTTTCTTTACTAGACTATTATTCTCAATAATACAGACACAAAAATGCCCTTCTTTTGTGCTTTCAGTATTTTTTTCCTGGTGTTTAATATATGCCATACTTAAAATTTTGTCTTGATAATTTTAGTTTTACACTATTAACATTTACTATTACATATTTATTGAAAAAAAAACAAAAAATTCGCCCACTTATGGACGATATTTCAGAGAAATTTTTTTGGTATAAATTTTGAATAAAGTAAAAAGCAAGATGAAAATCTTGATATTAATCCTATCAGTTCCATTGAAAAATTACTGCACCCCAACTTAATCCAGCCCCAAAGCCAGAAGCAGCAATAATGTCTCCTGATTTAACAAGTCCTTCCCTAACAACTTCATCTAAAGCTAGCGGTATAGAAGCAGCAGAAGTATTGCCATAATTTCGTAGATTACTAATAACTTTTTCTGGTGGAATATTCAATCTATTAGCAACAGCATCAAGGATTCTTTGGTTAGCTTGGTGTAATAGCAACCAGTCAAGTTTATCAATATCAATATTAGCTTTTAATAAAGCTTTTTCTATAGCTTCCGGTACTTTTTGTACTACAAAACGATAGACTTCTTTACCATTCATAGCTATTGGTTGATAAGTACCTTGACTAACAGTTACTCCCTCAATTATTCTCTTTTCTTGGGGTTGGTAAGAAAGACTTAAACAGCTATTTTGACTACCATCACTACCAAGTTCAAAACCCAGCAGGCGATCGCTTTCTGAAGCTTGTAAAAGTACTGCCCCTGCCCCATCTCCAAATAAAACACAAGTCCGTCGGTCTTCCCAGTCTACCCAACGCGAGAGAATATCTGCCCCAATTAACAAAACATTTTGATAAACTCCATTACGAATAAATTGCGCTCCTGTAACCAGAGCAAAGAGAAAACCAGAACAAGCCACAGTTATGTCAAAAGCAACTGCTTTCTGTGCGCCCAACTCCCATTGAATTTTACATGCAGTACCAAATAAGTCATCAGGAGTAGATGTAGCCAGAATAATTAGGTCAATATCTTTAGGAGTAATATTTGCTTGGTTAAGAGCTGCTAGAGATGCTTGAGTAGCAAGGCTACATAATGATTCTGTTGTATCTACTAGCTGTCGCTTATTAATTCCAGTGCGAGAAATGATCCATTCGTCAGAAGTCTCTACTATTTGGGATAATTGTTGATTATCTAGAGATGTTTTTGGTATTGCAGAACCACTTCCAATTATAGAAACGCCTATATTTGTCATCTATCTGTTTTTAATTATTATTAATTTTCTAGTATTGTTTATTATTCATATCAATGTAGACTTAATCTACAACTTTCGACATTCCTAAACTTTTCTTGATATTAGTTGCTAAAGCCCTTTAATTTTAAGCGAGGTAGACTAGAAAAATAATTATTTATTTACCACTACCACAAATTATCAATCTCTAGGTTTTGCTAAATTTTTATGATGTAATTTTTTTCACTTACTTCTCAATATGTATAATTTTCACTTCTTACTGTCAACTTTACTATTTGTATTCAATGCTTCTCAAAGCTTTTTCAAACTAAATTTTTATCATCAAAAAAATTCATATTTAAGTTTACTAAATCCTCATTATAGCTTCCAAAAAGTTATAATTTTTGAATTCGTTAAAAATGAGGAATTATTAATTACTAACTATTGATTTTCAACTTCAAGTAAATACTTGGAATTAATTCGTTCCAAGACTCTATTTTCAACAGCTTCTTTTGCAGAACGAACTGCGTTAGATATAGATTGTGCTTTAGAAGAACCATGGCTAATAATACAAATTCCTCCAACCCCTAATAATAATCCTCCTCCATGTTCTACATGATCTATTCTTTGTTTCATGTTTTTTAAATTAGGTCGTAATATTGCCGTACCTATTTTCCCACTAAGACCAGGCGTCAATTCTTCCCTCATCATTTGCAGCACAGCATCACCAACTGCCTCCGCAAACTTTAATAAAATATTACCAGCAAAACCATCACAAACTATCACATCAAACTTACCAGACAGAACATCACGACCTTCTGCATTACCGATGAATTTAATTTGATTATTTTCTTGTAGTATTTGGTAAGTCCTAACTGCTAAATCATTTCCTTTTGATGGTTCTTCCCCAATATTAAGTAGTCCCACTTTTGGCTCATCAGTGGCTAGAACAGATTCACTGTAAATTGTCCCCATCACTGCAAACTGGTCTAAATATTTTGGGCGACAGTCCACATTTGCTCCCACATCAAGGATCAGAACTGGTTTTTTCGGAATCATAGTAGGTAAGACTGCCCCAATTGCAGGACGATCAATTCCTGGTATTCTTCCCAAACGAAGCAAAGCAGAGGCCATTGCTGCTCCTGAATTACCTGCGGAAACTACAGCATCTGCTTGTTTATCCTTTACTAACTTCATAGCGATGTTAATTGATGCTTTGGGCTTGCGCCTAACAGCCATCAAAGGTTCTTCGTGCATTTCCACTATATCCTCAGCAGGAACTATCTCTGGCAGAGGTTGACTTAATCTATGATTCATAGAGGCTTTAATTTGCTGAGGGTCGCCAGCTAGTAAGACTTTGACACCATAAGCTTCTTGGGCCTTGATTGCTCCCTCAACAATTTCTGATGGGGCATAGTCCCCACCCATAGCGTCAATTGCGATTTTTGTAGGTATTGTTCCCATTTATCAAAGTTAGATAAACCTTTAGAATTCTATCAGCTAATTGATTACTTATTCCTTTTTGTCTTGAGAAAAATTACTTTGATACATAGATTTGTTTGATATGACATTAAGATAATTCATCAAAGAAAAATATTCTCTGTCAAAACATAGACTGTGTAACTGCGTAAGTATATTTACGTTAATCATACTCTACTAAGTATTTTAACTAACAAGGATAGGTCAGCTCAAGTTAATTATTAACAAAAATTTGATCCTTAACTATTGTCCATGAAGAAATAGTGATTAACAAGTTTTTTTTGATTAAACGATTAAACTAGCTTCTGAATCATTAATTTTCTGCCAAAAGAGTAGAAGCCAAATCTGGGACATAAGTATGATCACTAAAATGGCCATTCTTATGACCATTTCAATGATTATAACTAGGCTTTTCATATCCCATCAGGAAATAGTACCGAACACCTTCAACGTCCGGCTGGAAATATTGAATCAAATATTTTTTTTCATCCCCTTAAGAGAGTTAGTATCAATGAAGTTTGTTAAAATACAACAGTTTTGAAAAGATTGGATTGAGTTATGTGGGAATTGTTCAGCTACGGAGTAATACATCTGTGGTTAGAGATGGCAGGAATGCAAACTATCGGCCAAAATACTGTAGCTATACTCAAATGGCAAGCAGGTATACCTGAACTAATTTCCCCTGAAAATTCAGATGAAACATTAACTTTAAAAGTAGATGAATACTTAGAAGGCTTAAAAACAAAAGGACTACTAACTCCTAATACTCAGGGTATTTGGATCCAGTCAGAACTAAGACCCCTCAATAGCCACGAAGGTACAACTCTCATTCCCAGTGCTTCTTTAACTAAAATTGCTACATCTTTAGCTGCACTTGAAACTTGGGGAGCGCAACATCAGTTTGAAACCTTGATTAGTATTACTGGTCCAATTACCAATGGCATCTTACGAGGAGATTTAGTTATTAATGGAGGTAGTGACCCCTATTTTGTCTGGGAAGAAGCGATCGCCCTAGGTAACGCTATACAAAAATTGGGCATTAATCAAGTTAGGGGCAATTTAGTTATAGTAGGTAATTTTTGGATGAATAACCAGTATAACCATGTGTTAGCTGGTAAGTTTTTACAAGAAGGTATAAATTCAGCAACTTGGTCAAGAAATGTCAAAAGTATCTATAACCGAATGCCACGAGGAACACCAAAGCCAACAGTAGTAATTGCTGGTTCTGTTATATCCCAAAAATCTGTATCTCAAACAAAGCCCATGATTAGACACAAGTCATTACCCCTAATATATATTCTTAAAACAATGAATGTAGAAAGTAAGAATAATTTAGCTCAGACATTGGCGAAAAGTTTGGGAGGAGCAAAAGTTGTACAACAAAAAGCTGCTTGGGGTGCTGGAGTACCGGAAGCTGAAATACAATTAGTTAATGGTTCTGGGTTGGGGTTAGGGAATAAAATTTCCCCAAGAGCTGTCACTGCAATGTTCATAGCTATTCAACGGCATTTACAAACTTCTCAGTGGGTTATTGCTGATCTATTTCCGGTATCTGGGTACGATACAGGAACTTTAACCGATCAGTCAAGAACTATTCCCCAAGGAACAGTGGTGAAGACTGGTACTTTGAATGATGTTATTGCTTTAGCGGGAGTTTTTCCAACCCGGGAACAGGGTTTAGTTTGGTTTACGATAGTGAACCGCAGCCCTTACTGGCAGGAAACACGAGCAGAACAAGATAAGTTTTTACAACAATTAGTTAATAGGTGGGGATCAACAATATCACCTAGAGCCATTACTCCTAAGATTAATGGCGATCGCTTAGGTTTAGGAGATAGTAAGAGAAATCATTTTTTTTCGATAAATTAAATTTGATAAAAGTTTGGAGTCAAGAACAGTGATATAATATTTCTGTTAGTTGTGAGAGAACTGAAAATTCTTAAAAGCTTACACTATAAAGCTTTCATGATTTTTATGCTCAAAAGAACCCTTAAACCGGGACTTGTTTTGGATTTTAGCTATTTTGTGGACTTAATTCACAAGAGCTTTAATACATATGAAGTTAGAAGTCAATCTCCTTCCATTACCCCACTTAAGAGGAGAAATCAAAAGTTAAATTCCTAGCACAGACTGAATGTCTGCCCCAGTAACGGAAGCTTTTATAATTATTTTCTTGGTATTTGTCACATTACTAAATCAAGCTATCAGACCTGTCCAGAGTCATAGATCAAGAAAAATTATAGCCATTTTTAGTAATTCCTATTGTTTAGTTTCTGTTAATGCTAGGTTATCTCATGTCTGGTGGAGTACTTATACTTGGGTTGAAAGAAGACAGGGTCTAAAATTTTGGAGGTAGAAGGGTTTCTTTCAATTGTCACTTGTCACTGAATTTTTAAGACAAAGGATGCTACCAGATATGGCATCTTTCCAGTTAAGAACTTAGATCCATACTTTAACAGAAGACAATGTATTGCCTAGCTAACTTTACCAAAGCAGACAATAGCAATGAAAGAGAATAAATACTAAACATGATAGATAATCAAAGTCAGTACTGGCCCACATCTAATATCTAGAAAGAGATTCAAAGTGGTTACCACCAATAGCTATATTTATCTACTATTAACTAGTAATTCTCCTTTGGCTTAACCATAAAACCATAACTGCCAAAAATAGTTTTTAAGGTAAACAGAAAAAGAGAACGACCAATCAAAATTTCCTTACCACGTTTTTAACAAAAGCGATGCTTTGGTTGGTTTCAATGCAAATATTGACGGTGGGTCTTACGATAAGAGTATATTGCTGATTGCTTTAATGAATTTTGGGCGTAACACAGCATATGTAGTAATTATACTACTATCATAAATATTTGAATTAATCTAAATTTATTAGTGGGATAGGCTTATGAGCCCTCTGGAAAGACCTCTGGGATAATTAATCTCAAACTCTTCAACTAACTGGATAAAAACTTAGTTTCCGCAGAGGTTTATCATCTGCTCATTCCTAAACTTTTTTGATGCATCATACCAAACTAAACTTGGTATGAAATCTTATTTTCTGGTAAATATATGGAGAGAGTAAGTAATGTTAAGCAGGGACCAGTTTGAACGCATTGAACAGGAAGAGTTAACTCCTATTCTCAAAAGAATTTTAAATAGAATATTAGATGGTAAAACAAATGAGGAGATCAGAACAGATGAAACAGTTTGGTTCAATTTAAATGTATATGAATATCTCAATGTATATAAGTATAATAACCCTAAAGATATAGTCGAACAGATCAATATAAAAATTGATAAAATAAAAGCTCAAAAAGACAAAAATGATAATCAAATTAAAAAGCTCAAAAAACTCAAATTAGAGGTGGAAGATTTATATTATTTCCGAAAATCTTCATCTGGTAAAAGCAAAGCTTTACTTAGTAAGCATTTACGAGCTATATGTGATAAATTTAGGGTTAAAAGCACAAGAAATATAGAAGAAGATTTATTCATTGTCATGAAATATTTCGTTGAATATAAGCAATATAGGATTTCTTCTGCAGCTAGAGCCAGGTTTGAATTATTAGGGCGTATTCCCTACCCAGGAGGTTCTATTCCAACTTATTCTCCCTACTATCAATATCGATATTATAACCAAAATTGTTATTTAGAAAATCAATGTTTGAGTAAGATTGAAAATGCAGGAAAGGAAGCTATATTAATTCGGATTAAAGGTCCTCATTTGAGGGGTAAAACATCTTTCAAGAATAGGCTATTAAATAATAAATTAGTTACAAATAATAAGGCTAAAGTAGTTGATATTGATTTAGCAGAACATTTTAGTTCTTTCCAAAAAGAAAAATTTGAAACTTATGATTGGTTTTGTCGTGAACTTTGTCAACAGTTAGGTTTGAATGCAGAAGAGATACTTAAAGAATGGGGAAAAGCCATAGAAAGTGTTTATGATTGTACGTTCTTTGTTGAAAAACACATATTGTCTGAGATTAATCAGCCTATTTTTTTGAGCTTTGATAATTTCCATAAAATATTTGAATATTCCAATTTTAATGAATTTGCGAGCATGTTACGATGTTGGCATGATAACAAAGCCAAAAATGATCATAAGTGGATAAATTTGGTATTAATTTTAATTTATTCAACATCTAATTATCCCAAGTCAAATATTAATAGCTCTCCTTTATTTAATTTAGGAGAAGGTTGGAATTTAGGTGATTTTAGTTATCAAGAAATTAAGGAATTATCAGATAAGCATCAATTAGACTGGGGAGTTAAACAACTTGAAAAGTTAATGTCTTTTATCGGAGGACATCCATATTTAGTAAGACTAACTTTGTATCATGTCGCAATTGAAGGAAAATCTTTAGATAATATCTTAGCAAAAGCAACTACAAATGAGAGCATTTATAAAGATTATTTGATGCAACTTTACAACATTGTTAATGATGCTAAATTAACAGATGACTTAAGAAAAATAGTTAATAGTCAAGATTATGTTAAGTTAGATTCGCCAATGTCAAATTTTCATTTACAGAATGCAGGTTTAATTATTCAGAATAATAACAAGGTTAAACCTCGTTGTCGTTTATATCGTGATTATTTTGTTAGTATTTTGCAATAGAGGGCTTTGTTACAAAAAAAGACAAAAATAGTTAGGACTTAAACCACCTACGCCACCAGTTTCTAGGATAAAATAGGATTAAGTTATATATATGTATAGCAGTGAGCTCTGGCATATTTATGGTCCAAAGCTTCTAAAGTCAATTCTTATAACAAAAATTGTAAATACACCAGCGCACTTTGCTATATGTAACTAGAAATGAGCAGGCATCAAATAAACGGGAAAAGTTTTGAGTTAAAACGAGTATATTTCATCAGAAGGAATGAAAAGCTTGATCAAGTCATTCGGGATGTTATGGAATATTCTTAGTGGCATATTATCTAGCTATTAACCATAACTTATGAAGTTGAATAAGTAGCTCTAGTTAAAGACTATGGCTGATAATGGCAAGAAGCAATATAGCTGCCGAACTTGCTTCGCCAAAGCCAAACGGTTTAACCCAAATTTGGTCAGTATCTTAGACTAACCATTTAAACTTTTCCCTAATAAGAATTATGGAAATTATCAGTAAAAATATTGATTAAAGTTGTTGGGAATTAAGCCATAAAAATATCTAAAATTATTATCAGTTAAAGTTTATAGTACTTTTAAGGATTAAAATCTGGAAAGCCTTACAGAGTAAAATTTTGAACATTTTAAATTTTCCCACTACAAATAGTTCTATTAGATCAACTATTGACAATTATTAATAATAATAGAAGCTATAATTGACCTTATTCTTTTCAAAAAAATTCTTGTGGTATGTTTGTGGTCATCACCTGGGGGTTGAAGCTTTTTCCCTACATATTCTACCTAGCATGAAAACTGCTATAAAATACTGTTGTCTATTGCCTGCTGCTTTTTACCTAAACGAACTTGGTTTTGATTTTCACAACTGGGTTTAATATTCAGTGACACACATCACTAATAAACATAAACATAATCACATTAAACTTAGAGTTTAACTACTCAAAAATTACCTTGACTATTTTTCTCTAGCTTTTAAATTCCAACTAAGCCGAACATAAATAATGACAGAAAATTTCTATCACATTGGTGGAACTATTCCTTTTAACAAGCGAGAGGTTTATATATCTAGAAAAGCTGATGAAGATTTACTAAAATCATTAAAAAATGGTCGATTTTCTTATGTATTTAACTCTAGACAAATGGGAAAAAGTTCTCTAATAGTTAATATTAAAGAAAAATTGAAAGAAAACAAAGATATTTTATGTATTGACTATAGTCTTCAAGAGCAACCTAAAGATGAATCAAATTTTTATAAAGCTCTTATGAGAAAGATAGGTCATAAATGTTTAGAGACTAACATAGACAAAACTCTTGATATTAGAAATTATATAGCTATTGCTCAAAACAGAGAAATTGGATGTAATGATTTAACAGAATTTTTCAAAAAAGTTTTGTCATCTAATAAAAGAATAAAAATTATAATTTTTGTTGATGAAATTGATGAGTTGTTTAAGTTCACTTGGAGAGATAACTTTTTTGACTTAATTCGAGGCTATTCTGAATACAAAATTTATTCTAATAGACAAGAAGACAGAAGGCTTACTTTTTGTTTATTAGGAGTTGCTACACCATCTGATTTAATTAAAAATTATGGTAATAGTCTTTTTAGTATTCAGTGTAAAACTATTAAATTAGAAGGTTTTAAAAGTCATGAATGTTCTAATTTAGCAGCAGGATTAAAAAATGTTGCTTTTGAACCAGAGTTAGTTATACAATGGATTCTTGATTGGACTAGTGGACAGCCTTTTTTAACACAAAAAGTATGTGAGTTAGTGGCAAAATCTGGTTTGAATTTTTCTCTAGAAAAAAGAGAAAAAATAAAACTTGATAATTTAGTACAAGAAAAAATAATTGAAAATGGATTAAGTGAAGAAAAAGACGATCCTGAACATTTAAGAACTATTAGAAACCGTCTGAGAGAAGAACAGCAAGTACACCTTTTATTAAATTTATATGAAAGGATATTAAATGAAGGCAGTATTGAGTCAAAAGATGATTATGTTTACCAAAAATTGACATTGTCAGGATTAGTTGTGAAAAAAGATGGGCGCTTAGAAGTATTTAATAAGATCTATAAAAGGATATTTAATCAAGATTGGATAAAAGAAGAACTTAATAACCTCAAGGGCTGAAAAGCAGACTAAAAAATTGATATAGTAATGTTTATCTCTAGTTGTCTTAATTATTATTCAAATATAACTAGGATTTCCTGAATAAATCTGACAATAATTGATTTCTTTATTCAAAGAAAAGTTATGATAATTTTTTTATTATTGTCATTCATTCAACTGTAAATTTAAATGATTAAAAAAACTGCAAAAAAGTAAAAAAAAAGAGAAAAAGCCTCTTTTAAGAGGGTAAAAAGATTAATTACTAAAAAAAGTGATTATAATCGCACTGGGTCAGGTCTTTCTATCGCAGTCATAGGAAGTTTCAGTAAGCATAGTCATTACTTTCTCAAAACTAAGTCTTTTTTTTCCTTACCCAAATTTACCCTCTATATTGTAATCTAATTTTTCATCGCTCGTGCTCTAGAGTCTTTCTGTTATTTTAAGTTTTTCAACCGTTGAGTTCATAAATATTTTTACAGGTTAATTTTAACTACTTATTCTCCATAATTATCCTCACAATATATCTTTCCCAAATAGATAATATCAAGGCTTAAATAAAGGTACTGTTTGATTAATTTTTTTTCGGTTTTTCTAGACATTTTTCTAAGATTTTTTTAACTAACAAATGAACTACTTATTCAATAGACTAAACATTCTTTATCCCCTAATTAACTTTATAGCAAAACTACCCTTTCTAGAGCAAGACTAACTACTATTTCATATCATAAATTTGAGCCAAAAGATTAGTTTAAAATCTTAAAATAGCTCAAAAAATGAATAATATAACAATACTTATCGCTAAATCATTGGCATAACCTAATTTAATATAAGGCTGTAATTATAAATGATTAAGCATGACAATATTTAAGTTAATTTTGTGTATTGTCTGAGAACTTATAGAGCAAAAACTATCAACTTTTACTGCTTTTACTAAAGTATTAGCAGTATTTTTTATTTGCCAATTAACTTAACAACAAAAGTACCTGCAAGATAAAGAGCAACTACAGCTCCACCTAATAGACTTTGAGTCAAAGGGTCAGTAGAAGGAGTTAAAACAGCTCCTAAAACTACAGATCCTAACAATACATATTTCCAACTGGATAACATTTGTTGAGAATTAACTATTCCCACAATACCTAATAATAATTGTAGAATTGGAACTTGAAATGCTAATGCCGTACTAAACATTAATAGTAATACAAATTCAAAGTATTTTTCAATTGACCATGCTTGCTCTACCGCTTCTAAACCATAACCAATAAAAAACTTTAAAGCTGCTGGTACAATTGCAAAATAAGCAAATACTAACCCCAGTCCAAATAAGACTGTAGAACCTAAGAAAATTGGTCCGAGAAATCTTCTTTCTCTAGTCGTTAAACCAGGGAGAACAAATTTAATTATTTGATAAAGTATAAAGGGACTTGCTAAGAGAAGACCCCCATAAGCAGCAACTTTAATAGTGACAAAAAAGTATTCTCCTGGAGCGAGTTGGATAAATTTCACTCCTTGAGCTGGAACTTCTAGAAATTTGACAATGGGTTTAACAAAAATGAAACAACATAAGATACCTACTATTGCTCCTATTAAAGAAGAGAATATCCGCATTCGTAACTCTTCGAGATGCTCAAATATCGACATTTCAACTTCATCAGGAACTTTGTCAAGATTATCATCTGCTTCCGAATTCCGGGGATCTTCTAAGTCTGGGGAAGTAATATCCTCCACTTTATCAGAGCTAATTTCTGGATTTTTTAGACCTGTAGGTGTAGGTGCTAAACTATTCTTATTTAAGTCCTCTGGAAGTGTCATTTTAATTATTAGTTATCAGTTATTAATTATTAGTTTTTATTATCTCCTACTGAAGCCAAAGGCTTAGAATAGGTATGGTGAACATTTTTTTTCCCAAACCTTAAAAGGAGAAGCTATTGACCTAAATTTTTAATCATATTTATTTGATATTTCAGATTAATTATACATATAAACTTCTGATTTTTCACAGTAGCGTAAAGCCGATACCTCTATTTTATGAGAAAAGTAATTAACGTAAAGACAAGACTACTCGGTAAGTGCTCCAACTATTTTTGTTAAGGAAAGCTATGATAATTATATATACCACGAAGCTGAAATAGTAAGGCTTTACAACACATTGATGTCTTGGAGCCGTTGAAAGCAAGTACTGAGTCGGTTGAAGCGATCGCCACTTCGTATAACCCTAGTACTATTGACATTAGATATCCCCAGCGACCACAAATTTTTCCTGTCTTACTCTCAATTCTTACTGTCAATGGCCTGCTAATTTTTACTCTTTTTTACTCTTTTTTAATCTTAGGGTTAAGTTTCACTTTGTTCGGGCTTTAGACAAGTCCTGAAAAAAATTCAGCATCAGGAAAAAAAACTAAATTTTCCCACAAAGATAATTAGGATGTGAGAAATTTTTCCTACTTTATATCACAAATATTTGTTTAATCAAACAATTAAAACTAAAAACCAATTACTCATCTGCAATACTTGAAATTTTTCCTGTCTTACTCTCAATTCTTACTGTCAATGGCTTGCTAATTTTTACTCTTTTTTACTCTTTTTTAATCTTAGGGTTAAGTTTCACTTT
>JAGGDU010000151.1:0-55991 GCA_018457135.1 Trichodesmium erythraeum GBRTRLIN201 | reverse complement strand
TTTTCCTACTTTATATCACAAATATTTGTTTAATCAAACAATTAAAACTAAAAACTAATTACTAATCTGCAATAGTTTGGGCTTTTTTTTCAAGAGTAATCTAAAAATCAATAAAACTCTGATTTTAAATCTCTTCCCATTAGAGCTTCCACAGCTTCTTCTAGAGTAATTTTACCGTTCAACAATAAAAAAACTTGACTAGAAATAGGCAGAGAAATTTCCTCTCTATTCGCAATATTAATCAAAACATTTGTAGTATTAACACCTTCAGCAGTACCAGGTAATTCCTCTAAAATTTCCTCCAAATTTTTTCCCTGCGCCAAACCATAACCAACCCGATAATTTCTACTCAAAGAACTACTACAAGTTGCCAACATATCTCCCAAACCAGATAACCCAAAAAAGGTTTCAGTTTTTCCGCCTAAATGAGTACCAATACGAATAATTTCTGTCAAAGCACGAGTTAATAAAGCTGATTTAGCATTAGTACCAAGTTCCAAACCATCACAAACTCCACTAGCAATAGCAATGACATTTTTTAAAGTTCCACCTAACTCTGTACCTATTGGATCGGAACTACTATAAACTCGAAATAAACCAGAAGCAAAAATATTTTGTACCGCCGTTACTGCTTCTATATTTTTACTAGCAACTACTGTTGCTGCTGGTAATTTATCATCAATTTCTTTTGATAAATTAGGACCGGATAAAACTACCACAGGATTATTTGGAAAATTAGCTTCCCAAATCTGAGAAGGAGTACAAGTTGTTTCTGGATCTAATCCTTTTGTAGCAGTAATAATAATTACTTTTTTTGGTAAACCAATCTTTTGAATTTTCTCAATAGTTTCATTAACTCCTTTCATAGAAATTGCCGAAACTATCATATCAACATCTTTTATTACCTGTTCTAAACTGATATTTAAGTTACGAGACCATAAAGATATTTTATGTTGATTATGACTTACTAATCCTGCTAAAGCAGAACCCCATGCACCTACACCTAGAATTGCTAAATTTGCTTTTTCAGTTGATATTGGATAAGCAGATTCTAGAGTTCTAATAACTTCCTTTCTTTTATCAGCTTGAGATATTTTACCTACCATAATTTATTGATTTTACCTATTCCTGAGTTTTGATGCCAAATACTGTAACTATCTTTTTTAAATTTGGTATAAAAAAAGGTTTAATTTTTCTTAAGAAATAAAAAGATTTCCTATTTTTTTGCATCTCTATTACAGGAATACTCATAACTGATAACTGACTAAGTGGCTAGGGAAAATTAATGACTATTATATATTTCCAAATAACAGAGAATATATACTTTTATGCTTGAAAGTATGTATAATGAATTCTGCAAGGCCTACTTAACTGAATTGAGTATACCGTTAATAGATATAATTTCTTAAGTTATCAGAAAAAATTAAGTAAACACAAATTGCACAATTTTAAGAAAAAATTGGTAGGAGACATCTAAAAAATTGAGGAGAAATAAAAATGATACTCAGCCGTGATGCCCGGAAGTTACTAGCTCCAATATTGCTCTGCTTATTATTGTTTACATCTGCTTGTGGTGGAGCTAAACAACCTAGTCGTTTTGACCAGGCCCAACAACAAAGCAAAACAGAACGTCCTTCTAAAGCCAAACAAGTATCAGGTGGTAGTCTAAACAAGTACTTCCCATCATCAAGTGGTGGATATAAACTAAACTATGCTCAAGAGAAGAAAGGTTTTGCTCAAGCAAGTCTGAAAAAAGATGGTAAAGAAGTAGCAGTTATGTCTATCAATGATATTTCTGCTTCCTCCACTGCTGCCAAAAAATTCCAAAATAGTAGCCAAAAAATAGGAGGATATCCAGCAGTTGAGCAAGGTACAAAAACTACTGCAGTATTAGTAGATAACCGTTTTCAGGTAAAAGCTCAATCAAAAGACCCCTCATTTACTGCAAATGATCGCGAAGCATGGCTAAAAAAATTTAACCTAAGAGGTCTGGCTAGTCTCAAATAAAAAATCCTATCCCAACACTCGAAAAAAAGTGTCTACCTCTATTCACTTTTAACTTTTACCTTAAAAAAAAGTCAACAACCTCTCCTTCCAAGAGGATAAAAAAAGGAAATTTCAGACTTAAAACCTCCGGTGTTAGCCAGAGTTACTGATAACTGATCAACGATAACTGAAATTAAGGAGCCTTAAATGAGTAAGCCCATCTTTGAATTAGTAGATGAACTGCCCAGTGACAATATTACAATTAAAGCTTTACGTGCTTTAGACTTCATTGTTCCAGGAGAGTGGGATAACTTGGTAGGATTTGAAAATACTATCCGCACTGTAACAGGAGAAGATGACGAAGACCTAATTCAGCAAATAGGCGATCGAGCTGTAATTCTCTTCAATGATAAAGCTCAAGGATATCAACGGGCCTTATGGCTTTATCAAACTGTTAGTGGAGCAGGTCGTGCTTTAGGTACCGCTTCTTTAGCTAATATGGTTGGAGGTAAAATACCTCTGATCGGAGGTTTGTTAACTAGCCTTACTCCTAAACCAGGAAAAGCCCAAACTATTGATTTATCTCTCAAAATAGTTGCAGAACTATTAGGTTTTTGTTCCATCAATGGCATTCCCGGAGATAGTATTGGTGATTTTGTCGGCGCTCTAGGAGATTATAGTGGAGAATCTTTAATGCGTTTAGCAGCCTTAATTTGTTTTGATGGTTTAATTCCTTTAGGGCCAGATTTCCTACATTCCGCCGCTAACTGGATAGAAGGACTTTCTACCTCGGACTTAGAAGAAAACGAAGGCTTCCGGGGAATTGAAGAAGCTATTCCAGGGGATGATAAAGATAGTAAGTTAGGTTTTATTGGGGAAGCTTTTGGTTCTGTTTCTAGTTGGATGGGAGATTTTGTCAGTGATCGGGGTATTACACCAGGAAACGTGGCCAATAGCTTGCAAGGTTTCGTAGAATTTAGCGATGATAAATTGGACTATTTGGCTGCATTCTTAGATATGAGTACCAATTATTATGAACATACAGGAGTTCAAACCCTGGCTCGTCGTCTAGTAGAACGAGCTTATGCAGAAATTTAAGCAAGGAAGCATTTATGCCAGAAGAACAACAAAAAGCTAAAAAAACTGAAACTAAGCCTGCAGGAGGTAAGGTCAAACCAGAAAAGCCCCCTGCTGTCGAAAGTAAGCCTTTTGCTGAGTTTGTGCAGCAAGATTATTTGCCAGCTTTACAAAAAGCTCTTCTTGAGCAAGGTATTGATGATCTTGATCTCAGCCTAGTCAAGGAAAAATTACCTATGATAGGCTTTAGTTCATCTGAAGAATGTTGGCAAGTTGTGGGTAAGTTTAAAAAAGGCCAGCGTCAGTTCAATATCTATTTTCCCAAAAAGGATATTAAAGGCCCTAGAGCTTTCTCTTGTGCTGATAATGGATCTAAACCGGCTACCTTAGAACCTTTTTTAATTGATGAACGTAAAATTACTCTGAAGTTATTGGTGTTCGGTGTAACTCAACGTTTAAATGCTCAAAAGTGGCTGAGTTTAAACTAAATATTTCAGCAGATACTCTATCTGTTCCTAGTTAAACCAAATTACTGCCCCATTGGTCTCGAATAATTTTATAAAGGTCTACGTCTGCTTCTAGTAAGCAGGCGTGACCACTATTTGGGAGAATAACCATTTCAGCTTTGGGCAAATATTTGACTAAAAACTTAGCTTGTGATATTGAAGGTAAAAGTCTGTCTGCAGCGCTGGCAATAATTAATGTAGATTTTGGGAAATTTTTTAGTTGATTTTTCTTGACCTGGAATGAGCGCATTAGTTCAAACCGCCAGATAGCTGTTTTCTGAGAAACTGACTGCATAGCTTTGAGTAGTGCTTGACACTCCTCTGGTCTTATTCGACCTAAAGCGCCTAAAAAGGGTAGAGTTGCTGTTACAGATAATTGATATAAATAGCTTGGTAGATATTGGGTGAGATATGATCCATATTTTACTATAGGTTGTTGGCTAAATGAAGTGGCTGAATTAACTAAAATTAGTTTGTCCAATAATTCAGGAGTATTTAAGGCAACTTTTAGTGCTAAACACCCTCCAAATGATTCTCCACATAAATAAACAGGTCTTTTAGGTGCTGCTTTTTGTTCAATTTTAATTAGGTTTATTGTTTTCTCTGATAATTGTTCCCAAGTCGATAAATCATTTTGTGGGATACTCAGACATCGAATATCGAAACCAGTTGATAAGCTAGAGATTTGCGATCGCAACAATTTACCTGTACCATCCATAGCACATAGGAAAACAAACAGAGGTAATTCTGGTTGAAAGGGAGTTGGTCTTAAAAAACTAATTTTACCACTTGCCACTTGCATGATTAAATACAGATATAAATTAGTAATGATTGATAAATTAATAACTAACAGTTGATATATCTAAGTAAGTTATTATTCAATTTATACTCAAGATTGAGACTTTTATTGTTTTTTTTTGAATTTATCAATTATATCATATCCCTTTGAATATTTAACTTTAGTATAAGAAAGCCAGAGGGAAAAAGGTATAAATGCCAAATAGTTTTTGACAATTATGACTTTATTTTATATGCAAACGATGTTACCCGACATAATCTTCTTATTTAAGAAGTAGTAATCTTTTAGTTAATATAATCAACAAAAAAATCAAATTATTTAATTATTTAATCATTCAATTTCTACATAAGTAAGGGTAATTTTTTTTGTTATTCCCTAAAATAAAAATATAAGCCAAACTTCTAAAAATCACACATATTCAAGGAATAAACATAGATTTTTGCCAACAAGTTAGTAATTTATTAGCTTACATAATAATTTAGAATAAATCTCCGATTCAAATAGAGTATTACGAGAAATTACTGGGTTTATGGAAGGTGAATGTTACCATAGTAGGACACTTAATACTTTAAACGAATGAAATATACTTTTTTTATATTAAAACTACCAGGTTTGATATTATATAATTAACTAGGTATTTAGCATATTTATTTTGATATTCCGACGGTGTGAACTTATTACCCCAAATGAATAAAACATAATATTAGAGGATTTATCAACTACTGTAGGGTCCTATCGATGATTGATTAAACAAAGGTTGTGAATAATTAAAAAAACTTAACAATTTTTAAGAGTATTCTTTAATAAACTAACTGCTCACCATAATAAACCAAAAAACTACTGATAATATTGCCAAATTTGAGACTAGCACTCCCATAAAAACAATGAGCAAATCCTGAAATCAAAAATTACCTAATAAAATTAGGAGTAATAAATACTATCATAATATAAGCAAAGGGCACGGATATTTCTAAATTATCAAACTAAGTCATAAATGATTTGATTATTTTTGACATTTGTATTTTTGACTTTTGCTTTGCGTTTAGTGCTTTACCATAGAGGTAGTACCTTCAGCAAAAAATCCCCAATATTTTCTGAGCTTGCATTAGTTGTATTGTCTATTGGAAGAAATGCTTTTTTCTATGAATAGGATGATATAACTTATGACTTTTAATAGGACATTGCTAAATATAAAAATTTAGTCAGAAATTACTTAAAACTCTTGAGTTTTTTCTGTCTTCAATTATCGTAACTCCTAATATAGCTTGCCTGTAGGACTATAAAGGCTACTTTAAGTCACAAAAAGTCCATAAAATTAGCTTATTACCTAGAAATACCAGGACTCAGTTGTAAAGGAATTTGGTATTTATGTGCAATAAAAGTTCTACTACTAATCATTTCTAAGAATAAACGGTAAATTAACAGTATATTATTGGCTTGCTTCGCCATTTTGCTTCTAACTAGAGATTCAATTCTAGACTTTAAATAAATAAATAGTCTCTTGTAAGAATAATAATATCAAAATCCCAAAAGTTAAGATTTCTTTGAGAAATTTTATAACAACAACATAAAAGCATTAATGTTACGATGGGTGATTATATTCTGACGAGGGAATCATCTAAAAATTTTTAGGACAGTGGTAAGCGTTCACCCATCAGCTATGAGCTATTAATTATGAGCTATGAGTTATGAATTATGAGATATTAACTCATTACCACACCCTAGGAGGAATTAGTTTCTAACAAGAATGATCAAGTTATGAATTAAGTTCGTCTGATAGAATGGGTTTTCTATCAAGTCCAGAGTTTTTTTACAGAACTCAGATGATATGGAATTTAAAAAGTTTAACTTGTATAAATAATAAAATCCTTCTTCTTTAGTAGTTGCTTAAATATGTTCAAAACTGTTTGCATACTATAACCTAGGAAAAGCTAAATGCAAGCTAGATGAATGCTTACGGTAAGTGAACAAGTAATTAGCCATCGTAGTAAATTATTCGAGGTTAGTACTACTAAACTCATTATGATTATTACCATTGCTAGTTCAAATCAAAAGTATTTAAGCCTGATTCTCTATGAAAAACATGTATACAGATAAAAACACTTTTGCAATTACAACTCCCCTTTACTATGTTAACGATTTACCACATATAGGTAGTGCTTATACAACTATTGCTGCTGATACGTTAGCTCGTTTTCAAAGGCTACAAGGTAGATCGGTGTTGATGATTACTGGTACAGATGAGCATGGCCAGAAAATTCAAAGAACAGCTGAAAATAAAGGAAGAAACCCTAAAGAACACTGTGACTCAGTAGTTAGAGGATTTGAATCTCTTTGGGAACAACTAAATATTCAATATGACCGTTTTATTCGTACTACTGCACCTAACCACGAAAAAATTGTCAAAGAATTTTTCCAAAGAGTTTGGGAAAAAGAGGATATCTACTTAAGTCAGCAAAAAGGATGGTATTGCGTATCTTGTGAGGAATTTAAAGAAGAGCGGGAACTTACCGAAGATAAACATTGTGTTATTCATACCAACCAAAAAGTAGAATGGCGCGATGAGCAGAACTATTTCTTTCGTCTCTCCAGGTATCAGGAACGACTACAAGCTTTCTACCAAGATAGGCAGGAATTTATTCAACCCCAAAGCCGTAGGAATGAAGTCTTAAGTTTTGTAAACCAAGGATTGCAAGACTTCTCAATCTCTAGAGTTAATGTGGATTGGGCTTTTAAACTACCTGTTGATTCTAGTCATACTATCTATGTTTGGTTTGATGCTCTATTAGGTTATGTTACAGCCCTTTTAGATCCTGATAGTGAACCAACTCTAGAGAATGCTTTATCGAAATGGTGGCCGATTAATTTGCACCTAATTGGGAAAGATATATTACGCTTCCATGCTGTTTATTGGCCAGCAATGCTAATGTCAGCAGATTTGCCTCTACCTGAACGTGTATTTGGACATGGATTTCTAACTAAAGATGGGAAGAAGATGGGTAAATCCCTAAATAACACTTTAGATCCTTTTGAATTAATCCAAAAATACGGGTCTGACGCAGTTCGTTACTATTTTCTCAAAGAAATCGAATTTGGAGTTGATGGAGATTTTAATGAAAACCGCTTTATCAATGTACTAAATGCTGACTTAGCAAACGACTTAGGTAATTTACTAAATCGTACTCTGAAAATGGCTCATAAATACTTCAATGGTCAAATTCCTAAAATTAATGTTCAGGAGGTAGAAGTTACCCATCCACTCAAAAAAATAGGCATGGGTTTGGGTGAAAAAGTTACCCAAGCTTACACTTCTTTAGACTTTAGTCAAGTTTGTGAAGCTGTATTAATTTTAGTCAGAACTGGCAATAAATATATAGACGAAACTGCTCCATGGAGTTTATATAAACAAGGCCAATTAGAAGCCTTAACAGAAGTTTTATATTCTGTGTTGGAGTCTGTTAGATTAGTGGCCTATCTTTTGTCACCAATTATTCCCAATATTAGCAATGCTATCTATCAACAACTAGGTTTCTCAAATAACTTTAATGATAAATCAGCAATTAATAGTTCAGAAACTTTTGTGAAACAAGTAAGTTGGGGAGCTTTACCAGGAAATCAACTTCTAGGGCAACCTCAACCTATTTTTCAAAGAATAGATATGATATAAACCTTTGCTTAAAAATATAATTGTACCCTTTTCTACTGCATAGCTTTTTTTCTGTTACAAATTATCTCTGATTAAGAATTAATTTTTTTTATTTAATAAAAAACTGAGGTTAAAAACCATGTTGAATAATCAACAGATACAAATAGAGTGTAATGAAATATTTACACCAGAACAAATTCTAGAAAATCGTGGCAGAGTAGCCATTTTTATTGATGGATCTAACTTATTTTATGCTGCTTTACAGTTAGGAATTGAGATAGATTATACAAAACTTCTTTGTCGTCTAACTGGAGGTTCTCGTCTTCTACGTTCCTTTTTCTATACGGGAGTAGATCGTACTAATGAAAAACAGCAGGGGTTTTTGCTGTGGATGCGTCGTAATGGTTATCGTGTTATTTCTAAAGACTTAGTACAATTACCTGATGGTTCTAAAAAAGCTAATCTAGATGTAGAAATTGCTGTTGATATGATGGCTTTAGTTGGTTCTTATGATACTGCTATATTAGTCAGTGGAGATGGAGATTTAGCTTATGCTGTAGATGCTGTTAGTTATAGAGGTGTTAGGGTTGAAGTTGTTAGTCTTAGAGCTATGACTAGCGATAGTTTAATTAATGTTTCTGACCGCTATATAGATCTGGAACAAATTAAAGAAGACATCCAAAAAACTTCAAAATCTCCTAGCTATACTTATCGTCCTCTATCAGCGATAGGTTTAATTGATGAACATGATTAAAGATAATATTTGCTTTAGTTTAAATTGGAAAAATCGGCAAATTTTAGAATAGTAATCAATGTAAAAGTAGTGTTAATTTTTCTTGAAATTAGCATATTAATACCTAGAATATTTTGTGAACTAAATTTTATAGTTGCGTTAAAACAAAATTTAAATATTACTCATTAAAAGGAAAGTTTTAAAACTGAGCATTATCCATCTAAAAGCTGGAAAAAGTTTGTGCTTATGATCAAAACTTTCCTTGATTTTTATTTAAATATAACTAAAGCTTACAGGGTTGATGATTGAGAAATGTCATTTTCTATGGGGAAGATATATTAGTATTAGGTTTGGATAATAATAGATAAAAAAATATAGATTCCCATTAAAAATAATTTATAAAGGACGACTTACTATAGAAAATTAGACTATCAAAGCAAAGAATTTATTGTGAAATAAAATCAGCATAAATACTGAAAATACTATTGAATTTATTAAATATTTACTACAGAAAATTCCTGGGAAAAGATTGATAATATTTGGACGGAGTAAGTTATCATAATTTGATATAATTCTGACAATATTTGATGATAATTAATCAAGATATATTAGAGGAAGAATGGTTGATAAATTGTAGAAAGTTTTATCCGAATGCCCTGGAGAAAAACCTTGTTAAGGATATTTGTTTACAAGTCAGAAATTTTATCAGACAATTTGATCATCTTTCCAGTTATTTGAAAAGAGTTAAGTGATTTTAAATTTTTGTGCTATGGTCAAATATTCAATTTTCTTAAACTTTTTTAGTATCGAATTTTGCCACAACTATTGCGCGTATTACTATAGAATCTTGATTACATATCTTGTTAGTGGTTGCTTACCTTGAGAAAAGTGGCAAAAAAAATAAGAAATACAGTCGATTGAGTAATTAATGTGCTACAAATAATGGGGTAAGCGTATGCAAATTTAAAATCCGTTTTAGTAAGTCACAAGTAATAAGTAATAAGGGTTTTATTTTTTAAGTTGTAAAAAAAATGTGGTGAAAATTTACAACTGATTAAATATTTTTTTTGTTCTCTATTCTACTACTGATATTCCCTAGTCTTTATTTTGGATGTATATAAAAAGTATCCTGAGTAAGATTATCTAATTATAATAAGCTATTTATGAAAATACCAAATAATGATTATTTTTATTTCCAAAAGTCATCAATAATTTTATTAATATTGGTGAATTTATTTATAGGAATAACTGGTTGTAATCAAGAAAATATTCCTGAAAAATCTATTTCTAATGAAGCGATAGAAAGTGATTTAACCTTAAATGATGTTACTCTTGAAGAAGCGTCTGAAGCAGGTGAAATGTTGTGGCGGGTAAAATCTAAACGAGCTTCGTATGTAAAAAATCAAGAATTAGTTAGAGTTACTAAACCAGAAGGTGAATTATTTCGAGATGGAAGGTTAGCATATAAAATTACTGCATTACAAGGAGAGGTATATCAAGATGGAGACAAAATTTTACTTATAGAAGAAATAGAAGTATATGATATCCAAAATAAAATAATTATCAGAGGACAACAGTTAGAATGGTTAACTGAACCAGGAATAATTATTGTTCGCAACAATATAACAGGTAATAATGAACAGTTACAAGCATCAGCTCAAATGGCAAAAGTTATTAGTCTAGAAAAAAGAGTAGAGTTTTATGGTCAAGTGGTAGCTATGTTTAAAGAACCTGTGGTTAAAATAAAAACCGACCAGTTATTTTGGGAGGTAGATCAAAAAAAATTGATTGCTAATAAACCAATAAAAATAGAAGAATTAAAAGATAAACAAGTTATTGGCATAGCTTATGGTGAAGAATCAGAGTTTAATTTAGAAAGTAAAATAGCTACTATGAAGAAAAATGTACAGCTACTCCGAATTGACCCAAAAATACAAATAAGTAGTGATTTGATGATTTGGAATATGCCACAAGATTTGATTGATTCACCAGGACCGATAAGGGTATTAGAACAAGGAGAAAAAGTAGTTTTACAAGCTAATAAAGGTCAAGGAAATTTTCAGAAAAATGTTTTTGTTTTATCAGGAGATGTGGTTGGTATTGGGCAAGAAAATCAAGCTCAATTAAATAGCGATCGCCTAACTTGGTATTTGAATAATCAAACTTTTGAAGCAGAGGGTAATGTATTTTATCGTCAAGTGGATCCACCATTTAATGTTAGGGGTCTTCGAGCAGTGGGGCAACTCAAAAATGACACAGTTATTATTCAAGGTGGTAATAGTAATGTAGTGACAGAAATTATTCCTCAATAATGTATTTAAATTGTCTTATACTAAATATCAAAAGTATTGGTAAAGCTTAGAAAGTATGATTATTGAAAAGAAGATATTTTTACTTCCTTTAGAGAGTTATCCCTCAGATGGCTCCTCCTAGATAGCTCAATATAATATTAACTATTGACTGCGATGGCACAATATTTATAAAACAATATTTATAAAACAATGCGATCGCTACCAAAGTCATAAAAAAAACCTTAATAATTTCTACAAAATTAATAAGCAGTTGTGAAAATATATCCTCTACAAACACCTCATAGTGGCTATCATTGGGATGGTAGCGATCGCCGTTTTTTTGAAGGCTGGTATTATCGAGTCACTCTACCAGAAGAAAAACAAACTTTCGCCTTCATGTACTCTATAGAAGATCCTATCGGTGGCCAACCTTATAGTGGTGGTGGCGCTCAAATTCTTGGCCCTAATGATGAATATCTTTGTCGGACCTTCCCAGATGTAAAAAAATTTTGGGCAACTCCAGAGGTTCTAGAATTAGGTCATTGGGGACAAACAAATTTAACAAGTCCAGTTGGTTATTTAGACCCACAATTATTTGAGGATCAAATCAAAGAAGGGTATCAAGCTACTGCCAATTGGCATCAAGGAGTTCTCTGGGATCCAAGAAGAAATAATTATTGTCGTTGGCAATATAAAACACAACCTATCTATGGTTGGGGAAACCCAAATGCAATACAACAGTCAACTGCAGGTTGGTTATCATTTTTACAAATTTTTGAGCCGGGATGGCAAATATTAATGGCTCATGGTCTGGCTACTGGTTGGATAGAATGGAATGGGCGTATCTACAAGTTTACTAATGCACCAGCGTATAGTGAAAAAAATTGGGGTGGTGCATTTCCCAAAAAGTGGTTTTGGCTTAACTGCAATAGTTTCTATGATGTATCAGATTTAACTTTAACTGCTGGTGGTGGTAAGCGAGGAGTATTGTGGTGGATGGAAAAAGTGGCTATGATAGGTATTCATTATCAAGGCAAATTTTATGAGTTTGTACCGTGGAACTCTAAAGTATATTGGCAAATTCAGCCTTGGGGAGAATGGCAAATGCAGGCAAAAAATGATTTATTTGAGGTAGAGTTGACTGCTACTACAAATCATTCTGGTACACTTTTGCGGGCACCATCAGAACAAGGGTTAATATTTTTGTGTCGAGATACTATGCGTGGTCATTTAACTTTGAAGTTAAAAGAAGTTAGGGATAGTCATTCAAAGTTAATTTTGGAAGCCCGTAGCGATCTATGTGGTTTAGAAGTTGGTGGCGGATCTTGGGAGCAAGCTTGGGTTAAGTGATACAGAATTTCCTGCGTAAGAGTGAGGTACAAATTCTGTCTGGTAGGATGCTCCCGCTACAATAATTTTAACCTACATATATAATACAAGATGTAATATAAAATCAGGAATCAGAATTCAGAAGTTAGGAAAAAAACATAGTGGTCAATATGGAGTCAAGAATTAAGACTAAGTATTTATACTTAATATTTTTCTGAGAATTTGAGGAATGAGAAAAGTTAATGAATAGGCTCTATATCTACATACTATAAATACTTAGTAAGTCACTGATTCTTATACTACTTTTTTCTGTTACAAGTTGACCTGTAGAATATGCTTGGTGTTGTAGAGTATGGTTGTAAATTTTATTAGCCTTAATTCACAAAAAAAAGCTCGGCTCAAAAACTGCTGAGAAGAAGAACCAAGACAATTAAAGAAAGTTTTAGAAAGAATGGAGAGTGAGTGGAGAATTGTGGCCTCAAAAAAACTCTTACAAGAATTCTTGAACGTTTAAGAATAAGTGGGCCATCATAAGGGTCAAGCTGAAGGCTTAATAATTCCAAATAAAAATTAATAAAACTGAATATGTTGGGCTTTGATAAAAACCATATTAGGCAAAAGTTGAGTCTATTGTAAGTAGCAAAATTACAAGTAATATTATACGTGAGTATCGGTATATAAAATTCTACAAATATCAAAGTTAAGTAATTATTCTTCCCGGCCAATTAAATCAGAAAGTCAGGGAAAACACATATAAATAGATATTGTTTACTTTAAAGGAGTTGAGCAGACCTTTATCTAAAATTACCAAAAGACCAACACTCTAATTTTAATTTAGTGTCTGGATGAAAGGTAAGTATATAAACGTAAAAGAAACCAGAAGTTGGGTATTTAACTATGGGAAATATATATTGAACCTACACTCAGATGTACCTATCATAAAGTACATCAAAGTTAAAGGTAATTAAAGCACTATTAGATGGTGACTAGACGTATTGGAATAGGGTAGCTAAATATCTAGGCATAAGGAAAGAAGTCACAACGCGCTTTGAAAATGGCAGAAGAATAAATGCGCATTTTGTGGATTAATTTTAGACTAACTAACCTAACCTCAGTAGAGGACATAACACTAAGGTCTGAAGTTGGTGACAAAACATTTAAGAATACATAAATGTTGCATTGAGGCCACAATACAAAAACTGCCTTAGATAATATAACTAGTCAAAACCAAGGTGACAGGACTTACCGGAAACTATTTATAGGTGGATGATATGTTGACTCTTATAGAAGGATATACTAATGAAAAAGGACGTCTGGGAGAGGAGCCGAGAGGGAGGTGAAAGTCTAACGTCCCGTTCTGAAGACGAGTCGGGTAGGTTAACTTATCTGGCGAACTTTTAATTTAATGTCGGGAGTATGTCAATTTTTAAGTTTTGGTTCTAGGGGTAGTGATGGACATAGAGAAGTTGTCTGAGTATAATCAGATTAAGATTTATCAATAGGTTAAAAAATTTTGTAGGGTTTTTATTTTCCTGTCACACCAGAATTTTTTTATCGCACTACGCAGATAGGGTGGGGACATTTATAAACCCTCAAATTTACTCAAGAATTACTTTTGAC
Source organism: Trichodesmium erythraeum GBRTRLIN201 (assembly GCA_018457135.1). Taxonomy (GTDB): domain Bacteria; phylum Cyanobacteriota; class Cyanobacteriia; order Cyanobacteriales; family Microcoleaceae; genus Trichodesmium; species Trichodesmium erythraeum. Next base: position 42,004 of record JAGGDU010000151.1, on the reverse strand, counting down.
TTCTGAGTTCTGGTTAGCACTACAACATCCATTCTGATGCTCTCTCGCCTAGATCTAAAGGAATACTAACGGCCTTGCCTAGTCTTGGTCTTTCCTTTGTATTTTCAATATAATTCCTGACAGTTTCTACGCTACCAAAACCACTGATATAGGTAGCTATATCATCTAAGTGAGCTAAATATTCTGGTTCTGTCATAGGAAAGGATGCTTGTTCCAAATACTTCCACATCACCTGCACAAATATTTTGTCCTTTATCCGCCGTATTTGAACATCATAAGACTTACCCCACTTTTCGAATAATAATTGATATAATTCTTCGCCCTTCATATCCACACCTAAGATTTTCTATTGAGTTTAGTTTATATCACAGTTTTATTGTGATATAATAATATGTTTTTTCTATTAATTCAAAATCCTTTTGTTTACATTTCTTGACAATCAAGAGTATAAGTTAAAACAATGTAATAATAATCAGGAAACGGCGTTAAGACAGAATTATTCTATCTAATAGAAGATTGTCAACTTGTCCGTAGTTGCAGGCTAACAGCAATTATATTTTTGTCTGCATATAATTCATTCAATAGAAATGTAAATTAACAAAAACACCTAACATATTCATGGCTCAAGCAGAAGGAACACCAGATGTACCCAGTATGGGTCGTCGTCAATTTATGAATCTTCTCACTTTTGGAACTGTAACAGGAGTAGCTCTTGGAGCACTTTACCCAGTCGTTAACTATTTTATCCCTCCATCTAGTGGTGGATCTGGTGGTGGAGTAACAGCTAAAGATGCTCTTGGTAACGATATTATAGTCAGTGAATTTTTGGCCAATCACAACTCCGGAGAACGAACTTTAGCCCAAGGACTTAAAGGAGACCCTACTTATGTAGTGATCGAAGGAGAGCAAACCTTGGCTGAATATGGGTTAAATGCAGTATGTACTCATCTAGGGTGTGTTGTACCTTGGAATGGTAGTGAGAATAAATTTATTTGTCCCTGTCATGGTTCTCAGTATGACAATACAGGAAAAGTAGTGAGGGGGCCAGCACCTTTATCTCTAGCATTAGTTCATGCGAATGTTAGTGATGATAAACTGGTCTTTACTCAATGGGAAGAGACAGATTTCCGTACCGGAGAAAAGCCTTGGTGGGTTTAAGTTTTGTCTATTTTTTAAGACAAGTTTAAGCTGCACCTATGTAATGAATATGCCATTAATTCTGTTAACTTTATAGTTGCCCAGAATATGGACTATCTAATAGATGGCATATTAGCTGCAACTATAAAGGGTTAGAGATACACTTAGGCAAGACCCCTGAATGCTTTTCAAGGTCTTGCTCCTCACTATTACCGTAGAACCAGCAAGTAAACGTTAAAATTTCTAAATTAGTGACGTTTTTATCAGTTGGATCAAGTAGCTGCTATTTGTGATAGCTCCGATGGTTAATGGTGGTACAACGTCAAATTTGTAGAATTTTTTGATTTTTGAGAGAAGACATAATAGGTAATGTCAAAAATAAATTTATCAACTATGTGGAGTAGTTTCATTAAGAAGATCGCCAAGACAATTTTAGTAGCGATCGCATGCATATCACTATTTCTCACAAGTTCCCCAGCAGCAAATGCCTATCCTTTCTGGGCACAAGAAACTGCTCCAGCAACTCCCAGAGAGGCTACAGGCAGAATTGTCTGTGCTAACTGTCACCTTGGTGCCAAACTAACTGAAGTAGAAGTACCTCAGTCTGTACTACCGGATACAGTATTTAAGGCTGTTGTTAAAATTCCCTATGATACTGATGTTCAACAAGTATTAGGTGATGGTAGCAAAGGTGGCTTAAATGTAGGTGCTGTATTGATGTTGCCTGAGGGCTTTAAAATTGCACCTGAAGATAGAATACCTCAAGAGTGGCAAGAAGAACTAGCTGACCTTTATTTCATGCCTTACTCTGAAGAGCAGGAAAATGTTCTTCTATTCGGACCAATGCCAGGGGATGAATACCAAGAAGTTGTATTCCCTATATTATCTCCAGATCCTGCAACAGATAAATCTATCCACTTTGGTAAATATGCTGTTCATGCTGGAGGTAACCGAGGACGTGGCCAGGTTTATCCTGCTGGTAATAAGAGCAATAATACTACTTATAACGTGTCTGCTAGTGGTAAGATTACCGATATTACTTTTGAAGAATACGTAGGTAATCAAATCACTATTGAAACTCCCGATAGTGAGACTGTTGTAGATCTAGTTCCTCCAGGCCCTGAACTTTTAGTTGCTGTAGGAGATACTGTTGAAGCAGGTCAGGTTATTACTAATAACCCTAATGTCGGTGGTTTTGGTCAAGCAGATACGGAAATTGTGCTGCAAGATGCAAACCGAGTTAAATGGTTAATGGCATTTTTTGCTTTGGTTATGCTAGCTCAAATTATGTTGGTCTTGAAGAAAAAACAAGTGGAGAAAGTTCAAGCTGCTGAAATGAATTTTTAGGTTGTCTGAGTTTTTCCCTTGAAAATTGACTGATGGGGAGCAAAGCATCAGCAGTGGAGGTAAACTTCATTTCTGAAGCTTTGCTCTTTTTAATACCAATTTTCATAGATAAATGCTAACTTTTTGTAAAACTTTAGTTATTAGACCTCTCCAAAAATCCCCATCCAAAAATGCCAATTTTAGAAGGGTGAAGTAAAGGTTTGAGAAGTTTTTCTGGAGATATCTAAAGTTAGGCGATCGCTAGTTAATTTTTGATGCAGATGCTGTCGTCTCATACTACTAACTCTATTTCTATCTATAAAACTTAAATAACTGTAAGTTTTATAGCCGGTTATTTTAGTTCATAGACTAGATAGTTAGATAATAATTCATATTTAAGTTGAGCAATAGTTTTCCCAGAATATTTGCCAATTTTTTCAAATAATTCCAGACTAATATAGTACAAGCCATAAGATTGATTTTAATTTTCCCCCGGCGACATTTGCTAAACTAAAGCTCAGTTAATTGCTTAATTATCGTGTAAAATTATTCAATTTTTTATCTATTTTGTGATTTAAGTTCTATGTCATTTAATTGCTTAATTATCATGTAAAATTATTCAATTTTTTATCTAGTTTGTGATTTAATTTATATGTCATTATTACTAGAATATCTCAAATAATTAGTAACAATATATTCTGCTAAAGTTGGAGCAGACAGCAGGGAAAATAATTTCACTATACTCATTTTTAATAAGTCAAAATATACTTTTTTCTTCTGTTTTTTACGCGGCTACTCTAGAATAGGTAAGTTTTTTTTCGGAATAACTGTATCATCAAAAATTAGATATGGCTCTCTCTGTTTTATAAACAATTTATTTTTGAATATTTTGCCATAAATATTGTGATTTCAAAATTTTAACACTTCAAAGATTAATTCTAGTAGGGCTCACTTTTTTCATATGATTAGCCAAATTTGTTATGATAAAATTTGTTTTATATGAGAGTAAACAATGACAATAGTAAATATAATTAAAACTCATTTATTATAGGGAATAAGGAATAGTTTTATTCTCTAATAATTTAGATATTTTATAGTTTTTCATTAAACTTGATCATGATTTAAGTTGGAAAATTTTGTGGAAATATTGTCGCTGGAATAGTAGTCATATTTATCTGGTAAAGCAGCAAATTATATCTAGGTTATCTAGTGCAACCACAAACTAATACAATACATATAGCGTTTTTTCTTTCCTATTAATTATATTAATTATGAGGGTGAATAGAAGAAAATAGTAGATATAAAAATGGAAAGATACTTTTTTTATGTGTATAAAAACTATACTATAATTTTGTTTTTTTTCACCAGAAAATGAATACTTACTTCCTAAATCTTATGGTTTTTTGTAAAACTTAAAACCTTAGAAAAACCATTAGTAGGTAGGCAAAAAAAACTTAATTAGATTAACTTTTATCGACCAAGTTCAGGTTCTTACAAACAGTTGAGTGGAGGGGAGATTTATGGAGATTTACATTTTTTTACATACTGATAAATTTAAACGCATAACTACTTAAATAGATAAAATAATTGAATGAACATAAATTTGACACAGAGAGAGGTTAAATATAGCAAAAACTTCTCTAAAATTTGAAGGTCTATATCGCTAACTGCTAATTGTCAGATAATGATACAATTGCCAACATTCGTCTACAAGAAATTAATAACATAAATGTCAATTGAGAAAAAAAATGTAACAGTTGGTTCTATAGAATGGTTTTATCGGGAAGCTCAACCCGATGGGAAAACAGATAAACTACCAGTATTACTATTACATGGATTAGCTTCTCAAAGCCATAGTTGGACTGTCATTATGCCTGAATTAGCTCAAGCAGGTTATCGAGCGATCGCTCCTGACTGGATAGGTTGTGGTTTTTCTCCGAAACTAGACAAAAGAGATTTTCCCTACACAAGTGAAGCTTTTATTGAAGTTTTAGCAGAGTTAATTAATAATCTACAACTTGAGCGTTTTTATCTAGTTGTGCAAGGATTTTTAGGCTCAGTAGGTTTACAATATGCTTTACGAAATCCCAAAAAAATTGAACGTTTAACTATTTTAAATACTCCTCTTTCTACGACTGCAAAATTACCTTGGCAAATTAAACAATTAGGGATACCTTTCATTGGAGATATGCTGACTCAAGATCCTCTATTTGTGGATAGAACTTTAGAAAAAGGTAGTCGTTTAACAGTTGCTGATCAAGATTTAGAAGTTTATCGTAGTCCTTATTTAAGAAGTTCTGCTGCTGGTAGAGCCATATTAGCAATTGTGAGAAATTTAGATTTAAAAAAGTCAATGGCAGAAATTGAATCTGGCTTTAAAGAATGGCAACAACCAACATTAATTATTTGGGGAATAAAAGATCCTTGGTTAGATATTAGTCAAGGGGAAAATTTAGCTAATATTTGTCAGAATGGAAAGTTGGTTAAATTGCCAGAAGCAGCACATTACCCCCAGGAACATTGGTCAGGAAATATTATAGATGAACTACTGTTATTTTTGCGGATGATAGAGATTTAGAAAGAATTTATTTCAATTTTTTTATCCTTAGAATTATTAATAGCCATATAGCGGTTTTTAAACATAAAATTATTGCTATCTAACTCTTACAACTTCACTTAAATAATGTTAGAAATTATACCAAATATTAATCTCTATTCCCTATTAGCTAAAATTGTCAAAATTTATACCCCATTAACCCCAAAACGGCTTCAATATCAAGGCATAAGTTTAAATTTTAGCTTTAACTTTAAATTTTTAACTTCAGCAATAAAAGCTACCAATTAGCCAATAATGTTTCTAACTGTTTTCGTACTTTTCCCTGATTAATGTAGGCATCTGTTGCCTCTAAGATTCTCTCTAAGTTGGCTTGCCGAGCATCATCTATTGCTAGTAATGGGTCCTTGAGAGGTAGTTGTAGACGAAGATAGCGTTTTTCTCTGTCAGTATCCATTCCACCTATGATTTGTTCGGCAACATATCGATGTATATCAGGGGGAGCATCCATAAATACATCTGCAATACGCAAACCCCATTGGACCAGTCCCCAACCTCGTACTTTTTCCCAGGGAATTGGAGATGCGGGATCTCCAGTACCAATAGATATTACTTTAATCTGCTCAATAGAGTCTCCTGTAGATTGATCCAAATACTGACGTAATAGCTTGATAGCCTCTGCCACAGCACAGGCAACAGGATTATTAGCACAAACCCCTCCATCAATTAATGAGTAAACTCGCCCATCATATTTGATACGGTGGGCCGGAAAATAAGTTGGGGCTGAGGCAGAAGAGAGACAAATTTCCCAGAGTGGAACTTTAGAATACCAGCGATCATGGTCCCAGCTTTTAAATATTACAGGATTACGGCTAATGGTATCATAGCTAGGAACAAGAATTTTTAACGAGCCCATCAATTTATTAGGATCGGATGTAATGTCAGAAAATTTATTTTCTCCAAATTGCTCCTGAAGTACCCCCATTAAGCCTTCGTGGGAAAACTTGGGAGCAGAAAGACCATATTTGAAAATGATTGGTAGTCGTTTAAGTGAGAAGAGAGATTGATAGGGGAATATTTGCAAACCTTTCTCCAGATATAGATTTAACATTTCTTCAGGGCTTTTTCCGAGTCCAATTCCTACAGCTAATATTGATCCTGTTGAAGTACCAGCTATTAGATCAAAATGATCTTTTAAAGGGCCACCTAATCGTTCCTCAACTTTTTGAAGAATACGGGCAGGCATAATACCTCTAATACCACCACCATCTAAGCATAAAATACGAAAAGCCATAGTTTATTACCTCCAGGGTTTGATTTTGTGATACTAAAAATGTAAAGTAAATAGTAATCCTAAAATTCACTTTATATTTAAGCTTATTAATAAAGTTTAATTGATAATACTTAAGCAAAAGATCAAATAATATAGTATTTAGAGGGGTTAATAGTCATTAACTCTGCTCTAGATTAGTTATGGGTAATTCCTGATTAATTTATAAAAATATAATGATTATATCCTATTTGATCTTAATCTAAATGAAAACTGCATTAATTACAGGGGCTTCTTCTGGAATTGGTGAAACTTTTGCTAAAGAATTAGCAGCGAGAAAAACCAATCTAGTATTAGTGGCTCGTTCGGAAGATAAATTACATAAATTAGCAAATCAGGTCGAGAGTAAATATCAAATTCAGACCAATGTAATAGTTCAAGATTTAACAGCATCAGCAGCAGCAAAGTCTATATTTGAAGTAGTTTTAGAGCAAGGATTAACTATAGATTTATTAGTTAATAATGCTGGTTTTGGTGACTATGGAAATTTTACTCAAAGACCTCTAGAAAAGCAGGTAAATATGATTCAATTAAATATTACTGCTTTAGTGGAATTAACATATTTATTTTTAGGCCGAATGCAACAACGCCAGTCTGGTGGGATTATTAATGTTGCTTCAATTGGAGGATTTCAACCTTTGCCTTATATGTCTGTTTATGGTGCAACTAAGGCATTTGTTTTAAGTTTTAGTGAGGCTTTGTGGGCAGAAAATCGAGATTCAGGGGTGAAGATATTTGCCCTTTGTCCTGGACCAACAGAGTCAGATTTTTTCAAGAAAGCAGAATTTCCGGAGTTTGCTCGAGAAGGTTCAGAGGCAAAATTGACCTCTGCACAAAATGTAGTACGAGATGCTCTTGAAGCATTAGAAAAAGATAAGTCTAATGTTGTTACAGGAGAATTTTTAAATCAGGTAATTGTTAATACTTCTCGTTTTCTTCCCCGAGAGACTTTAGTTAGTTTGGTAGAAAAACAGTTTAAAGGTTTGGATTCCAATAAGTAAGTAAATATACTTCCTATTGCCAAAAAAGTCATTTCCATCTTAAATCTAAGAATAGAATACTAAAATTAGCTTTGACAAACAAAAAAGATTATGTTAAACAAACGGTCGATAGTAGCATGGGTAATAGTGCTGTTAGTAGCATTTTTGGCAAGTTGTAGTTCTCCGACTCCACCGCTAACCTACTCAGATGCTCAGTTACAAAAAATAGAAGTATCTGAATCAGGAATACAGGCTTTACGCGATCGCATGGATGAACTAGAAAGCCTAATTCAGAAAGGCGAATGGGTAAATATTCGTACATTTATCCACGGGCCTTTGGGAGATTTGCGGAGTAAGACTAATTATCTCACCCAAAGTCTACTGTTGCCAAGAGATAAAACACCTGTACTGAATGCAGCAAAAAAGATATTTGATGACTTAGAGGATATTGATACAGCAGCAACAGAAGGCAATAAAAAACAAGCTCTGAGCGAGTACAAAAAAGCAATAGCTGATTTTGATGCTTTCTTAGATTTAGTGCCAAAAAATAGTTAAATAGTTTTCAGTAGTTATAGCTTTTATCATTTAGCTATCAGCTATCATATCAAGTAAAAACTATTGGTTTTCAAGGATTTCAATTTTCTCAATTTCCTCAAACTTTTTTGTAGTGTTTAAGTATTGAGCTATCAGGTAAATTCTCATGAATTAACCATAATAAAAATGCTTTTATTATATCAATTACTCCCAATGATAAACTCCCTAAAATTTTTGTTGTGGGTATTCAAAGAGACATGAAATAAGCACTATCTTAATCTAAAATCTAGATGTAGAGATACTCCAGAGAATATCTCTACATCTATTTTTCGACTAAGTCTTATTAATTAGCTATAGCAGTGAAATCAGGCATACTTACAGTCTAAGCCCTTTAAAATAAATCCTCATCAACAAGTATTTTAAATACACTAGCGCACTTTGCCTATATAATAAAAATGCCTGGCTATTTTTAATAATAATAAAATCTACATTTTACACTTCCAAACCAAGTATAAAAAATTAGGAGTCCGGAAAAAAATAATAGTGGTGAATAAAGGTAAATAATCAATCATTTATGATTAATATTTTCCTGATAATTTGACTCCTGAGGAAAGTCAATGAAGATGATTTTATAGTATAAATACTTAAAATTGATATAGAGAATATGGAATCAAACTTTTGTAGTTTAGGCTTATGGATACTATAGCTGTAGCTGACTGAATTAAAATTATTTACAGTCAATTGAAGTAATTGATTGAAGTAATTATAGAATTATAAATATATACTATATAATTGGATTCTATATACAGCAAATTTGGGGCAAATTATTTACTCTTTAAATAAGCAAGTCGGTTTTGAAATTAATTGCTATATAACAAAATGTAAATTTGCCTCAAATCAGATCTCTAGAGGAGCTTGAAGTCAGTATACAAATCTTAATATACCTAAGTTTTTTCATGCCTACCTACTTAGTGAAAATCATGTAGTAGGGGTTCTTGACCCCGTTTTGACCCCGTTAAACAACGGACAGGGCTGTAACTCCGACCTTGGAGGGGTAGGGATGTTGCATAAGGGCGTCGGTAAACAACATTTTAAAATTAACATAATTCTAGAGGGTTAGTTAATAGTACAAAAAGGTTATTCCCTTTGTGTTAATTACTGAAATTTCTGAAGTTTGACAAAAAGTTAGCATTAATGCATGAATTGGTATTACTTGAGCTTAAAGCCATAGTAAATTGATATTTTTTAAATTATTCAAAATGAGTCATATAGTAATTATTGGATGTGGAGTAGTTGGAGCAACGATCGCTTATCAACTCAGCAAAATAGAAGGTTTAAAAATTACAGTCTTAGATAAACAAATGCCTGCTCAAGGATCTACGGGTGCTGCTTTGGGTGTTTTGATGGGAGTTATTAGTCAAAAAGCTAAAGGCAGACCTTGGAAAATGAGACGCATGAGTGTGCAAGCTTATCACAATTTAATTCCTGAGCTAGAAGCCAAAATAAATCGCTCTATTTCTCACAACCGTCAAGGTATTTTACAGTTGTGTTTGCCTGGGGAAGATCTCGACAAGTGGCAAAGATTAATAAATATTCGAGAAGCAGATGATTTGCCATTAGAAATGTGGGATGTAGAACGACTAGGCGATCGCTGCCCCCAGCTCCAAATATCAGAGGTGATAGCAGCTATTTATTCTCCCGAAGATTTACAAGTTAACCCTGTTGAATTAACTTTAGCTTTAGTAGAAGCGGCTCAACAAAATGGTGTGAATTTTCATTTTGGGGTCACAGTTGCTGAATATAAGACTATTTCTCTGCCAAGAAATGAATATCGTTGTCGCCAAGTATCTATAAAAAATTTGGATGAGACAAAAAAAACTCCTACTTTGCCAGATGTAGACTGGTTAGTTGTTGCCGCCGGCTTGGGTTCATTACCATGTTTACAAGGAATAAAAGGGGGTAAGCTACGCTCTTTGCAACTCAAGCGCAAGTCTAATGTTGATAATAGATTTACTCTAATACCTGTATTAGGTCAAGCTTTACATCTGCAAGTGTCAACGCTTTTAGGAAAGTCAGATTTTCAACCAGTGATCACTGGGGATGATGTGCATATTATACCAGTAGCAGAAAATGAATATTGGGTGGGAGCAACAGTTGAATTTCCCAACGATATCGGTGAGGTGGTAGCTGACTCCAGTTTATTAGATCACGTGATGGCGAGAGCAATTAGTTTTTGTCCGGGTTTAGCAGATGCAAATATTCTTAGGAAATGGTCTGGTTTACGACCTCGTCCAGAAGGTCAAGCTGCTCCTGCAGTTGGTTATCTGGAAGGTTGGCGAAATATATTGTTGGCAACAGGTCATTATCGGAATGGGGTGTTGTTAGCTCCAGCAACAGCAGAGGCAGTTGAAAAAATGATTGTCAAGTAATATCATGTCAGCTTTAATACTTACACTTGACTTTGTTGGATGAAAGTGGCAATATAATTACTGTACTTGCTCTGCTAAGGTGACAGCCCTTCTTAGTTATATTTAACTAGATTTCAGCCTATGTGCCTTTTGGGTTTACTTGCTTGAATTATATGGTTCAGCTTGGCTTCAGTTTTTGACACCGTCGTCCGACAAAAAGAACTTCGACTCAGGAAAACAAGCCAACTAAAGCTAGATCAAATAATCTAAATAACATTAGATTAAGAAAATTTTCCAAGGCCGTTCTGCTAAGGTTACCCAAACTTACCTATACGGGAATTGCATAAGCTTTAGAGGTAACTTCGGTTTAATTGCTCTAAAGCAAATGTTCGCAAATAGGCTACACTATCCTTAGCATAATTAAAATATTTATTATCTCCAGTTAGATTATATATATAGAGGTTTTCAGAAAGATAGAACCCACTTCTTTGAACAAAAACCCTTGTAGGGACGCCCTTATGCAACATCCCTACTGTGGTCAACCTAAGTAAAAGCTGCTATAAGCAACACCATAGGCGAACAGTTGTCTTGACTTAGTTCTTACAGCTAATTTGCAGGTTGATGAGGTAAGCTAACGCGGGCAAAATGGCTGCGCTACATGATTTTTACCAAATATAGCCGGACATCATTTTCCTGCAAATTAGCTGTATATATTCTCTTTCTGGTTTAACAAGACCATTGACTGGATCTGCCAATTCTTTGTTTCTACTCAAGCTCCTAGGGAGTGATAATTATTTAATTGCTTTACCCAGTTAAAAGATAAACCTGTAGGAATGTTGAATGCAACATTCCTACTTGATGTCTACTTAACTGAAAGCTGTTTTAAAATAGATAAAACCTGGTCATGAATTATTTTATTACTAACAACTATACCCCTGTTCTCAAGCATCTTTGCGCCATCAGCAAAATTTAATGGTTTGCCATGAATATCAGAAACACGCCCTCCTGCTTCCTCAACTACGATCGCACCAGCAGCATGATCCCAAATATTTTCTCGGTAATTTGGAGACTTTGGTGAGGGCAAGCGCAAATACAAAGCAGCTTGTCCAGATGCAACGATACCGTATTTCGCTTGGGAGTCTACTCTAACTGATGCTGCTGTAATACCTACTGCTTTTGCTACAGCATTCTGACGGTCTTGGTCGCCGTGAGAACTTTCCACGCTCTCAACAAACCGAAGATGAGCAGTATCATCAGCCTGCACAACTTGAATGGGAGTCAGTTCGCCCCCTGCTATTGGCATCATTGCTGCACCTTCACCTCTTACTGCTACATATAACATTCCTGGTTGATTATTTTCTACTGGCATTGCAGGACAAGCTAACACCCCGACTTTAACTTCTCCTTCTTCGACTAATGCTAAAGCTACTGCATATTGGTCTTGACGTAAAAACCCTTTCGTGCCATCAATAGGGTCTAACGTCCAATAACGGGGTCCAACTTTACCATTACCTTGGTTAATCCACTGTACTACCTGTTCTGGAGTAGCATTTGTTATTTGTTCTTGCACATAATTTGTCACTTTTGTCAAATTTTCTGCCATTTCCGGAGTTTGTAACTCAGTAGCATCTTCTTCTCCTACCACTGGATCATTGGGAAAAGCTTCAGCTAAAGCTTTACAAATTAATGCCTGAGCACCATAGTCAGCAACAGTTACAGGACTTTTGTCGCCCTTTTCCATTGCTGGGGGAATATTGATACGCACCTGTTCGCAGAGTTTGGCTGCTGCTAGGGCAGATTCTATTGCTATTTGTTTTTCGCGTTCGTAAGCCATGAGTAGTTTAGATTTGGGTACTCCTCATAGCATATATTATATTTGGTAAAGGCTTTGTTGCGTTGCGGATGCCCATAGTGTAAAAATCACAATATGTGGCACAAAAGTAAATATGAGTAAGTCCAAGTATAAGTCCAAATCAAAGTCCAAGTGCCATATCCCTACCTTCATATAACAAAGCCTTTGGCAAGTTAATAAATAGATGGTACTTTCTGGGAAAGTTTGACTAAAGCCGCGATCGCCTTAAGTTAGTCAAAATCAAAAATCAAAAATCAAAAATCAAAAGTAAGAACAGAAGTTAAAAGGGAGCAACTTCATCCCCCCCCTTCTTCTGCTATATTTTCTGGAGTGCTTACCGTAGAAATATCCAAATTTTCTGTAGCTTCAAGAGAAATAGTTGTATTATCCTCTAGTTGAATTGGGGTTAATTTTGTCATAGTATAATTAATTATCCGTAAATTAATAATTCTCTGAGTATTGTAATTATGAATCAATCAAATGATGGTGGAAAAATTGAACATATTGTCAATACAGTAATGGGGGTAAAAACTGAAGATACAAATCAATCTCTAGACAGAAAAATAGTTCCGACAAAAGAACTAGATTTGAAGACAGTTTTAATTTATAAATTAGGAACTATTCTGCAAATAGGAATAATTATTCTCACTTTCTGGGGAATGGAAAAATTAGTAATTTTAGTTGATAATTCCTCCTTTTTTCCCAATTGGTTAAGCACTGTATTTGCCGGATTATTTTTCACATTATTGAGTATTCGTTCGCGAATTTTTTCGTTCTTAGATAATACCCGCACTAGGAAAACCTATGATAATATTGTTAGACCAAAATGGGCACCTCCACCTCTAGCTTTTCCCATAGTTTGGATGACAATTTCCATTTTAAGAGTAATTTCTTCTCTATTAATTTGGCAGCAGATGAACCAACAATTTTTAGTGCTTCCTTTTATAGCTTTTGCACTACATCTTGCTTTAGGAGATACTTGGAATACTATCTTTACTGTACAAAAGAGGTTAGGTGCTGCTGTTCCTGTAGTTATTTTAGGTCCTTGGTTATCTGCATTAATAGTTACTATACTTTACTGGCAAATTAACCCTATAGCTGGAATCATTTTGGCTCCTTCTTGTGTGTGGTTAACTGTGGCTGTTGTATTAGTATTTAGGATTTGGCAGTTGAATGGTCAAGAACCATTATACCCACTAAAATTAAACGTTAGCTAAAATATACTTAAGTATTGTAGGAGTTTTTTTCGCCAAACTCCTACTAAATTTTAAAGTCGAATAGTTTTAGCTCATACTGACAATAGGAATTATATGACTCCGAAGCCAACATATTTGATATTAGCAGAACAAATTAGTTATCTACCATAACGACTTTAAATATCGGCATAGTCAAACCTAATTTAATTTGGTAAAATCTCGCTCTTGAAGATTGAATAATTAATTACCGCGTAGAATTTTCAGGATATTATTCTAATATTAATTCTCAATGATCAGTTATCAAAAAACTTTCTCCTCCAAGTGCCTTTTCTTTCCTTCTAACTTAATTGCGTATTTAGCAATAGGAATTATTACTTAATTTCTTGCTATTAACTTTTATTACATATTTCATCAGCACTATTGCTGTATACTATCATTTAATTAGATATTTAATAATAAGAATTATTACCAATAGGTATTTAGCAATCAGTAAAATCAATAAGATATAGTCTAATTTCGTATCTGGCAAAAATAATTATTACTCAATTTTTTGTTATTAACTTCTATTACTTATTTATACAGTACAGATCAACTATTATTAGTCTGTACAAGATTTAGTCAACTTGGACAAAAACTACACAATGAGACTAATATTAGTAGTTATATCTGGAATCATAACTAAATTATCCAACATATATAATCCTACTTCGTAATTCCTGTTAGAATAAAAGTGTATTATTTAAAATAATCGTGATTATTTGCGAAAAGAAAACATAGATTGAAAATAAACTGGAAGGGTAGCTAATTGATGATTAAATCAAACCAAGCTGCGTATTCTGGAAAACAAACACAGGATTCAATGAGTAAAAATTCAACTATTGATACAAAGGAAAAAATTCTCAATGCCGCAGAAAAACGGTTTGCCTCTCTGGGTTTTACAGGAACTTCACTAAGAGCTATAGTCCGGGAAGCCGATGTAAACTTGGCGGCCATTCATTATCACTTTGGTTCCAAAGAGGAACTGTTTATTGCAGTAGTCCGACGGGTAGGACAACCCATTGTTCAAGAACAACTACGACAACTCAAAATTCTAGAAGAGTCAGATCAGCTCCCTTCACTGCCGGAAATTTTAACAGCTTTTGTCAGCCCTCCCCTAAAGATGCTTCAACAGGGATCAGAAGAATCTCGAATTCATGCACAATTTATGGGGTGTTGCCGCACCGAACTCCACCCAATTCATAAACGGGTAGAACAAGAATTTAGAACTATTCAACAAAGATTTCTATACATACTAACAAAAGTGCTACCCCATAAATATCCTACAGAATTAAAGTGGAATCTTGATTTAATAGTTGCAATGGTAGTGCGCAGTTTGAATCAAATTGAAGAATCAGAAATATTAAGTGACAATTCTATTGATCAATTTATAGAGCATCTTGTAACTTTTATAAGTTATGGAATTAGTGTTTGATTTTAGATATCAATTAATAATATTATGTTTACTTAAAAATTCTGAGATGAAACTTTGATCAAAGTTATGCCTTATAGTAAATTTACCCTGAGGAAAGCCCTCGAAGATTTTCAACTGACTATGGTTACAGGCGATCGCTTTCTCCCAGACATTTACCCAATTCATCCTACTGCTTTACTTAAAGATACCCTAAAATAAACAGTACCTTGGGCATCGCTGTTAGTAGTGAAACAGCTCGTTCTGAAGGTATTATTAATCCCGTCTTAGTTGAAGCCAAAAAAGAAGATATCAAACCATGTCTTGGACAATGTTTAGCAGAAATGGTAGCAGCTCAACGCTTTAATGAACAAAAACGGCTATTAATTTCAACTATCTACGGTGCAGTTACAAGTGGTACAGTTTGGTGATTTCTTAAACTAGAAGAGCAAACTGTAACAATTTATTTGACAGATTATCCATTGCCACCTGTTGAGAATATTTTGAGCTTTCTAGTTTGGATGGCAGGTTAAAAATTATGCATTCAAAAGTCATCTATTCAAAAGTAAGATTTTATTGCCTTAAAAGTTAAAAGTTAAAACTAATTTCTGATATCAGATCAAATATACTTAATTCGGTGAAAAAAAATGTTTCCTCTTCAGCCAATATACAAATAAAATCATGCATTCAAAAGTTGAAAGTTAAAAGTTAAATTTGAATTACTGTGCGATAGGATAATTCAGCTTTTGAACTGTTGGATAAAATTACATTTTTAATAGCTACAGCAACTGCAGAGCCAAGGTCATGCTATGCCAACATAACTTTTTAATTTTCCTTGGAGACTAATTCCTGCTTCCAATATCATGAGTTAATAACTCATAACTGATAGCTGAATGCTGAATGCTGAAAGCTTAAGCTTTTGCTTGGTCATCCTGTGCAAAAAATTCAAGTTTAGCCGATCATCTTTTTCGTGTCAGACTTTTAATTCTTCTTGGAGGCTAATTTTTCTAACTAGGCTGATATCTGATAGCTGACTGCTGAATGTGTACACTAATTTCGATTGAGTCGGTTTATAAGTCCTTATAATATTGATTCCCTTCTAACAGTTTTTAAGCCATTGGTAGACCTATTAAACCTGTACCTCAAAACCCAATTTTCATCAGTCGTTTCCTCTAGATTTTCTTATACTGCTATCATATTATTTGATGTTTGTCAAAATGCTGGTGATTAGACTATTAAAACAGTTAATGATGTAACTGTATTTAATCTGAGTTCACCTTGACTCTTGGGTAATATTATTTTATGAGAATTTGATCAATCTCATGCTGTTTTCTCCAGCTGCTTGTTAAGGTATAATACTAACTATTAATTATTTGACGGAGGTTTGATGTTAAGAAAATTGATGGATAAAAACTGGTTCTCACGTTTTAGGTATTTCTGTTTGTTTTTGGGAACTATCGTGGTTTTGATAGGTTGCCAAGTAGCTTTAGCTAATGGTGGTAGTGATGATTTTGTGAAAGTAGATAATATCTGGCTATTGTTAGCTGGGGCTCTGGTATTTTTTATGAATGCTGGTTTTGCTCTGTTGGAAGCAGGTTTTTGTCGCAGCGATAATTCTGTTAATGTCTTGGCAAAAAACTTAATCGTTTTTTGTGTGGCGGCGATCGCCTTTTGGATGTTTGGTTTTGGCTTGATGTTTGGGGATAGCTCATATCATCTTCCTTGTAGGGGAAACTTCGAGCAAAAGAATGAAAAAGTACAGAGTTATCACGGACATTTTTCTCCAACAATGGAATATAATGAGTTCGAGCAAAAGTCACAATTTATTCTACCGCCAAAAAATGATACTCCCCTAGGTTATCCTAGCAAAGGATTTTCTTGTTTGCAGCGTCAGTTTCCTAAACGTTCTATCGCCTCTATATTTTTCTTTCAATTAGCATTTGCTGGCACTGCAGCTACTATTGTTTCTAGAGCAGTTGCAGAAAAAATGAAACTTTGGGTATTTTTCTGCTTTAGTTTTATTTTGGTAGGATTTTTATACCCTATTGTCGGTCATTGGGTATGGTCAGAATATGGTTGGCTCAAGCAAGGACTGAACTTTATAGATTTTGCCGGATCTACTGTTGTTCATACTGTGGGAGGAACTGCTGCTTTAGCAGTTGCTATATTACTTAAGCCAAGATGGTCTTGGCTTGGATATGATCCCTGGGAAGATTTAGAAACGGATGAAGGTTCGGAAGCACTTTCTCCTCAGGGTCAAAAGGAATCCTATGATCAAAGAAATTTGACGTCTGCTACCCTCGGATGTCTGATACTTTGGTTAGGTTGGTTAGGCTTTAATGGTGGTTCAACAACCGAGCTCAAAGAAGTAGGTCATATTATCATAACTACTATTATGTCTGCAGCAACTGGCGGGATTATTGCTATATTACTTAGCCCATTATTTTCTCAAAGATCTAGCAACAACTCAGAGATTGGAAAACTAGATCTGTCATCACTAATTAATGGTATATTAGGAGGCTTAGTTGGGATAACCGCTTCTGCTGCTTATGTAGATATTCCTATTGCCATTTTTATAGGTGCTGTTAGTGGAGTGGTTGTCGTTTTAACTAGGAAACTTTTAAAGTGGATAAAACTTGAGGATCCATTAGGGGCTATTCCTGTTCATCTCTTTTGCGGATGCTGGGGTACTATTGCTGTATCTTTTAGCCTCAGAGGCACTATCGTTTATGAGAAAACTTATAATTTCTTGGAGCGATTAGAATGGCAATTTTCAGGATGGGGCGTGGTTTTTATCACTACTTTTTTAGTTAGTTGTATAATCTGGATATTTATTGGGCTTACCTTATACTTATTTGAAAAAATACTTAGAAAATAAAGAATTTTGTCTCAAGAAAGAAACTTATTGAAGAAAATAGCTAGAGTATTTAGGCAAGGAATTAAAGTAGTACCTCAAGAAGAGTTCCAAGGTAGCGATAATTCTTGGGAAAATCCAAGGGAGCAATATTAATTAATTGTCTGGTGAGGGAGGAAATGCTGGACACGGATCGTTTAATTCTTTGAGTTTTTCCTCTACTTTCTCTACATTTTCTCGTTTCAATTTTTTTAGCTGTTTAACAACAGTCTCAAACTTATAATAGTTTTCTGTAATTTTGCAATATGACTCGACCGCTTCGCCATACTCATAATCATCAGCATGAACTTGAGCTTTCAGGTCATACAGATCATTTTTATTTCTATCGTCTTTAAATGAATAAACAAGGCAATCATTTCCTGATTGATTTTGCTTAATTATTTGCTTCAGCACCCTTTTTGTACTTTCATTAGATAATCTTTTGTCTATTAGTACCCATCTTTCAAAGATTTTTTTAATGTCAGAAAAATTCTTGTATTCACTGGTAATCTCACAAAATGCTTCTATACCTTCATCAAAGTTTCCAGTATCTACTTTACTTTGTCCATAGTACTGTAGTAATGCATTATATTTTGCATCTAGTTCATAAGAATATGGGCATTGTTTGTCTAATAAGCCTTTTTTTTCTCTCGACCATTCAGTTCTAACTTTTTTGATGACTTGCAACTGCGTTGTATCTTTTTTCTCTTCTAAAGCGTTGCTTATTTCCTCTGATAGTCTGTAACAGTCAGACTGAAAGCGTTCATAGTTTTTGGAGCTATCAATCCTAGAGAGTAACTTCTGTCCAATAAAAACTATAACGCTTATCAACGCAATAAAAGCAATGAATTGTGCAACTGGGTTAGGTCTGTTGGGTTGACTTGAGGTTATATGACGTTTGATCTTTTTTCTTCCTTCCTTCGGTTTCCTCTGTTTATTGTTGGGTAAGGGGTTTTTTTCTATTAGCCAGAGCCGGACTAATTCAACTTTTATTTTAAGACCTTTGCCATTTTTTTCTACAAAGCCTAACTCTATTAAACGCTCTCGTGCTCTTCTAAAATCTGCCGGTGTTATTGTAGTTTTTTGTATTATTTTCAGAATCTTTAATGGGTCTGTGCCTTGTTCTTGAGCTTCTGCTACTGCAAAAAAAAATAACTTTTCAATATCGCTTAAAGGCTCTAGAAAGCCTTGTAATATTGCCTGGCCTTCTTCCATTGCTTGACTTAAAATTGAGTCTACATCGTCTTTCCGAACTACACTCTGTTGCTTATTCCTACAATGAACAAAAACATTTGAGCACAGCAGTTGTGTCAAAGAAGGATGGCCAGCAGATAGTTCCCAAATTCTATCTATTGCACTTTTTTCATATCTAAATACGCTCTGTATTCTCTTAAGTGGCTCAACAATCAAATCTTGTGTACCTTCATAATCCAGTAAACCAACTTCTATAGTCTCTTGACCTTCTTCTTGTAAAAATGTTTCTAGATACTTCATATCCTTTAAGGGTCTACCAAAAACCAGAATAGCAAATAGTTTTTTTTGTTCCTTAACAGCTTTTTTTAAGTAATCAAATAATACTTTTCCTTTCTTATCTTTTTCTTCTAAAACATCAAATTCATCAAGGAGAAGAACCAACTTTTGACCTGACAAATATTGATCGATAACTTTCGGCAAAAAAAGTTCAAAAAAGTTGTGCGTAGTATCAGCCTGATCTCTTACTTTTTGAGGAAGTTGAATAGTACCAGCGATCTCATCAGCAAGATAATTTAGTATTTCAGGGATTGGCTTATCTTTATAACCTTGAAATGAAAAAGTAACAAACTTAACACCATTCTGCTCCTCAGTGAAAGACTGAGGCAAACAAGTTATCAATGAAGTTTTACCAATACGTCTTTGGACATGCAATAAAGTTATTTTTATATCTTTGTTAATGATGTGATCTTTAATTTTATCAACATCATTTTTTCTACCAAATAAGTTGTTGTATTCATAAATTGGTTTGCCAAAAACATAAGGATTTATGGATAAATGATTGTTAGTTTGCATTATTAGATTGTTTAGTTATTATCTGAATATTATTCATTTAAAAAGGCCATATACCAAAGCCTCTGGATCCAGGGCTTCTTAGGAAATAAATCATTAATTAAATCTCTTTGTTTGTCTAATGGACATTGTTTTAATAACCAAAGTCGAAACAATTCAATTCTAACTTTATAGATAGGAACTCTGATTTTTCTGAATTTTTGTTTTCCTATTTCCACTATAAACTTCAAATCAACTAAATGTTTTGCTGCTGTTATTAGTTCTTCTATTAAATTTGATGTGACCTTGACATCATACATTTCTAGTATCACCAATGGACTAACAATATGCTCTGAATTTGTAGCTCTTTCTTGTGCTTCAGCTACTGCCGACAAAATTAATTTTTGTTGAGTAGATAAAACTTCTAGAGGAGATACAAAAGCAGGTTCACCTTGCTCCAAAGATTTATCTATAACTCCTTGGACATCTTGATAACTCACATTCCATTTGCCTTTATTTCTAGCTTGGTGAAATAAATTAGAACATAGTAATTGAGTATAGTAAGGATGTCCCCCCGATAATTCCCAGATTTTTTCAATTGCATCTGGATCGTACTTATAATTCGTGGCTTCCCTAGGAATTTCAGTAACTAACTTGATAGTATTACACTTATCAAGTAACCCCAATTCTTGGTGAGGTAATTTTCCTACTTCCCGGAATAAATCTTGGATAAACTCTAGATTAGTTTCCCCTCTTCCGACAAACAAAATTATAAATAATTTCTCTTGTAGATTAATAATTGAAATTAAGAAATTGACAAAGGGGTTAATTTCTTGACAGCTATTGTCCCATAACATATCAAATTCATCAAGAAGTAGAACTAAATTTTTCCTCTTTAATTGTTGGTAAACTTGAAGCATAAAAATATTAACAAAATCTTGTGTTTCCACCTTTAAATCTTCTTGACTAGGAATAGTTATGGTGGTTCTAGATATTCCCAACTCATCAGTAATATTTCTAGCTAAATCATATAATATTTTATCCAAAGATTTATTATATTTATCTTCTAGAGACAGTCGAACAAAGACAAATTCATCTAAACTAACATCTTCAGCAATGTAGTTCATAAATGAAGTCATGCCCATACGTCTTTGCCCATGCAATAGAATTACTTTAGCCCCAGAAGTCAGTTGTTCTTGAATAAAACTTAAAATTGTTTCTCGTCCAAATAGGTTTTCTGGTTCAAAAATTGGGCGACCAACAGTGTAGGGATTTTTAATCAAAGCCTTTAAATTTCTCATTTGCAAAACTACATCCAACTAGACGTTTGCTATTATTTGCCTTCTATTTTGTTAGCGATTAAATCGATGATTTTAGCAAGAGGTGATATGAACTTAGTAACAGGCTGTATTTTTTCTTTAACTTTCTTCCATAGTCCAAGAGTAATCTTGATAATAAATAAATTAATCACTATCTTGCGGTCTTTAGCGTTTGAAACATTTTTTTCTGCAAGTTGATCACCAATAAAATCTTCCATTAAAGAAGAAGTAAAACTATATTTATTTGCTTGTTTAACCTGACTGATAAATCCTTTTTCTTCAAGACTCTTCAATATGCTAATATTGCGAATAAACTCTTTTTCTATGCCAGCAATAGAATAAGAAATTTCCCTGAATTTACCCTTATATTTATCAATTAAAATTAACTGCAAAATTTCTTGCTCATTTTTTTCAAAATTGTTCCAGACATCCTGAAAAATTCTATCAGCATCGTTTTTTAACATTGTATTCAGAGTATCAACATTAACTGGTTCCAAGCGAGAAAATATATAACCTGTAAACTGAAGTAACGCTGGATACCCACCAGTCATTTTTAAAACTTCTTCTTTCGGAGCATCTGAAATGAAAAAATGACTATCGCGATTAAAAAAATGACCCTCAATATCGCTTTTACAAAAAGGTTTTAAAGGTAGATAGGCATAATGATTATACCAAGGAGAACCACCAGGAACAATTGTTGGACCTAGTTCATGCAACTTTTGAAACGTAGCAACAATAGTTGAGAAATATTGACCTTCTCTATTATGAACTGCTAGGTTACGCAACTCACTTAAAAAAGTCAGCACTTTTTTAGATTTTTTTCCCTGGTTTTCCGGATACTCTTCTCGTGTACCAAGTATTCTATGATAGTCATCTAATAATAATAATAAAAACTTACCTCTTTTCCCAATCTCTCTGAGAAGCTCCCGTATATCTGTTATTTCTATTTTCTCCAACCCTAATAAAGCATTAATCTTACTCACTAAATCTTGATCACCTGTAGCTTTATCTATTAATGTTCTGAGGACTTCTTGCCAAAAACTATCTATAACTGAAAGCTCGCAGTTGTGATAAACAATCAAAGCTTCTGAAAAATCTAAGTCTCTTTCTTCCCAAAATTTAGAGTTTTCTATATATTGAAGCAAAGATGTTTTACCCATACCAGAACTACCAAAAATAGCAACATGATCGCGACTATTAATTTTGTCAAAAATCGTGGATAGTTCAGATGTTCTACCTACAAATTTTTCTGGAGGAACAGATTTATCGGGATAAAATTGATTGCGTGGCATAATTGGATCAACTATTTTACTTTTAGCTTGACTATAATTTCATATTATATCAGAGTCTTCAGAATTGCTAAATCTTCGGCATCTTTCAGATATTTCATACTTTAATTAAGTTGGCTAGGTTTTAATAGCAGTTCCACATCCAAAACACAAAATATGGGATTTTATTTTTTTAAATAGCTTTTTCCACTTGCAGCTTTTCTTTGTCAGATAAAGGATAATTTTTTACTAGCCAACGCCGGACTAACTCGACTTTAATTTTATAGCCTGTTCCATCTTCTTTTTCTTCTAAAAAGCCATATTCTTCAGCTAAACGTTTCCCTACAGACTGCGATTTTTTTATATTAGCCTTTAGTCGGTTTTCTCCAACTTCATTCTGAGCTTTTGCTACTGCACGAAAAAACAAATTTTCGTTTTCATTCAAAGGTTCTATAAAGCCTTTTAATGCTGCCTTACCTCCCTCCATTGCTTCATCTAAAATTGAGTCGACATGAGTATGAGTTACCTTTTTTATTCCTTTTTGAATACAAAACCTAAAAATATACAAGCATAGTAGTTGTGTTAGAGAAGGATGACCCGCGGATAGTTGCCAAATAGCATCAATTGCATCTGCTTCATATTCTAATGTTCCCTTAGCTGGCTCAACAATCAAATTGTGTGTACTTTTCTTATCCAGCAAACCAACTTCTATAGTCTCTTGACCTTCTTTTTGTAACAATTCTCCTAGATAGGTCATATCTTTTAATGGTCTACCAAAAACCAGGATAGCAAATAGTTTTTCTTCTCGGTTCACAGCTTTTTTTAATTCATTAAATAAGTATTTTCCATGAATAAACGTTGTTTGATCTTCTTCTAAAACATCAAATTCATCTAGGAGAAGAACAAGGTTTTTACCAGATAAGTATTTATTAATAATCCTTGGCAAAAAAATCCGAAAAAAATTTTCTGAACTATCAGCTAGTTCTCTTACTTCTCTAGGGACTCCATCAATAGTATTAGCAATCTCATCAGCAAGATTATTTAAGATTTCAAGTATTGATCTATTTTTATAACCTTGAAATGAAAAAGTAACACACTTAATATCATCAGTGAAAAACTGAGGCAAACAAGTTATTAATGAAGTTTTACCAATACGTCTTTGGATATGCAACAAAGTTATTTTTATATTATTTTTAATGTTATTTTGAATTCTTTTAACAGTATTTTCTCTACCAAATAATTGTTTTTTTTGATAAATTGGTTTGCCAAAAATATAAGGATTTGGTCTGTATTTGTAATCGTTCATCTTTCTTGAAAGTTAAAAATATTTAATATACTAAATCGTAACTCTTGATCATGCCACAAAAAATAAGGATAATATTTCCTTAAGACAAACCAGTGATTCTTTAACTTCATCTTTGCTACTCCATAATTCTTTAAATAGCTGGTTAATCATATTGACATCTTTTTGCTTGATAAATAAAAAGATTTTTTCCCGCTGTGCAACATCGTCATCAACATCCTTAATGATAATTTCATTAATTACCCATTCCTTTAAAGCATCTGACGTTAAATCGTAAATATCCTCGTGGTTTCTATCAGTACCAGTTTTTGTGATTATTTTTCTGTATTTTAGACTATTTAAAACTTGATCTTGTTCTCTAAACGACCTTCTAATTCCACTTAAGTCATACTTCCTATGTCTTTTAATACGCCCTTCTAAGTCAGATAAAATAACTAAAAGTAACATTCCTTGTTCTGCCAAAGTTAATGATTTCCATATTCCTTTTAATATTAACTTTGCCTGATCATAAAACCACTTATTTAGGTTTTCATATTTATTTTTCTGTGTCTGTTTATCAATATTTACTTTACACAAATCGTACAAATAATAACAAATAATTTGAAAAAGCGCCGGATGGCCGCCAGTCAAATCTTTGACTTTTTTTTGTAGAACTCTTCTATCTCTATATTCTTTTGGCATTCTTTCCCATAATTCTTCCATTTCATTATCATTAAATGGTTCGAGAGGAAAAGTAACAAGATATTCGCAAATTGATGTATCTTCTTTTAACTCTCCAAGCAGTTTCTCTACCTTTTCCGAGGAAGTCATGATCAGGGAACATTTTATACGTTTATGATTATTAATACTTTTCAACTGTCTCAAAAGCTTCAATGCTTCATTTGAGGAATAATTATTTTGGGTTTTGAATAAAGCATCATAATTATCTATCAATAGTACCAAGGATTTTTGAGAGCTAATTGACCTAAATAAAGACTCTATGTCAACTTTAGTTATTGTTTCCTGAGCTAAGATTTTTTGAATGTTATCTTTTAACTTTGTATCATCTGCAGTTTCCAGATCTAGTTCTCTTATAACTTCTTTCCAAAAGTTAGTAACAGATAAATTTTCTATAGATTCACAATCAATTTGCAATATATAGTAATCATTAATATCAACGTTGTATTTTTTTATCTCCCAAGATGCAGGTTCAACTAAATATCTGAGCAATGAAGATTTTCCTATCCCTGGGGTACCATAAAAAAGACCATTACTATTATATTTAATTTGATTGAAAGCATAACTAATAATATCTCTACGACCAACAAAATCTTCTGGTTCAACATATTTTTTGATCGTAAAAGGATTTGCTGTCAGGCGACGAATTTTCAGATTTATATCATTTAACTTATTATTAACTTTCTCGTTATTTGGCTCTAGTTCAGATATTTTTTTGAGCTGTTCCTCTGCAAATCTTAAAGAGTCTAAATTCTCTGGATCTGCTAATAAAATATCAATATATTTCCATCGAACCTCAAGCAAATTATTTTCAACTTTTAATGGTAGAAACTCCTGGATATTTTTATGCTCTCTAAACCTATCAATTCTTTGATATAGTTTGTCAATATTTTCATATAATTCAATTGCTGAGTCGAATTTTTTATTCTCGTAGTAAAGTTGAGCCAGTTTCAATTTAGCGCTAAAGTGGTTAGGATTTTTTATAATTACTTCCTTATACTTTTCAATCTCACTATTAATATCGCTTGCTCCTATTTTGCATGCTTCCTGATAAAGCTCATTAGCTTCTAAATCAGCAATTTCTAATTCACGAATTGCCTCACCAAAAATTTTGATGAAATTATTTGTAATTAACCAACGTCGAACAAACTCTACTTTTAATTGATAAAAATCCTGTGGGGAACTAGAACTTTGCTTTTCTAAAAAACCCCATTTATCCAAATTTTTCAACGCTTTTTTCAAGGCATCCGTTACAGAAACACCATAATCTTCTAAAGTTAATAACTGCTCTTTTATACCATCTATATCTTGAGACTTTGCTACTGCTAAAAAAACAACTTTTTCATATATTGGTAATGAATTTCTTAAAGATGCTAATCCTGTTTGAGAATGAGTAATCGCTTTTTCAACAATACTTTCTACATCTTGAGAAGTTACTTCCCATCTATCTCTAGCCTTAGCACTATTAAACAAAGTAAAACATAAAACCTGAGTAAAATAAGGATGATTAGCTGATAATCTGAGAATTGTCTCGATGGCTTCATCTTGATATTTTAGTTTTTTCGTTGGATTGATAATTAACTCTTTAGCATATGAATCATCTAGTAATCCAATTTTTTGCAAAATTGCTTGCCGAAAAGAGTCCTGAAAATATTCAGAAAGATCCTCAACAGGTTTGCCTATAACTGGCAGTAGAAAAAGTTTTTTATCTGTTGTAACTATCTGCTTCAAATATTTGTAAAATTTGTTTTCTGTCTCTTGATTAATATTATCTAGTCTATCAAATTCATCTAACATTAAAACAACATTTTTACCGTCTAGAGTTTCATAAACTTCCGGCAAAAATATTTTCTCAAACCAATTTAATGTATTAGGAAATTTAGAACTATTATAACAAGAGACACTACTCTCTTCTATCTCAAGATTATCTGTGATGTAATCTTGAATTTCTATTGCTAATTCCTCAAATAAATATTCTATATTTGTAGATTTTTTATCTTCTAGAGAAAGTTGAATAAAAACAAAATCATTCAAATCAATAAAATTACTAATCTGCTCAAGAACTGATGTTTTACCAATTCGTCGCTGTCCTTGTAATAAGATAATTTTTACATTTTGCCTGAGCTGAGTTTCAAGAAAATCAAATATTTCTCTTCGTCCATAAAATTTATCTTTTTGGCGAATGGGAATGCCAATAATATATGGGTTAGAAATAAATTCTGAATTACTCATCTGAAGTACTACCTCATATTAGGGTTTAATTTTTTATTTAAGTATAAAGAAAATTGCCAAAATTGAGTTGACTATTCTTGATTTTTTGATTAATTAAAAGGGATTATTCCTAATAATTCTTCAATCATGGACTGCTCATAGTTAATCTTGGTTCCAAAGCTGTCAAACAAGATTTTACCCTTTTTAGGGTCCCAAATACTTTCAGCCAATTTTTGAAGAACTAAATCTTGCATTAAAGAAGAAGAAAAATTATATTTATCCTGGTCTGGGCTCTGAGAGATAACACCTTTTTGCTCCAAGGTTGTCAGTTTATACTTATTTTCCTCAAATACTTGATCTATACCATCATGAGAATAACGCTTTCCATTAACTTCTCCTTTGAAGTTATCAATGACAATGAGCTGTAAAAGCTTTTGTTCGTCTGTAGTCAATTCTCTCCATATATCCTTAAATATCTGTTCAGTTTGATTTTTAAGTTCTGCCTTAAAAGTATTAATATCAATAACTCGATCCAGTTTAGAAAATATATAACCTGCCTGTTGAAGTAAGATTGGATATCCACTAGTAATTTCTAACACTTTTTCTTTCTGAATATTTTCAGGAATTGAAATAAAGAAATGACTATCGGAATTAAAAAAATAATTATTAATATCCTCCCGACTAAAAGGTTTTAAATCTACATATAGATAATGATTATACCAAGGAGAACCACCACGAGGAATCTCTGGACCTAACTCATCCACTTTTTGGAATGCAGCAACAACTGTTGAGAAATATTGACTTTCTGTACTATGAACTGCCAGATTACGCAACCCACTTAAAAACGTCTGTACTTCTCTAGACTTTTGATAGTCTTTGCTATAATATTCTGGTGTACGAAGTATTCCATTATAGTCATCTAATAATAATAATAAAAATTTATTTCTTTTCCCAATTTGTTTAAGTATTCGACGTATATCTCTTATTTCTATTGTTTCTAATTTTAAGACATCATCAATCTTACTCTGTAAATCTGTATCACCTTCAGCTTCATTTCTTAACTCTTGTAAAATTTCTTGCCAAAAACTATTTGGCGTAAATGAACCCTCACAGTTGTGATAAACAATCAAAGCCTCTGAAAAATTTAATCCTTTATCATCCCAAAAATGAGGATATTTTATATAGTCGAGTAAAGATGATTTACCCATACCAGAAGCACCATGAATAGCCACATGACCACGATTATTAACTTGGTCAAAAATTGTGTATAGTTCAGATTTTCTACCGACAAACTTCTCTGGAGGAACAGGTTTATTGGGAAAGAATTTATTGGATGACATAATTAGATAAATTATTTGAACTTTAGTTTGACTATAACACTCAATTATATCAGAGTATTCAGGGTTGTTAAATTTCTAGTCAAACCTAATACGCGCTATATTTTTGTGGGGGCTTTTTTCTGAGACCTAACCTACGCTTATTGCTTTAGGGTAAATGAATCCTCACAGTTGTTATCAAAAGTCAAATATTCTGAAAAATGTAATCCTTTATCATCCCAAAATAGAGATATTTTATATACTTAAATACAGATAATTTACCCATGGTATAACTATCATGAATTGCTACATAAACGCGATTATTTATTTGGTCAAAAATTGTCTATATTTCCTATTTTCTGCAGAGCAATTTTTATCTAGGATAAAGCAGAAGCGATCGCTTTATTCCCTAATACTAAAACTCCATCTATAGCCATGAGCATTATAAAAGCTAATACGGAAGTTGCTGGAAGACAATTCCTAATAGTGAGTGGAGAGTCACTATACACTGGATATAGAATTTTTAATGGAGGTGTAGTTGCCAACAATTTAGAGCTTGTAGTGGTTTTTTTGATTTTTCAATTATCAGGAAATAAATCAAGCCTACAATAATATTAAAAGAAAAATTTGTGAAAACCAACATAGAAGTTTGATGAGCGATCGCTATGGTTTAGATGTCAAAAGTAAACTGAATTTTTTTGTGCTCTCTTCTATTGGAGATGGAACCACAGACAATAGTTGATACAGAGTTACGAAATCTGAATTTTTCAATGAACTGCGAAAAACAATTTTGCGCACTCAATATCAACCTTATCCCTATAATGCTGTGGTTATTCAATGGGTTAGTAATATGTGCCAAGAAATTATCATTAAAAATCAGCTGCAATGGTTTTAAAAATCATATTTTGAAAAATAATTTTAGATAATCTCAGGCTAATAAAAAGGAAAGGTAAGCATTTTGCCTACCTAAAACAAAATTATATTGTCTAATTGAAACTAAAGACTTATTTGAGATTCTCTGGGACCTGTTAACGAAGCTCTTCTGAAGAAAGCAGACACAGAGAAAGAACCGACTCGAAGCTCCTATGTCGGCTGAAATTTTATAGGGTACTGCACCCACTTCTCTTGCTCCCCTCCTGGGGTAAAGAGATAAACTTCAAGATACTAAAATTTAATGGCGAAAATTATCATGTTCATATAGCTATCAAATACCCACCCAAATTATCCAGATCACAAAATTGTCAATCATCTTAAAGATGTTTCGAGTAGATGATATAGCCCAGCAGAATATACAAAAACTCACAAAACTCTGCTTTGGAGTCCTTCCTCTGTATGTGACTTTAGTTAGAGGCGCACCACTTGCAAATCTTAAAAAGTACATTCAAAATTAAAAGTCCCCCTCAAAGGGGGAGCCTTTATATTTGTACCCAATTTTTTGGTAAAAATAACTCAAACAGTTTTTTGATAGAAGCTAAATTTCACAATTCATCTCAAATGAAATTTATACAACTTATTTTGATATAGCTCCTAAAATAAAATTGCGATCGCTCCACCAATAAAAGTTTGCCAACTATCTGCTAAAGCAGTAGTAATTCCATGAGTAAAAGGCAAACTATCAATGACCATTACCAAACACAATAACATCATATAGTAGATAGAATACTTAAACAGCGATCGTGCTACATCTTTATTCGAAGGATCTTTCAACAACTGCCAAGCTTTCTTAATAAAAATTACACCAAGGTAAGTCGCTAATACTGCATAAATGGCTCCACTCACATGCAACGGATAAACCAGCAATAGCGTCATAGGAATTAAAATTAGAGTATAAACCCAAATCTGTCTAGCTGTTTCCTCATTTCCCTCAATTACAGGTAACATAGGCACCCCAACTTCCTGATATTCATCACGAATATAAATTGCTAATGCCCAAAAATGAGGAGGAGTCCAGACCACAATAATTGCAAATAATAACCAAGCAGCCCAACTCAATTCCCCTGTGACTGCGGCCCAACCCACTAACGGAGGAATAGCACCAGCAGCACCACCAATTACAATATTTTGAACACTGTGACGTTTTAACCAGTGAGTGTAAACACCAACATAAAAAACTATTCCCGACATGGCCAACAGTGCAGCTAGTAAATTAGCAAAAACTGTGAGTAAAGTAAATGATGTTGCTGCCAGAGTCAACGCAAAAATCAGAGCATCACGAGGTTTAACTCTCCCAGATGGAATAGGACGCCAGCGAGTACGCTCCATAATATAGTCAATATCGCTGTCGTAGATACAGTTAATAGCATTAGCTGCACCAGAAGCTAATGCACCACCTGTTAATGTAACGAACAAAAGAAAGAGAGATACTTCTCCTTTTGCTCCCAACCACATTCCCGCTGCAGTTGTAATTAATAGCAGCAAAATAATGCGGGGTTTTGTAAGTTGATAATAGCTTTTAAATACCTGTAGGATATTGTTATGGCGCCGTGGTAGACTATGAGAAATAACTTGTTGCATGGATTTTATTTGTTAATTTTCTATTGAAACTGGTTATAATTTCCATCATCTAAAGTTTATAAGCTATATAGAAACGGATCTTAGTGCCAGTCCATTTTGGATGTTAGCAAATTTGAAAAATTTAGTTACTTGTATAGCACTACGCATCTAGGTTATATCAAGTCTCATTAATTAGCCAAATTTATCAGCTATCTTTGGTCATCTATTAGATGACTTCTACTGTGCAGCCTAGAAATTGATTTTTGGAACGCTACAAAACTTCCAACCTACTGAACCTCCAAGGGTTAAATCTCTAAGCTTTTAGCTTGAGTTATATTAAAAATGACTCTCTCATCGGTATGCCATCTTTTTATATTGTGGTTAATCAATGCAACTTGATATTGGGATATTGAGCAAAGCAAAAATCCTTTAGAGCTAATAGTTTTTATTTGAGCTGTTAACGCAGTTCCTACGTGGAAGGCTAGCTGATAGCTAAACGCTTAAAGTTATAGCTAACGTTTCTAATATAATAACTCACAAAAGAGGGGTATATTACTGTATCTGTATTAACAATTAGACATTTACAGCTTGTCGATCGCGTAAAGCTATAACAGTAAAAGCTACTAAAGTTCCTAGTAATGCAGCTCCTACAGCCTGGTGAGATACAGTTAACAGCTCAATTTGCAGACGTAACCGGAAAGTCATAACCCCCAAACCTATCTGAGCTAATACTAATAGACCAGAACAGTTGGCTAAGTTTCGCAGCAGCGGATGTAAAGCAGAGGTACGCCATACCATTACTACTAATATTAATGTTACTAAAGTCGGAGGAACAACCCCAGCCAAATGACTATTCATTACCGTGCAAAGTTCTTCTAGACCAAAACATTGATGCAATGCCCATTGAGAAGAAACTAACCCACCTAGTAAACTTTGTAAATATACTAGAATAGCAGCAGTTAATCCCACCCAAGGTAATTTACCAACATTTCCAGTCCCTTTGTATGGCAGCATTGATATACCTATTACTAATAGAGTCATAAAGTAAAGTAATGCGGTACCCAGATGAGCAGTAACAATATCAAAACGTAATAATTCTGTAACTGTTAATCCACCGAGTACACCTTGGAAGACTATTAGACAAAAAGCAAAGGTAGATGCCCAGGGCAGCCAACTAGGTAGTTCCTGTCTATGCCACCATGATAAACCCATCATAGCGATCGCGCCCAAGCCAATTAAACTTGCATCTAGCCGATGAAACCATTCTAAAAACACCTGTAGGTTCATTTGTGCCATTGGTACCAACTTACCATAACACAACGGCCAATCAGGACAAGCTAAACCTGCATTCATCACTCTGGTAGCACTACCAATAGCCATCAATACTAGGGTTGCTATACAGAGTTTCCATACTAAGCCACGAATGCGTCCCTGTGCTTGAGACTGGGAGTAAATAATTCCATTGTTATTTAAAATAGAATTGGCCATAAATCTTATATGATTGACATTATTATTGTTGCTAATTTAACAAAAAATTAACTATTGACAAGGTAATAAAGGTTAATAATTTTTATTACTGTTTGTTACTATAGACAATAATGTTTGCATAGTTATCTATCTTTACAAACTCTTTTTATTTTAAATTTTTTTTTAATAATTCATTGTTATATATGCTACTAATTTCCCATGACTCCCAAAAAACTTTATTTTTTAAGAATTACACACGATCATAGGGTTATGATACGAAATTTCATAATTTTAACAATAATAATTAGGGAAATAAACCGGCTTTCTCCTAAAGTTTATACTATTGCTCAACAACTGTTCTATTCCTATCTTTCCTGGGAGCATAGGAGTAGTTAGGGGCGTTCTATAAAACTTCTGTATAGGAAGGGATGCTCTATACAATCTCCCTACAATATGAGAATAATTAACACATTATTAATTAAAAAGGTGATGCTGCCTATATTAATTACTTAATAATTTAAGTGTCATTTGATACATATCATTATTTTTGCTCATTGGTATTAGAAATCTTGTAAAAATAGCAAAATACTTACTGTAACTATTTTGAAGAGAGCTATCTAACTACCAAGATTTTCGGAATGCCCATATCGC
The DNA here is from genome assembly GCA_018457135.1 of Trichodesmium erythraeum GBRTRLIN201. Lineage (GTDB taxonomy): Bacteria > Cyanobacteriota > Cyanobacteriia > Cyanobacteriales > Microcoleaceae > Trichodesmium > Trichodesmium erythraeum. Next base: position 9,580 of record JAGGDU010000151.1, on the reverse strand, counting down.
GGTAAAACTCTACATCCCTAAATATAGCTATATTAAATACCCTAATGTTTACTGCTAAAACAAAAATTTATAGAGAGATGGAGGAATAAGGCTGATTCGTTCAAAATTATTTCAGATGTCTGCTCTTGGTTTTTCGGCTTTTTTTTGCTAGTTAATTCTTGAATTTTTGAGTTTTTTTTAGGTATTTTGATTAATCCTAATCCAATTTAGGCTTGATCCCAAGTATTTTTTTTGTTGTTAAGGGAATTTTTATTGTGTTTTACATGAATTATTTATGCTACTCTTTTTCCTAAATTTTTAGTTTCTATATCAATAATATATTCACCAAAAGAAAACACAATTATTAGTTTTTTTTATTCCCTAATTTTTTTTTCTGCCCCAAGTCATATTATTCTTGTTTTTTATACATATATTTTTTTGCCTTTAATTGACTTTTTAATACCTATCTATAGATAAAATCTTACTCTCTTAAAGTTTCATTAATAACTTTTGGTAGATATGTTAATAATCTCTACTGTTATTTATACTTGATTCTCAATCAACCTTGTGAGGTTAATTCAGGATTACTGTGGACCTATTCTCATATACTACTTATAATCAATCGCTTCAAATAATATGTTTGATTACTATAGTATAACTTCTTTATTTTTCCGAGATCTCTATTTTAAATTACTAAAAAGGTATGAAACTTAAGAGTACATCTTCAATTTTAATTTTGTGGCTCCAAAGTATGGGGCAGTTTTTTGGTGCAATAGTTAAAATAAAATAAATTTTGTTTAGAAAAATTGTAGATTAAATGAAAAGAACCTAAAATATTCCTAAAGGGTGACAACTATATTTTAGTTATAAGTAAATGGTTACTTTAAGCTAAATAGTTGACTATGACAACAAGTCAGAGGAACCTCTACTAGGCTATGGTTAACAACTAAAACTATAAACAGGGAAGTTTGTAACCTAAAACAAAAGCCAATTAAGTCAAAGTAGATGGTGTTGACGCAGATTTTAAGTTTGTGGAAGACATAACTTATGGACTGCAATTACTTGATTTTCTGAGAAATATCAAAGCAGTATCTAAAAGTGAAACCTGAGATTTGAATTAATTTGGTGAATTTCACCAGAATAACAAAGCAACCTAAGTAAAATGGAAGAAAAAGAAAAAGTACCAGTCTCAATAATAACTTTAGTAGTTGGTATAGTAGTCACCATAATTAGCTTATGGGCAGGTCAAAATCATGGTCTGTTACCAGAGGCAGCATCTGAACAAGCGCCTCTGGTGGACAGATTTTTTGACATTATGTTTACTATAGCAACAGGTTTATTTATAATAGTAGAAGGCACAATAGTCTTTTGTATGATTAAATTTCGTCGGCGTCAAGGAGACGACAGCGATGGTGCCAACTTTAGAGAAAATTTACCATTAGAAATATTCTGGACAGCAATTCCATCCATAATTGTAATTGGTCTTGGTATCTATAGTGTAGATATATATAGACAAATGGGTGGATTTGATCCAAATAGTACAATGGTAGCTCATCATCATGCTCCATCTTACCAGGAAGTGGCGAAAATGAGAGGTTCTGCTATTGCTGCTCCCCTAATTGCAGATACTGAAGGAATGGAAGCAACAAAAGTAGCTAGCAAGTATGGTTTTGGAGCAACTCCACAGGGGGCCGGAAAACAAGCTGATGTGATAGTAGACATCACCGGTATTCAATATGGTTGGTTAATGAACTATCCTGATAGTGGTGTTTTTGCAGGAGAATTACATATTCCTGTAAACAAGGATATTCAAATTAACCTTTCTGCCCAAGATGTAATTCATTCTTTCTGGATACCGGCTTTCCGTTTGAAGCAAGATGCCATTCCCGGTAAAGAAACTCAACTGCGTTTTGTAGCCACTAAAATAGGAGAATATCCAGTTTATTGTGCCGAACTTTGTGGTTCTTATCATGGAGCAATGAGAACAACTGTGGTGGTTCAAACCCAAGAAGAATACGCAGCTTGGATAGAAGAAAATACTTTTGCTCAACAACAAGAATTGAATCAAGCTATAGCAGTAAACACTGCTGACTTATCCGACTCGGAATACCTCCAACCATACTCTGAGGAAATAGGAATTGATTCTGAAACCTTAAATCACATTAATCAAACTTATCACTAAAAAAAAGTGCCCTGGGATTTGCTAAATAATCATTCAAGTCCCTCATTTAATAATAGCTAATTCATAATTCTCAAAAATAATTACGGATGACACAAACACAAATTCCTTTAGATACTCAATCAAAACCGGAAAAACCACACCCGAAGGCGTGGAAATGGTATCACTACTTCGGCTATAACATAGACCATAAAGTAATTGGTATTCAATATCTTGTTACTGCCTTCTTCTTTTATCTGCTTGGTGGTCTAATGGCAATGGGCCTTAGAGCAGAACTCTATACGCCAGATCCAGACGTTCTGGAACCAGATATCTACAATGCTTTCCTGACAAATCATGGCACTATAATGATTTTCTTATGGATTATTCCGGCTGCCATCGGTGGTCTCGGGAACTATCTCGTACCTCTGATGGTAGGAGCAAGAGATATGGCATTTCCCAACTTGAACGCGATCGCCTTCTGGCTAAACCCTCCTGCTGGAGCATTATTAATTGCTAGTTTATCTCTGGGAGGGGCACAAAGTGGTTGGACAGCATATCCACCCCTGAGCGTTATTACCAATAACGGGGGACAATCTTTATGGATTCTCAGTATTGTGTTAGTGGGAACTTCTTCCATTCTGGGTGCCCTGAATTTTATCGCTACGATTCTGAAAATGAAAGTTCCTAGCATGAAATGGGATCAGCTTCCCCTGTTCTGCTGGGCAATTCTTGCTACTTCTGTTTTAGCTTTATGCTCCACTCCTGTTTTAGCAGCAGGGTTGATCATGTTATTATTTGATATCAACTTTGGCACCGGCTTCTTTAGACCAGAGATGGGCGGTGATGTAGTTGTATACCAGCACTTATTTTGGTTCTATTCTCACCCGGCAGTTTATCTGATGATTCTGCCAATATTCGGCATTCTCTCAGAAGTTATTCCTATTCACGCTCGTAAACCAATATTTGGTTATAAAGCGATCGCCTACTCGAGTCTTGCTATTTGCTTAGTAGGTTTGTTCGTATGGGTACACCATATGTTCACCAGTGGAACCCCACCTTGGATGCGGATGTTCTTTACCATCTCTACTCTAATTGTTGCAGTTCCTACAGGAATCAAAATCTTTAGTTGGATAGCTACTCTCTGGGGGGGAAAAATTCGCTTCACAAGTGGAATGCTTTTTGCCGTCGGTTTATTAGCAATGTTCGTTATGGGAGGACTAAGTGGGGTGACTCTGGGAACGGTTCCTTTTGATGTTCACGTTCATGATAGTTACTATGTAGTAGGTCACTTCCATTACGTTCTATTTGGTGGTTCAGTATTTGGTCTGTATTCAGGTATCTATCACTGGTTCCCCAAAATCACAGGCCGAATGTACAACGAAACCTGGGGTCGAATTCATTTTGTTCTCACTTTAATTGGTACTAACCTCACTTTCTTACCCATGCATCAATTGGGTTTACAAGGAATGCCTCGTCGAATTGCTATGTATGACCCTAAGTTTGAATCTCTGAATCATATCTGTACTTATGGGTCAATTCTCTTAGGTTTATCTGTACTTCCATTCTTAATTAACATGATTTGGAGTTGGATGTATGGGCCAAAAGCTGGGGATAATCCTTGGGGTGGTTTATCTTTAGAGTGGACTACTAGCTCACCTCCCATTATTGAAAACTGGGAAGTATTACCAGTAGTTACTGAGGGTCCTTATGATTTTGGTTCTAAGAAAACTCTTGCTATTCGAGAGCGGTTCAAGCTGATTTCTACACCAAGTTCAAAGGTTAAGGAAACAGGTGTACCTGTTTCTGAAGCTGATTCTTCATCCTTATATAGTGGTTCCGGGTCTATTAATGATTCTCAGGATCCTACTAGGAAAAGTTAGTTATTTTACTCACAGGACTTACGGGGATAAAGCTAAAAAAAACTGTTTTTTCATAGATTTTTATTGAATTAAACAAGGATTTATCCAGGTAAGTCCTCACCTCAATTTCTAAGTTTCCTAGCTGCTATTGTATTGGGTTAAGGCAAATTAAGCCAACCTAATACAAAGCTACTAATACTAATTTCATAAACTTAGGCTAAACTGCCAATCTTAATAAGGTTATATGATTTAATTCTTGGGTATGATGTGTAGTAATTCTTGAGAGAATTTGTATGACTATTCAAATATCCCAATTCATAAGTTAATTTTGTTAATTGTTAATTTAGGTATAAAATATTATGCAAGGTTCAACCATTGATACAACTAATAATTTAGCTGATACTTCAGTTTCTTCAACATCAGTAGAAGCAGAGCATCACGAGGAACATCAGGATTTAAGGGTTTTTGGGTTATTAACTTTTCTCGCTTCTGAGTCTTTAATGTTTGGAGGACTATTTGCTGCTTATTTAATTTATCGAACGAATGCAGGGGTTTGGCCTCCTGAGGAAACAGAGGTAGAGTTATTATTGCCAACAATTAACACTATTATTCTGGTTTCCAGCAGTTTTGTGATTCACAAGGGTGATACTGCGATTAAAAAGAATGATGTTTCAGGAATGCGTTTATGGTATTTAGTTACAGCAATTATGGGTATCATTTTCTTGGGTGGCCAGGTTTATGAGTACATGACTTTGGGTTATGGTCTGACTACTAATGTTTTTTCTAACTGTTTTTATCTGATGACTGGTTTCCACGGTCTCCACGTTTTTGTTGGTGTATTGCTAATTCTTGGGGTGTTATGGCGTTCTCGTCGTGCTGGTCATTACAATGAAGAAAAGCATGTTGGTATTGAGATGGCAGAAATATATTGGCACTTTGTTGATATTATTTGGATTGTTTTGTTCACTTTAATATATATTTTGACTCTACTTTAATTGAGACAGTTTTGTTTTGAATATAAAGCAATTGATTATTTTTGTGCCTCCGTTGGAGGTTTTTTTATTGCAGCAATTTCCGATTTGATGATGTATGTAGGCCTGCCTGTTAAGGTGGTAGTTGGCAGGTCGCAGGTTACAGGCAACAGGTAATATTTGAGAGATGGTAGAGCAAAGGCGACAGGTGGCAGCAGTAATCAAACATTAACCTACATTGGGGCTAGGGCTCAGTTGTTTAAGCGCGTCTAATAGCTGGGGAGAATGTCAATATGAGCGAATCTTAGCTAACTTGCTTGCGTCTTTTCTACTATGACTGGTCGAATTTCTGATAAGTTAACCCTAGTTTGGGTCTTGCCAATTAACTTCTGTGAGCGCTGATTATTAACTGGATATGATATAAAAGTAATACCCACAAAAATATTCTACATATTCGCAGATACCTCCAATTTTGACTACTTTCTATTATGCATTGTTGACAAACTTTAACGTTCATAGTAACGAAACAAGGAAAAGCAATAGTTCTGGATCCAGGCCCAATGAGCTAGAGGCCATCTTGGTAGTCAGCGATCGCATTCCAAAAATACATTTTATCTCACATTAGGCGATTTTTGTCAAGTTTTATATTAAGAAAGATTTTGATAAGCTATAGTTGAAGTAAAGAAAGATACGATAAATAGGGATGAATGCAGTTTTGCTATATATAGCTTATGATTACAGCATTATTCTAGATATTCCTACTACAATTAGTCTCTTTACATAAGTTCTCATCAGTACTAAGCTAAAAATATAAGGAAAATTTTTGTTCATACATAACACTTTTGTGATTGAAACTTGATAAGTTTTCCTTCAACTAAAGAGTTAACTATTTTCTTTTTAGGGCTTTACTAGTTAGAGGAGTTAGGCAGTAACACTATGTATAGTGCATTTTTGATCATTATTTGAAATACATTCACTATCATTAATTAGTGTTTTCGCGTAAGTCCTTCATCCTGAATGTTGCCCATAGTTATAAAGTTATTGGTTTTTTATGAAAGTTACATCAGAGTGTATCAAAAGTAATTACGATAAAAGTAATGCCGTTGAACATTACCTATCTAAAGATCGTCGTGATGGTGTAAAAGTTGAGTGGGAAGAGCCATTTTCTTGTTCGGTTTTTAAGAAAGCGATTAGGTTGTCCCATAAAATTAAAAAAGATAAGCTAAAAGTTCTTGATATAGGATCCGGCACAGGGGATGGATATGAGTTGCTTAAAAAGCTCTTCAAGGAATATAAGGAAATTAGTAATTATCAACTAGAATATCTTGGCATTGATATTAGCCCCCAAATGGTGAAGGCGGCTAATGATTTGTACGCAAAAGAAAATCATGTTAGGTTTAAGTGTGAAGATATTCGTCACAGCAACATTACTGATTTTTTTGATGTATATCTTTCCTGTGGAGTTCCTTACTCTCATTTGACTAACGATGAGCTTTACCAAGCCATCAAAACAATTGTTACTAATGTTCGCAAGTATAATTCCAGGTGTGCGGTAGTTGTAGATGTATTGGGACGCTACAGCATTGAGTGGACACCTAAATGGAATGAAACTCGTTGGGACTACTCTATGAGCTTTTTTGAGAGCGAAGGACATGCGGAACCTACATGGATGAGTTTTTACTCCCATGATGATTTGCAAAATATTATGCAGAAGGCAGCTGATGCTGTTGGCTGTCCTGTTGAGAGATTTCAGTTTTTCGATCGCTCAATTATGGTGGGGCGTCATACTTCTACAGGACAATTTAACCCAAAATTACCGAATTATCGTAATTTGATTAACAGTTTAATGGAGCCTGGTGAAGAGACAGAGTTGAATAAGCTGATTTTTCAAGTGGAGTTGACAACTGCACCAAAACATATTTTGGAATTCTTTGAAAAATTCTCCGGTTGGTGGAATTTATTAGTGAGTCAGGCAGGGGCTATCTTAGGTGAGTCTATAGAGGTGGAACTTGTTGACTTGCCTCAAGAGGTTCAAGGGTTTAAGGCGGAACTTGATAAAGAGTTCCAACAGATTTCTGGAAAAGACGCCCGCCGACAAAAAGTTGAGCTCATGTTGGCTCAAGTATTGCAAAAATTGGAGGCAACACAGCAACCAGGTTATGGTGTTGGTCATGATCTGTTTGGGGTAATGTGGTTAGATGCTAGGGGACTTGATAGTTAAATAAGAACTTACTATACTTATTGAAACTTACACATATATATGGATTTTGTCGCAGTATTAATAATAAGCGAAAACTATATGAATAAGTAGCTTGAAGCTTCCTTGTAATTTTGTTGCTTGAAGAGAAAAGATAAGTTAAAACTGGGGTCAGTGGCATAAGGGTGAAACCAGGAAGCTAGTTCCAAAGTTTATGCAATTTCTAATTATATAAGTTTGGGTAATTCTAGTTAATGGGACTCTAACTTTTTGGGAAGGCTTAAGTTAACTAATTTTGTGATCAGGGAAGATGTTTGAACTATTGCTTGCTATAATTAGCTAGGAAAAAGTTCTTCTTTAGGAACACTAGTAAATAAATAGTTTTTATAGCCACAATGGCTGACCCCATAACAAAGTCTTTCAAACCTTTCTATAACTGCTAATATATAGTTAGTCAAGTTTAATAGGGTATTAAAAAGTATGTCTCACTAAAAGAGGCGGCAGAATATTATGGTGCTAGTATCAGCAGTCTTAGACGATGGGATAAGGGAGGAAAGTTTGCAGCATCAAAACTCCAGGAAATTAACGGCTATTTTATATTGATGAAAAAAATCCTCAAACTAAGCTTATTATCTGATCGCTTATGCAAGAGTATCTAGTCATAGCTAACAAGATGACTTTGATCAACAAATTGAGTTTCTACGGGTAAAGTACCCAAATGCTGATGTTGTTTCAGAAATTGGAAGTGGGCTCAATTTTAAACGGTGTAAGTTCCTGAAAATATTGGAACGCATAAGTGTAGGGGAGATTTCAACCCTTGTGCTCCCTTACGCTAAGAGCTCGGTTAAATTTGGATTTCTATTTATTGAATGGTTGTGTGAGCACTTTTGGAGGTCAATGTGCTGGTTCTCAATGAGATCAGCTTATCTCCAGAGGCAGAAATGGTTGAAGATATCTTGTCTATTCTCTATTGCTTTAGTTCAAGGCTTTATGGGTTACAAAAACACGAAAAATAAATTTCTCAAGTTATTTAAGATAACGCTTCTGAACCGAAGTTAGAGTTTGAAACCCAATAGTTTCTGGAAACTTAGGGTTTTTCTTTGTGACAATAAGCGATCGCTCATACTGTAGATAGTTATTACAACTATTACTAAATATTCTTATAGCTCATAAGATTTTTATTATAGCAAGTTTTAAGTCTTGCTGTCAAGGGTTTCAGCTAATTAAGTTTAAAGCTGATAACTACAAGAAAAACAGTTATTCTAATAGCTTAGGGATGTACCTGACCTTTACTATTGGGTATATTCTCTTTGCTGCTCAAGAAAATAGAAGTTGTGTTGTTTAATTTATTTTAATTTATTGATGTTATGGTAACGTCTTTTTTAATCACTAATGATGATGGTATTGACGCTCCTGGAATTCGTGCATTACATAAGGCACTATCCCAAGTGACTTCGGACCGCATTGTTATGGTTGCACCGAAACACCACCAGTCCGGCTGTGGCCATCAAGTCAATATCCGCACAGTTATACCAGTAGAATGGCGTTCTGAAACTGAGGTGAGTGTTGATAGTACGCCGGCTGACTGTGTTCGTTTGGGGGTAAACTATCTGTATGATGATATCAATTTTGTGGTCTCTGGAGTTAATAGCGGCTGTAATATGGGCTCGGATATTTATCCTTCTGGAACTATTGCAGCGGCTAGAGAGGCTACAATACATCGAATTCCAGCGATCGCTTTTTCTCATTTTAAGAGAAATGACTGGGAAATTGACTGGGAAAGAGCAATACAGTGGACGGTGATGGTCTTGAAGAAGTTATTAGCTGAACCACCTGAGGAAGGAACTTTATGGACGGTTAATTTTCCCCACCTTGAACCTGATGCACCTGAGCCTGAAATGGTTTTTTGTCGCCTCTGTAACCGCCCTCTACTTACAGAATTTGTTAAAAAAGAGAACGGATATCTTTATGTGGGATACGATCTTAACCGAAAGTCTGATCCAGGGACTGATGTTGATGTGTGTTTATCGGGAAATATTGCTATAGCTAAGGCTCGCTTATGGTGACATCCTTCCCGGCTGCTGTGTAACCTTAAAAAATTAGCTGTAGCTTTGATGGGAGTTGATATTGACTTCTGCAACCTAAAATTTGCTACCTAAAACTTGCTACCAAAAACTTGCCGCCTAAAATTTGCTACCTAAAACCAAACACTAAAAACTAAAAACTAAAAACTAAAAACCAAAAACCTGCCGCCTAACACTTTTTCAAACTACCTAAAACCAAAAACTAAAAACTAAAACCAAAAACCAAAAACTAAAAACTAAAAGTCTGATCCAGGGACTGATGTTGATGTGTGTCTATCGGGAAATATTGCTATAGCTAAGGCTCGCTTATGGTGACATCCTCCCCGGCT
>JAGGDU010000150.1 GCA_018457135.1 Trichodesmium erythraeum GBRTRLIN201 | reverse complement strand
TAGTTAACTTCCTGATGGAAGTTTTTGGCGATCACTACTTTCATGCAACAAAGCCGTCCGTTATTCTGCCCAAAAAGCTAATACCAATTTCCATGCATTGATTATAATTTTATTGTAAAACTTTAGTGGTTAAATAATTCATGACTTTTTGACTATTTATAGCTAAGTTAATGCTAATTATGATTATGTTTACTTCTCCTCTACTACTCTACTAACCTACTTTCCTACTCAATAAAATGTAGAAAAGTTTTTGACCAATGGTATAACATCAATGAGCTATGCTCAAGTGACCTGAGTGATTTAGAATGGGAGCCCCTCAAACCTCTTCTACCTAAGCCCAAGGAATTTGGGGTTTGTAACTGTTGGCTAAAATCTGAGATTATCTTTTAAAATCTAAAATTATCTGTTTTATGATACTAGGATTCAAAACTGAATTACACCCCACAAACTAGCAAAAAAGGCTGCTGGCCAAACACGCGGGTGTAGCGCGTCATGCTTACAATTGGGGATTATGGTTAACTAGAAATATCCTTACTCACAATTCCAATAATCCTGATAGTAAACTTAAATTTCCTACTGCAATATACCTGCATAAACTTTTAGTAGCAATAGTTAAACCTAATAACTATTGGTACTATGAAGTATCTAAAACAGCGCCTCAATATGCTTTAAGGCATTTATCCAATGCTTGGAAGGGTTGTTTTAGTAAAGTGTCGGGAGTACCTAAATTTCAGAAAAAAGGTAAAGACGATAGCTTCACTTTAGATGGTTCAATATCAGTAGGTTTTAATCATATCAAACTACCTCGAATAGGATGGATGAAAACTTATGAAGTTTAGATCGATAATGTAACTCCTAAATCTGTAACTATTAGCAGGAAAGCTGATAGATGGTTTGTCAGTTTCAAAGTAGACAGAGAATGTCAAATTACTGAGAAATTGGCAGGTGTAGTTGGTGTAGACTATTGAGTTAAAACTTTGGCAACATTGTCAACAGGGGAAGTGTTTGATGGTGCTAAATCTTACAAAAAGTTAGAGTCTAAACTATCACGACTGCAATATCAATCACAGGCATAAAACTAAGTTTTCCAATAACTGGAGGGCAGTACAGCTAAAAATAGTGCTCGTTACATAATAGAATAGCTAACATCAGGAAAGATACACTGCATAAACTAACTACTTATTTGGCTAAAAACCAGAGTCAAATAGTAATAGAAGACCATTATGTATCAGGAATGATGTCAAACCATAAGCTAGCTAAGGCTGTTGCCGATATGGGTTTTTATGAGTTCAGAAGACAGTTAGAGTATAAGAGTCAACTATACGGATCTAAGTATATCGTTGTTGATAGATGGTTTCCTAGCTCTAAGACTTGCAGTAGGTGTGGTCAGGTGAAACCTTCTTTGTCTTGCTCGGAGCGTGTATTCAATTGTGAATATTGCGGTTTCAGTTGCGATCGAGATTTGAATGCTAGTTTAAATCTAGCTATGGCGGTCAGTTCGACCGTGACAGCCTGTGGACTGGATAACGCCGACGTTGCCAGAAGGAAGCAGGAATAGAACAGATAATCAAAGATTTCTAAAGATTATCGTAGGTTTCTAAGAACAGCTCATATTCAAGTGGATGTCTGAGAGACTTCTTGGATAGTATATTTTATGTACAAAGAACGAGATGCCAATGGGAAATGATACCTCATGACTTGCCACCTTATACAACTGTATACAGACAGGTACTTCTAGAAATGGCAGCATTGTAGTTTCTGGCAACTTTGCGCCCGACAAGTCCGCCAAAAATGAAGAACACAATTAGATATCCGATAATTACTCGACCGTTGCGATCGCTGATTCTCAATTAGTCAAAACAACAGAAAAAATGTCTATATCTACTAACCCCATGTTTTTATCGTAACCATAAGATTCAAAATCAACTTTATATAAATTTGCCACTGCTTTTTTAACTGTGTCGTCATAAAAATTTTTTGAAGGTGGAAAAGCCACATCTTTGTCTAAAAAAGTAAAGTGTTCATCTGCAAAACAACCCTCCAATTCTGCTAATCTCTTTGAATGATGTGCGGATTTTTTTAGCTCGTCAAAGTTGCTCGTATTTAGTCCCAAATCTATTTCTATTTGCCTTTGTTGGGGCAAAAAACGATAATATTAAATATAGAACTATGGAACTGATTTTTCGTTCTGCTAGAAAGTAATCTTCTGGTGTATTTTTTGGGCTACGATAACTAATAATGCCGATGACTAAAGTCAGGAGTAAATATACATAAATACATAAGTATTTTTAAAATACAATCTACTGGAACTCACCAAAAAATAGCTGGTTTTTGGGCATCAAAAATATCAGTTTACATTGATCGCCTGAACTTGCCATATTTTATCCCTAGACAAGGATTAATTAAGACCATAGATTCGGATAAATCTTCATAGCAAAGTTTTTAATGATTAGTATAATACCTATCTATATCTAATTTTCTAAAGATTTTAAGATCGACTTTAAAGTTGCTGAAAAAAATTCAGGAGAACATTCAGTTTCAACTCGCTTCATAGCATTTTTTCTCAGTTCATTCCATAAGGCTGAATCTTGATAAAGCTTGACACATTGTTGAGCAAAATTTATCTGATCATCACCAACCAATAATTCTATTTCATGTTTCCATCCTAACTGTTGACCAATTAAAGATGTGCTAACAATAGGTAAACCGTAAGCTGCTGCTTCGTGAACTTTATGGGAAATACCTGCAGCAAAGCGAGTCGGTGCAACGAATATTCGACAGTTGTTATATAAATCTGTCAAATCTTCAACTCGACCTAACATTTCAATTGAACTATTTCCTAATCCTTCAACTTTTTGTTTTAAACCTTCAACCTCATTATTTCCAGCTATTAACAACTTAACCTCTTGACCTAAGTAACTTTGTATTTGAGGAAATATTTCTTGACACAGCCAAATTACTGAGTCAGCATTAGGAGAATCTAATTCATAAATAGCACCTACAAATAAAATATTCTGGCGCTGGAAAAAACTATTAACTGTAGGATAAGGCGTCATAAAATGTCCGATAACTTCCACTTTTTCATATCCATATTCAATAAATTTCTGCCTTTCTTCTTCTGAAACTGAAATAATATAATCGCTAGTTTCTGCTAGTTTTAATTCCTCATAAATTAACCTTTGCATTTCCTCTGATGAGATTTTTTCCCCTTCTAATTTTCGTCGCTCAAACTCTCTCAAACAGTACAGAGCTTCCGAATCATAAATTATCTTTGCTCCCTCTAATAAATTTACCTTTAATAATATCGAATTTAATTGTTCTATATTGTGAGGACGGCTGACAAATACTATATTGTAATACCCTTTTCTCTCTCGGAGAAACTCATTTAACTGAGGCAAACCATAACCGATAATGACTTCAACTTCTCTGGATATATCCCCATAAGTAGTCACCCATTCTTCTTGATAAAAAGGGTCTCCAGCATAGAATGTTACCGCGTATCCCATATTAACTATTTGAGATAAAATACTGTGACTGCGGCTATAACCAGAACCTAAAAAAGGATGAGGTATTTTATCATCAATAAAAAGCAGTTGTTTCCTTATACTTAAAGTGAAAGGATTTTCCCTAGCAGTACGAGCTAATAAAACATTATTAGAATCAGGTGGATGCTGAAACTGAAGCCAATCTTGATGTTTTTCTACAAAGACTTTTTGGTTGGTTTCCATCAGTTTAAACCCTTGTTCTCGACTAGAACTAGCAAACTCGTAGTGAAGAATATTAACATTAGGTTCGTAAATGATTTTTTTACCTAACTTCTGAAGTCGAACACAATAATCAGTTTCTTCATAATAAGCTGGTTGATAAGCTTCATCAAAACCACCCATTTCTAGAAACAAGTTACGAGGAGTTAACAAAAATACTCCCGAACAATAATCAACCGATCGCCTAAACATATATTGGGGTGCTATTGGAAAATCACCCCTTCCGTAACAAAAACAAGAACCATCTTGCCAGATAATATTTCCTGCTTCCTGAAGAGTGCCATCGGGGAAAATAATTTTGCCACCGACAGCACCAATATTGTCTGAATATTTGATAGTTTCAACTGCCGCAGTAATGCTATTTCCTAAAATCTGAGCATCGTTATTTAAAAATAAAATAAAATCACCTTTAGCTAACTTAGCTGCCTGGTTACAAGCTAGAAGATAATGATAATTTTCCGGATTAAAAATAATATTTACTCCTTGAATTTGTGACAGTAGTTGCTGAGTTTTATCTGTAGAACAGTTATCGACAATAACTACTTCAAAGGAGCTAAAACTATTTTTTAGAATTGAATTTAAACAGCTTAAAGTTAACTCTGCACGATTATGTAAAATCAGAATAATACTAACTAATGGATTCTCTATTTCAGGAAAAATGATTTGAGAACCTGTGTTTAAAAATACTTCTAAGGCTATTTTACTTAAGTTCTCTAAATATTTTTTAGATTGTTCTAGTGATGATACTTGGTGAACTTGAAGATGAGAGTTATTTTGTTGTTGGTTTAATAGGTTCTCTAATTTTAAAGTTGCTTCAGGATGAGTTGGTTGTAGTCGAAGTACCCTTTTATAGGTGTTAATTGCCTGATTAATTTCTCCCTTTTTAGCTAAAGCATTAGCCAAACCAAAACAGAATTCCACATCATTAGGTTGAAGTTCTAAAGCTCGGTTATAAATCTGAATATTGTCAGGGTTTTGCTGAATTTCCTGTCTATAAGTATTTAATATTGCTATGCGATCTGTGGTTATTTTTTGTTGAAACGCGTCACCCAGTTTTTGATAGATATTAGGTAAATTTGAATTGAGTTCTAAAGCGCGTTGGTAAGCAGCGATCGCCTCCTGCCACTGTTCTAATTTGATTAATGCCTCCCCTAACTGATAATGAGAAAAATCTAAATTTGGGTTGAGTTGGATAGCATGACGGTAAGCAGTAACTGCATCTTGCCAACTTTCGATCTCCAACAAAGCATTTCCTAAATTTTGGTAAACTTCCCAGTTATTAGGTTGCAGTTCAGTAAGTTTTTTATAATAGAAGATAGCTTCTTCCCATTTTCCTTCATCAGAGTAGTTTTTGCCATGTTTTAAGTAAGTTTCAGCAAGTTCCATCTAAATTAAATTAATCAAAATAAAGACAATTACAAATAGAGAAAAACTCCCATTTATAACCTCCTAATTTTTCTTGAAAACTAAGGGGTAAAAATGAGAGTTATATCATTCCTAAAAAACTTTTCTACATTTTCTTCACCAGCGCATTAGGAGAGTAATAAACATAAGAATAACTAACATTAACTTAGCTTGAATTAGCCCAATGGTTATTATACCTATATTAATCATTTAATAACTCAAGTGTTACCTAAGTTGAGCATTAATGCATGGGAATTGGTATGAGAGCAAAATATATTGAAATTGATCCCCATTTATTTACCGTCGATTTAGCTAAATTGAAGTAGCTTTTTGGTAATATTGATCAGCTTCAGTCGTCCGACCTTGTTTTGTCATTAAATCGCCCATCAAACGATATAAACCGGGAGCATTTGGATTGAGTTCTATCGCCTTTTGATAAGAATTGATTGCATCATTGAATAAGCTTTTTTGTTGTAAAGCATTCCCCAGATTTTGGTAAGCAGCTACAGAACTCGGATCTAACTCAATTGCTTTTTGATAAGTAGCGATCGCTTCGTCTAGTTGCCCCTGTTTGAGCTGGGCTTTCCCTAACTTAGTATAGACCCCTGCACCCAAATCTGGTTTTACTTCTAATGCTTTTTGATATGAAACAATAGCTTCCTCAAAGCGTTCCTGTTTTTGCAGAGTGTCAGCCAAGCTAATATGAACCTGTGGGGGGAAATCAGGTTTCAGTTCCACAGCTTTTTTATAAGTCGCGATCGCATCATTAGCCAGAGCTTTTTGGTTTTCAGAGCTTTTTAGTTGAACAAATATATCTCCTAATTGCTTGTAGTCTTGGGCTTTAAGTATGTCTTTGTCTATTTCAATGGCTTCTTGAAACGCAGCTATTGCCCCATAGAGTTTATTTTGTTGTTTTAGAGCTCTGGCCTGTCGGAGATATGCCCTAGCATTAGTGGGTTGGAAAGCCACAATTTTTCTGCAACATTTGACTACTTCTTCCCAGTTTTCTTGGGCTTCATAAATCGAAGCCAACTGGTTCAAAACCTGTATGTTGTCTGGGGTTAGTTTAAGGGCCATATTGTATTTGGCGATCGCTTCTTTGAACGAACCCTTCTCTTTAAGCTGTTTGCCCATTTCCATATTTTTTTGAGCCACAGCGACTTCTTTGAAAGATGATGACATAATTAAAACTTAATAATTTGTTCTAGCTTAAAATACACAAGACTTACGCAAAATATTAATATATACACCATCTGTATGGTTTGAAGACCGTTAACCCATAATAGATACAGTGCTTCTGCGTAAGTCCTGAAGATATAACTAAAGGTGATTAGCCAAGGTTAAAAGAGATTTGCTGTTGCAAGACCAATCATATTTGTATCTATCGCTGCAATTTCATCCTCAAGATTGTTTGAGGCAGGAATTACACCATCGTCATTGAGATCATGATTGAACTCTTTCTCTAAATCATCGAGGGAGGTTTCGTCAGATATCCAACCTGAATTGCCCACAATTTTACCATTCTCATCAGTATCCCAGACAAAGGCTTGACCTTTTCTTCCTTTGTCCCCGTCGAGAAGGAAGCGATAGCCGCCCTCTTCGCCCTCTACAGCTTCCGCAGCTGCACCGTCCCAGTGTTGGCTACTTTCGTCATTGTAGGTTGTGCCATTCTTGTGATGGAGTTGGAACTGATCTTGTGTGTCATTATCGATGATCCAATAGGTTTTATCTTTGTCTTGGGCGAAGGATGCTGTGCCATCATCTTCTATGATCGTTAGATCAGGTTCGCCAATTAAACCATCATCATTTAGATCATGATTGAACTCCTCCTCAAAATCATGGAGGGAGGTTTTGTCAGATATCCAACCTGAACTTTTGATGATTTTACCATTCTCATCAGTATCCCAGACAAGGGCTTGACCTTTTCTTCCTTTGTCCCCGTCGAGAAGGAAGCGATAGCCACTATCTCCAACTTCCGCAGCTGCACCGTCCCAGTGTGGGTGACTTTCGTCATTGTAGGTTGTGCCATCCTTGTGATGGAGTTGGAACTCATCTTGTGTCTCATTATTGATGATCCAATAGGTTTTATCTTTGTCTTGGGCGAAGGATGCTGTGCCCTCATCTTCTATGATCGTTAGATCAGGTTCAGCTTCAAGAGCCAAATTTCCGAAGTCAATATCATCAAATGTTTCACCATTATCTAATTCTACTTTGTGATACTGACTCTCTACTGAAGCTCTTACTGTCACATCATCAATGTACCACCCTTCATATCTATTATATATCTGATCCCCAGTATTAAACTCAAAACTGATCTTAATTGTTTCCCCTACATAGTCATTTAGGTCAAATGTAGCATTTATCCATCCCGTAGTGGGGTCTTCTAATTTATTATCATGATTCGATGCAATCTCCTCAAAATTAGTACCACCATCTGTTGAAATAAGTACTTTTGCTGAATCCCAAGGAGATAAATCTTCCGTCTCTAAAAAATAGTTAAAGGAAAGCTCAGCATTACCTTGATCACTTAAGTCAATATCTGGAGAAATAATTCGACCGGCGGTATGTCCTTTATCATAGTCACCTGTTGCTTCGTCTCCATAGTACATACTATCTTGAGCACTGTGACCTGGTTCATCACCACGTCGGGTGGATAGATGCCACAAGCCTTCAGTTGGGTTTCCGCGAAGGGTACCAGGCCCATCACCGGATCGGGATAGTATATTCAACGACTGCTCTGGGATAAAACCATTGTCAAGAGTAAAGCCATCCAAATCTGGTTGGTTATCATCACTACTGAAGTCTGCCTCAAAGATTACTTCAAGCTTAGAAGGATAAGTTTGCTCCCATCCATCTTGGATGACTTCAGTAATAGAGTAAGTTCCGGGATCAAGACCCATGAATTCATAATAACCATTTTCATTAGTGGTAGTAGACGTTTCTCCATCGTCCAGTTGACCATTTTCATTCTCATCTATGTATATTTTCCAGCCTTCTAATACTGGTTCACCATCGTCCCTTTGACTGTTACCATCAAGATCATGCCAGTTAACACCAGATATTGAACCGGGAATAATTTCTTGGTTGCCGAAGTTGATATCAGTAATAGTTTCGCCAGAATTCAATTCTACAGTATGAGTTCCGGGGTTTTCAGGAGGACTCCCCATTGCAGATAAGGCATTGTCTGCATTCAATCGACCCCCCGTTAATGTCTTGCCATTAAGTGCTGAAATAGAGTCAACGTTATCAAGAATTATTTCTTTGACTTCTGCGTAACTCAAGTCGGGATTTTCTGCTAACACCAAAGCTGCCACTCCAGCTACATGAGGAGATGCCATAGAAGTACCGCTGTAAGAGGCATACCTTTCTCCCGGCACAGTGCTTAAAATACCAGAACCAGGGGCACCTAAATCTACTGTAGTAGCTCCATAGTTAGAGAAACCAGACATATTATCGTTCTTATCCGTGGCAGCAACTGCAATAATATTTTCTAAGTCATAGCTAGCTGGGTAACTTGGACTGTTATCGGTGTTCCTACTGCTATTACCTGCTGCTGCAACAAATAAAGAATTTGCTTCCCCTGCTGCTGCAATTGCGTCATACAATCCTTGAGAAAAGCCTCCGCCTCCCCAACTGTTGTTGGTTATGTCTGCTCCCATCATTGTGGCATATTCTACAGCCAAAATAGCGTCAAATGTACTACCAGAGCCTTGATCATTTAGGAACTTAATCGCCATCAAGTCTGTCTGATGATTAACCCCTACTACTCCTACTCCATTGTTGCCCTCTGCTCCAATAGTTCCCGCTACGTGAGTGCCGTGACTCTGACGATCCATTGGATCGCCATCATCGTAGGCAAAGTCGTAACCATAATAATCGTCTATATAGCCATTATTATCGTCATCGATGCCGTTACCAGGAGTTTCACCAGAATTAGTCCACATATTGTTGGCCAAGTCTGGGTGACTATAGTCGATACCAGTGTCTATAACTCCTACTACGATATCTTTACTTCCTGTTTGAATGTCCCAAGCATTTAGCGCTTGAATACTGGCCTCAGGCTTTGTTTCATTGTCAAGGCCCCACAAATCCTTGAACATAGGGTCATTAGGAGGCTCAGAATTTGTCTGAACTTTATAGTTCAATTCGGCGTATTCTATTACAGGGTTTTCTTGGAGTTGATTTAGAACGTCTATTGTGTCCCCATCAAATTTCCACAGTTGCAGACCTTCTAATTCTGATGTTTTTGTTTCCTTGACCGTCCTTGCTCCGATCTGAGTTTTGAGATTTTCAAGAACACTAACTTCAGAATCATTGAGTGAATTGTTGATCTTAACAATTATCTCATTTTCAACAAAGCTATTTTCTAAGCCTAGGTTTTCTCCAGTAAATTTTGTCTCAGACTCACTCGCAGATACTTGAGACCCATCGGCTGCTGTATTTTTTGTATTGCCATTACTTATAGTATCTGTTTCAGAGAAACTACTTAAAGATGATTGAGACCGTAATGATGTGTCTATCTCTGCTTCTACTTTAGGATAAGTTTGTGTCCATCCTTCTTGGATGACTTCAGCAATAACGTAAGTTCCGGGAGCAAGGTCTTTGAATTCATAATAACCATCTCCATCAGTGGTAGTAGACTTTTCTCCATCATCTAGTTGACCATTTTTATTCTCGTCTATGTATATTGTCCAGCCTTCTAATACTGCTTCACCATCGTCCCATTGACTGTTACCATTAAGGTCTTCCCAGTTATAACCAGATATTGAACCAGGTTCTTCCTCTTCAAATTCATAGACTAAATCATCAATAACAAAATGTACATTAGATTCAAATTGGACTTCATCTACGTCAGTAAAATCAAATTGAACCAGAGTTGGTCCCTGATTATTCACAGTGACAGTCTTGGAATGCACCTCCTGTCCATCATTAAGACCTTTTAGCTGAATATCTAAGTTATCCTCCCACGCCGAAGTCAAATAGGCACTATTTAATGTAAAGTCTTGATCTGAAGTAATGCTTACTGGATTCGACCAGCCATTAAATGCAGAGTAGGGTGGAGAAACGTTCCCATATTCATAACCTGATCCAGGATTAGAATCTTTATGGATAACCGCCCAATCTTCACTCCAGAAAAAGTCTCCAACCTTTTGTCCACCGAATCCTTGCGAACCAGTTGTGTCTGAAATATCATCAAAGTCAAACAGCACCTGTCCCTCAGCAATGACAAGTGGTTCTATTGTTACATTTCTATTGACATCATCGGTATTCGTGATGATGTCATTTAAACGAGCTTCTGTTACCCCTAAGATGTCCATATCAAGTTCCGACATTTGCATGTTTGTAACCATTATTACATTATTATTATTATTATTATAACATACATTCCGCACTTCTTAACATTAAATTGATAAGTTTTATTAATCAGGCTTAATAAAACTTATCAGGACTTACGCAGTACCGCTATATATAGTGTATTTTTGATAATTATCTTAGATATTTACACTATAGTTAGTGCCTTTCCGTAAGTCCTGTTAATCTATCGCCCCGAATGCTATCCCTGAAAGCCTTATAGCTATGGGCATGGATTTTCCATATTATGTTTGTTGGTAATTACTTTAGGCCAGCGTCAACTTCGTCAAACTTTAAACCGGACTAAATCTACTGTAAAAAATCAATTGGGCCAAAAAATCAATTGGGCCGTCCTACTAATAGGCCAACAAAACGATTGGATATTTCAATGTTTTCAGTCGATTCATTTATTGATTAATTCTGGATTTAAGAGTATATCTAACCTCACTCCGGAACGTTTAGAATTATTGAAGTTTTTTCCTCCAAGTTGTCAAAGATACTATCTACTCAGTTGAGAAACTTGAGATGAAAACAGGTAGAGGGCCAAAATAATCAACGATTGAATAGTAGTAGAATAAATCCCTTGGCAATTAGTGCGATCGCACTAGGTGATAGAGGAACTTTGGCAAATTTTGAATTGGTCATTGGTAAATTCCGGCAACTGATACCATTCTATTGAGAAAGCGATCGTCTCCTACCCCATATTATAAGTATAAATACTTGCTCGACTTTCCCCCTCTTTCTGTGCTACATTTTATCCTGCGGAATGTAGGTTTTAAAATAGGAAAAAGTATTTATCAAGTTAAGCACGGATTATTATCAAAATATCTAACCTCAGAATTGAAACATCTTTCAATTAAAATGAAGGTTATTTAACTTAAATAACTAAAAATTTTTTGAATAAAAATAGTTAGGCGTTCGCGGAGCGTGGCGTTAGCCGTATCCCATAAAGCTATAGTGAAGGTCGTCAAAATTCTCATGCACTATATATAGCGCCTTTGCGTAAGCCCTGTATAAATTATATTGATTTATATCATATCATAGATTATCTTTAAGTAAATGATTGGTCAAAATTAGAGATTGGAATTTATGAATTTTTAATTCACCCCATTTCCTGCAGCACAAAATTTATAACGTCATGTTTTTATCGTAACCATAAGATTCAAAATCAACTTGATATAAATTTGCCACTGCTTTTTTAACTGTGTCGTCATAAAAATTTTTTGAAGGAGGAAAAGCCACATCTTTGTCTAAAAAAGTAAAGTGTTCATCTGCAAAACAACCCTCCAATTCTGCTAATCTCTTTGAATGATGTCCGGATTTTCTTAGCTCGTCAAAGTTGCTCGTATTTAGTCCCAAATCTATTTCTATTTGCCTTAGTTGCTCGTAGCTATTCTCTAGGTGAACGACATAATTTGGTACAATTAAACCTACTTTTTCGCTCTTGTGCTGTTGTATCCGCCAGTGAATATTGCATAAAAATATATCTAAACTTTCTAAATATGCTACAAATTCTCTAAAGGAAAAAGTGTCTTTTTCGTTCACTTCTCTGCCTAAAAAGTTCCTAATTTTTTCTGTATCGTAGTTGTCTTGAGCAGCTGTAATTCCCTTAATTGCTGCCAGATAAGAACTAACAACCCTAGAGAAAGGATTACATACAACTTTGATAATCTTGATTTCACCGTCGAGTAGTTCTGCAACTGTATTCCTATTTTTTAAATATCTTTTATACTCAACAGACTCGCAAAATACTTGAGTTCGAAAACAATGAATCCAAGGGTGATAGAACAGAGCCATATCAAGAAACCCTATTTTATCAAAAAACCACTTAACGGAAAAAGTACATCCAGCTTTGGCCGACCATAGTAGAGCTAGGTTATGTTTTTTTGAAAATAAAGGTTGGGGTGCAATCTTAAAAAGATTCTGGGGAGCTGGAGGCTTCTTCGGTGTAACGATCGAGCTTTTTTTGTGCTCCTCATTCCTGCGCTTCTCTTCCATTGATGAATTAATTAACATATTTTTTAGCTATTCCTAATATTTAATAATACCTTTTGTTTGCGTAAATAAATTATTAATAATCTTCCCTTTTTCTGAACATAACATAAATCATAAAATATAGGAAATTAACAAAATGTACTTTTTAATATTTTTCTAACCAATGAGTTGTCTTTAATCCAGTTAATTCATCTAATTTGGCTAGGTCCTCATTAAACTTTTCTAAAAGTTCCTTCATTGTCTCTCTATTTAATTGAAAATCTTTATCTCTATCTTTCGGCGAAGAGTTAGCTTTATACAACTCTTGTTCGACATCCTCAATAGCCAAAAACTGATTAATTTCTTTTAATACTACTTTTGAATGCTTCTTTAGTTGATCATAAGTAATTATCAAAACATTTTCCTTCCCAAATTGCTGGATATATCTCTTTACTCCCTCAAAATAAAGAGATTGCGTCATGTTTTTAACAGGATGAAACCAATTAAGTTGGTATTTTTTTTCTTCATGGTCTCTAAGTATCTTCAGACCCTTTTCACAGTATTCATTAAGATCATTTATTTGATGTTTATCTAAATGGTGTTTATAATGAGATATCATTCTTTCTATAGGATCTCGAATAGTAATCAATATCTTAATATTTCCCAACTTTTCATTTATCAGAGAAGCACATTCTGGAATACCAAGATAAATAGGAGAAATTTCCCCAATACATTTTTGACTTTCTGCCCCCATAAAATAATAGAGATATTCCCTAAAAGTTATTCCATACTTATTTTTTTCAGTATTTCTGATACCAAAGTAATTGATTTCCTTCACTGGAGACATATAAACATCTTTATGTGCTGCTAAATATTGATATAAGGATGTAGTTCCACACCTCCCTGCTCCTACTCCAATTAAATTAGGTTTATTAAGTATCTTATTTCTTTGCTTGTGCAAAGCAGCCACATCAAACTTCAGAATAAATTGCTCTATATCTTTACTATCCATTATGAATATTTGACCTTATTTTGTTTAATTTGATTACTTTTTTTGTCTTAGACCAGAAATACTTTTGCCACAGGCTAACTTCATAATTGGATCTTTTTTCCTATCATTTACGGCAGTCATCTCCATAAGTCTTCTGTTGTCCCAAACCTTTGCTTCTTATCGGATTACCTCAAATTTTGCATCGTCAACAGCAATAAAATTTCACAAGAGTGAAAACCTTTTGAGGATTTCCTTTTAGGTATTTTTTCATATTTTTGATTTTAACCTTGATTTTAACCTTGATTTATGCATACCTACTTACTATCTAATATTGGCGATCGCCCCTGTCAGTTTTTTTGAACTATAAACGTATTTGATATATATCCCTCCCCTGCCCAATTATCCTCTGTAACTTCAATTAACTTAGCATCCATTTGTCTAATAATTGTAAAAATATCTTTTTGAGGTAGAATATGCATTTCTATTTGATTATTTTCTGCTTCTTTATTAAGATCATTCAAATATTCTTTCAAAGAAAATTTATATCCATGTTTATAGGTGGGAACTTGAAAAAAAGCTACACCCCCAGAGTTAAGAGAATTCATAAATTGTTTAATAATGAAGGCAATAATTGGAGGAGGATTATGTTGTAAAACTATTACTGAATATATGAAATCTACCTGAGGAAGTTTTTTGAGATCTCTAAGAGCAACCAATTGATTTAACTGAACATTTTTGATTTCTACCTCAGTCATATATTGATGAGCAACCTTCAAGTGGGATGAGGATATATCATAGCCGTAAACAACTTCAAACTTTTCAGCCAACCATCTTGTAACTCTACCAACTCCACAACCATATTCAATAGCTGACTTAAATGATTTATAATCCAATTGATTTCTATCTAAGGAGGCAAATAATTTTGATACTTCATTTTTACCTGTTTCGTTAAATAAATTAATTGTCTGTGAAATATTATCTTGTTTAAAGTTTTCTGCGGACAATACAGACCAATGAGGTTCTGTTTTACCTAAATAAGACCAAGTATTTTGAATATGATTAAATAAAAGGGCTAATTCTCGTCCTGGGGCTACATTTTCTACATAGACAATACTTTTATCAGTAAGTTGTGGTAAAGGTTTATGCCACTGATTTTTGGCTTTAAACTCTTCTGAGTTTAAAAAAATATCTCTTAAATCTCGACAATTTTTTATTCTTCTTTTTTTATCTTCTATGGCATCCTGGTTTTCAACTTCCCTATCTAAAAACAAGCGATAAGCCCACTTAATAAATTCCTCTGGTAAATCTTCATATAATTTACCATTATTACTATTTTCCATTAGATACAAAATACTCCTATTAAATTAATATAAAACTATTTTCATTAAGAGAAATTATGAAAAATTTTCTTAAAAATAGATGCTACAACAACTGCTGAAAGTTTATCCTTAATACTCTTACAAGCATAATCACCATATTTTTCCCGAACAGAGCGATCGCACAGAAATTTCATAAACTCTGCTGCTTGATCCAGATCTGGTTCTGCCCACCGAGTACCTCTGGGATAAGCGCCATAACTCCTATCAGTTTCAATAACCTCAGCTTCCACCAAAAAAGAATTAGAATTATCCATAAAGTCTAAATTGGCTGAGTATTTGGTAGCAATAACTGGTTTTCCCATTGCCATCGCCTCTGCCAAAGTCAATCCAAAGCCTTCGGACCTGTGCAAAGAAACATAAACATCTAAACAGTTCATTAGTCTGAGAGTCTTAGCTCGATGGTAAGTTTCCTCTATCCAGATAACATTCAAACCATCTGACTCTAATTTTAGCATTTCATAATCATAATTACCGGGGACTGGAGAACTTACCTTTAAAAGCAATACCACATCCTCAGAACTCTTAAAAGCTTTTTTAAAAGCTTTAATCAGTCCTCGCGGGTTTTTTCTCTCCAGACTACTTTTCTGGTCAAAGAAAAAGCCAAATAATACCTGATCTGTGGGTAAGTTAAACTCACTACGATCAGAAGTTATAGAATCTAGTGCTGCAAAATCTATAACATGAGGAACTACTCTAACAGGTTTATCTACCTTTTTGCCAATAGCTGCTGCTGAATATTCACTAGGTGTCCATATTTCATCAAATCCCTTAGCTGCTCTTGCTTGAGAGGTAGGTAACTCTTCTGTTTCCCAAACCCAATAACCAATATTTTTTCTACCTTGCCAATAAAAATCTGGTAGAATTTTGTGAACCTGCCCCACGCTATCAGCATTTACTACTGTTATGTTAGCTCCCTTGCCTGGTAGAGGCCAACCCATCAATAGAAGTTTATTTTCTTTATCAAAAAAGGTATCTTTATCAATGTAGGTATTAGGAACTATTATTTTTGAATAATTAACTTCGACTGCCTTGAGAGTATGCTCCATAGACCTAGCAGATTGTCCCATACCTGTAGTAGCGTCGAAATTTCCTGCTACATTAACAACAAAATCGTCCCCATAGGTTTGAATTTCTGCTTCTAGTTTATCTATCCATTTTATAACTGCTTTACTTTGGGATGGAAGATTATGAATATTGGGGTTTTCCTTGAGGTAATCATGTAGTTCCTGAAGATTTTCTTTCGATTGAAAAGCATCTGGAAATAAATGTTTTAGCAGTCCTTGACTCCTGTAGAAAGCCTCTAGCTGAGATAAGGGAGTAGGGGCTTTTTCTGAGGCTAAAAATTCTATAATTGCATTCTTCTCCTCCTGATTTTCTGCCAACTCTAAACTTTTGATAATTTTGTCTATTTCAAATAAATTGGCAGTACTACCAGTTAATTGTCTTAGATAGGAATTGTACAATAAATTAATGACTGTTAGCTCTTTTTGTTGAACTTCGCAGACTAAATCAAACCACAAACATTCATCAATATCTATATTTGGCAAAGAAGTTAAATTAGACTTTAGCCATTCCAGGAATTTCTCACGTACTTTAGGAAGATGAATATTACAAAATGCACTTTGTAAGTCAGGGCGTAAAAAGTAAAGATTGAGAATTTTTAAATACCCACCACGAGCTTTTTTAAACTTTTCTATTTCTTCTGTTTTTAAATTCTCTTCTCTAGGGCCAGAATTTTTTAACCAAGCACAAAAGCGATCATAACTTTGAGGGTCACTAACAAAATTTGGATATGCTGTAACTACATCTGTTCTTCTACGGAGAATTTTCTGTAGATCTTCAATAATGTTTGTTTTAACCCAATATTGTTTAAATTTATGACATAATTCGTCAATATTGTGTTCTGTGGCTCCCCTTTCTTCTAGCCAATTAATAAATCCTTCATCCAAAAAATTATTAGAAGCATTAGGAAAAGCAGCCGCTACATCAGGTCTAAATTTTAAGAGAGATGTTATGATTGGGGGAGTATTTTTTCCTGATAAATATGGAGATGGAGTCATCAAAAATTTACAAAACTCATCTGCTTCAAATTTAGGACTAGGAAAGGGTATATTTTTGATAATTAGTTGCCTGAGAGTGTAATTAATTAGCTCGCAAGCCTTAATACCATTAGGTAGTTTTCCATAGGCATAAGGAAAATTTTTAGCTTTTGAATAGCCCCACTTCAACATTTTATTTGCATACCCGTCACAAAGTTCTTTAACCGTAGGTAGATCATATAAATTATGTCTTGTTTGATGCTTAGATAACTTATTTCTGTTTTTGGGAGAGTAACCGCTAAAGTGGAAAAAGGCTAAAGGTCTGCCATCAACTAAATATTCATCGCCGATTTTTTCTACAGTGCGATCGTGTAAATTCCAATATGCCACATTGTAAGAGGGATCATGAAGAATATAGGTATCTGGAAAATACCCGGGAATCAAATCCATCCATTTTTGATCTACAAAAAGACCATTAGGAATATCAACCACACAATCCAAATGTAATTTTTCCATCCACCACTTGAGTAACTCAAGAGAATGTTGATTCTTTTTGAGACCAATAAAACCTAGATTATAAGTTCCACTTTGTAGAATTTGCACTTCTGAAGGGGAATAATTGTCTCGAAATGGCTTTCGCATATGAGGTATTAAAACTGTCGTGTTAGTTCTTAAAGCATTCCAAATTGCATCTAGGGGACGAAATATCTGAATATCAGGATCAATGTAAACCAAATTTTCTATATCGTCGTATTTCTCCAACAAATATTTAAGAACGAAAGGTTTAACAGCCGTATTGAGTTCAAGAATGGTATAATGATAAGGAAAAGTATCGGCGGAAGGCAGAGGAACGTCTTCCATTGTTAATAATTGAAACTGTTCCTGAGCTGGCTCAAAATAACCATCTACCTGATCGACTAGCAACACAAAGAAACGAGCTTGGGGATGATGCTCAAGGAAAGTTTCGCATAAAGTTCGTGCTTGAGGCAAATAATTTTTAGATACCATGGTAATAGCAGCAATTGAAGTATTCCTCACCCTCTCTACTTCATTTCCGTGTGGCAGGTGAATTAAATCTCTTTGAATTTCCTGGGTAGAATAGTTACTATTTTCCTCTATTTTTTGCTGCTGGTTTTGTTGGCTATAAGTTTCTTTAAGACCTGTTTGAAGTTCTTGATTTTCTGGAATTTGCTTCAGTCCCTGTCGATAAACAGAAATAGCTTCTGACCATTTTTGGCCATCCCTGAAAACTTGACCCAAAAGTAAGTAAGCTTCTAAAAAACTGGGGTTTAAGGCGATCGCTCGGCGATAACAAGTCACAGCTTCTCTGTGCTGCTCTTCTTGTAAAAACTCACTTCCTAAATTAAAATGTTGTTCTGCCGTTGCCAAACTTGCCTCTAAACTCAAAGCTTTAAACCATGACTCCCTAGCTTCTTTTTCCCTTCCTTTTTCCTGAAAAACTCTAGCTAAGTTTTGGTAAACTTTTCCCAAGTTAGGATTAATGTCAATTGCTTTTTCGTAACTAGTAATTGCTTGGTCAAATTCCTTTTTTTCTAGCCAAACATTTCCCAACCCAAAATACAATTCAGGATTATTTGGTTCTATCTCAATTGCCTTGAAATAGTTCTCTACATTATTTGGTTCTTGTTCAATAGCTCTAAGATAATAATTCAGGACAGACTGCAAACCAGATTTGACTTTTTGATGTAGAGCATTATCTAACTTTTGTTTGGCTTCCGGCAGCTCTAACTTGAATTCTAAAGCCTGACTATAAGCAATAATAGCCCCTTCCCAATCTTCCAACTTCACCAACACATCTCCCAAATTATAATAATTCCAAGGAAAATCCGGATTCAACTCAATAGCCTGATGATAAACACCAGCCGCTTCTGGCCACTTCTCTAACCTAACTAAAACATCCCCCAAATTATTATAAGACCAACAAAAATCAGGATTCAACTCAATAGCCCTACCATAAGCACCAGCCGCCTCCGACCACTTCTCTAACCTAACTAAAACATCCCCCAAATTATTATAAGACCAACAAAAATCAGGATTCAATTCAATAGATTTCCTATAAGCATTAGTAGCTGCTTCTAACTTCTCTGTTTCCTGGAATAAACTACCTAATTTATGATGTACTGTCCATAATTGAGGCTGAATTTCAATAGCTTTTCTATAAACCTTTATAGCCTCTTCTTTCTCCCCTTTATTTCTTAAAATATCACCCAAATACTGATAAGCCTCAGCCAAATTGGGGTCGATGAAAATTACTTTCTGGTAAGCATTTATTGCCTCAGAAAGTTTCCCTGACTTAGCTAATATTTCAGCCAATTTTAAATAAGAAATAGAAGAACTAGGATTTAGTTTTATAGCATAATATAAAGCCGAAATTCCCTCTGAAAAATTTTCTTGCTCAATTAAAATATTCCCTAAATTATGATAATTTTCCCAGATATTTGGCTGAATTTCAATCAATTTTTTATAGATAATTACAGCTTTTTTAAGCTGGTTTTGGTTGACAAAAATATTAGCTAAAGAGTAGTAAGCCTCTGTCAAATATGGATCAATTTCAAGAGCTTTATAGTAATAAGTAATAGCCTCTTCTAATTTGCCTGGTAAAAGAGCTAATATATTTCCCATCTCATAATTAGCACCTGAGTCGTTAG
>JAGGDU010000149.1:126825-127814 GCA_018457135.1 Trichodesmium erythraeum GBRTRLIN201 | reverse complement strand
ATTAGCGATCGCTCAAACACAAAAAAATATTTGAACCGAAATATCTGTCTGAGTACTTTTGATTTTTTATCTAATTTTTTGCCTAATTTTTTATCTAATTTTTTATCTGAGAATTTTCCGTCAAAAAATCAGAAATAACTGAAATAAAGATCAACTAGCCACAACTCATAAATAATAAAAAAAAAAGCTCATAACTGATAACTGACAACCGATAATGCCTAGACAACCGCGCCAACTTTTCCCCCAATATTCCTATCATGTTACTTCTCGCTGCAATAACCGAGAGTTTCATTTGACTCGTCTCCAATGTCGCCAAATATTTTTGTTTGCTTTGAAAAAGGCTTTAGATAAATTTTCCTTTAAACTTTATGCTCTTTGTATTATGAGTAATCATGTTCATTATTTACTAGAGCCCTCCCAACCACAAGAACTACCTAAAATTATGCACTGGCTCAACTGGTATACCGCTATGTGTTTTAACCAGATGCTTAACCGTACGGGGCATTTTTGGGAGAAAAGATACCACAGCACCGGGTTTGACAATACTGATAAAAAACGAGCTTTGAATACTCTTCGCTATATTCATGCTAACCCAAAAGCTGCTAATATCCAGTCTGGCTTTTTCTATGACTTTTCTAACTATGGCACTTATGACCGTCTCACTGATGATGGTTTGACACAGTGGCATCCAGCTTTTTTGTCTCTGGGAA
The DNA here is from genome assembly GCA_018457135.1 of Trichodesmium erythraeum GBRTRLIN201. Lineage (GTDB taxonomy): Bacteria > Cyanobacteriota > Cyanobacteriia > Cyanobacteriales > Microcoleaceae > Trichodesmium > Trichodesmium erythraeum. The sequence goes on along the minus strand of JAGGDU010000149.1, from coordinate 127,104 downwards.
AAACTCTTGATGAATGTGCTCAAAATTATAGGGGCTTTTGCCGGAAATATAAATCTCGACCTAAGTCTCAAAGGCGCCGTCGGTGGGGTAGTAGGTTTTTGCCTAAGGTGAAAAAAAAGAAAAAAAATAAGGCTTCTCCAGGACAAATGCGACTCCCTTGGGCTGACTGGGAACTTCCCTCAAATTTGGTGGTGGAGGTGGCCAGACAGTTGGTTTTGGCTAATTGTTATGACCCGGAGGTGGCTATGCAATTTTTTGATGATCAGTAAAATTAGTTTT
>JAGGDU010000149.1:123726-126725 GCA_018457135.1 Trichodesmium erythraeum GBRTRLIN201 | reverse complement strand
TGGTTTTTGGTTTTTGGTTTTTGGTTTTTGGTTTTTGGTTTTTGGTTTTTGGTTTTTGGTTTATTCTCTCCCTTCCCTTTTCCCCCTGAAACCCTTTTCCCTACTCATTCCATCCCCACGGGTATCCCGCGATCAGTGAGGTATCAAAATCCTCAAATCAAGAAAACTCGTTAAAAAAACAGAGATAATACTTTTTACCTTGACGGCTGAAACTGTTTTATGTTATACTCTACAAGTCTCTGCGCGAGAAAATAGTAATAGCAAAAATAATGGCCACCATTTTTAATATCCTTAAAGAGTCAATAAGGTCAAAAGGACCAGGCCCACCGGTCAGGCCGAGGTCACAATGTGTGATGCCTGGCAGGAGGCCCACACAATGCGATGTCTCGTCGAAAATCTCATCATAATTCAACCAACGACCCCTTTTTCGCCATCCAACTTGATCACTGAAGGCTGTCCAGACTTTTTCGTCCCATTCATTCGTACCACCCAAACTCTGATAAATTTGCTTCTGAACAGAAAAACCAAACTTACCACTACTATACTTTACCCATAGTTTGTCAATCGTGGCTAAATCTTGGCAGGGAAAATTTTCTATATCCGAGCCTCTAAACCATCCTTCGGACTCCCTGCCCGCAACTTCTAACATTCTTTTGTATGTTTCTTGGTCTGCTTCCCTCCACTTTTTAGCCACCAATAGATCACGCAACCTAGAATAACTAACCCCAACTGCAGAAACCAGAGGCACATCACCAGAAGACAAAGGCTCAACAACCCGAGGCTGAACCTCCCCTTGACTTTGCAGCAGTGCCTCAAGCTCCTGTCTTTTCCCTCTTTCCCATTCTAGTTGCCTTTCCAACTCCTGCCGTGCCTGAGCCCCAGAACTTTCCAGAGAACTCAACCTGCCCTCAACCTCCTCTCGTCCCCGTTTTTCATTCTTAAGCAGTGCCTCAAACTCCCGTCTTTTCCCCCTTTCCCATTCTAGTTGCCTTTCCAACTCCTGCTGTGCCTGAGCCCCAGAACTTTCCAGAGAACTCAACCTGCCCTCAACCTCCTCTCGTCCCCGTTTTTCATTCTTAAGCAGTGCCTCAAACTCCCGTCTTTTCCCCCTTTCCCATTCTATTTGCCTTTCCAACTCCTGCCGTGCCTGAGCCCGAGAACTTTCCAGAGAACTCAACCTGCCCTCAACCTCCTCTCGCCTCCGTTTTTCATTCTTAAGTTGCCTTTCCCAGTCCCCTTGTCTTTCTCCTGAAACCCGTGGAGCTTGAAAATACCTCAACCCAAAATAAACAACACCACCACCAAACACCGCCCCACCATAAAACAACATCCACAAACTCAACCCAGAAACCTGAGAATAATAAAACTTAGACTCCCGAAAAAAAGTAATAGGTATACCCCAAGAAAAAGTCAAACGTTGAACACCAGCAGCCCTCAAACTTTCCTGAGCCTGCTGACTCAAAAGCCGTTCATCCTCAGACAAACCTGCTTGTTGTGAAGCCAAACTTTGAACTATTTCAACATCGCTCATTCCATGTACAGCCACAACCCTACCCCTCCCATCCACAACAGGAGCTCCACTCATTCCACCCACAGTCAAAGTACTATAAGAAACCCCATAACCCCGAGCCAACCTATCCAAAGCTGAGACCTTACCATCAACAAACTGGGGAACTAGAGCCCCACCCCGACGAGGAAAACCATAAATAAAAATAGAACTACCTATCCTGAGACTATCTGAGTTACCTATTTTCAGTGCCCGATAATTACATTTTTCCGTCTCTGGCTTAAAAGTCACCAAAGCCATATCTATAGTACGAGGAAATATTTTTACTGTAGCCGCATCCCAGAATTTTCCATCTTTTTCAGTGCGTAACCTTACCTTTCCCTCCTCGTCCACAACATGAGCTGCAGTCAGTACAGTACAGACCCCTAGTTCTCCAGGCACAAAAAAACCAGTTCCATGTCCGGGTTTATTTTTATAAGATAGTTTGACAATACTAGGTTTTAGTCGAGAAGCTATTTTTTCTGGAGATAAGGAACAGTTTGTCAGAATGACAGAGAGGAAAGTTAGACCAAGGATAGAAAAAAGAGACTTCATCAGCTTCGGAGGTTGGGAACTTGAGTTAGTAGGATTTTTTTTAACTTTACCGACAATTTTATACTATCTAATTATATGGCCACCTAAAAAAAAAGACCTAATATTTTCCTATTTTACTTATCTAACTTAAATATAAAACAATTTTTTCTATTTGTCAAGGTAGCGATCGCTCTATTATTTAGTAATTAAAAAATCTAAACATTTTCGCCATTTAAACACTGGAACAACATTAGCTAATAACCGAAGTGAAGCCATCCCTCATCAATATCAACCCCTTACTTCTCACCTCTTACCTTAAGCAACCTCTAAACCCTGAGTTCCGGCTATATCTTACAGTTTACAAATCTTTATGAGAGAGAAGAGACCAAAGAACTGCTGCCCAGCCATACAAAGACCCCTCATTCCCACAACACGGCAGGTGTCCCCTGTAATAATTATCACTCACAGTCAAACCATCATAACTCAACCATTTTCCCTCCAGGCGCCATCCCACCTTATCTCCGAAATCCTCTACTACTTTTGGATTATACCTCTGGGTACCACCCAAACTCTGATAAACTTGCTTCTGAACAGAAAAACCAAACATACCATTACTATATCTGAGCCATAGCTTATCAATAATCCCTAAATCTTGACTAGGAAAATTCTTTGTATCCTCAATTCTCAACCATCCTTGGGACTTCCGGTCCGCCACTTCTATCATTCTTTGATATGTTTCATCGTCTGCTTCCTTCCACCTTTTAGCCACCAATAACTCATGCAACCTAGTATAATCAACTCCAGCTGCAGAAACCAGAGGCACAGAAACCACAGAAGACGGAGGTTCAAGAACCTGAACCCCTCCTTGCCTTTGCTGCTCCTGAGTCTGAATATTTGCCAGGGAACTCAACGGTCTGTG
>JAGGDU010000149.1:120072-123626 GCA_018457135.1 Trichodesmium erythraeum GBRTRLIN201 | reverse complement strand
CTCTTCTTCTCCCCTAAATACTACATCCTCAAACTCTCTTTCCTGCTCATTTTGTAGCTGAGTCGGAATATTTGCCGGGGAACTCAACGGTCTGTGCTCTTCTTCTCCCCTAAATACTACATCCTCAAACTCTCTTTCCTGCTCATTTTGTTCTTGTCCCGAAACTGGTGAAGCTTGAAAACGCTTGAACCGAAAAGAAACAATACCAGAGCTAAACATCAACCCACTAATGGAAAATATCGAAAGTATCCACTTATTCAAGTCTAAAGGTAGAAGATTACTATATAACTTAGCATTATAAAACTTAGACTCCCGAAAATAATTAATAGGTACACCCCAAGCACAGGTCAAACTACTATTATTAATTCTATTGAAAGTTTGCCGATCAAGCTGCCATTCTATATCAGGCCTACTTATCTGCTGAGATATCAAACTTGGCACCATTTTAGAGTTACTACTTCCATGGACTGCCACAACCTCACCCTTTGTATCCACAACAGGGGCTCCACTCATTCCTTCAACAGTCAAAGCTTTATAAGCAACCCCATAACCCCGGGCTTTTTTCTTCAAAGCTGAAACCTGACCCCCAACAAACTGGGCCACTAAATGTTGATCCAGACGAGGAAAACCATAAACAAAAATAGAACTACCTATCTTCAGGTTTTCTGGTTTACCTATTTTTAGTGCGGGATAATTACATCTTTTTGTGTGTGGCTTAAAAGTAATCAAAGCCAAGTCTATACTACCAGGAAATCTTTCTACCGTAGCAACATCCCAGACTTTTTCATCTTTTTCAGTCCATAAGATTTTTTGTCCTTCTTTTTCCACAACATGAGCTGCTGTTAGTACACTACAGACTTCTGACTTTCCTTCCACCTCTACAAAAAAACCAGTTCCATCTCCTGGTTGATTTTTATAAGATAGTTTAACAATACTATCCTCTAGTCGAGAAGCTATGTCTTCGACCTCTGTTTTTTTGACAGAGGAAGAAAAATTTGTCAGAGTTATTGATAAGAAAGTTATACTGATAATAGGCAGTAGAGATTTCATCGGTTTAAAGAATATTAGTTGACAGAAAGGTTATACCAAATAACATTTTATTAGTAAAGGTTTAAATATTTAAATCCGGAAAATTTTAACTTAATATAGATTTTATCTAGATTTTATTTTAATTATTTTTATAATAAAACTATATCTAAAAAATAGCTATATGTTTCCAATATTATTTAATTTTTTTTTTAAATACAACAAAACAACTGTTTTTTGTTGTCCAAGTCTGAGAGCCTTATTAAGGCTTTAAACTAATAATTTTAATTACTTGAGTGGCAGCTAAATTTTTTTCTATAGACAGGGAAAACGACTTAGAGTTATTTCCGTTATTATAAGTTACATCAATTACCATCAAAATGACTCAGATAAATACTTTTACCATTTGCCATGTATCTCGTTATTTCTAAATATGTTGTAAATATTTGTCTGAGAAATCATCCTTTTTTAGTATAAGAAAACACGCCATAAAGTACTAGAGCATTGAGGCCTACTCCGAAAATCAAAAAATCTACCCAAAAGCTCCCGATACCTATTGTTGCCCTTTTCTTTTGTTTTTCAGACATCAATTCTTTTTGTAGTTGTAGGCTTTGTATTTCAACTAGCTCTTCTTGTCTGGCCTTATATTCGGCCTTATGAAGTTGTTTTTGTCCTTCTGGTTCTATTTCACCCCGTTCTTCCTCTTCCTCTTTCCATCGGTGCTCCTCAAGTGGTTCTGGTAACTCGACTTCTTGTTCTTGTATCTCAACAGCGATCGCCTTTGAAGAATACTCCCGAAAAAAATTCAAAGTAATAGGTATACCCCAGGAAAAAGTCAAACCTTGAATATTACCCTCCAAAAATACAGCTTCCAAGAAATTCTGACATTCTGACTCAGACAACTTTGGTGGTCTTGAAGCCAAACTTTCGACCATTTCTTGTTCTTGATCACTTTTTCTATGAGCTGCCATAAACTTAACCCTCTGATCCATAACAGGCACTTCAGTGTTTCCACTTACACTCAAAGCTTGATCATAAACTCCATCGCCTGGCCGCCGACGTTCCTCAGTATAAACACTACCAAAAGCAAATTCTGATAACAACTGCCTACCCCAAAGAGCAAAGCCCAAAGTGTAGACAGAACTACTGGTTTTAAAACTGTTTGAATTACCTATTCTTAGCAATGGATCATTACAGTTACATTTTTTTCCCGTTTGCTCAAAAGTTGCTAAAGCTAAATTTATATTACTCGGAAATATTTCTAATTTAGTCACATTCGCAACTTTCCCATCATTATTTTCTAATAAATTTTTCCCTTCCTTTTTGACCACATGAGCTGGGGTTAGTAAATTATAAGCTTCTGTTTCTCCAGATATGAGGGGTTTATTTGTATAAAATAGTCTTAAAATACTAGGCTCTAGTAGAGAGACTATTTTTTTTGGACATAAGGAACAGTTTGTCAGAGTTAGTGACAGGAAAGTTAAGCCAAAGACGCGAATTAAATATTTCATCTTTCTTAAAAGTTCACCAAGTGCTAATGTCAATTTTTTTTCCTACAACCATTAGATCTTCCATCCTTGGTTTTTTGGATCTTTAAGTAATGTGACCAAAACCCTATAATTGAAGCTGAAGCACAACTTTTGGGGAATATCGGTAGTTATCACTGGGGATGAGCTAGTATTTTTTTATAATTTTACATCAGCTCACGAGCTTGAGATGGTGTGGGAAACTACTGTTGGAGCAAAACCTTTAGGAATATAGACAGCATTCGCACTTATCTGGGTTAGTAGTTTGAAAGTCTAATTTTTCCTCATCTTGCCTACAACCATTAGATGTTTTTTTCATGATTGTCAGGAGTTGGTGATCTCAAAAAAAAGAGTTACTACTTTCCTATAATACTCAATTAACTTAAAAATAAAACAACTTTTTCTGCTTGTCAAGAAGCGATCGCTTCATAAATATTTAGTAGCTTCAAAGTCTAATTTTTCCTAATTTTACCTATAAGCATTAGATATTCATTACTTATTGCTCAATAGCTTTGTATGATGCAAACAAGTCCTAAAGTGGGAGTACAACAAATATGCGAATTGCAGCGGGGATGTCTAACTTTTCTGATTTTTACCTATAACTCTTATATCTTCGGTATTTAACTTAGTTTGTAGGAGCTTCAGATGATGCGGCCAAAGTCCTAAAGTGGGAGCACAACAGATGTAAGAATTGCAGCAAGGGACTCTAATTTTTCTGAGTTTCACCTACAACCATCGCCTTTCCTTCTCGGTTGTCAGAAGCTGGTGTATTCAAAAAAAATAGTGAGTCTACTTTTTATTATACTTCAATTAGTTAAAAATAAAACAACTTTTTTTGCTAGTTAAGAAGCGATCGCTTTATAAATATTTAGTAGCTTCAAAGTCTAATTTTTCCGATCTGATTTTTACCTATAACTATTATATCTTCGGTATTTAACTTAGTTTGCAGGAGCTTCAGATGATGCGGCCAAAGTCCTAAAGTGGGAGCACAACAGATGTAAG
>JAGGDU010000149.1:87936-119972 GCA_018457135.1 Trichodesmium erythraeum GBRTRLIN201 | reverse complement strand
AGTGAGTCTACTTTTTATTATACTTCAATTAGTTAAAAATAAAACAACTTTTTTTTGCTAGTTAAGAAGCGATCGCTTTATGAACATTTAGGTTTAGACATGAGAGAAATCACCCCATAAGCAATAGCAGCTATAAAAACCGCAGTCAAAAAATCACAGATTTATGATTGTGAATTCATGGAGACTATAACGACTAAAATCAGGCAATACTACTCCGCTTGCGAGTCTCCTTGTAAGAAGTCCCCACATTTTTCAAACCAGCCTTAATCATTTCCTGCTCCAACAAAGCAAAAAAACTGATGCGATCGCCACCCCTAACCACCGCCTGATTATGAGCTTCTGCTAATGCCACCGGATAACCATAACCCTTTTGCACTTGAGCCAAAATCATTCCTAACACTAACTCCAACATTTCCTCATTTTCAACCACCCATTCTGGCATATCAATTCTAGCCACTTCCCTACCAACATTCACATAACAAAAATAGATAGTATTATCCCCATATAAATGCAGAATTCTAGCAGAAGATTGCCACAAAGGACTTCTTTGTCCAGGCCTTAATATTGAACCCCAAAATATCACATCTCGCAGCGGTTCAAACGACTGACAAGGAGCTTTTTCAGTAAAACCAAATCCCCCCAAACCAACATTTGGACAATTACTGATACAATCAGGTTCATCATAAATACAAGCCTTTAAACGCAAAAAAGATAAACTTTCATTACTGCGAGAAGCACTCAAATAACCAACCAAAGGAATACCAGCCAGCTTTAATTTATTCCAAGCTTCCATTATGGGATTTAAAATCCTATCCCGTGCTTCAGAAGGCAAAGACTCCAAGAACCAATAAATCAGAGAACCATCAACCATTGCTAATATTGGAGAACCTAAATTATCAGAATTATTTTTTACCCATTCACAACCCAATTGGGCCAAAACCAAAGCCTCAGAAATAGTCCGTCGATAACCCATCCATTCTTCTGTTTTAATACCCCATTGTCGAGAGATATAAAGGTCACCTGGTTCATAAAAAATTTCTGGAATACTATCTAAAAGCGGATAACGACTTTCCCCATAATGCAACATTACTCGACCAATATTTAACAAATAACAATAGGCAATTTCATGTTGACTTGGAGCTATTTGAGAACCATCCGTAGCGAATACTGTATGACTTTTTGGAGGAGGATTAATTAGAGGATAAGTATCTAAAGATTCTATAGGAATAGCAGGATTAAAAAGTATACGGTCGCACCAACTTTCCTCTAAGGCTAATAAATCTTCTTGTTCATCCTTTGCTGCTTCTAATAATTGTTGAGCAATCTCCAATCTATTTTTAGCAGCCATCGCCTCTTTTGTCAGATGTTGACTCATCCCTTGCATTTGTTGTGCTAGTTTTGTTAGGTCTAGCATAATTTTAGTTCCCTAGTTAAATTCAAAAAAATTATCCCCCACTTTGTAGCTTTTTCTAGAATATCCTTGTCACTTAACTTACTATAAAAAACTATGTCAATCTTCATCTTCTGACCAAATAAGCAACAGGTAAATCAAAGGATCAATCAAGGATAAATATTTAGTTAAATAAGCAGTTAAATAAGCAGTTAAATAAGCAATATTATCTGAGCTAAAATATAAGAAACTACCAACATAAACATGGTGAAAATAATCAAAATCATCCCTTATTTATGAAACACAATTTTATCTTATAACTCCATTTATTTTTATTCCTTCTTACCTCCAAATTTCCATTTAGAAAAATCCTGACAAAACTGAGCAGAAGACAATAAATGAATTGATGGGTATTGAGCCACAGAATTTCGTTCTTTCTGAGTATTATAACCCCAGTCTGCCAAAAATAATTCTACCTCTTGTAAATCTGGGTGTTTTTGTATAGAAAGTAAAGTTTTTAATCTATCTTCAATAAACCAAATAGTTGTTCGGGCCCCTAGTTTTGCCAATAAAATTTTTAGAGTTTCATATTTGGGACGTTTAGATTCTTTGCCAATAATATCTGCTTCTGGTAAATTAACACCAACTTTATGCAACAGAGAACGAGCAAACCTTCCCTCCTTAGTTGTGATAATAATAGGTTTAACCTCCGATACCATCAATTCTTTCAACTTTTCCACAACCCCTGGATAAAATTGATGTAAAGATAACCACCCTTCCAAATCTTTTACTATCCATTCATCCCTAGTATTATCCAAACAAGCACCTATTTTCCATGGATCTAGATTTTCTTGAATAACAATTTTTTCAGCGATCGCTTGCCATTCCTGAAAAATAGTATCTTCCTCAATACCCAATATTAAAGCTCGGATCAAAAGAGGCATTTCCCAACCAATTTCAATAACAGGACGCAACCGATAAAACTTTTCCATCAAATCATTTAATGGTATTTCATCTGATATTTGCCAAAATTGAGAGTAGGTGCGCCAAGCTGTTTGAAAATATTCACTTAATCCATTGCATAAAACACCATCAAAGTCAAGAGCTAAAACAGTAGGAGTTTTTATTGCCATAGTCATTTCAGTTATAACCTCATCAATTCAGACAGCTATCTCTATCCCGACCCTTTTTTTTTATATTTATCCCTTCCTCCTTCCTGCCTAATTTCCTATAAGTAAATATAAAAAAGCAAAATCCCTATCTACTTGTCACAAAAATTTATCAAACTTGGTATTAGACATTGTATTTTTTCACAAAGCTATGTTTTTTGCTTTAAAGTATGGTTAGAATAATTAAAGGTTTATTAAAACTAAAAATTATCCTAATTAGAAGGCCAAAAAGCATTAAAGTAGTAGTTCTAATTATTTATGAGATAAACCAACTTTAATGATGTGAAAGTAAAATTACAAGTACAAGTGGAATTATGACAGAAACTAACCCAACTAGTGATACTAGCAATCAACCTAGCATTCAAAGTAGTCTACCCACAAAATTGGAGCAAGGCTCTCAACAACGTACTACCTTACAAGTAGAGACCAAGCCAGTAGAAACAAAAGAAATACAAGAAGAAACAACCAAATTAGCATTACCTGGAAATCGTCCTATAGGTAAAACTAACCTTAAATATAGTAAAACAATTTCCAATCGCCCGATAGTTTCAAATAGTCTAAAAATTAATCATACAATGTCTGCCTCTGGAATTCGCCCAGTAGTAGATAGTGGATTAGAATTTAATAATACAATTACAGCTTCTGGAGTTCGCCCAATTGGTACTAATAATCTAGAAGTTAGTAAAATATTGATGAATCGTCCTGTTGCTTCTAATGGGGTTAATAGTGAAGACTTGATGGGTTTTTTAGACTAAAATTCTCTGTATATTCAATTCCTATGATAGCATATTAATAATACACTAGTAACTTCCCTAAGTTTGTCAAAAATTAGACTGTTTTGTCAAAAAATCTATTTTTTTTAGTTAAGGCTATAGACAAGCTTGCACATGGGAATGTTACAACCAGCGACCTCCCCGAAAACGCCAACGGGGGAAATAGATTCGCATTACAGTTTGGGATACTATATATAATCCTAACCATACTAAACTATAATGTAATGCAAAGTTTTTAATTTTAAAGTCAGACATTTCTAAGAGTGGTAAATCTATAGTTTTGGCGATAAATAATAAGAATATAGCTTCCCAGATAGCAGCTAAAAGTTGATAAATTCCTGGCCAATCACGATCCCAACGGAATTTTTGAAGCAAGTCGTATAATATATCCCAAAATAAACCTAAAACAGCAATGTAGCCTAATACCAAAAAGTATATCAGTTCACCAAAAGGGATAGTAATTAAAATACCTACTGTTGCTAATAATAGTAATCTTGTTTGCCAACGACCAAATAAAGTAGGAGTCATTTCAATTATCACCATTACAATTATTAATATCTTCTATGAAATTAGGAAGCTTTAAATACTGAAACTTAATTTTTTTCATCCTTTCAAAAAGGGAAAGCTATTCACCTTATCTTTTTATTATCTAATATTTAAAACTATAATAAATTTGTTGAAAATCTAAGCTCAAAAAATACATAAAGGCTGCCTTTATTTGTCAAAGAAGATAATTTATTTTAGCTTAAATAGTTAAACTGAAAGGTTTATTAAATAAGTTTTTAAATAATTTTAGTCTTGATCTTCCAAAAACTCTAAATAATAAATCATAAATAATAAATAATTAAGCCAAGACCTGAATAACCAAACAAGAAATCTGGTTTCGTATTATAATTGATTATTAATTGTATTTTAAGTTAAGAATAATTATATCAATATATATATATAAACCTACATTAATAAATATTGGTAAATCAGCAATAGTTAATAACCCTAACTATTGTACTCTAAAACGACTTATAGGATTTTTTATTTCATGATATAATCTCCAAAAATATTTGTATTCTTCAAAGTTAAAAAACTTCTTAAAGACTCTATAAGACTAGGAAGGAGATTGATTAGTTGCCCATTTCCACCATTGCCCAATAGAACTAAACCCATTTAAATATTTGATTCCAGGGGCTTGAATTTTGAAAAGATGATCGACACAACGCAGTGCTGTATACTGTAAACCCAGGAAGCTATCAACAGCAGCATAAGGTCCACCAAAAGTTATAGCACCACAAGCATATATCTTACCTGGTTCATTACTCACCCCTATTACTTCAAAATCATTAGAAACAGTTAAACGTTTTTGAGCGTTAAGTTGAAGATTATATTTTTTAACCAAGTCATAAATTAAAGGACTTTCATCGACATTTGCTTCAAGACCAGTAGCATCAATAATAAAATCTGTTACCAAAGCCAGTTTAGGAAATTCTGTAGATATATGAGTAATAATACCATTTCCCTGATTTGGTTCAACTCGCGTCACTTTACCAAATTCAACCTTATACCACTTATCTAACTTAGCCTGCTGAATAATTTGTCGCCAGTCAGACCGAGATGCAGTCGTTGTACCACCCCACTCCTTAAGTAAGTCTTTGCGTTTTTCAGGTTTTGCCTGTTCTAACTTTACCCTTAGTTCTCCTCCCCAACAAGCTTTAGGCCAATTAAAAGGTTGAAATTCAAAATTATTTTCTACTTGACGTTGAGCAACACCAAACTTTTTGCCTTTAGTTACTTCTGAACGCATCAAATGTATAATTCCTATATTTTTTTGACTTCGCTGTCGTACTTCATAAATACGTTGAATAATTCTGGATGCAACTATTCCACGACCTCGAATTAATACTACCCCTCCATTTTTCTCTAAATGCTCATAGACATGAGCATGATCTTCATAAGCGTTTACTACTGCCCTAAAATCTTCTGTTTGCCTCCGATACATTTGTAAGTCTTCCAGAAATTTGAGTTTGGGATAACCAGTAGCTAGATGAAGAAAGCTAACTATTAAAAAGCCATAGTCTCGGCTTTTAGAACTAGAAAAAGAATAGGCGATCGCATAGCGTCCATCATCAGTTTTACGAATAGCTCTAACTCTACCAAAGCGAAATATCTGATCCCAACCTATTCGTTTCGCTTCTCTATCTATAGAGGCAAAAACATTTCTGGCTTTTGGAGTATAAGTCTGAGCAAAAGTTGGCTCTGCAAATACTTGCCACAGACACTTCAAACTAGATAAAATTCTACCATGGGAAAAATCTTGCCAAGCCTCCCTAAGAGCATAACTAGGCCAACCCCAAATATTATCGGGACAAGAATCTGAATTAGACCTCAATCTTTCATGGTCAGGAATTTGAGAATTCAGACAAAGTTGTTTATAATGCCAATAAGATTTTTGAGTTTCATTGGGTGGTATATTGCCATTCTCATCTAGAGGTACAATACCCAGAGCTACAATTTGATTAGATTTTACTCCAAAGATTCTCAGAAAATCAACCCAGATAAAACTACCTAAACCACCCCCTATAGTTCCATAGTCAGCTTCATCTAAAGTATATCCACTTTTTCGCAAGTCTGAAACTTTTACTTTCTCAGCATCAACAAACCAAGGAGGCGGAAAATTTATTCTAATATCAATTTTGTATGGACCTAATTGTAATACATCCCCATCTTTAATTAAAGATTTTGTTTGACGTAAACCATTAATAAATATACCGTTTGTGCTATTTTGATCTACTATTACTAAGTTACCTTTTTCTAAATTAATTAAGGCATGATACCCAGAAATTTCTGTGTGTTTTAACTCAAGTCTAGAAACTGAATCTTCACCAATAGTAGAGGGCATTTTACTAAATTTTCTTCCTATAGTTACTGGTAATTTGTATTGTGGTTGTCTGAGGTATCCAGTAGTTAAATCTGTCCATATAAGTTGAATACTAAAATTTTCAGAAGTCATTTTTTTTACTATTAATATTTTGCTGATTTATTCTAGGTGATTTGCAAGTTTTAAACGATTATATTTTTCACATATTTAATTAAAGATTTTGCTGGCAGTAAACTATTAATAAATATACCGTTCGTGCTATTTTATTCAACTATTACTAAATTACCTTATTCTCAATAAATTAAGGCATAATACCCAAATATTTCAACGATTATATTTTTCACATATTTAATTAAAGATTTTGCTAGCAGTAAACTATTAATAAATATACCGTTCTTGCTATTTTATTCAACTATTACTAAATTACCTTATTCTCAATAAATTAAGGCATAATACCCAAATATTTCTATGTAGTTTAAGTCAAGTCTAGAAGCTGAGTTTTCACCAATAGTAGATAGCATTTTACTAAATTTTATGACTATAGATACTGGCAATTTATATTGTGTTTTTTTGAGGTATCCAGTAGTTAATTTTTTTCATATCAGTTTAATACTAAATTTTTCAGAATTTATATTTTTCTAAATTCCGTTTTTTTGAGGTATCCAATAGTTAATTTTTTTTCATATAAATTTAATCCTAAATTTTTCAGAATTCATATTTTTTTTCAAAATTAATATGTTTATTATTTATGCTAAGTGATTTACAAATTTTAAATAATTATATCTTTCAAATTTTTAATAAAATATTTTGCTTGAAGTAAACTATTAATAAATATACTGTTTGTGCTATTTTATTCAACTATTGCTAAATCACCTTCTTCTCAACTAATTAAAGCATGATACCCAGAAATTATATGTAGTTTAAATTAAGACTAGAAACTAAATTTTAACTAATAGTGGATGGCATTTTACTAAATTATCTGACTATAGCTACTGGCAATTTATATTGTAGTTTTTTTTGAGGTATCCAGTAGTTAATTTTTTCCATATCAGTTTAATACTAAAATTTTCATAAATCGTATTTTTACTATTAATAATAAAGACTAAAATTGTCAGAGGTGATGAATTTTACCATTAATTATGTTATCAATTATGCTGATTTAAATTATTCAATAATTATATTTTTTACACTCTATATGGTTTCAATAAAGATTCTAAACTATTATTTATATATAAATATTTTTTTTAGTTTATTTCCTCTGAAAAACTTGCAAACCTATATAGCAATTATCCAATAGATTTTCAGCAGATAAACTTATAAAAAATTGGCAAAGGGAGATTTTGAAACAAATATTAGATTTGAGATTCGTTCAATATGTAATTTATATTGTTTACCTACTTAACATTTTATCTATAGATTATTTACAAATTATTTTATCCTACTATATATAAATTATTTTATTAACAGTAATCATATTCTTTTTGCCTAAACTTGAATTCTGATTAATTATTATTAGGAACAATAATACTTTTGGCATCAGCTAAAGAAGTACCACACCAACTACACCCAATATTTAACTTTTCTATTGATACAAGTTTACCACAATTAGGGTTTGGACAAACCAAATAATTAGCTCCAAATATGGATCTTTTTGGTTTAGTTGCTAGTTCTTTTAATTGAGAAGCATCTGGAGGACTTAAAACCGTACTGTTATTATTCAAAGGAATTGGAGATTGCAAAATTGTAGGAGAGGTGAAAATATTATTTGCGTTATAGATAACTTTAATTTTTGTTTGACCAAGACATATCAAACTATTATTATTTAAAACAACTTCTGCATATTTAACAATAAGCTTTTTATCTACTATTGGCGGGTTACTAGCTTTTAGATTGCGCAAATAAAACTTGTTATCTTGACTGTTATAAAAAATTTCTACATGAAGCCTAGATACACTAGGGTCATCAAAAGTGATATCACAATTAGCTGGTTCTCGACCTAACCTAACTGTTCCTGGATTTTTGCTAGGTTGTATTTCCTTTATTGTTTTAGTCTTGGTTGTGTCTTGCTCTTCCCATGATATAATAATTTCGTTCATTGCATTTATTTAGTAATAACTTTGAGTATATTTTTTGATTACAAAATCTTCATAGAATTATACAAATATTTTCTCTAACTCTCGTAAAAGAGCCTTCTAGAAAGTTTATACATTCTTTTTTTTGACCCCATATTAATGCTAGCAAATATTTTAACTCAATTATACTGTAATAACTTTAAACTTAAAACTTAGTAAATATACTTATCTAAATTAACTAAATCAATATGTTTCTTAAAAAAGGTCAGTATGAAATTATTAAGACCCTAACAGCTGGAAGCTTTGGTCAGACATATATAGCTATAAACAAACATTCACAACCCCCCAATCAAGAAGTTGTTATTAAAAAGCTTAAACCTCAACAAAATGACCCTTATACCTTACAGAATGCTGAACGTTTATTTAAAAAAGAAGTCGAGAGTCTAAAAAAATTAGGATATCACAAGCAAATACCTACTTATATAGATAATTTTGAAGAAAATAACGAATTTTATCTGGTTCAAGAATATATTAAAGGTAAAGATTTAACAGAGGAGCTAAAACCAGGGAATAAATTAAGTGAATCAGAAGTTATTCACTTATTAATTGATATTTTAGAAGTATTAGATTTTGTCCATAAAAATGGAGTAATCCATCGGGATATTAAACCATCTAATTTAATGCGACGTACTGAAGATAATCAGATAGTTTTGATTGATTTTGGCGCAGTTAAAGAGGTAGGTACAGTATTAGTTAACCAGCAAGGTCAAAAAACTATAACGGTTATTATTGGAACCCCAGGATATATGGCTGGGGAACAAGGTCAAGGTCATCCTGAATGCGCCAGTGATGTTTATGCTGTTGGAAAAATAGCCATTCAAGCTTTGATGGGAGTATCTCCAAATTTACTAGCTCCTAATTTATTACTTAGGAATCAAAATAACCCTGAACTTTTATGGCGTCAAGGAGTTTTGATTAGTCAGGAATTAGGAAATATTATAGATAAAATGGTGGAACAAAATTGCTTGTTACGTTATCATAATGCTGGGGAAGCATTGCAGGAAATTAAAGGGATTTTACCTGCCGATGTTGAAAAATATGCAGGTTTTTGGATGAGACTTGCTGCTGATTTGATTGATAAAACTATTATAATTATTGGTAGTATAATTGTTGATTTTATAATTAATGATGTTACTGTTGATGAAGCAGAATTTATGGCAAGAATTTTAGTCTTTTACATAATTGCAGGATTTATTTATTGCCCAGTAATGGATAGTTCAAAAACACAAGGAACTTTTGGAAAAATGTTAATGGGAATTAAGGTAACTGATCTACAAAGAAGGAGAATTTATTTTGATAAAGCTACTAAAAGACATTCTAGTAAATTTTTTTCATACTTAACTTTAGGTATAGGTTTTATTCTGGCTAGTTTTAACAAAATAAAACGAGTTTTACATGACATTATCTATGGTTGTTTAGTTATTAAGAATATTTAAAAATGTCTCAAAAAAATATGCAATTTTTAATCAAATATTTGTTGATATTTTAATTGATGGAGTGGTTTTTTTACTATTAATTTACTTGACTTTGGGTAAGCAAGAAATAAATGAAAATACTTCGGTAAAATCCTCTATTTTTCTAGTTTTAAATACTGTATTAGGTTGGTTATATTTTGCTATATTGGAAAGTTCTCAAATACAAGGAACTTTAGGTAAACAGATAGTTGGAATTTCTGTAACAGACTTACGGGGAAATAAAATTTCTTTTGGCAAAGCAACAGCAAGATATTTCGGCAAGTCATTTTTTCTTGTAGTTTGGATAGCTGCTACAATAGTGGCCATAATGGGTGAAGGGACAGGGTCTACAGATTCACCATACTTGATACTAGCTGGAATACTGTTTATTCTGGGATTAATTGTATTAGTTGTTGGTTATCTGATGGCTGCTTTTACCCCAGAAAAACAGGCACTCCATGACATTATGGCAAGGTGTTTAGTGGAGAGAGCAAGTGGTCAACCTAGAGCTATTCCTTGGAAGTCTTTAGTTGCTCTAGCCATAGCAGGGTTTTTCTCTAGTAAAATTTTAGCCATGATTCCTGAGGCACCCAATGATCCAAATAACGATACAATATCGGAACCAACTCCAACAGAAACTTCACCTCCCACTCGACCAAGGACAAAATATCCAAAGGTATCCACCAAAGAAAACAGAATTTTTGGCCCTCTTATTGAACCAGATGACAGGCTAAAAGAAGCCTTTAAAGGAGTATGGAAATTAAGCTACAGTGTTGGCTTTGTTGTCCATGAAAGCCAGTTATCAATGACAGGACCTTCAGGAGTCATGTTCACTCAGTTTTTTGATAGTGATATTAACCAAACTAAGACCATCCTACAAAAGATTGAGCTTTTGTCTTCTGCTAAAGGCCTAGTTTTATTAGGTAGTGATCCGACCAATTTAGATTCTGGAGAAATAGACTCCGCCTACTCAGCGGATAATTTTCGCGTAGCACAAAGACCAGATGGTACTTTTGAGTTTCGTAACTATTCTCTCAGTGATGATGGCTCTATATTTGAGTCACCAGTGGAAGCTGAATTTAGTGGCTATCCAAAACTAGGTGTTCAAATGGCCGAGCTGACACGAGAAGTTAAACAGAAATTAAATACAGAAATTGGGAGCAACGTCATTACTGAAGAGCAAGGTGTTTTAGTTATTAAAGTTTTTGATGATTCTCCAGCAGAAAAAGCTAATATTAGGCCAGGAGATGTACTTCAAGAAGTTAAGAATAGGACAGTTACTTCTCCGAGTCAAGTCCAGGAAATTGTCCAATCTTCATATTTGTTTTTGCCTATTGATATACAATTGAATCGTAGCGGTGAAAACATAAATTTGAGTGTACAACCTGAATGTTGTATGACTCAGGAAGAGTAAATAATTTGTCAATAATTCTGTCAAATTTATGGGTGTTAGTGTTTAAGGGGGAGCGAGGGTTAAGATTTAATTTTGTGTAATTAATTAATTTTGTCTAAGCACTTAAGAGGGGGAATAAATCAAGTTTTTTTAGGGATAGTCTGTATAATTTTTTTACTATTCTATTTGGTTCCTAATTCATAATTTAATATTCAATGGAGTATAATATAAATTTTATTATTATAACTGACTTACAAAATAGACTTTTCTGATTATGAGAGTATTATTCTTACTATCTATAGTTATGACTACTTGCATTAGTCTGAGTGGTTGTACTTTTTCGGATAAACTAACAAATAATCCAATAAAACCAGAGTTAGAACAACAAGTTCTACAGATTATTCGTGATCATCCAGAGGTAATAATTGAATCAGTACAGGCTTATCAACAAGAACAACAGCAAGAAAAAGAAGCTAGTCAACAAAAAACATTACAACAGTTTAAAAATAATCCTCAAGAACAAATTGGTGAATCTCCAACTTTTGGTTCTACTGCTCAAAAAATAGTACTATTTGAGTTCTCTGATTTTCAATGCCCTTTTTGTGCTAAAGCACAGGAAAATCTTAAAGAATTTATGGATAAGCATCAAGATAGAGTAACTTTAGTATTTAAGCATTTACCTTTAACAAACATTCATCCTCAAGCAAATCCGGCAGCTAAAGCAGCTTGGGCCGCTCAACAACAAGGAAAATTTTGGGAGTATCATGACGCTTTATTTGAACAACAAGATAGATTAGGAGAAGAATTATATCTAGAAGTTGCTAATAATTTGGGTTTAAATATAGATAAATTTAATAGCGATCGCCAATCTGAAGCAGCTAGCATTTCAATTGAAACAGATATTCAATTAGCTAAAAAAATAGGTGTTTCTGGTACACCTTTCTTTGTGATGAATGGAGAAACTTTTTCTGGTGCAGTCAAACTATCTCAGATAGAGGAGACTTTTGCTAAAGTTAGTCAGTAGATATTTTATCTGCAAGATGCCAGAAACCAAAACCATTACAAAAAGATTTAAATTTTACTTTTGCTCCTGATTTAAATTAATCTCAAAACAAAAAAAAATTAAAAATGGATGATATAACCCATTTTTAATTTTAATAACTTTTTATTAAACAGTATTTTTTGTTATTAAACAGTAGCTAACTGAGGTTGAGGAACGGGACGTTTACTATTACGAATACCATTAATTGCCTCTGCATAATCATTAGCCTTAAACACAGCAGAACCTGCAACAATAGCATTAGCACCAGCTTCTAATACTTGCCAAGTATTATCAGTTTTGAGACCACCATCAACTTCTATCCAAGGATTAAGTCCCCTGGCATCACACATTTCACGTAGCTTCCGGATTTTAGATATAACTGTAGGAATAAAACTTTGACCTCCAAAGCCAGGGTTGACACTCATTATCAACACTAAGTCACATAAATCTAAAACATATTCAATTAATTCTAGAGGTGTAGAAGGATTAAGAACTACACCTGCTTGCTTACCCAACTCCTTAATTTGGCCTAGAGTTCGGTGCAAATGAGGTGAAGCATTATGTTCAGCATGAACAGATATAATATCAGCGCCTGCCTTTGCGAAATCTTCAACATACTTCTCTGGTTCCACAATCATTAAGTGGACATCAAGAGGTTTCTTAGTGACAGGACGAAGTGCTTTGACAATTAATGGGCCAATAGTAATATTAGGTACAAAACGGCCATCCATTACATCAATATGAATCCAGTCAGCACCAGCTTGATCTACAGCTCGGACTTCATCTCCAAGGCGACTAAAATCTGCTGATAATATAGATGGGGAAATAACAATAGGTTTCTTCTCGGTAGTGGTCATAATAGTAAACTATCTCCTACTTATTAAGTAATTACCGAAAATTTTAACATTAATAGGACTTACACATGCATATTAAGTTATACACTCCTACTTGATAGGTTAGTCCTGGGTTCATCTGACCTAAGTCATTACTAATTTAATTATTTATGATCAGAACAGATATATGGAGAAGTTCTAGTTTAGTTTAATGGTTTGATAGTAGAGACTTGGCATATAAAGTCCCTACTGAGTAGTAATTCAGGTTCAGTGGAATTAGAAAATCAGAAAACAACTGTACCTCAAGAACTTGAAAAACGTTATATAAAAATTAAAATGTGATTAGTTGGAGAAACGTTATTTCCTTATCTTAGGTAAAGATAGATGAGATAGCAGTAAGATTTGAGTTATTAATATGGTCAGTACCTAGACAGCAATTATTGACAAAGTACAATGTTTATATATTAAAGATTTTAGCTTGGCTCAATGTGTAATTTCTTTTGTTTACCTGCTGATAGATAATAAGCTGTTGGGCATAGAAACAATATAGGTATTAATTTAAAAAAAGACGCCTAATAACTTAAACTTTTTTTCCTGTTATTTTTATGATTCCCAATCTCAACATATATTAGCTTAAGTATAATCTTACAAAATTTAATTATGTAAATACTAGCAAAAATTTTACTTCTACTGATAACCCAAATAACTAATGATGAAAAATACTGCGCAATTTGAAAATCCTTACATTAACCGCCAAGAATTATTTTTGTTAGTAACTCCAATATTAGGTTTTTTTCCTGCAATATGGATTTTGTTTCGTCAAAAGGCTAGCATACAACATAGAGCAGTAAGCAGATTAATTGTGACTTTAACCTTGATTTGGTTATTAGGAAATATTTGCTTGCAATTAGGAGTCGAAATAGGGGAATCTGGGATAATTACCTTATTATTAATAAATAGTCTACTAACTACTAGCTATTTTATAATTAGTTTTGGACTAATGGTTCGGATATGGAAAAGACAACCCTTGTGGCTACCAGGAATTAACCGGATAGCAGAAAAAGTTGTCGGTAAACATTTATGATTGTTGAAGATTCTATTTAACATTTTGCAAATTTAAATTTATTTAAATTTTTAGCGAAATTTGTCTAACAAAAAAACTTTTTATTTTAATACTTAGTGTGTGAGGAAAACAGTGCCCACTAATAAAATTTTAAATTCAACCCCTAATAAAGATTTAACAACAGAAAAACACCAGAAACAACCTACCCAATTTAGAAAGAGACATTGGTTTGGGTTAGCTTTAGGTGTAGTCGGAGTGGCAATAACTTCTGCTACGGCAGGCGCTCTATTGGCAGTAGCTTTTTCTAGCACTCCACTAATGCAACAAAGGTTATCTCCAGAAGATGCAGCAGTATTTTCTCAAAAAAACTTGGCCAAAAGCAATATGAGGTTGCCAGAGTTAACTCGGCCTGTCAATATATTGTTGTTGGGAATTAAGGTATTAACATCAGATTTAAAAGAATATCCTCAGGATGATGATTTAGGTTACCATGCTTTGGTTAATTCTTTTAAAGGACTATCTGATACAATACTTATGGTTAGATTTGACCCTAAAAATCAGAAGTTAACCTTACTTTCTATTCCCAGAGATACTCGAACTTATGTAGAAGATCGAGGTTTAACTAAGATTAATGCTGCTAACTATTATGGAGGACCGGCAAAAAGTGCAAAAGCTGTTAGTGAACTTTTAGGTGGAATAGGAATAGACCGCTACATTCGGGTCAATGTACAAGGTGTGGAAAAGTTGATAGATGCTCTTGGGGGTCTGAAAGTTCATGTACCATTAGACATGAAATATCAGGATGATAGTCAACACCTTTATATTAATCTTAAAGCAGGTGAACAACATCTAAATGGGAACCAAGTTCTACAATTTCTCAGATTTCGCTATGATAATTTAGGGGATATTGGGCGGGTACAACGGCAGCAACTTTTGATGCGAGCTTTTATGGAACAGTCGGTCAATATGAAAACTCTATCCCGACTGCCAAAAATTCTTTCAGTAATTCAGTCTCACATTGATACAAATTTGAGTGTAGAGGAATTAGTCGCTTTAATGAATTTTGCTGCTAAGATTAAACGACCTAATGTGCAGATGTTGATGGTGCCCGGTGAGTTTAGCGATCCTAAGAAATATAAGTCTAGTTACTGGTTGCCTGATTTGACAACTTTAGATAATATGATGTCTAAACACTTTGATTTTGGTTATCAGGCTTGGGAAGTAGAAAATTTAGATTATAACTATATTACGGTAGCAGTTCAAGGTAGTACTGATAATTTGGAAGCTGTTGATGAATTAGTTATGTCTCTCAAAGAGACTGGTTATTGGCATGTTAAAGTTGCTAAACCCTGGAGTAAATCTTTAGAAGTAACTCGAATTATTGCTCAGAAAGGAGATCTTCAGGCCGCACAAGCAGTTCAAAGGTCTCTTGGTTTTGGAGAAGTTTTTGTAGAAAGTACGGGTTCTTTAAGATCGGATGTGACTATTCAGTTAGGAGAAGATGTGTTGTCAATTAAGGATAAATCTCAAAATTTACAAAATTGGTAAAAGTTGCTATTTTTTTGATCCACTGGTGTAGATTTGACATTTAGGGCATTAAAGTTTAAATATACTTGATTGATAGGGACATTCTCTAGGAATGTTTTGACCCTTAACTATTATCTCAATACTAAATCTGTTTGATAATGGAGGCTCATTAAAAAGATAAGGTAATTATACTAGAGGTAGGAGGCAGAAGTATTAGAAGGATTTGGACAAAGTTGCTTTTTATGGATTAGATTTTTTATCACACGATAATTTTCAATTTGATGTGAGATGAATAGAGGATAAGTTCATGAGACTTTTTGGTGCCATTAATTGATAATGAATGCTTTTTACCTCAATAGTAAAAGTTTATGTTTTTATAATAAAAATTAATCAGGAAGTAAAAGCAGGTTGAAGGCTCTGATGGCAGTTTCTAAACAGAATCAAAAAATAGCAGAGGAAAAAAGAAAGGATTTTCAGTTTCTCTCCTGCTAATAGGTTATGCTCAAAAGTCTAAAATTATTGTCTACGAAAACTTAAATGTTAAAAAATTAGCAAAAACAAGATTGAGCAAATAAATCTATGATCCAGGTGGGAGTCAACTGCTGAGTATTTTAACTGTCAAAGCTTTAGGGTAAGGTTATCCCTGGGACTTCTACCAGTTTTTATGATTCTTGAATACAGAAATTTTGCCTTAAAGGTATTTATGCACTTATGAGGCAGTCAGAAGCTTTATATTAGAAAAGTCTAAACCTCTAGAAATATTGGACATAACATGATAAATGTAAATCCAAATGGTATCAGTCAAGATGGGTTAATTTTTTGAGAAACAGTCCCTAAATGATGATCACAGAAAGTTTATTCTTGCCCTGGAAAATTGTGATTTGTTGTGGTCAAAATGTAGCTAGAAATAGAAAAAAATAGGGCAGTTGGGTATCCTGTATTGAAGGTACGCCTAAGTCCTACGGAATACCAGGACTGAGAAGGGAGAAGTCCACACTATATTACCTGGTGAGTATGAGAATAGTCGCTTATTTGGTGAGTAAGTTTCACCGGTAGAAAGTAACAGTAGTGAATATCCAACCTGAAATAACCAAGAAATTATGTTAAAAAACCAAGTTGATCTAATGAACTCTATACAAGGTGTCAATATCCTAGGAATGCTATCCAAGGTTTTGATCTCAGCATTGAAACTGATAAAAGTAGCTAGAAAAAAAGACTTAAGGGAATTATATAGGTAAGATTCATTCTATTTATAGTAGTTTCTTGGAATTAGTTAAATTGATAATATAGTATAGTTAATATGTATTTGGGATCACTGAGTTTTTGCTTTGTTTTGCCTCGTTTGATATTAATTTTGGGAGAAGTATAATGACAAAGCTTATAAAGCTTATTTATCAGTGAACTAAGTCAATTATAGAAATAATTAAGCAAGTAACCGAAAATAGTTAACCATGTTAGGTAAATTTTTCCGAAAACCAGAAGCAGAATTAAGCGATCGCGTTCCTCCTGGTCAGCACTTGGCTAAAGGTTTCCCCGTACTAACTTATGGTGAGACTCCTAATATTAGTCAGGACAAATGGCAGTTAAAAGTATGGGGTTTGGCTAAACCAATTACTTTTAATTGGTTAGATTTAATGGCAATGCCACAAAATCACTTTAAAGCAGATTTTCATTGTGTGACTCGTTGGTCAAAACTTGATGTTCAGTGGACAGGGGTAAAAGTTATAGATTTGATGGCTCATGTAGAGTTAGACCCCAAAGCTATCCATATTATGGAACATTGCTATGGAGGTTACACTACTAATATTTCTTTGTCTGATTTCCTTCGAGAAGAAAATTTCTTTGCTCACACTCTATTTGATGAACCATTACCTTATAATCATGGTGGTCCTGTACGATTAGTAGTTCCTCATCTCTATGCTTGGAAAAGTGCAAAATGGATTAATGGACTAGAATTTCTAGACAATGAAGAATTAGGTTTCTGGGAACGTAATGGTTATCACAAACGTGGTGAGCCTTGGTCAGAAGAACGTTATGGATCTATTTAACGAGTACGAAAATGAGAGGCGGGATATGTATTACAGCGGAAGTTGTAAGTCAACCAGACCCTTACCTCTAGAAGGGAAAGTCAGTAGGGGATATTTGCTTTTTGCCTTTACATTCGCAGTACGGAATAAATTTGAGAGTTTGAGAAGACCCTCACTACCCTAGCGACTGCTCTATTTTTAACTTTTTTCCTCTATTTTGTCTTCCCACTTGTTGACTTTTTGATGTTATAAAATTATTTACTATCTTGTAGAGTAGGGTCGTGAGAATGTCAAAAACTGTAATTATTGATTGGATAATAGACAACTCATAAAAAATGTTTTGGATGTATCCTGAAAAAAAATATAATCAAACTGTATTCACCTGTTATGATGCTAGTGAGCCTAGTCATTTTTGTCAAAGAGGTGAAAATTGGGGAGTATTTACGGCAGATGAATGTGACTGGATTATTTCACTTTCACAAAATGTAGCAACATCTCAAAATTATATCGCTGAAGTTACTAACCCTAGCTATCGTCAGGTTAGTGCTTGGGAAATATATCAAACTCAAGAAACAAATTGGGTTTGGCAACGATTAATTAATAATGTTATATCTGGAAATAACCATTGCTGGAACTATGATATTGTAGGGATTTTAGAGTCTATACAACTCATTTGTTATGACAGCACAAATACTTCTGAGAAGATTCAAGATAATTGCGATCTACATATAGATAATGAGTATCCTTTGTCTTTTCGGAAAATTTCTTTTTCTGTGGAATTATCAGAACCTAATAGTTATGAGGGCGCAGAACTAAATTTATATGTACAAAAAAATCAGAAAATATTACCTAGAAGTAGAGGATCAATGATTATGTTCCCTTCATTCATCTTGCATGAAGTAACACCTATTATTTCCGGTAAAAGATGGGCACTTATTGGTTGGGTAGGAGGACCTCAATTTAGATGATTTCTACAATTTAAGTAGGGAATAGATTATGGGGATTAGGTGAGAAAAACTGCTGATTGTATTGCCTACGCCAAAAGTGTATAAATCGTTTTAAAAAGTGAAATTAAGACAATATGGTTTGGATTTATCCTCAACAAAAATATCGTCAAATTAAATATGCTTATTATGACGCTAGTCAAAAAGAGCATTTTTGTCAACCAGGTGAAAATTGGGGAGCTTTTACAGCACAAGAATGTGAAAGGGTGATTTCTTTATCAAAAGAAATGAAGTTATCAAAGGGAATTGTAGATGGAAAAATAAAGCCTGAAATTCGCCAAGTAAATGTGTGGGGTCTGAGTTATTCAGAGTCAACAAGATGGCTTTGGGAAAAGTTAATAAACAGTGTTAAATATGCTAACAATAAGTGGTGGAATTATGATATTTATGGTATCATGGATAGTATGCAACTTTTATGTTATGAAGCTAGTAAAAATCAGGAAAGTATTCAAGATCACTACAATAAGCATATAGACGTTGGAGAAGCTTATTATTATCGCAAAATTTCTATCTCAATTCAACTTTCTGACCCCCAAGATTATGAAGGTTCAGAACTGAAGTTATACACTCGAAGAGAAGCTGAAAATTTGCCAAAAGCTAGAGGAACAATGATCTTATTTCCTTCTTTTGTTCTCCATGAAGTTACACCAATTATTAAAGGAAAAAGATGGGCACTTGTTTGTTGGGTTTGCGGTCCTCAATTCCGATAGTTTGAGAAACAATAGCCTAACTTCATATAGAAATATTTATTGCCTTAAGTAAAATTCAATTTAGATTATCTAAAAATTAGTTTTTTTTTAGTTAAGTTGACTGGAATATTTTTAGGGAAATATTTGGATATCGGTGTAATACTACTGCTAAAGAACCACAATAAATTCTATTAATAACTTGTTTGAAAAATCTTTTAAAATACAGTAATAGAGCAACTTAAGTACAGAACAAAAAGCTGGAATTTAAGAATATAAAAATGTTTTATATGACTTAAACTATAATGTCTATGAAACCTGAATATTTGGGAGATTGGTTGACTACAAAAAACTTTTAAAAAAACACTTTTATTACCACGGAGCTAGAATCAAATTTTTCCTTTTATTTATCTAGGCTATATTTCAAGTTAAAAGTATTAACCAGGTACAAATAGCAACTGCATTCTCATCTAATGCCTAAGTAAGTTTTCATTACAAACCCTTACAAAGATTTTCCCTCACTTTGACATAGATACCAGAGAATTTCTCTAGACTGTAATTGCCATTATGAACTGCTCACAAAAATGGGTTTTGAGTAATTACTGAACTTAATGGCAGCTTGGAAAACATAGATACAATATTCTCATGTTAGGAATTGCTGATCACGGTTTGGCAATTCCCATAATTTGGGAGATTTTGCCGAAAAAAGGAAATTCCTAAACTACTAAACGAAGTGAATTTCACTATTATGATCGTTGCTGGCAGATTGAAATGTTGTTTGGTTGCCTTAAAATTAGAGGTTTTTACCTTGAGTCTACTCACATAACTGAAGCAGAACGTTTAACTCAAATGATATTTTTATTAATTTTAGCATTTTTTTGGGTACACTGAGTAGGTGTTTGGCTAGATGAACATCGTCTTCTATTCATCAAAAAATATGGCTGTAAGGCTCAAAGTTTTTTTTCGCTATAGTCTAGGTTTTTGGCATAATATTTTCTTCAATATACCTAGTAAAATATCTGATTTTCATAGGGTTTTAAAATTTTTGTCCTGTACTTAGGTTCATCACTTAAATTTATGAAGTTTTATCTAGATATAGTATTAGAAGTTTTGAATGTTAGACACAAGTTATTGCATAGGTTCAAATTGAGAAAAAGCAAGAAAGAGTAATTGCTGTATGTACTCAAAATTCTTAAAAATATTTAAAGTTTTTAGGATTTAAAACTATATAAAATGTAAATGGGTTAGAGTAATATTTATCACAAATTTTAGAAAAAATATATGGTAACTGCTACAAAACCAGAACAAAAAGTGAAAATTGGTCCCACTAAACTCTTAATTAATAACGAGTGGGTAGAAAGTGCCTCTGGCAAAAGGTTTGAAACTATTAACCCTGCAACAGGAGAAGTTATTTGTAACGTTGCAGAAGCAGATGCACCTGATGTAGATAAAGCTGTAATAGCAGCCCGCAAAGCATTTACCAGTGGCGAATGGCCAAAAATCTCTGCTGCCAAACGAGGGGAACTTCTATACAAATTGGCAGATTTGATAGAAAAAAATATAGAAGAGTTGGCGAGACTGGAAACCTTGGATAATGGTAAGCCATTCAAAGACTCTCTCAATACAGATCTACCTTTAGCGATCGCTTGTTATCGCTATTATGCAGGATGGGCTGACAAAGTTCAAGGTAAAACTATCCCTATTAGTGGCCCCTACTTTTGCTATACCCGCCACGAACCAGTGGGGGTTGTCGGTCAAATCATTCCTTGGAATTTTCCTCTATTAATGCAAGCATGGAAACTCGCTCCAGCATTAGCAATGGGTAATACATTAGTTATGAAAACTGCTGAACAAACACCATTGTCAGCTTTGCGGGTGGGTGAGCTGGTAATAGAAGCTGGTTTTCCTCCTGGTGTGGTCAATATTTTGTCTGGTTATGGCCCAACTGCTGGTGCTGCCATTTCCCACCATAAGGATATTGATAAAGTTGCTTTTACTGGTTCGACAGAAGTAGGTCGTTTAATTATGGAAGCTGCTGCCAAAAGTAACTTAAAGCGGGTGACTTTAGAACTAGGTGGCAAGAGTCCAAATATAGTGTTTGCGGATGCGGATATGGATGCTGCTATTGAGGGCTCCCATTTTGCTTTATTCTTTAATCAAGGTCAGTGTTGCTGTGCGGGTTCTCGTCTGTTTGTGGAAGAGAAATGTTATGATGAATTTGTTAACAAGAGTGTAGAACGAGCAAAACTTCGGATGGTAGGCGACCCATTTACTGAACGTGTGGAACAAGGACCTCAAGTTGATGAAGAACAGTTTAATAAAGTAATGAGTTATATTGAGTCTGGTCAGCAGGATGGTGCCCAGATGTTATGTGGTGGTTCAAGGGTTGGCGATCGCGGTTATTTTATTGCACCAACTGTATTTGCTGATGTGCAAGATAATATGAAAATTGCTCAAGAAGAAATTTTTGGTCCGGTGATGAGCATTATTAAGTTTAAGGATATTGATGAATTGGTAGAACGAGCTAACAACAGTATGTATGGCTTGGCTGCAGGAGTATGGACACAAGATGTGACTAAAGCTCATACTTTGGCTCATAGGCTGCGGGCAGGTACTGTTTGGGTAAATTGTTATGATGTGTTTGATGCTGCTGCGCCCTTTGGTGGTTTTAAACAGTCTGGTCTTGGTCGGGAGCTAGGTGAGTATGGTTTACAGCAGTATACGGAGATTAAGACTGTGACTATGAAGATGTAGTTGGTGATCTATTAGGGTTTGTTCAAAAAGTATCAGAGTAGGGTATCTCCCCCTAAGCTCTCCCAGGGGGAGGAAGTAGGTAAGGAGGTTGCATACAACCTCCCTACAGAGGAGTAGGGAATTTATCGCTCCCTCACTCCTCTTGGTCAAGCTGAGGTGGTAGTTGGAAGAATTGTCCTAAGATTATTCTACCTAGGCCTAATTAAAATACTAGTATCCATGAGCTCTCTGGACGGACGGAAAACTAAGCATTTTCCCAGGCTATAAAAAGGCTAAAACCAATATTAATCAATAATTTCTAACAACTGTATCATAGCAATTCTAAATCACTTGTGAAAATCACTAGTTTTCTTGAAAAATAGCTCTAGCTCCTGCTCCTTTTACTTTTTTCTTTCTGCTTTCAACATAAGTGCCTTCTAGTCGCTCATGTCTTTCACTTTTGAGATAGGATTTCTCTAAGTACAGGAAAAAATTTTCAAGCCATATGAAAATCAGCTATTTTGCTAGGTATATTGAAGAGAATATTATACCAAAAATCTAGACCATAGGGAAAAAAACTTTGAGCTTTACCCTCATCTTTTTTGACTAGCACAGGACGATGCTGATTTAAGCAAACACCTACTCAGTGTACTCAACACAGTGTCAAAGTTAATAAAAATATCATTTTAGTTAGACGTTCTGGTTCATTTATATGAGTAAACTCAAGGTCAAAAGCTCTACTTTTAAGGCAACCAAACAACGTTACCCATTTTTTCAAGCAGTCCATGATAGCAATCATAGCCTGGACAAATTCCCTAGTATCTATGTTAAAGTGGGGGGAGAAACCTTTGTAGGCGTTTGTAATTATAACTTACTTGGGCATTAGATGAAAATGCAGTTGCTATTTGTAGCAAGTTGATATTTCTCTAAGTACAGCCTACATAAATAAAGGGAGAAATTGAATTCTGGCTCCATGGCAAGAAAAGTGGTAATTTAGAAGTTATTTGTAATCAACTAATTTCCCAAATATTCAGGTTGATGGACATTATGGTTTAAGTTCTATGAAACCTTTTCCTGTTCTATGAGTCAAGCTTTTTGTCCTGTTCTTAGGAGAGTAACAGTCTTTCTAGCCTTAACTTCTTCTTATTTTTATATTAGGAATGACTCAAGACAATAAACCTAAAAACTATTCAGCATCTCCAGAAATTATATCTGGATTTTCACCTTGGCTAACTCCCTTGAGTTACTTTATTACGTCTAAGATTCTTTTGCCCTTTTATTTCCAAATAGAAGTCAGGGGTCAAGAAAAAATTCCTATTGATGAGGAGGCAATTATTCTGGCGCCGACTCATCGTTCTCGTTGGGATCCCCTAGTTATCGCTTATACCGTAAGTTTGGTTACTAAACGTTACCTGCGATATATGGTTTCCCAAGAACAAGTAGAAGGTTTTCAAGGTTGGTTTATTCGTCGCTTGGGTGGTTTTCCCATTGATCGCGAGTCACCAGGAATATCTGCTCTTCGTCATAGTGTTAAAATCCTAAAAAATCAGGAAATTTTGGTATTATTTCCTGAAGGAAAAATATATCCTGAAGATAATGAAATTCATTTTATTCAACCAGGAGTTTCCCGTATAGCATTACAGGTAATATCAAGTCGTGCTGAACTCAATCTTAAAATTGTTCCTATTAGTATTTTATACGATCATCCTGCACCACCACCCTGGCGATGTGGTGTACAGGTTAATATTGGTTCTCCTTTAGTAGTTAAAGATTATTTGGGTGATTCTACAAAGCAAGCTTCACAAGAACTTACTACTAATATAGAGCTTTCTCTAAAACAATTACACAAAAAAAGTTTTTGAAAGATCATAGATGTCGAGAAAAAAATATAATTGTAGTAAACTTTTATGTAGCATTTAAGGAATGTTTTTATATATAAAGTAAATAGTTATATTACTAATATTCAGATTTCTAATTGATCTAGAAGTGGAAGGATAGGTTAAGACATCAATTTCGGTTTTTCTAGAAATCGGGAATAGTTCAGTATCTTAAGTTTTTGTTTGATTGTTACATAATGAAAAATCATCAAAATTAGGACATAATTTGATTTGTATATTGGGCGTTAGTAAATGAAGGTATGATGAGGCAAGAATACGATAGTTAAACAGTCAGAGTTTTTTGAGTTAATGGTACAGGAAAATTTCTGAATTTAAGAAGCCTGAGTTAATAATTTTACTGAATATTCCAGCATAATTATTGAAATATATACAATTAACTATTTCTATACCAGGATCTTCATCGCTGAAGTGCCCGCAAATAAACTTATGTACCCTGGCATTATATTGTCGTCGCCCAAGTTAAATGTTATATCCATACCTTTTGTGAATTACTATGTGATAAAAAATTAGATATGTGGATGTATTTAGGACAATTTATCCTTTAATATTTCACTATAAATATTGTGAATTTAAAGACTCATATCTTAAATAACAGTTGATTGCATCATGATTAATATTGTCGATTTAGATAGTGCTAAATTGGTTCTAGTATAGTTAGTTTGAATAATTGTGAAATATTGAAAATAATCAACATATTTTAAATCTTTATGCTTAATATTTAGATATTTTGATTATAAAAACTATATTTTTTTAGTGGATTTATTTAATAAAATTAAACAAGATTTTCCCAGGATTTATTCTCTGATTACTACTAGAAAATTACTGGCATTAAAGATAGTATCTGTCTAGAAAAACTAAGAATTAGAATTAAGGTAACTTCACTAATAATGTACGTTATATGTAGTGTACTTAGGTAAGGTCCTATACAAGTTTATATCTTTTCAATATAGAAAAAACTCACTCGTGAGATTACTTTTAACTTTTTACTTCCCCCCCCCAAAGAGTAGGGGGATTAAATTTTATTTAACTTTTGTGTAGTGTTATATTTCCTACTTCAAGCTAAAAATCCAAACGTCTTTCAATAGCATTTTTAAAATGATCGCTCATTTCTCCCATATCTATATTAATCAAACACACACCCTGATTAACTAAAATTTGCAAACCACTTTCAGCATTACCCACCAGACCAATTTTCTGCCAAAAATCTGCCAAATTTTCCTGAAGATATGACTCCCAAATTATCTGATTTTCCGGCGCAATAGAAACCAAAATTCGGCAACCACCCTCACCAAACAGAAACTCATCCCATCGAAAACTAGAAAAATCAGACAATTCCCAAATAATTTCAGAGCCCAACTTCCCACTAATACAACACTCAGCTAGAGCGATCGCTAAACCACCCTCAGCACTATCATGGGCAGAACGCACCCACCCTTGTCGGATGCCATGACGACAAACAGCCTGTACCCTCCTTTCCAAATCAAAATCTACTTCGATCGGTTTACCAGCAACCACATCATGAACAGTTGCCAAATATTCAGAAGCAGCTAAAGATGCACCCACTAAATTCCCTATTAAATAGATAACATCACCCTCAGTTTGCCAACCTTGACCACAAATACTAGTAATATCAGGAACTAACCCCACCATTCCTACCACTGGAGTCGGATAAATTGCCTGGGGATGACCATCAGCATCTAAAGTCTCATTATATAAAGAGACATTCCCCCCAGTAACAGGGGTTCCC
The DNA here is from genome assembly GCA_018457135.1 of Trichodesmium erythraeum GBRTRLIN201. Lineage (GTDB taxonomy): Bacteria > Cyanobacteriota > Cyanobacteriia > Cyanobacteriales > Microcoleaceae > Trichodesmium > Trichodesmium erythraeum. The sequence goes on along the minus strand of JAGGDU010000149.1, from coordinate 94,232 downwards.
AACTCCCGACAACCTTCAGCAATACCACGACAACTCTCTGCTAGTTGCCAATATCCCACAGGTTTTTCCGGACTGCCAAAATTAAGATTATCTGTAACCGCTACAGGTTCTGCACCCACACAACTGAGATTCCTTGCTGCTTCTGCAACTACTGCCTTTGCCCCTGTATATGGATCGAGATAAACTAAACGGGAATTACAGTCAACTGTTGCAGCAACACCAGAATTTGTTATTGGGTTATTAATATTAGAAATTTGTGAGCGTAACCGAATTACAGCAGCATCAGCACCACCAGGTATTATAACAGTATTATTTTGTACTTGATAATCATATTGTTGATATACCCAATTTTTAGAAGCAATAGTTGGAGTATCTAATAAAGTCAGTAAAATATCATTCCAGGTTTGGAAATTTCCCTTAATTTCAATACCACGTTCTGTAGATGCTGGTAGTAACGCCACACTCCACTCCCAAGCTTTTCTGACATATTCTGGCGGTTCGCTCAATAACTCCCGGTGATAAATAGGAGTATTGTCTGCCAAAGCTGTAGCAGGTATTTCAGCAGCAACTTTGCCCTCAAATAAAATTCGCACAATAGGTTCTTCAATGACTGTACCTGCTACTACTGCATGAAGTTCCCAACGTTTAAAAATATCAATTAATTCTTGTTCGCGACCTTTCTGGGCGACAAATAACATCCGTTCTTGAGATTCTGATAGCAAGTATTCGTATGGAACCATACCAGTTTCTCGGACTGGTACTTTGTCTAAGTCGAATTCAATGCCCACACCTCCGTTTGTTGCCATTTCGGAGGTGGAACAGGTGATGCCAGCAGCTCCCATATCTTGCGCTGCGACTACTGCCCCTGTTTTAAATGCTTCTAGACAAGCTTCAACTAAACATTTTTCTAAGAATGGGTCTCCTACTTGCACGGCGGGGCGATCGTCTATTGACTGTGCGCTCAGTTCAGCACTGGCGAAACTGGCTCCACCCATACCGTCTCTACCTGTGGTGGAACCAACATATAAGACTGGGTTACCAATACCAGATGCACCAGATTTAACAATTTCGGGGGTTTCCATTAGTCCTAATGCCATCACGTTGACTAGGGGGTTACCTGTGTAGGCGTGGTCAAAGTAAATTTCTCCTCCTACGGTAGGCACTCCGAAACAGTTACCGTAATGAGAAATGCCGGAAATAACTCCAGTAAAAATGCGTTTGGTTTTGGCATCTTTTAGGGAACCGAAGCGCAGAGAGTTGAGTACAGCGATGGGTCGGGCACCCATTGTGAAGATGTCTCGGAGGATACCCCCGACTCCGGTGGCAGCTCCTTGGAATGGTTCGACAGCGGATGGGTGGTTGTGGGATTCAATTTTGAAAGCAAGTTGGAGTCCGTTGTCTAAGTCTACGACTCCGGCGTTTTCTCCTGGTCCAACAAGGATACGTTTACCTGTGGTGGGAAATTGTTTGAGGAGAGGCCGAGAGTTTTTGTAGCAGCAGTGTTCTGACCACATAACTCCGAACATTCCTAGTTCTGCTTTATTGGGGTGGCGACCTAAGCGGTTCAGAATTTCTTGATATTCTTCTGGTTTGATGCCTTCAGATGCTATTTCTTCTGGAGAAAAGGGAGTTTGTGACATAATTTGTAATTTGAAAATTTGAGTTAATTTTTGGGCAGTTTTATTATCTCATCAATTGTGTCAAACTTAATACAAAACAAATGGAGATCTTCGGTAAAAAAAGTCCGTGCATTTGTCTAAGCAAAGGTAGCTTGTATTTTTCCAAAAACTAATACATATTTAGCAGATAGTAAAGTTAGATTTTTCATAAAAAAATAGCAATTTTAGATTATAATATATAGTACATTAAGTGCTACAATTAGTAAATTAGCGTTGGTAACTTTCAATCCCAAATCGTGGCAATAAGCTCGGTTTCTTGTCTGGGTGCAAGTCCTGAATTAAACTAATTCAGGAAAAACTACGTCTTTATAAATTAAGGAGAGCAAACAGTAGAAATCAACACTGGTAAAGTGAACGTCTTGGTCTATTTGATTGGTAGTGGGTTCTTCTGTTGAGTAAGTTGTAAGTTCCCATTTTCCTTTGTCATTGAGTCGGTAGGTATCTATATTCATAGTTTCCGCTTCAATCATAACATATTCTTTTAAGGTATCAATATGAGGATAATTCCTGAAGTTTTTGTTTTGGTCGAAATGTGCTGTACCGGGAGACAATACTTCTATAATTAAACAAGGATGATAGACTATTTTTCTAGCGCTTAGATCGCGATCGTCACAAGTGACTATGACATCAGGATAATAAAAAGGACCTTTTTCGGAAATGCCTACTTTGGCATCTGCTATGAAAACTTTACACTCTTTACTGCAGAGGTGATTTTTCAGCCCAGAGGCTAAGTTTAATGCAATTGAGTTATGTCCAAGACTGCCCCTGGTCATGGCATAGACTTTTCCGTTAACATATTCGTATTTAATCGGTTGTTGTTCCTCCCATTTGAGATCTTTTTGGGGGTCATTGGTTAGATTTGTGGTTGGGCAATTATTGGTTCTATCTCCATATTTGGGAAATTTGAGTGGGAATGGTAGAAGGGAGTCGCTAAATTTGCTTGACTCATAATACTGACAAATATATAGCACTATCCTATCCTAATATGACCATTGTAGTTGGAGAAAATACGAGATTGAGGCACCCCAAAGCTAGATTACATAGAAAAACTCTTTGCTATTCCAAGTAATCATGAAATGTTAAAGCATTCAATTCGCTTACTCATTCATTATCTAAAATTTTTGGATGTTCCAGTTCCTTGTAAATGCTCACAGCGATCGCCTTATCCTCAAATCATACCCTAATTCACCAACGCCAAAAAATCAAATATTAAATCTAAGTTAGAACGAATCGAATTTTCCCATATTTCCAATTTTGGTTCTGATACACAAATTTTTGGTGACATTAATATCTGTAGCAAAATTTGCCCCTATCCTAAAGCAAAAAAAGCGACAAAAAGCCGATCGCCCACCACTACCAACCCAGACAATATTCAACCTAAAAAAAACCACAAGAAAATAAATGGTTATTTACCGAGTAGAATAGAGACAATAATGTTTTAAACTTAGCTACTGTTGAAATAGAAATTCCTTTCAATTAGATTTATCAAGAAGTAGATTTTTCAGACGGTGAAGAATAGCAGCTATAATTCAACAAAATTAAATTGTAAAAAATCCCTATCGGGCAACCAGAAAAATTGGTGAGGGTAGCTGTGGTGAAGTATGGGAAGTGGAAGAAAGAGGTACGAGAAAAAAAGTGATTAAAGTGATAGGTAGTTTTTGTGAAGAAAAACAGATCTGTCTATTTTGGCAAGAAGCCAAATTTTGCAGCAACTTAATCATCCTATAGTTCCCAAAGTAGTATCAGATGGATATTTTATTTGGGATGTTAAAACTAACATTTATCACTTCTTAATTATAGAAAAAATAGCAAGAGATAATTTAATAACTTGGATGTCAAAAACAGGGAAAATTTTTATTAGTGAAGAGTTAGTAATAAATTGGTTAAAACAATTATTAGAAATTCTAGATTATTTGCACAACCAGAATTATATTCACCGGGATATTAAACCTACTAATATTATAGTCAAAGCAAATCTAGATTTAGTGCCAATTGATTTTGGTACTGCGAGGAAAATTAACTATACTTATTTTTTTTGCCAAACGAAATGATAATCAACTAACAAAAGTTGCTACATATTATGCACCTCTAGAACAAATTAAGGGAAAGGTTATACCTCAATCAGAATTTTTTGGCTTTGGGGCGTACTGGAGTTTTTTTGTGAACAGGAAAAGAAGCAAGTACGTTTCCTGAAGACGATATTACAGGGGAGTTGATGTGGCAAAATAGTGCCGAGGATATTGACAAAAACGATCGCCCCTTTAATTTAAAAGAGGCGATCGCTTCAAGAATAAACTGAGATTGGAAAAAAGAGTCCTAATACTAATTAGACGATGACAAAATCACCATTATCTAGATCAGTAATATCAGTAACGCCAACCAAAGTTGCCAAAGTTTCTGTCGAGGTCTTTATGACAGTATTATTACCAGTTGAGTCAAGTTCTATTGTCAAGTCTTCAAAAGTCAGACTATCTAACAAGAAGTTATCTGTACCATCTACATAATCTAGAATCCTATCATTGCCATCGCCAGAACGTAATACGAAACTGTCAGCGTCGCTTCCACCAGTTAGACGATCAGGGTTTCGGCCACCGTCAAGAGTGTCTCGACCAGAACCACCATTGAGGGTGTCCACATCGCTACCACCGAGTAGGCTATCTGCATCCAAGCCACCGATGAGGGTATCTCGACCAGAGCTACCGATGAGGGTGTCTTGACCAGAGCCACCATTGAGAATGTCTAAACCTCCACCACCATTAAGAGCATCGTTACCATTACCACCCAAGAGGTTATCTGCACCGTTATTACCAAATAGTTGGTCGTTGCCTCCTTTACCTTCGAGTTTATTATTTCCAGAGTTTCCTCGAATAACGTTTGCGCGATCGTTACCTCTTCCTATAATATTGTTTTTTCCGAGCAGAGTCAGTTTTTCTAAGTTGTTGTTGAGATTATAGGTAACTAAAGATCTTACATGATCGTTACCTTGGTTTGCTCTTTCGATAATAATATCTTTCGTGGAATCAATTGTATAGACATCATCACCTGTACCACCTATTAAACGATCATCATCTTTACCACCATTAAGTTTATCGTTACCTGCTCCACCAATAAGAGTATCTTTACCATCACCACCCAAAAGGTTATCTGCACCGTTATTACCAAATAGTTGGTCGTTGCCTCCTTTACCTTCGAGGTTATTATTTCCAGAGTTTCCTCGAATAATGTTAGCGCGATCATTACCTCTTCCGGTAAGATTGTTTTTTCCGAGCAGAGTCAGTCTTTCTAAGTTGTTGCTGAGATTATAGGTGACTGAAGACATGACATGGTCGTTACCTTGTCTTGCTCTTTCGATAATAATATCTTTGCGGGAGTTAATTGTATAGACATCATTACCTGTACCACCTATTAAATGATCATCATCTTTACCACCATCAAGCTTATCGTTACCCGCTCCACCAATAAGAGTATCTTTACCATCACCACCTAAGAGGATATCTGCACCATTTCCTGCACCACCTATTAAACGATCATCATCTTTACCACCATCAAGCTTATCGTTACCTACTCCCCCATTAAGAGTATCTTTACCATCATCACCTAAAAGGGTATCTGCACCGTCATCACCAAATAGTTGATCATTGCCTCCTTTACCACTTATTAAATCATTTCCTCCTAAACCTTTGATCTCGTTATTCTGATCATCACCATCAAGAGTGTCATTATTAATAGTAGGAGAAATAGTTGTTGGTGTTGGTGTTGGTGTTGGTGTTGGTGTTGAAGTTGGTGTTGGTGTTGGTGTTGGTGTTGGTGTTGGTGTTGAAGACTCAAAATCAGCCTCAGTTAGCTTATCAGTTCTTGTAAAGTCAACCAAAGTTGCTAAAATTTCTGTCGAGCCAGTTACCTTAGTCTGTATAATAGTATTCTTACGGTTATCTGGGTCACGTTCTATTATCAAGTCTTTGAAAGCCAGACCATCTAAAAAGAAATTATCTGTACCATCTACATAATCTAGAATCTGATCGTTGCCATAGGTAGAACGCAATACAAAAGTGTCAGCGTTGTCTTCCCCACTTATAACATCAGGACCCCGGCCACCGTCAATAGTGTCATTACCAATACCACCATCAATTGTATCTATACTATTACCACCCATCAGACTGTCGTTGCCGTTACCACCAATAAGACTATCTCTACCTAACCCACCATCTAGGGTGTCATTACGAGGACCACCGAATAGTCTGTCTCCATCAGGACCACCGACGAGGTTATCTTCACCGGCACCACCATCAAGAGTATCTGGACCAGATGAGCCATTTAAGCTGTCGTTACCAGTCCCACCATCAAGAAGGTCTCGACCAGGACCACCGACAAGGCTGTCTCCACCGTTACCACCAAATAGTTCGTCGTTGCCAAGGTCACCCAAGAGGGTATCTGCACCATTTTCACCAAATAGTTCGTCGTTGCCTCCTTTACCATTTATGAAATCATCTCCGTCCCCGCCATCGATAGAGTTATTCCTACCATTACCGTCAAGAGTGTCATTACCAGAATTAGGTTCAGGTGTCGGTTCAGGTGTCGGTTCAGGTGTCGGTTCAGGTGTAGGTTCAGGTGTAGGTT
>JAGGDU010000149.1:80326-87836 GCA_018457135.1 Trichodesmium erythraeum GBRTRLIN201 | reverse complement strand
CAGGTGTCGGTTCAGGTGTCGGTTCAGGTGTCGGTTCAGGTGTCGGTTCAGGTGTCGGTTCAGGTGTTGGCTCAGGTGTTGGCTCAGGTGCAGGTGTTGGCTCAGGTGTAGGTGCAGGTGTAGGTTCAGGTGTAGGTATGGGGTTGCCAAACTCAAAAGCACCAATATCGGCTACACCATTAAAAACGCGGGAGAAACCTGCACCACGTTGGTCAGTATCCAGATTGGAAAGATTGCTGCCAGCATTAATAGCACGACTAACATTTTGTAAAGCATGGGTTTGAGTAGGTCCCCCATTATCAGCAAGAGGATCTAGACCAGGATTAGTGACTCCTGTTATATCGCTTGTAGCATTAAATTTAGCAGCAGTGTTTCCTGTACCAATTAAGTTGTTGCCACCACTTTCTATGGCGTTACTTCCACTAGTTAATTCGTTAACGTCGCTGTTAACATTACCAGCAATAATGCTAGAGGTAACAGTTGTTGTTTGAACTCCTAAAGTAGCTAAACCACTACCTTTACCTTCAGGTGCTTGGTTATTAGTAATTGTACTGTTGGTTATTGTCGCGTTGGAGAGTCGCTGATCTTTAACATAGACACCACCACCTTCACCTGATGATGTGTTACCACTGATAGTGGAATTAGTAATATTTGTAGTGCGAACTATATAGACACCACCACCATCGCCAGTAGAAGTAAGTGTTGCGTTGTTATTGATAGTAGAGTTAGTAATATTTGTATTGCCAAATCCAACGACACCACCACCGTCATCAGTTGCTGTATTATTGCTAATAGTAGTGTTTATAATATCAGCGCTAGCTATGGAATTTATATATATACCACCACCATCAGCATTTCCACCTGATGCTGTGTTACCTGTAACTACACTGTTACTGAGCGTGAGTGCTTCATTAGTAAATATACCACCCCCATCACTTTCATTTGGCCCACTACCAGAAGCTTTTCCACCTGTGATTACAACTCCATCAATGGTAACTTGCTGCTGTGTGCTATTGTTATCATTTATATTAAATACACGAGAGTTACCTTGTGCATTTATTGTGACTCGGTTATTTTCATCCCCATCAATAGTGAGGTTTTTATTAATGATAAGTTCACTATTGCTCAAATTAATGGTTTTTCCGGCAATAGTGTCAGCAAAAATGATTGTATCTCCTGCATTAGACAAATTAATAGCTTCTCGGAGTGAGTTGCCTGTTCCTTGATCAAGACTTCCATCATTTTCATCATCAAGAGTATTAACAACAATTGTAGCCATGATTTGTTTGACTTTTCAATTTAGTTTACTGTTTAGTTATAGCATATAAGATTGGTTATCAACCGGAAAATTTTAGATTAACTTTGGTATATTTATAGCTAAAGTCACAAAAACGTTAAATGTTAAAAAAAATTGGTATGGAAATAGCTAAAACTTGTTCAAATATAGACAAGAAAATGAAAAATCACTAATAATAATTATTTATAGTTTCCCTAAAGTAGCAAATCTTATTTGAAAATTTTATCAAAAAAATGATGTTCTATTTTCGTATTGATTCAACCATAATTACCAGAACTAGTCAAATTTTATGAAATAAAGGATATCATCAAGTAAAATTTTTTGTAGTTAAAATGATTGTATTTTAGGAGTAGAAAAAATTTTTATTGGTTTTCGGAATAGAAATAATAATCAATGTTGTCGTTAGATAATAAATTCAATACCTGAACGCATAACTTGGATAATAGATAGGTGATTTTATTCAATTAAAATAATTGCTGAATTCATCAAATAATCAAATAATCAAATTAATTTTCTGCTCAAAAAATTAAAAATAATATTGTTTTAAAACCCTTATAAATTAATTATACTAAATTCTTAAAGTCAAGCTAAACATCACTTGAAATCTTAACTTTAAAGCTTGATACATTATTTTTAGAAGTGAAGTTTTAAGTTCATGAAATTGATATTACATTCATCATTTCATACTCATAACTAAAACTTTAGTAATACTATTTTTTGTCTATTAATACTATAAGAATTAGGTAATACTTTAGTTATGAAGTAATTAACATAGGCAAAATAACCTTTTTATTTTAGTACGGACAAAGCAATAGAACCTCAGTACCTCTCCACGGTCAGAGTATCAAGTGAGTCCCCTGATGAATAGCCAAGTAGAAAAGTTTTTGAGAAATGGTTAAGTTAGGATTTGCTGATTAATATCAAAGCATTGACAAATAAAGACTAAAGCTTTTTTAGGGTCTAGTAGGTCAAAAAAATACCTGATTTTCTGTCCATAAAGCTCACATAAGTTAGCATTTTGGGCTGACCATAGCAGAAAAACCAAGGGACAAAAATATCCGACTACGTCCTCTACAAATTCCTACTTTATAGGGAGGTGGCATACAACCTTGCGACCTACTTCCCCTCCTGGGAGCTCCCACTCCTTAAAAAAACCTTTTGAGGAAGCCCTAATTAAGCTTGTTAAGATCCTGCCCAATTTTAGACACGAGGTAAATTCTACCGAGCCAAAACTCTGATACGGGTTGACATTTTGCTGGCGCCAAGCTCCTGGCTCCTGGTCTGCCACACCTCTCTTGCTTTCTTACTGGGAGGGGATGGGGGTGGGTTGGAGTAGCTTGTCCTTGCTTCCACATCCATTTTTGCTCTCTTTTTGTCTCTGACTGCTTACTTGCAATTATAATAGATATAATTATAACATATTTATTAAAAATAAACAAATATAAAGTCACCCCTTTGTGGTTATGGGTGAGGCTTTAAACCCAATTTTTCGGTCAAACAATTATGTTTAACATCTTAATACTAATTTACTTTAAAGATTTTACAAATAGTCTCCAACTTTAAATATCAAATAATTTCCTAAAATGACTGAGGGCCTCAAAGTTTTGAAATAACTGAGGGCCTCAAAGTTTTGAATTATTAAAATCTTAATGCATAAACCCATCACTTCCCCCCTTAGGAGATAAAGGAGGGTTGACTTTTAACTTTCGTAAAACAGTATTAGTTATTGCCCTTTAGCCCTCTTAAATATATTTGAGGCTAATAATATTAGATAATAGTAAAATCATCATTTACATCCACAACAGTAATTCCACTTACATCCTCTAATTCTGCTAGAATTTGGGAATCATCACCAACCGTATTATCCCCATTAGCATCATAAATTAAATAAGTTTTATCTTCTACTTCATACGCAAATAAACCAGGAGTTCCAGAATTTAAAACATTTTCAGAAATATCCGTAGTTTGTACGTTAGTGGCAATATTATCTAGAGATGAAATAATTTCACTAGAGAATGCAAGAGTATCCCCACCAATTTCACCTAAGCCATCAAAACCAGTAATGCGATCAAACAAACCATTATCAATAGCAGTACTAATAGAAGTAGCATTAGCCGCATTAAACTTAGCCTCACTGCCATCATCAGCCCTGGTATAAACAAAGGTATTGTCCCCATTATCATCAGACAGAATATCTGCTCCGAGACCGCCAAATAAGGTATCATCACCTTCACCGCCATCTATAGAGTCATCACCCTCACCACCTACTAAGCTGTCATTATCATCATTTCCAGTCAAGGTGTCGTTACCTCCTAAACCTTCAAGAGTATCATCCCCTTGATCACCATCAAAATTATCATTAAATTCACCACCCGGCAAAGAGTCAGCCTCATCAGTAACATTGAGAACATTCACTATAGCATTGGCAGTGACTTGATCAATACCATCAGTTACAGTGTATTCTAAGGTATCCACACCTGTTCCCCTGGTTTCTAATGACGTGTATTGAACTTGAGAACCCTCCACAATTGCTGAAATACCCAGAACATCATCATCGTTACTGAGACCAATAATTGATAGGGGTTCTGGTCCATCACTATCATTGGCATAGATATTAATTGTTAGTGAATTGTCCAAGCTAGTAAATACTGATACTACTCCATCATTAACAGCAATGGGCGGGTCATTGATAGAAGTGACATCAATACTAATAACTTGAGTAGCAGAATTATTTTCATCATTGCCATCATCAACTATATAGCTGAAAGTTCCTGCATTTCCATTAGCATTTTCAACAGGAATAAACGTTAATGATGTTAGTTCACCAGTCCTTAACTGTTGGCCAATAGTTAGGGCAGTATTAGTATTATTGTTCAATACTACTTGCCCTATTTCAGGATCAGGAATACTGTCAACAGTTATAGTAAAAAGATCACCATCAGGGTCAATGGGCTCTAGAATATCCAAGGTCTTAGTAGTATCTTCCTCCAAGGTGACCAATTTATCCTCTTCTACTCGAGGGGCTCGGTTCCCCTGGATGACATTGATATTTAACAACTCATTGGTAATTCCTCCGTCTTGGTCTGTCACTAGAAATTTCAAGCTATCAGTGCCAATACTCTCAGTAGTAGTTGCATAGCTGATTTCTCCATTATCCAGATTTTCCTGAGTGAATGTGCTGTCTATTGTTAAAATTTCCTCTCCCTGCTGCAGTTGCCCTAAACTCGGCAGTTCAGTCAGAGTATATTCTAGGGAAGCAGGTTGAGCATCTTCCACATCAGGGTCGATAAATAGGAGATTTTCTTGAGCTATAACCTTAGTTTCACCAATAGTAACATTTAGATCTGTGGTTGTCCCAACAGGAGGATCATTCACTCGAATATTAAAAGTGTCTTTAACTCTACCCCCATCAACATCAATAACTCTGAAACTAAACGAATCATCCTTTGTATTACTAGCCTTCTGCTCATAGATAACTAAACCACTATTAATATCTTCTTGAGTGAAACTCTGGGTTGGGTTATCCTCTAGTTGCAATATTCCTGCTGTTGCTTCCTGAGTTATTGTGTAAGTAAAGGTATTTGTACCGTTATCCCCGTCAGTTGTTTGTAATAAATTTTTAGCTATGATTTTTGTTTCTCCAAAGTTGATAACTAGTTCCTTATTCCTACTAATTTCAGGGATGTCGTTAACTAAGATGTTAGCAGAACCAATATTTTCACTAAAAGCATTTGTATCACCTGTGGCCAAAACTTCTGTTAACTGAGTTGTGTTACTGCTACCATCCGTCGTATCCCAACCACGGAATTTAATGCTCTTCTTGCCAAAAAAGTCGGTTTCAGGAACAAAACGTAGGCGATCGCTATCTGTAGCTGTTAGTAAAGTAGTACTACTATTACTAACCTCTACCCAGTTGTCCCCATCATCAACTGAATATTCCCATATACCTTTGCTATTATCAATTTCAGTAATAGCTATTCCCTTGCTCGCTCCACCATCATCATCAGTGACTGCACCATCAATAATTTTGGCAATGCGAGTACCTGCATTATTAAACTGATTTTCATTAATAGTATTTAGGGTTATATCTCCTGAGTCTGTTAGCACTGGTGCATTGTTTAATGCTTCTACTTCCACAGATATAGTACCTGTTTGAGCATTGGTATTATTATTTGCCGTTTCAGTTTCAGTCGCTGTCGCTGTCACTATTAAATCAAAACGCAATGTCGTTCCTGTCTCTTGGCCTTTAGGAGGTAAAATGGTTAAATTATCTAATTCTTCCAGAGTCAATTCCCAAGTACCACCACCTTGCTCTGTTCCCGCTGAAAGACTTACTCCATCTGGCACTCCTGAAATAGTAATGGATAGAGTTTCGGAACCGCTCGTATCTCCTAAGCTAGCAGCTATATCTAGTGGTAATTCTTCTTGATCTGTTCCCGATACAGTAGGTGTAGATATCTCTAGGTTAGGAGTATCAGCCACAGGAATAATATTAATAATTACCTTCCCTGTATCTGTTAACCCTTTGTTATCTTCAACAGTATAAGTGAAACTTTCTGAACCACTGAAATTCTGATTAGGGGTATAAATGAATTGATCTGCTGTTTCTTCTAATCTACCATTAGTAGTATTGTCAGCAAACTCAGGAATTGTAAGTTCACCTCCCTCAAGATCTTCATCATTTGCTAATAACTCAGATTTATCAATAGTTTTTACTGTATCTTCATTTGTTTCAAATTCATCATCTTTTGCTTCTGGAGCAGTATTGGCAGCTTCAACATCAATATTTAAGAACCCACTGGTAGTACCGCCGTCTTGGTCTGTAACCACATAACTAAATGTATCTATACCAACTTCTTCACCTTCGTAAGTGAGATTTCCTCGGTTAATATCTTTTTGAGTGAAAGTATTTGCTAGTTCTAGAGTATCGTTATCTAGTTTTAAGATTCCCGCATTTGGTACTTCAGTCAGTTCATAAATTAGAGTTGCTGCATCTGTATCAGTATCAGGATCTTCTGCCAGTAGATTTTCGTTAGTAATTTCTACCTCAGTCCTTTCAATAGCAGTTAAATTATTGGTAGTCAGATTTGGTGCTACGTTGACTCGAATATTGAATGTATCTGTTGTTTCTGCTCCCACTTGATCGGACACACTAAAACTAAAGGAATCATTTTTTGTATTTTTTTGAGTATGTTTATAACTTAAGAAACCATCATCTATATCATCCTGAGTAAAACTGGTGAAAGTCCCTCCATTAAATAGCAGTTTACCACGACTTGGCAACTCTGTCACCTTATATATTAAGGAAGTTTTACTATTATCAGTTGTTTCTAGGAAAGTATTCTCTATTATTGTCGTTTCCCCTCTCTTTACTACCAACTCCCTATTTGTTTCCACCACAGGAAAATCATTGATACTAATATCAATTAATGCAGTATCAGTTTGAGCATCCCCTTCCCCTGTATTTCCTTCGTCATTGACAGTGATACTAATAAAATCACTACCAGATTTTTTTCCAGTATAAGTGAGGGTCTTAATAGATTCATTGATATTTTCTAAAGTTCCTTTAAATACCATCCGACTATCTGCTTCCCCATCACCAGTTGTAAAAGTGATACTAGAATTAGAGTCAAGGGTTAAGTTACTCTGACTAGTTGTGGAATTAGTAGTTTCTAGAGTCACTTCGACTTCTTCCTCTCCCACATCAGGGTCAGTAACCTCAATACCAACAATTTCTAGCTGTTCACCTTCGTTAACAGGTTGTTGTTCCTCCGCAACTATAATTTCTGGTGGGTCGTTGACATTGGTCAAACTAATAGTAAATGACTTCGTGAAAATTTCTGCCGCACTGTCAAAAGTTCTAACTCGAATATCAAAGCTTTCTTGTTTTTCAAAGTCAAGATTTGCTCCCTCCCCTACAACCAGCTGATTATTCTTCTGATCAAGAGCAAACCGTCCGTCAGCATTATCAATTAATCTATATTCATGAGAATCATCCACATCTAAATCTTCTGTAGTAAATGTACCAATAACTGTACCTGCTTCACTATTTTCTGGCACACTGTTCCGATCTAACAGAATGTCAGTGGGAGGTTCATTCAGATCGGGTGGCGTTATATCACCTGGATCTGGAGGTATTGGTTCTGGTTCTGGGTCTGGTGTTGGGTCTGGTGTTGGTTCCGGGTCTGGTGTTGGGTCTGGTGTTGGTTCCGG
>JAGGDU010000149.1:19217-80226 GCA_018457135.1 Trichodesmium erythraeum GBRTRLIN201 | reverse complement strand
GTCTGGTGTTGGTTCCGGGTCTGGTGTTGGGTCTGGTGTTGGTTCCGGGTCTGGTTCTGGTGTTGGTTCCGGGTCTGGTTCCGGCTCTGGTTCCGGTGCTGGGTCTGGTTCCGGCTCTGGTTCCGGTGCTGGGTCTGGTTCCGGCTCTGGTTCTATATCTCTTGGAGTAGGAAAAAAGTTCCTTGAATTAAGAGTTGTACTATCAACTCCAGTTAAAATAGCTAAAATATCATCGTTGGCATTTCGAATAACAGTGTCACCACCATCATCAGATATTGCTAAGTCTTCAAACCTTAGACCACCTTCCAAACTAATAAGGTCTTCTGCCGTATTAAAGTCAGTAACAGTATATAAATTATCAGATTCCTCAAAATCTATAATTACAAAACTATCTTGACCCTCACCTCCAGTCAAAGTATCATCACCTCTACCACCTATCAATAGATCGTCACCCTGACCTCCATCAACAGAATCATTTCCCTTACCCCCTGAGAGGAAATCATTTTCTTCCATACCATCAACAGTATCATTTTGTCGCTCCCCATTGATAGTATCCCTACCTTCACCTCCTAATAACAAATCATTATCTTTACCTCCAGATAAAGAGTCATCCCCTGTACCACCATCAATAGTATCATTACCTTGGTTTCCTGACAGAGAGTCATTATCTTCATTTCCTGAAATACTATCAGCATCTTGACCACCACTAATGATATCAAAACCTAAACCCCCAGAAATTGTATCAAAGCCACTCTGACCTAGAAGAGTATCATTCCCCCCATCACCGACTACAATATCATCACCAACATCTCCTGAAACAAAATCGTTGTCTTCTCCTCCTGCTACATCATCGTTTTCCTTACCACCATAAATAGTATCTCTACCTTCTCCCCCTCGTATTGTATCTAAATCACGATCACCTAAAACTATATCATTTCCAGCATCACCGAGAAGCGAGTCAGCATCTCTTCCACCCCGTATACTATCATTTCCTACACCACCACTAACCGTATCATTTCCCCGGTTACCATTAATTTGGTCGTTACCTCCTTGGCCAAGTATAGAGTCACTTTCTCCTTGCCCAAATACAGTATCATTGCCACCAAGTCCGAAAAATGTATCGGTGAAAGCACTGCCAAATACTAGTTCCTCTTCCTCAGTGCCCCCTACTTCTCCCCCTGGAAGCAAAATACCTCCTCCCGGTGCTGTGGGTGTTGGTGCTGGTGTAACAACAGGTGGTGTTGGTGCTGGTGCTGGTATAACAACAGGTGGTGTTGGTGCTGGTGCTGGTGCTGGTGTAACAACAGGTGGTGTTGGTGCTGGTGCTGGTGTAACAACAGGTGGTGTTGGTGCTGGTGCTCCGTCTGTTTCCTCTACTAAATTTACTATGACCAAGTCGTTATTCTCATCAAATACACCGAACATATCACCTATTTGAATTATCTCTCTACCATCTGGTGTTGTTGGTATTGGTGCTGGTGTTGGTTCCGTTGTTGGTTCCGGTGTTGGTGCCTCTGTTTCTGTTGCTTCTACTATATTTAGTATGACAAAATTGTTATTTTCATCAAACACACCGAACATATCACCTATTTGAATTATCTCTCTACCATCTGGTGTTGTTGGTATTGGTGCTGGTGTTGGTGCTGGTGTTGGTGCTGGTGTAACAACAGGTGGTGTTGGTGCTATTGTTGGTGCTGGTATTGGTGCTGGTATTGGCGCTAGTGTTGGTGCTGGTGTTGGTGCTGGTGTTGGTGCTGGTGTTGGCGCTAGTGTTGGTGCTGGTGTTGGTGCTGGTGTTGGCGCTAGTGTTGGTTCCGGTGTTGGTTCCGGTGTTGGTATTGGTTGTAATGATATAAACTCACCATTATCATCAATGACACCTCGTATGAGAACACCATTTATTCTCCTTGTAACTATTTGAGTATTTGTTATTGATCCTGCTGATCCCATTTCTATACCTCTTAATTAAAATTATGATATGGTGATATTTTTGACTTAAAAATTGGTATTATTATAAATTATTGATCATCCTTATAATTCCCAAATTTTTATAATTGATATAATATTTATGCCTATTTAAAATTTGTCATTGCCAATCAAGTATCAACTATCAAATTAGTTAAGAAAACCAGGTTTATCAACTTTTTTATTCATGAAAATATTAACTATGACCAATTAGTTTTGAGCATAAATTTGCTGACCTATTTTTTGTACAACCTTTTGAATTTAACAACTTTTTTTCTGTTTGATAATTAAGGGCAGACTTCATCTCCTAATCTTACAAATATCCCTGGTAATATTAATCCCATAGTATGGGTATCAATAAAGTATATTATTCCGGGGAAAGTATAGATGCCTTACCATACTCATACCAAATATCAAAAAGTTTACTATATATTTTTGTGATATTAGGGAATAGAGGCTCGGGGGTCCGGGGGAGATGACAACCAAATATAGCATTACTATTCACAAATTTTATAAGATATATCTCTTATAGATCTAGTTTCTTATAATACTTCAAAGTAGACATAACACCAAAAGTAAAAAAATAATGTTACAAATTTACAAATAAGCAGATAGGTTTAATTATCTGTAAAATAGCAATAGGAAATTTCAAACGATAAAAACTAATTAAAAAAGGTACTTCTGGGATATTTGACAAATTTTAGTAGTTCTGCTCCCGTAATATTAAGAAATTCAAATAGGATAATAAAGTTAAGTTTCTGGAGATGAACTTTCCTCAGTGCTAGTCTACTAAAATCATTAAATATAGACATACCCACTATAGTAAGCCTCCTTTCTGTTATACTTATTATCCGGGAAAATTTATAAATTCTAGCCGACAACCTATCTATACTAATCTACAAATCTTGGTATATCTATTATTGACGTCTACAAACCTTTCTACAATAGCTAATTTTTTCTAGCAACATTTTATCAATCATATCTTTGGTTTTATCATTCTTTAATTTTTTCTGGTTATTACTAATTCTCTTTGATAAACAAGACATTCATAATTCTCCTTTTCCCAAGTGGGTTGTTCCATTATTGACAAGATTATCCCTCACAGATAAAATATATTAATTCATGATTTGTCAACATTTAGCTGTCAGTTATCAGCTATCAGCTAGAAGAAGAAATTAGCCTCCCAAATGACTTTTTCTAGTTGTTTATAGTTTTTTTCTGCTTGGTTACTATCTCCGTAAATTACGACAATATTATTCAAAGTAGTAGCTTTTTCTGAGCGATCGCCCACTTCTGGCAAAATGGGTAAACCTTTTTCATAATATTTTAATGTCTTTTGGGGTTGACCTATTTTGTCGGAAACATAACCAATACCAAAGTCAGCCATCGCCTCCTTTTCTCCCTCTAGAATTTTCATGGGAATAACTAAAACTTGTTGAAACCTTTCTATAGACTTCTGATATTGGTATTGCCCTATTTGTTACAGTGCTGTTTTTAGTAGTTTATCTAATTTTTCTGCCTGAGAATTTCAAGTTTGAGCATAACTACCTTGTGGTAATAGTAACAATATTAGGGGAGTTGTAGTTAGGGTTATTATTCCTATTAGACAGGTAAAAATAATTCGTTTCATTCTCTTATTTTTTTCAAATTTTTTTCAAATAAATAATTAATATTATATCTACTTAATTAGTTTTCAAAAAAAATTTTTATACTTTACTTTTTCTCCTCTTTCCTCCCATACCTCCACCTACCTAACTCTCGACTCCTAACTTTTAACTCCTGGCTATACTCGTTATTTGTAACTATTTAAGCACACATAATATAACTGATAACTCAATAAGCTCAAAAGGCTGATGATAAAATACAAAACCATCAATATTCAGCGATCGCACACCTCAAAATTCACATCTAGTCATGGAATAGGCTTTTCATTTTCTTAAGCACCAAAACAAAAACTTCAATCGGTAGGATTTGAAAAATTCAACTTCTGATGATATAATTATTATAGGGGTCTACTTGACTATATATATGACTTTTTATTCAACTAACATAAAGTCCCGTTGAACTGATAGAAGCATCGACCAAAGGAACTTCAATCTTTTTTTTTTCATTCTCTGAAGCATACCAACCTGCTCTGAGAAAACTAAGCCATCAACATTCCGCCTTAGTCATTGACTAGCTTTTTTTCATCTTCTTAAGCACCCAAAAGAAAATTTTAAAGGGTAGGATTTTAAAAAATTCAACTTCTGATGATATAATTATTATAAGGATTAACTTACCCCTATATATGACTTTTTATTCAATTCACCTAAAATCCCATTGAACTTATGGAACCATCGACCAAGGGAACTTCAATCTCTTTTTTTTTCTTACCTAAAGCACATCAACCTACTCTGAGAAACTAAACTATCAATATTCAGCGATCGCAAACCTCAAAATTCACATCTACATCTAGTCATTGACCAGGAGTTTTTTTATTTTCTTAAGCTCTATCCTGAAGCTCAAAAAAACTTGGATTTTAAAAATTTAACTTCTGATGATTTAATTACTATAAAAATAGCTTTGCTTCTTTATATGACTTTTTATTCAATAAACAAAAGTCTCATTGAACTGATGGAGCTATTCACTAAGAAAACCCCAATCTATTTCTCATTGTATGAAGCACCAAAAAAAGAAGAAACACTTGGCAATCACAAAAAAATCTGATAACATAAAGATGTTAATGAGGGAAGTCTGTCTATACACATGACTTTTTATTCAACTAACAAAAGTCTCATTCAAAAGTCTCATTGATAAAAAGAAAAAGTAATTTCATATCCCTGAGCAAAAACAACATCAAAGAAGTAGAATCTTGATATTGTGAAGCTCAAAAAAAAAAGAACTGCATTCCCAAAAAAATTGTAATAGATAATATTATGATCAGTATAATTTAACTTAATATAAGAGCCTTAGAGTGTAACAATAAAAGTGCAAAAAAAAATACTCGCAGCTAAGAGATAGAAATAATCAGAAAGAAAAAAACCTAGATATATTAGAGAAAAATAGAGTAAAAAAAATCACCCAATTGTTTTTTTTATATACAATTAGTTGTTTTTTCAAAAACATTATGTTATAATTGAGTTTATTGATTAATCACAAAGCGGTATTCGGAGATAAAAAACAGAGGTGGAGGCAAGTGTAACTCACCTCTGCTCGGGGTAGGTGCTGGGTGCAGCAGCCTGCGCAATATCAACCCGGATCGGAGGTATAGCTCAGTTGTTTAAGTGCGTCTAACAGCCGGGGAAGATGTCAAAAAAAACTCTGGAACAACTATATGTAAATGTATTGTAAGTAAGTAATATTTTTATGGTTATAAGTTTTGAACGAGAAAATTGTAGTAATCTCAACATAGCTGAGTCACAAGAATGGTTAGTCACAAACGGAATAGGAGGTTACGCTTCCAGTACCATAGCCCAACTCCTAACTCGTCGTTATCACGGACTACTAATAGCAGCTCTCCAGCCCCCATTAGGACGTACACTACTACTAACAAAATTAGACGAAACGGCTAAATATAAAAATCAAAACTTCCCACTATATTGTAACCGTTGGGCAAACGGATCAATAAATCCAGAAGGTTACAAAAAAGTCGAAAAATTTTATCTAGAAGGAACAATAGCAGTATGGAAATTTAAATTTGCGGACATAGTATTAGAAAAACGAATCTGGATGGAGCAAGGAGAAAATACAACTTACATTCATTATAACCTACGCAGTGGTAGCGAACCATTAAATTTAGTTATAAAAGCATTAATTAACCATAGAGAGCATCATGATCATACCTATGCAAATAATGCAAATGACTGGTATATCAACATCAAGAAAGCTAACAAAGGGGTATGTGTACAACCTTTTCCTGAAGCTACACCCCTATATCTACTGACACATCCTCAAATAGACGAAAAAACCTTAGTATGTACACATGCTAACAATTGGTATTACGGGTTTAACCTAGCAATAGAAAAATATCGGGGGCTAGAGGAAATAGAAGACCACCTAAACGCTATCACCCTCAATGCTCAATTAGAAGTAGGAAAATCTCTAACTATAGTTGCTAGCACAAAAGAAAATCCTACTACTAATGGTGAAGAAGCTTTAGCATCTCGTCTGGCTTACGAACAAAAGATCATACAAAAATTTGCTAACCCTCAAATATCCCAAGTACAACAAAAAAAAACAATTGATCCACTATCAAGTCCATCAAAAATATCAACCCAGAAAAAATCGATATCCTCTGCATCGATATCCTCTGCTAATGACAAAGGAACACCAGAATGGATCAAGCAGTTAGTATTAGCAGCGAACCAATTTATAGTTGATCGCAAATCTCCTGAACATACAGAAGGGAAAACCATCATTGCAGGTTATCATTGGTTTCAAGACTGGGGGCGAGATACAATGATTAGCTTACCAGGTTTAACCATCTGTACAAAGCAATTTGATGTAGCACGTTCCATTCTTCAAACCTTTGCCAAATATGTCAAAGAGGGAATGTTACCTAACAACTTCCCAGAAAGTGGTGGAACACCAACTTATAATACTGTAGATACAACACTATGGTATTTTGAAGCCATTCGTGCGTATTATGAAGCCACCGAAGATGACAAATTATTAGCACAATTATTTCCAGTACTAGAAGAAATTATTGACTACTATTCTAAAGGTACTCGTTACAACGTTAAGTTAGATACTGATGATGGTTTAATCTTTGCTGGTGAACCAGGTAGTCAAATTACTTGGATGGATGCCAAAGTTGATAACTCGCCAGTAACAGCGCGTATTGGGAAACCAATTGAAATCAGTGCTTTGTGGTATAATGCTTTGCAAATCATGTATAGGTTTGCCGAAAAGTTAAAGAAGAGAGAGCTTAAGTACAAACAATTAATAAGGTTGATCAAAGATAAAGGTTTTCCCCGTTTCTGGAATAATAAAAGTGGTTATTGTTACGACGTCATAGATACACCTAGTGGTAATGATGCTTCTTTGCGACCTAATCAAATATTTGCTTTATCACTACCACCAATAAGTCAAAAATATAGTTATACTCCCCTTCTGACAGTAGAACAAGAAAAACAAGTGATGGAGATATGCACTCAGAAGTTATTAACTCCCTATGGGTTACGCAGTCTTAGTAGTGATGATCCAGAGTATAAGGGTATTTATGGAGGAGATATGGAGAAACGTGATAGGGCCTATCACCAAGGGACTGTTTGGGGTTGGTTGATCGGTAGTTATGTTATAGCCCATTTACGAATTTATAAAGATCCAGTAAAAGCTAAAGAGTTATTGAAACCAATGGAAAAACATTTGATGGTGCATGGTATTGGTAGTATTAGCGAAATTTTTGACGGTAATGAACCAACAACACCTCGTGGTTGTATTGCTCAAGCGTGGAGTGTTGCAGAAGTTTTACGAGCTTGGTCACTCATTCATCAAGTTAGTTAAAATCAAGAGACACTCTTTATTTAAGGTGGTATTTAGCAGTGAAGTAATTTTTTTAACCAAACAATTGCTTCACTGATTTTTTGATTTTTGGTCTCTGAAAAAAATTCAACTATATTATGCTCTGATATAATAGTATAATAAAACTGATAAATGACCTGCTCAAAAGTTTTAAAATGCAGGTAGTGGTGATTTTTGTAGTTATAGTCCTGACAGTGAAAGGAGCTGACTTATAAATATCAATACGTCTACAAGACTACCCAAGAAATTTTAGCCATTTTTTCATCCTAATTTCCAAGGACTTTAATAATATAGGAGACCTCTGGTTATGCTTATCATTAACAATATCATCAGATTCAACTAAAGGCTTGAAACCATATATCGACGGTTCCATCCATGACTTTAATTCTATCAACATTTCCTGATGTACTTTATCAAACTCATCAGGTTGAGGCTTCATCAACGGTTTAATATATTTCTGATCACAAACAGTAGGCTTAAAATCTCCATCTATTAATACAACTCTCTTATCTTTTGCTACATGCTCTCCATTCAGATAATAGCCAATGTAATAAGCTTCTTTCTTCTTATTTTCATTATGACCAACATATAAAACTTTACTTCCTAATACCCCCACCTCTCTGAGTGAAGTTCCAGGAAGTAGTTTAGGACAAGCGCGAACGCACTCAATGTGATTTTTTTCCTCTATAGTAAGTGTTTTCCATACAGATGTTTGAATCTCATCAGTCAAATTATTTAAAACAAGACTTAAGTTGTAGTTATCTGTTGCTTTTAAGAGTAGATTTTTTACGCAACTATAAACATAGGCTATTTTTTCATCATTAGATTGAGCCAAGAATAATACATTTTTTTCTTTTATCTTGAATATCCTATTCTCATCGCAGACTATATAATAAGGATTTCTTTTCTTATGATTACAATCTAAACTCAACACATAAAGTCTCTCTCCATTTGAATTATTTTCAACCAAATCACCTAGTTGTAATGTATCTGTTGCAGATGTCTCTATAGTTTTTTCTATCTCTTTTACTTCAATAACCTCACTACTGTAAAATTCTGCATCAACGTCATTGATATCCTCAATACTTAAATCCTCATCTATAATTACTTCACCAAACCTTAACCTCTTTGAAACTATATTTTTATAGTCAGGAAACTGCTTAAATATCTCTTCTAAACGCTCAGTTATCTTACCTACTTCATTATCAATTTTCTTAGCAAATGCAATGGCTTCTTTCTGTAATTCTAACTGTTCCATAGCCAATTCTAAATCGTGGATTTGTTGATGAATACTAGGGTTCAAAAACATAACTACGTCCTCTATTTTAATCTATAACTATATTGTATTTAATGATTTTAAAAATGTCAATAATATATCTATTGTTTTTATAGCTTATAATCTTTGATATTCATCTGTAAAAACAATAATAATACTTATAAGATACCCCAGTAACCTTGATTAGTGAAGTGAAATTGCAGAGAGTTTAACTCACAATGTTTAGGTTGCGTATTTAGGTTGCGTATAGAGAACAATTAAAATAATAATGACTCCTACAATAAACATGATTTTCGCGCCAGTAACTAAAAATTATGGCCAAAAATAGAAATTAAGTCTCTGAAATGCTCTCAGCCATTGAGACCTCGCAAAGTGATCAAAGAGAGTTAAGCCATTAAACATTCAAACCTACATTATTTGGTAGTCCTACTCCCATAATGTCTAGATAGAAACAAAATGCTCTCACTGTTCTCCCAACAAAAATAATTACAATACACCACCACCCATACTTTACAGAACTTACGCAGTATTACTATATATGATGTATTTCTGGTAATTTATTCAGACATTTTTACTAATATTTTTACTAAAATTAGAGCCTTTGTGTAAGTCCTGCCCTGTTATCAAATATCGATAGGAATTATAGAAAATTAGATTGATAATTTACCCGCAAAACTTCTGCCGGACATAACTAAGTAAATTGCTCAAAGTCCGCCAAAAACTCTTGCATTACCGTCAGCATAACTTGATGTTCTCCCACATAACCTAGCCCCTCTTTTGAGGTTTGTTTCTCACCACTAATAGCTAAATAATTAGGATAAAATTGAACAGTATGGGGATAGTTACCATCAGAAAGACTTATTTGCCTATATGTAGTAATTTTGGGCAAAATTTTTTGCCAAACTCCAATGCCATCCAATATTCTGCCTGAAATTAAGGAAAGGTTATAAGCAAGTTTTTTTCTGGCAGCTACACATTTAAGTTTAGTCTCAACTAATGCCACTTTTAAACCAGAATTTTTCAGAGCGCAAGCTAGAGCAGTCCCAGCAATGCCCCCACCAACAATAACTAAGTCGTAATCTAGTTTTGTCATGGTAGTTGTTTTAGATAGAGAGTTTGGGGATTTTTTTTAATTACCATATTCATCATAAAAAGTCAACCATATACTTGGTAATTTGTACTCTTATACATATTGTGGCGCAACTTTTCAGAAAAAGAATAAAGGTAAGCATTGAATAGCGGAATGCTTACCTAATTACTCTCCTGCATTTCTGATTTTATTTATTAACCTTGACAATTAATTTTTGACGTTCAATAGACAATTATAACTCACTGTTTTCTAAACTTGGAATCTCAGATAATCTTGCAAATAACCAATAATTAAAGGGACGTTTAACATATATTTCTAAAAGATTTTTAACTTTTCTTCCTCCCATAAAAAAAATTTCATAGGATTGCATTTCTTTTATTAAAAAGTCATCAATATTCCTATTAAATTTCAATTTAATTTGA
Source organism: Trichodesmium erythraeum GBRTRLIN201 (assembly GCA_018457135.1). Taxonomy (GTDB): domain Bacteria; phylum Cyanobacteriota; class Cyanobacteriia; order Cyanobacteriales; family Microcoleaceae; genus Trichodesmium; species Trichodesmium erythraeum. The sequence continues at coordinate 69,971 of JAGGDU010000149.1, read as the reverse complement.
TATTTATTAAAAGCAGCTTTATCAAAGTAATTCAGAAACTTATGACAAATTACGACAATATGATCAAGCCTTAGAATATCAAAGACAACTATATTCTCTCCTAGGCGATTAAAAATTTATGCTCGGCTGTTTTCTAGAAAAAAATCTCTGACTTTATATTTAAAAAAACTTTCAATTTCGGTATAGTCTTTAGTTTGTAAATTAGCTTTTTCTTGCAATAACTTAGAAGCTCCAATATTACTAGTAAATATAATAATTGACTGATTAAAATAAGCAGTCTTACCCTGACCATCTGTTAATCGACCATCCTCTAAAATCTGCAAAAACTTATCAAGAACTGTGGAATGAGACTTTTCAATTTCATCAAAAAGTAAAATAGAATAAGGATTTTCTAAGACTCTGTTAGTGAGTTTTCCTCCTTCACCATAACCAACAAAACCAGGTGGCGAACCAGTTAGTTTCTCTGCGGCATGTTGTTCTTTGTATTCGCTCATATCGAAACGTGCGAAGGCTTTTTCATCACCAAAAACTAACTCTGTCAGGGCTTTGGCTACCTCTGTTTTTCCCATTCCTGTAGGTCGGACAAAAAAGAAAATTCTTTTAGGTTTAGTTGACAATTTGATAAAACTTCTCATAGCTTGTCAGACCATTTTTTTTACCCTCAAATCTGTAGCCTTCTAGTTGATTATAATAAAGGATAATTTCAAAATTATTATCTTGAAAATAACTATTAAGAAACTCTTCAACGGTGAGAGCATTTGGAGCATGATATCTAAATAGCTTAATTTTATAATTATGAGATATGATTCAGGAAATTTTAGTCGTTCAAATCTTCAGTTTACTGTTTGGTTGACAACTTATTTAATGTTACTATAGTATTTTAAAAATAATTGCTTTTTTACTGGAAATAATCTTAAGTAAATATTAACAATTCAAAGACAAATCTGGAATAAGCCAAGTAAGTTTGAGTCACAAGAAACTGAGCATTTATTATTGCTAGAACTGAGTAAATCGAGTAATGAAAATTCATCAGATAATCTTTATCAGCTAGAATTGTATCCTTTTAATCCCCAATATTGCTCCCAAAGAGGAGAAATTGCCGAAGTTGTCCTGGCTTATCCTGAGCTCAAAAAGTTGCAGATTAATGAAGATAATCAAGTCATAGTTAAGAAGCAAAAAATTGGTTCAAAGTTGGTTTTAATAATTAAGGTTAATGTCTTCCAAAGAGATGTATTGAGGGATAAAAATAATGGAGAAAAGGAAGTAATAGCTATAGATATCAAAAACGAAAAAGGTAACAGCCAAATTCAAGAAGTGTTTAAGATTCACTATACTAGCTTAGAAAATAAAGCACAAATTTATCATCCAGAAGTTGAGCAGGAATTAGCACAATATTACCTAACTTCAACTGCTGAGGATAATAATATAATAGAGGATAACTTAGAATGGCGAAAGTTAGAGTCAATTAATGAATCATTAGAGGTTTTAGATTTAGAAGAACCTATCGACTTCTTAACTCTGAAGTTAGAAGAGTTAATTTATGCTCAAAACAATTGGAGTTATGTTGACATAGATTATATAGATAAAAAAAGAGCTTTGGATTTAAAAATTTTAGATTTAAGTAACAGTACTCTGACTAATGAAGACTTACAAGGGGTTGAACAATTTCCTAATATTACTACTTTAATTGTTGGCAGAAATAGTATTACAAAACTTGAATTTATTAATAATTATAAAAAGCTCCAACATTTAACAATTATTGGAAAAGAGGTGTTTAATTATATTTGTAGCTATCAGCCTTTAACTTTATTGTCTCAGTTTAAAGAGTTAAGAGAAATTACCTTAATTGATAATAATTTATCAGATTTAAAATTTGTCAAACAAGCGAATTTGCAGCATCTTAATAAATTGATACTAGACGATAATCAAATAACTGATTTACAACCTCTTAGCCAATTGACAGCTTTAGAATACTTGTCAGTGGCTAATAATAAAATTCAAAGTATTGATTGTTTAAAAAAACTTAGTAACTTAAAAAACTTAATTTTGAGAAATAATCAAATAGGTAATATCAAGAGCTATTGGCGACAGTTTAATAAACTCATAGAGCTTGATTTGAAAAATAACAAAATCACAGATTTGAGACCATTTACAGTTATGAAAAGTCTCAAAAAGCTTAACATTTCTAGCAACCCAATTCAAACCATAATACCATTACAAGGATTATTCCTTAGCCTAGAAGAATTATGGTGGTACAATATAAATTTAATGATTAATATAAGCAAAAAACCGGAAAAACTACTACCAATTCAACAACTAGAAACGGTAACAGTAAATGCTCAAGGAAAAGAAATAGCCAGAAATCAATTTAGTGTATTTGTCAGAGAAATTGTAATTGCTGGATCAATAAAACTCTCTTTAGTGCCCATCCCAAAAGGTGAATATATGATGGGAGAAGGATACGGGCAAAAATTAGTCAAAGTAGAAGAATTTTGGATGAGCCAATATCAAATTACCCAAGAACAATGGGACGCAGTGGCCAACCTTGAAAAAATTGGAACAGAATTGGATGGATCTCCTTCAAACTGGAAAGGAAAAAAACTACCAGTAGAGAAAGTAACTTGGTCTGAAGCACAAGAGTTTTGCCGAAGACTGAGCAAGAAGACAGGGGAGCAATTTAGGCTACCAACAAAAGAAGAATGGGAATATGCTTGTCGTGCAGGAACAACAACACCTTTTTATTTTGGAGAAACCATAACGTCCGAGTTAGCTAACTTTAACGGGAGGGAAACTCATGCTAATGAACCACAAGGAGCATATCGAGAACGGACAACAGATGTAGGAATTTTTCCTCCTAATGCTTTTGGCTTATATGACATGCACGGGAATGTAAACGAATGGTGTAATGATAATTTTGATGGAGACAAAGACAGAAAAGTTATTCGTGGCGGATACTGCCAGGCCGCTCCTAGTTCATGTCGCTCTGCGGCACGCAGCAGCTATATATCATACCAGAGTTCCTACTCTATTGGTTTTCGTGTTGTGATCGTTCCCCCCAAGACTCTTCAATAGCCCTTTGCCTTTTTTCCCTTTTGCCCTATTGAGCCTTGCCTCTGGTGGGTCGAATTTTTTACCAATATTTGTGTTGAATAGATAATATGCATCTCAATGACAGCTAATTTCAGGAAAATGATGTCGAGCTGTATTTAGATAAAAATCAGTAGTGCGCGCACCTTGCCTGCTTAGAGGTACCTCATTAACCTGAAATATGCTGTAAGAGAGCATTAGAATTCTCCAGAACAAGTTCTCAAATCGTTTTTCTACAGTGATCAAATTAGTATTTTTGGAGAGAGCTATTGACTTAACCAAAGAATAAAGACTTAACATATAAATAAGAGTAACATTAGGTAAACTGCACTCAGTCATAGATAACATCCATCCCTAACCAAACTCAAACTTAATAATAAAAAAAACCTTTTGGCTCAATACAAAAGTTATCGCAAACGGCGTTATAATTAGATTATTATCAACACAGGGGGAGGATATCACCTCACCTCAAAACTGCGGTCGGGGCTCCTTGGCAGAATAACACCCCCTTCTCCCCTAAGCCCAACATCGGGAGCATATCAATATAAAACAGTTGAGAAACATCCTTTTTAATAATCTGGGTTTGGGTGCGTTACGCCATCACTAACAGCACCCTACTCCTGACTTTTATAGTCATTTCAAAGAAAAATAGAACACCCTTTCTTTTTCTGCTGAAACTTAGTTCTAGCAAAAAAGAAATGTCTCCATCTCAACTCAAATGACTATCATTACTGACTTCAACGCCACCTCCAACAATAGTAACTATTTCCAACTTATCCCCCGGTTGCATCTCAGTTTTATCCCAAAATTGTTTATGTAGAATTTCACCATTATATTCTACAGCCACTAAACGGGAGTTGAATCCTAACTCATCTAAAAAATTTGGTAGGACTGTCCGAGGTAAACAAGTACGAGTTTCTCCATTAACTATAAGAGTAATTTTATTTGACATTCTGATCTAACCTAAACTTTTTCTGGCAATATACTATGAGAACGTAATGTTTGATAACGACTTAATTGAGACAGAAAATATTGAGTTACCAAAGTAGGTTGCTCTGACTGCATAATTGCCCTAACTACAGATACACGAAGAGCACCAGCAGATAGAACTTCATCACAGTTTTGCATATCAATTCCACCAATAGCAAACCAAGGAATAGGGCAATTCTTAACAACATAACTGATATATTCTAGACCAACTGCTTTTTTACCTACTTTAGTAGGAGTTTCATATATTGGCCCGACTCCAATATAATCTGCTTCTTCCTGAATTGCCCGCTCCATTTCTTCCTGGTTTGTAGTAGAACGACCTACAAGTTTCTGGGGACCAAGCAGTTGCCTAGCAATGTTAAGAGGTATATCATTTTGTCCAAGATGAACCCCATCTGCATCAACAGCGATCGCTAAGTCTACCCGGTCATTAACAATAAATAGAGCCCCATAACGGCGACAAACCTCACAAAGTTTTTTGGCTTCTGTCAATCTTGTTATGTCATCTGCCGTCTTATTTCGATATTGGACAAGAGTTAACCCCCCTTGAAGAGCAGCCTCTACTATATCAACTAACTTTTCTTCAGGAGAAGTAACAAGGTATAAGTAGGAGTCTTGCAGTTGTTGATTTCTTTTATAGGCGAGAATACCACTTTCGATAGTGTAAACTCGGTAACGTATTTGTTTACAAGCCAAAGCCATCTGAGAATTATAAATTTTTCCATATTCTTCTAAGACTCTGAGTGCTTCTTCTAAACGACAAAAGTTAACTTGTAGTAGTTGTTCAATATCTGAGCGGTGTTCTTCTTGTGGATGAGTCAACTGTGTGCCTGGGTCATTAGGGGTGTTGCGGGACATTCTCAGTTCTGTAGCATGCCAACCACCTATCTCTTGACGTAATTTTTTACACTCATGGGCCAAATCTATACTATTAAGCCCAAAGCGACACCATTCTTCAATAATTCTTAGTCCTTCCCGAGCCCTATCTAAATTTGCATCTAGAATTCGGCGAATAGCAGGTTGCACATTTTTTTCCAAATTATATTGATCGCCCATAATAAAAGTTATCCTATAAATTTTAATCTTACTGTGTCAAAACAATTATAAATTTGCTCTCTCAAATATCTGGAGGGCAGACCAAAACAAACTTTGCTATTATGCCATTAATATATATTTTTTTGTAATATAATCCCGGCTAAAATATAAAAATTTACTATTATATAGAAATTCACTATCATTTATATAATTTTTCTATTATTGTAGAACTCAATGTTTATTCCCACAGGACAAAAGGAAAAACTGTCAGGCCATATTTAGAAAAAATCCTAAATCTCAGGCTAGAAATTTTTGCATTTATTAATCATTTATATCAGCATATTTCAGATTTATGAACTCCGCCCACAGAGACAAGATGTCCCTAATACATAGTTTTTACCAAATGCAGGGGAGCATAATTTGCCCAGTGTCTGCTGTAATTCCCAGATAACAAGAATAAACAAATATTAGCGATCGCGATGATGTCTCAAGAAAACAGTTCATTTAAGGTAAAAAGATTACTGATAATAGTCAAAACCTTATTTTTTCACCTATTTTCTCCTAAAGCCACCATCTCACCCATCTCCCCCATCTGTACTTTTAAGAAAATAGAACAGCTCTGGGTTTCAGGGGCAAGTCTACTTTAACTATAACTATTGCATCTTATGTCAATTGTAAGGTTTTAGTAGTAATTAAAAATTAAAACTCAGAATATTGAATAATTTTGATTCTTCTTAATTGTTATTAAAAATTTCATAAATTATTCCTGATTGCTATATATTTCTTTGAAGATTATTTAAAACTTACCCATAATCTTTAACAATTAAATCATTTTGAAAAAAAATCAAAATCTTTGTTCAAAACATCCCATTATAAAATATAACTAATTTTCTGTCATAGTTTCCCAGGAGAAAAGCTGTGAATCCAATATTTATAATTTCTTCATCAGAAAATAATCACACAAATTTATTACATAAAACCAGTTATTTATCAATCCTTTTAGCTACAGTATTACTAGGGTTATTTGCGTCTACAAGTTTGGCAGTACCACCCATAAAAGAAGTAGCCCAAGTCCCAGAAAATCAAGCTAATTCTGAGATGAAAGTGCTTTATGTTAGTTCATCAATTGGCAGAGACTACAGAGATGGAACTAAAACTACTCCTTTGAAAACTATTACTTATGCTTTAAAAATTGCTCAACCTAATACAACAATTTTACTTGCTCCTGGAACTTATAGCAGACAAACAGGTGAAGTTTTCCCTTTAATTTTAAAGCCAAAAGTCACAATAAAAGGCAACTTCTTCAACAGAGGTAAAAATGTTTTAATTATAGGTGGTGGTAATTTTAATAGTTCGACTATAAAACAAAAAAATATTACAATCATAGCAGCTAAAAACTCAAAGTTAAATGGTGTAACAGTCACAAATCCTAATCTTCAAGGTTATGGTTTATGGATCGAATCTAGTGACTTTATTATTAGTAAAAATACTTTTACTGGTAATCGTATGAATGGAATTTCTATAGTGGGTAATAATATAGGAATGATTCAGGAAAATACTTTCTATAACAACGGCAGAAATGGTATAAAAATTTCTGATAATTCTCAACCAGAAATTAGAAATAATTTGTTTCAAAACACAGCTGTGGGCATTAAAATTTCAGATAATGCTGCTCCAAAAGTAATAGGAAACCGTTTAATTGAAAATCAAAATGGAATAATTATCCAAGGAAATGCACAGCCAATTTTGCGAGGCAATTATATAGAGAATAATAGACAGAATGGAGTAGCAGCCACCGCTCGATCACTACCGGATCTAGGTAATTCTCAAGAGCCTGGTCGTAATACTATTCGTAATAATGGTCAGTATAATATTTATTCTGTAGTTAAAGGTAAAATTATTCCTGCTTATGGAAATTCTTTAGAAGGCGATCGTAATTATGGTAGCATCGATATAGCGGGAAAAATTGCCCCACCTCCACGAGTTGCTCCTGTGAAAAATACTCCAACAACCCCAAATGTAGATCAAGTACAAAGAGAGTCGAAAAAGGAGGCAGTAGTTATGGAAACTGCACCTCTAAGACAAGACATTCAGGTAAAGACAAAAGAATCAAATTTTTCACCCTCAGCAGAAAAACCACCGGAGCAAAGCATATCTAGTAATATTGTTTCCCGAGCCAGAACACAAAATTCAACCAGAGAAATAGTTATCATCCCTGTACCACTTCCAGAAACTCAGAAAACATCTAGGACAAATTCCTACGAACAACCTAATGGTCAGAGAAATTTACAAAGACTGCTAGAAACTAATCCTAATTACTATAATAGACAAACAATTAAAATACCAGTATCGCCACCAGAGTCAGGAAGAAGAGCATTAGAAGCCTTGTCGAATTTACCACCAAGAAGCACTCCCCCAACTTATGGAAGTAAGACACCAGTTGCTGCTCCTAGTGTATTACCTGTTCCCACAGCAAATATTCCTCTTGGTCGTGGAGGTTATGTACCACCCGGTATAGCACAAAATAAAAATCCATTACCTCTTTCTAGGCTATCTTTAAGGTCTAATTCTCAAAATCATGCAGTAGCTTTAGGTCTACGCTATCGGGTAGTGGTAAGTGTGAATAATATTTCTCAGCAATATAAGCTGCGATCGCTCGTACCAGATGCTTTTTCCACTAAAATTAATGGTAATTCTATAATGCAAGCAGGAGCTTTTAAGAGTCGCTTTCAAGCGAATAAATTATTAAGAACTTTGCAGAACAATGGGTTGAATGCTCAAATTCTACCCGTGCAATAAGATTAAGATATAGATAAAAATCAAAAGGCGCAAAGCAGCGAAATTAAATTCCCTGCAAAGGACTATAGCTGAAGTCAGAAGTCATCAGAAGTCATCAGAAGTCATCATGTATCTTACTTAATTAGAGATACTTAAAAAGAGCTGCTCGAATTCATTTTTCACTCAAGAAGTTAATCATTTTCCCCCTTTTTTTTAACTTACCCCTTCTTTTTTGCCTTACTTCTATTATTTATTTGCCACAAAAATTGATTAATGAGTATAACTTAACTTATTTTCTTAACAAAGACTATTAATATCTATTATTTTTTGAAAAAACAAACATTCAAGAAAATATCCATACAAAAAATTTTTTTCATATTAGACACAATTTGCTTGACTAAGACTACAATAGATTTGCTGAGTTTAAAATTTCCAGAGGTATAATATGGTGATATCTGCAAGTCCCAGTGATGCGAAATCTTTCGTGCTTCCTCAGAGACAAGATTATATCCAGCCTCCACTGGCCCAAACAGTTCCATTAGATAAGATTAGAACAAAATTGGACATTACACTATTAGCTCTCAAGGTTTTAATAGGTATTAATTCTGAGTCCATAGTTCGAGTAGCAAGTCAATTAAATATATCGACCAAAATTGCCGATCAGCTCTCTTTAGTAGTAGAAACAGAGAAGGGATTAAAATCAGTAGTACTTCAAAATCAACCTCTGAAAGTAGAAGAAGCTCAAAGTTTTGTATTAATTATCTGTCACCTAGCAAAACAAAACCAAGGTTTAATTCGTCGTGCAGTGTCATTAATGGAACAAATTGATAGTCAAAATAGTAAACTTCAATCAGTTACTTTGTTAAGGGAATATCTTTATGACTTTAAAGAAGTCTATCAAAATTATTATTGGGATCGTGGCAGTACGACACCATATAAATCAGAAACATTAGCTTTAAAGTTATTAGTTGATTTGTTATTTTATAGCGCTCCTCAAGGATGCAATCGTCTTTTATTAAGCCTTAAACTCAATAATAAAAAAACTAGCTAGAGTCAAAAGTCAGAGGTCATAAATCAAAAGTTGTTTTGTTTTGGTGACGTAGATTTTGGGAAATTATCCCCCCAAATGATTATTATCTTATTAAAAGCTGGGGTTGGGCAAGTAAATTATTTTGACATAATCATCAAATCAATTGATAAAAAAATGTATATAATTAAGATAATTAATAATTATTAGTTGAGGATTAGCAAAATATTTAAAGCTCCTTAATGTTTGTTTTTTTATAATTTAGTACTAGTTAAATAAATTTAATAAAAAAAGCCTAAAAATACAAATGCAAATGTGATAATTTGTTTTGTAAAATACTAGCTATTTTTATTGATAATATCAAACAGTTATGGAGAAAAATAAAGGCTATAAATTTATCTGTTCTGACTTTCCTGAGTTAGATGGCAACTCTAACAATGTATCCCGTACTTAATTCCTAAAACTTTGTGTAATACCATTTATCAAAAACTTTTCAATTTGGCTATTGAGCTGGCTAGTATTGTGGTAAGGACGTTGTATACAACGTCTTTACTGCCATAATAGTAATTTACAGTTTCCCATTTAATAATGATTAAAAAGGTTATTGCAACTGTGTTAATTACTAAATAATTGAAGTATCAACTAAGTATAGTATAAGTTTATAGTAATTGGTACAAATTGATTTTTGAGGATGAATAAAATTATTAACTAATTAGGCATTAAGAGGGAAAAACGATTAATGGCATAACTTTAGATTGATATTTAATTCAAATTTTTTCAGTATGGCTTTAAATTGATATTTAATTCAAATGTTTTCACGAAGTTACACTCCCCCAACCTGTACATTAACAGTAACAGCTAAAGGTTTGAAATTGTTAACATGGTTTGGTATACAAAGACAACAAAGGTTTAGCCTCAGTTTTGACGACCCCAGGGTGTCTGAAGCAGAGCATATGGCAGTTAAAGGCGAGCGCAGCGAACTAGATCTTCTCCACAAAGTAGTTACTAGTTATGTCCAAGAATTTTTAAATAACTCTTCGACTGTACCCTCACATGTGGAAAATACAGAAGTAGAAAAAGATAGTAATATACAGTTACAAAATTCTTATAAAAAAAATCAGAAAGATACTAGCACAGAAGATACTATGGAAGGTGCTAATGCGAAAGTTATAAATTTTTCTTCCCAACCCCTGATAAATAATCAAAATATTTATGTGCAACCACGAGACTTATTGACCCATGATTTATTTTTGGGATCTTTAGCAAACAAAGAATCAGGAGAATTTATTTCCCTGAGTATGTTACAATTATATGATTTAGCGATCGCTCTAGATGAATGTCAAAATGATTTACAGACATTACCTCAGTTTCAGTCTGATGGTGAAGTTAAACCTATTCCCGAATGGTTGCATACTGTAATACTAATGACTCTTACTGCTGGTTTGACTGCTGGCGGAATTAAACTTTATAACCGCTATGCAATAAGTCAACAAAAGCAAAATGAAAATATTGCTACATCAGATGCTATCAGGAATAATAATCAATCAATTCCTTCCCAGACATCCCCAAGCCCTACTTTATTACCAACACCAAAAGTACCTCCATCCCCATTACCTACACCAAAAGAAAAATCACCAACAACAACCATAATTAAACCTTCTCCCATTCCTAAACCATCTCCTTTGTTTCCTAAACCAAATCCTCCAGGATCACCATCTCCTAATAATTTAAGACAACCTAATTTTTCTCCCACTCCCCAAAACCAAGGAAGTTCTAATACATTTGTTATTCCTCCAGCACCGCTACAGACACCCCAACCAATTCCTCTAGCACCGCTACAAACACCTCCGCCAGTTCCTCCAGCAGCACTACCTAATTATGGAGTCACAGTACAACCTAGATACCCTGTGCAACAGCCTCCAAGTCTGCAAATTCAACCTGCTCCAAACCAACCCCCATTACCAAATACAAATATTAATAGCAGAAGAGTCAAACCCTATTTAGATGTGAGTAGTATTCCGATAAATGTTCCCCGAAAAATTAATTTACCAGCCTTAAAAGATGTAGATCCGGTGGTAATGGGTAATATATCAACTACTGCTGAATCTAATAGTGAGAAAAACAAGTCTAAATATACATTGCTTGATAAAATTCCTCAAGTAGCAGAGGTGAGAGAATACTTTGAAAAAACCTGGGAACCGCCTTCAGGTTTAGAAAAAGATTTGCAGTATAGTTTATTACTAAATGGGGATGGTTCTGTGAAAAAGGTAATTCCCATTAGTCGAGCATCGGTTGAGTTTTATGGTAATACAAATATGCCTCTAGAAGAACAAACTTTTGTGTCTAATATTGAGGGCGGAAAAACTGCTAAAGTTCGATTAGTTTTGAGACCAAATGGTCAAGTACAGACTTTTTTAGAGGAATAATTTAGTTGACAATTTTTAGAATCTAAGAATACCGTCCCGAGCTAGTTATTTCAGGTGATTAAGTTATCAAACTTATCAACTAAAGAAAAACTACTGACATAAGCTTGAGTTAATGCAGGCAAGATCCCTTAAGTAGAAATTAAGCAGTCACATAAATGTATTAAAACACATATTTATGGCAAAGAGCGTTGACTTAATTAATCAAAAAATAATGATATAGTAAGTTTTGAGGGGTTGGTGCAACAGCCTGTGTTAGCAGATATTTGCCCCAGCAAAATGTCAACCCGTTGAGAAGCTACAGCTAGGTTCTTTAAGCGCCCCTAACAGCGGGGGAGAATCTCAAAGTCCAAATTGTTAGCCCTGTAAATCAGGGTATTGGACTGATACGCCTAAAAATTTAAGCCCATACAGAAATGTGTCCAAATCTATATCTAAAATTTTAGGTTGGGTTGAGGCAACTAGAGCGAACAAAAAGATGTCTGTTGAGTTAGGTCTCATTGGCCAACCTATATTATTACCACTAATTACAACAATCAAATTTCTTTTTTTATAAAATTTTGCTTGTTTTTATGACTAGCAATACGCACTGTACTATGATCCACTGGACCTCCAGCAATAGGAATTACTTGATACTTGCGCTCTTGTTCCAGGGTTTTCAGTTTAGTATAATCAACCCAGTGAATACAATCAACAGGACAAGTATCGATAGCTTCTTGAATTAATTCTTGAGAGTCACCATCTTGATCAAAAACTCGCGATCGCCCATGGTCAGGTTCCATATAAAAAGTATTATGAGCAATATGGGCACAGTGTTTACAACCAACACAGGTAATTTCATCAACATAAACTCCCTTTTGTCGTAATGCTCCACCAAGTTCAGGTTCCAAACCGGAACGTTCTGGAGTATCCCGTAATATTCCACCAAGTTCAGGTTCCAAACCAGAACGTTCTGTCTCACCTTCTAGGGAGGATGAAGAAAAATCTAGCATTTTTTCAAAACAAATAAATATGATTTATAATTTGAGAATTGGTAAGGTTAGGTCCCAGAAAAAAGTCCAACAAACACTGATAATAATTTATTATATAAAAGCCATTTCCTCTCTTGGCAAGGAGTGTTTGTGGTCGGCAAAGGAGTTATAACTCAACATTTAGAAGTTAGGAGTTAGAGAAATAAAATAAGGAAAAAAGGTCAAAAAATGCCCCTATAGTCACTATTTCTCTACCTATTTCACTCCGAGATGCCAAATGAGCTCTATAGTCCAGTAGGGTACCTTTCGCGATAGTTTAAGGAACTCAGTAACATTACAGGAAGTGGAGTATAATGAACCCTACTAGACTAGCAAGAGATTACTCCTATTTAAGCACTCCAGCGCTGAACAACTAGTCGGATAGATCCATCCCGATTTTTTTGCTGTTCAGTAACTTGAAATCCTTGTTTGGTAGTTTCATTGACTACAGTGTGTAAAGCATAGCGCTGAGTCACCATTTTTATAAACCGATCTACAGACCATGCTTGTTGCCAAAATTGTAAATCAGTTACTAGTTCATACTCATTACCATTCCAAGTAAAACCTAAATCATACCCATTATTTTGTGGTATGACCACTTCAGCAGTGCTAGTCTGTCCACGATAACCCCGGACTTGTGTTGGGCCAGATTTCCAGTCAATACCTAAATCTGTCAGAGCAGACTGCAAAGACTTTAAATTACGAATTTGAGTTTTAATTTGACTAAAGTGTGACATAGTTATTTGAGAAGCAATAAACGGAACTCAACAAAAAAAATAATTTTACCAGTCGCTAAAAGAAGAAACTTGCGTTGTGGCAGTATCAGACTGATGCTGCTGTTGAGCAAAATATTCAGAAGTTGTCTGTTGAGTTAAGACAATACCTAACTCAGCTTCAATTGCTGCAGTTACTTCTGTACAGGAGTTACCGACAATGCCAGTCACTTTTTCCTGTACTCGACCATCTGGATAAATGATGAACTCTAAAGTTTCCATGTTCATAGCTCAATGATGAACAGTTATAGGACTATGTACAGACACCAATTTTTTGAAACTGAATATCTGCTAAAGTTGCTTCTTGATTGTTTCAATGATTTGCTTTTAATCTAAATCAATTTTTATTAATTGATATATAACGAATCATTAACAAAAGTTATTATAATCTGAAGCAGTAACTTAATTACTTGTTAAGTTTGGCGTATATTTTGGAAACAGTCAAGATACTAAACCCAGGCATAAGGAAATGTGGGAAGAGAAACTAGACAAGTTAATACTTTTATTAAAACTTTTAACTTCAAACTATTGACAAATATAACATAAATTGTTAAGAAAAAATAATTTTTTTTACGGCTAGATTACAGTAAAGATATTCAATGGAATGTCCCTACAAGGTCAACCCGCTCCTGAGCAAGCTAACGGTAAAACTCCTCCCACGCTTAACTGCCTAGAAGGATGTCAACTCTGATAACTGATAAAGTATCGGACTCAAATGAGATGTACAAGGCCTGAATAGTAAAATCTTATGGTGCGGGCATTTTACCCCCTAAATTTATACCTTAAATACAGTGGAAAGTGCTGTTGGTGATAACTAAAATGATTTCCAGAGTGATGCACCTTAGCAGATAATAAAAGTCTGTCCAGTTAAATTAAATACTATGAGGGCTATGAAAATAACAACTTCCAAAAATCAAATCCATGTAGGTGTTTTAGGTTTCGGCGGTCTGGGGCAAGCTGCAGCTAGGGTACTTGCACCTAAACAAGAAATGGCCTTGGTTGCTGCTGCTGACCAAAAAGGTTATGTCTACAATTCTCAAGGATTAAATGCTGACCATTGTATGACTATGTATAATGACCAAGGGTCTTTAGGTTATTTAGAAACTGGTGGGGTTTTAAGTAATAAGAGTATTGAAGAATTAATTAAAGTAGCTGGTACTGTGGATGGTTATTTTTTGGCCCTTCCTAACTTACCTAATACTTTTATGGCAAGTGTTGCTAAACAATTTATTGCTGCTGGTTGGCGGGGAGTATTAGTCGATGCTATTAAAAGAACGAGTGCGGTAGAACAATTGTTGGCCCTCAAAGATGAACTACAAGCTGCAGGTATTACTTATATGACAGGTTGTGGCGCAACTCCTGGTTTATTAACTGCAGCAGCAGCTATAGCAGCTCAGAGTTATGGGGAAATTCATAGTGTGAAAATTACTTTTGGAGTGGGTATTGCCAATTGGGAAGCTTACCGCGCCACAATTCGTGAGGATATTGGTCATTTACCCGGATATGATGTGGAAAAAGCTAAAGCCATGACTGATGCTGAGGTGGAAGCTTTGTTGGAAAGTACAAATGGTCTGTTGAATTTGCAGAACATGGAACATGCTGACGACATTATGTTGGAGTTGGCAGGAATTTGCGATCGCGATCGAGTAACAGTAGGAGGTATTGTTGATACTCGCAACCCGAAAAAACCTTTAAGTACAAATGTTCAGATAACTGGTCGCACTTTTGAAGGTAAAATTTCTACTCATACTTTTACATTAGGAGATGAAACAAGCATGGCGGCTAATGTTTGTGGTCCGGCATTTGGCTATTTCAAAGCAGGAGTCGGTTTACATCAAAGAGGTATTTATGGTTTATTTACTGCTGCTGAAGTTATGCCACAGTTTGTCCGCTAGTGGTTTATCTTCTTAATGGGTGAAGTATTAATAGTGTGAGTTTTTTACTCACACTATAGTATTATGTCAAGTCAGGATGAATAGTTATTGTATAGAACTCCTGCAGGTATCTATGCCATAGAACTCCGATCCGTTGAGCGAACGCCACTATCTTAACTCACCCTTCGCCTCTAGCTTCAACCTAAAATTTGATCAACCTCCCCAAATCATTTATGGGATGGAAATTGAGGTATAGAGCAAAAATTTATTAATCAAAAACAACTGATTTACTATCAAGGAGTTTATCATAGTTTGAGGCAGTAAATTAGATATCGTCAACCTACTCCATTTGGTTTACCCAATTTGCAGAAAACAAATGTGCACTTAGTGTGTAACCGTTATTAAAGATTATTCTCTAAAAATTTAAGCGAATGGTGAGTCTAGTTTAAAAGTTATAAATAACTAGGGAAGTAGAGGCAATTTTTCCAAGTAATGTTTCGTAAACATCAATTTACTCTACAAGAGCAAACAAAGGAGAAAACTAGATGTGTAGGAAGTAGTATAGCTGGTACACAAAATTAATTACACCTATGTGTTATATGATATTGAACTTCTTATAGCATATACCATCAGCCAAACTAAAGTAGGTTTTCCAGGAGTTTAATAGTGCTTAATTACTTAAATTGTATTGAGAAATAATTGTTAGAAAATTATACCATAGATATATTCAAGCTATTCCTACTTTTTTTTAAATAATCTTGTTATTTTTGACTATTAAATGGGCAACTACCAGCAGTTAAATCTTTAATAAACTTACTATTATCGAAATAATGTTCTATAGATAAAATCTTTAAATCTTCAGTTAATCTAGCAAGGCTAATACCTATGATTTCAATAGTTTTACCAGTGGGTTTATGCTCTTTAAAATTACCTTTAAAAGTTCCCCAATGTCGCCATTTAAAAGTAACATTTGGTGGTCCTGAGAGCACTTCTATTACTTCCCAAAGAAACCCTTCAGGAAAAGCTGTATTAAAAACTTCAGAGGATGATTCAAAAGTTTCTTCTTTGGGATTATAATATTGATTTTGACTCATAAAAAGATTATATGTTCCTTGCTCTGCTGTTTCTTGAGCAGTGTATTCTTTACCTCCATTACTACTCATGCGAAATTTATCGGCAACAACAGATAACCACTGTTGAGGATCAATTTTATTAGATACTTCCATTTCAAAAGTTCTGACTAGGTTATGAACGATCGCTTCTAAAGAGCCTTTTTGATGATCGTGTTTACTTTCTTGTTGGAAAACCCGATCATTATGAGAATAGTCTGGTCGTTTCCCCTTTCGCCATTCCACTCCTTCATTATTAGTAATTACTTTGTCTCGATCTTGTACCCACAGGGGGAGCTTAGAGTCAGTATTACTCATATTTTTTTCAATCATTAGTTTTACAACTTAAGTTTACTAGATTATTTTTGAAGACAATGGGTATTTATATAATTATTTAATTATTTTTAATTACAAATAAAGTCTATACTTTTATAGTTTTTGCCTTCACTACTGAGTTTAAATACTCAAGCCCTAGAGAGAAGGGATGACTCTGTAAGTTATTGGAGGCGCTAATGATACACTAAACCTGGATCTCTCAACTGTGTGTGTTCTAGATATGCAACAGTTTATTTCTCAAGAATTATTTAGTTATTTTCTGGTTTTTACTTGCCACTTCTGGAAACTTAATTTTGTCTCTTTCCAAGGATATTTATGGGGACTGTTGTTAATCAGAGGAAGCAAAACGATGAACAACATCGCTCACTCTTATTTTTGGGTGGAACGGTTTCTGTAAAGCCCGATCGCTTTATGTCTGAAAATCTCTGGGATATCAATAGGGTGGGAAAAACTTTGGTCGCTCTCCTGCTCCAGAAGGTAGAAAATCAGCTTCAGGTCCACAGAAGATATCTAGCTGGTCTGGATACTTTATTACTCCCGAAAAATTGCCAGAAAATTTCAGGGGTTTAACTGTGGAAAGACCATAGTGAAAAAGCAGATAGGGGAGAAAGCCTCAAAAGACATCATGGGAGCATTCTGGAATTAATTAGTGGGGAGAAAACCAGCGACCATTATTGGTGTTGGCAGACTTTGATGAGGCTAATTTCAGGAAAATTAAATCCCTTTCAATTCATCGTTGACTCCCAGGGTGTAGCTCACCGAGCTAATTTTTGGGATGGAGTCATCCTCTTAGTTCTCGACCTGAAACAGTAGCTTAGTTCTATCGTCTTCTTGCCCCTTTAGTTTCCTCAGGAATTCAGGTCATTACCCGGATGGGAAAAAAAGGCTGTGGCTGGGGAGCAACTAACTGAATCTAAAACCAAAAAAAACGGTTAAAATTGAGGGAGAATAGAAACTAACTCATCTCCTACAAAATTTACGCCTCAAAAACTCTCGGTTACTATTTATGGCAAACAGGTGAGCGTTGAAGCCATCGAACGAGAAGTTTTATAACGCGGATTTCAGCCCAAAGTCTCTCCTCTTCATTCCGAGTTGAGTTTTTCTCGCCTGTATTGAGGACTTCAACGTTTTGCTATTAGTCGTGTCCTTTCTCCTAAGCCCACTTTTGAAGCAGACTTGCAGCCAAAGTCTCTTGAGTTAGACCGGATTCTTCCTCTAGCCGCCTAAACCGCTAACTTCAAGCTTTGATGACTCGGGCCAGAATCTTGATTTCTGGATAAATTTCCGTGAAGGTATAGTAGAACACAAACTATTTAAACAGCAAATGAATTTACAAAAGAGATATTCTTGAGTTTACAAAAACAACTCCACAACATCTTGGCTGAACAAAGGGGAGCATTTTTCGCTGTTTAATCTTTGTTTTCTTTTTAGCCAATTAAAGCTCTGAATTCTATTCCTGAAGTTTACCAATCATAGAAAGGAAAGCTACTCTTAAATGAGCTCAAAAATCTAGGCAGCTCTTTAGGAGCGACTCTAAAACGCAAGATTAAGCTCTTGCCTGTATGTGCTCCTAATAGCCTTGTCATTGTTGCTAAATATAATCTCAATACCATTGAGTGCGGGTATCTAGAATTCCTCCAAGGCTATGGGGAAGCAAGCTGGTCACTGGCTCCCCAGCGCATCGATCATGCCATAGCTCTCAGCCAAAAAACAGAGATAATTTTCACCACCTGTGAAGCCGCGAATAGTTATTGTGGCTCGCAACAAAACCTTGCAGAAGCCAAAACCCAAGGAGCAGATATCCAGATTATCTCTTCGCCTCAGCAAGCTCTCTAAATCGCTCTCGAACAACGGACGCGACACATCATTTTCTTCAGGGTAGGCTTTGAAGACAGCACTGCCAAAACAGCCCAGACTTTTCTACAAGCATAATCCAAGCAGATTGACAACTTTAGTGTCTATTGTAACCACATCTCAATTGTGCCTACTCTCAAAGCCATTATGGACTCCCGAATTTTACCTATAGATGGATTCATCGCACCAGCTCAACTAATTGCTACCTTTGAACTGGAACCCTATCAGTTTTTAGTTGGTTACTATTGCAAACCCTTAGTTGTTGCCGAAGTTACTCCTATTTCCATGCTCAAAGCTAAATTGATGCTACTATAACAACTGGTTGATAGTCGTGCAGAACTTTCCACCCTTGAATTAGAATTACTCTCAGCCTCTCTTAGCTTAGAAGCAATGCAAGCTATCAGCCGAGTGTACAAGCCTCATGATTTCTATGAATAGCGGGGGATAGTTTCCACTGACTAGTCTGGCTTGAAACTACACCCTGACTGTGTTCAATTTGATGCGGAAGTGAAATTCCATCTGCCCAAATTAAAGAGATATGACCCCCATTCTTCCCAATGTTGGGCTGTCCTCAGTTGGTTTTTCAAGCCCTTTCAGTGTAAAGTTTTTGGGGCAAGCTGTAACCCCCAAATACCCCTAGGAACTTTTATGGCTTCTCCCGAGGGAGTTTGTTACCAACAATACAATGCCAACTATTGAGCAACTGAGCCAAAATTATAAGTAAAAAAGGTTTATGAGGAAAGACTTTTCGACAAAGGTAGTCAACTTCGCTGAAACCACAACTAGTCGGGTAGGAAGCCCTCTAATAGCAGAAACAGGACAAGTACAACCTTCTGCCAAAGCTGACGGAACTTGGCTCACTGCCTCTGACTTGTGGGCAGAGCAGAAAATTCACAGAGCAATTGAAACCACCTTTCCTAACCACGGCTTTTTGAGTGAAGAAACTGCTCAGTAGTTTCCCGAACAAGAATGGTGTTGAATTGTCGATCAGGGGCATTCATGAATCATCAAGTTATTTCCCCGAGTTCTGTACTTCCCCAGCCACAACACTTTTTTAACTTTTGTTTAAGTAGCGCTTCCCTGGGGGTAGCTCCTTTTCCCTGTAGAATGCGAGTGCTGAGTGCAGCCAACTATGACTGTTTGAGTGTGGCTAACGGCACAGCACTCGGTGCAGTAGAGTTGAGACCGAAGATTTGGCACATGATGCTGCAACCTGGGCTATAGCAATTATTTTGTCTGGATCTTGCACCTACAGGGCTAGCTTAGAGTCAGTCTTACTCATGTTTTTTTTCAATAATTAGTTTTAAGACTTAAATTTACTAGATTATTTTTGAATAAAATAGGTATTTACATGATAATTTAATTATTTTTGATTACAAATAAAGTATAAAAAAGAGATTAGTCAATCTTTTTTATTTACTCTTTCTTCTTTGATTTTTATAATAAAATCTTCTTTAATCAAAGTATATTTAAAACTTGCTTTCTGAGACTGGGAATTAACTAAACTTCCTTCAATTTTTAATCCTATTTTTTCCACAATTTAAACAGACCTTTGATTTTCTAAGAAAGCACTAGCAAGTACTTGCTCTATTCCTAACTATAAAGACTTTCCCCAATTACAGCTTTTGTTTCTAAGTTTAGATATAAAACCCCAAGCTTTCCTATGTAACTGATAACCAAGTTTAATATTATAGAAGTTATCCAGTATCAGCAGCCGTATAAGGCGCGAAGCTCTTACATACGGAGCTTGAAGGAGAGATGAAGGGGCGAAATTCACCCATTGACTATATTAAAAACCTGAAAGCATTTACAGATAAATACTTTAGCCTTTAAATATCAGCACCTTTGCTACAAGCTTTTTGCTCTCATCAACTCAAAATTAATGATTTTGAAGTAGGTCGGGCAGAAAAATTGAGGGAAAATAATTTCGACTACATCCTTTATCATTTATATTTATCCTAATTCAGTGCCTTTGCATCTTCTACCCTCACCCATAAGACAAATTTCAGCCAACCCTAAATGATTTTGTGTAGGTGCTTAATTTTATTTACACTTATTTCTTGACTTTTCCTATTTTTTCCTGCTTTCTATTTTTCCCTATTTCCTACTCCCTATTTATTACCTTAAATTAAATAAAACCATTTTCTGCCAAAAAATCAGGTGTAATATCTTTTAAATTATTAACAGGAGAAGTTACTGTTAAAGCAGGTGGTAAAACTGAATAATTATTAGACCCATGACGGAGAAACTTAGCTACATATTTACCCAAAATATCTGCCTCAATATTTACTAAACTACCTGGTTTTAAATGACTCAAGTTTGTTTCATTAAAACTATGAGGAATAACTGCTACCTGAAACCAGTTGCCATCCCGATCACAATCAGCTACAGTCAAACTGATACCATTAACTGCTATACTTCCTTTAGGTACAATATACGGTGCAATCTGACATTCCCAGCTTTCATATGTTTTGTGTGGAGCTGTAAATTTCATGTCCCAGGCATTAATAGTTTTAACAGAGGTTTCTAAGCATCCAACCCCGTCAATATGACCCGTCACAAAATGGCCTCCTAATTTACTGCCTGCTCTTAATGAAGTTTCAAGATTAACATACCTATCCGAAAGTTGACCTAGTGTACTACGTTGTAAAGTCTCTGGTGATACGATCGCTAAAAATCCTTGGGTTAAAATATTTATTACTGTTAGACAAACACCGTCTACAGCTACACTATCACCAATGGCCAAATCTTCTAAAATAATTTTGCTATTGCTAGATGATGCTAGAGAAACTAAAATTTGGCTTTCTTCTAAAAGTTTAATTTTTCCTAAAGTTTGAACTAATCCTGTAAACACTGTTTTTGTTTTTCCCTATGATTAATTAATTAATTAAAGTTTAGTTAAATTTTTAGAGCAGTTGCAACAACATATAGCTTAAAGATAAGATGGTATTAACCTTTGGTTTGCTATTAGTCAAGGCAGATACCATACCTTAAAAGATAAAAATAATAAATAAATGTGAAAATAACTTATATTAGGTAAAGATCAGGGCACACTAACATTCAATTCTTTCTTACTTAGAATTATTCATATCCTATATAGTTTGACAAAAATAATAAAAATAATTTATAAGATGAGGCCGAGCCTATGATTGAAATGAAAGTCGCTGGAATAGCATTGGATGCAGCAACACGTAATCCAATTGTGTTGTTAAGAGATAGTACAGAGCGACGTGCGTTGCCTATTTATATAGGTCAAGATCAGGCCAAGGCAATTATTAGTGCCCTGGAAAACCATCTACCACCACGTCCATTGACTCATGACCTTACTGTCAATATTCTAGATTCACTCAATGGAGTTCTAGAAAAGGTGGTAATTCACTCATTGCAAGATAATACATTCTATGCAGTGCTAATTGTGAAGCAAGGAGAAACTAAAAAAGAAATTGATGCCCGGCCCAGTGATGCTATCTCTATTGCCTTGCGTACAAATAGCCCAATTTGGGTCATGGAAGAAGTAATAGCAGATGCCTCGATCCCCGTAGACCGAGATGCAGATGAAGCTGAAAGGCAAGCATTTCGGGATTTTGTGTCAAAACTTCGCCCTGAAGATTTGATCAAACGTGGTGGATCTAGTACTGGTGAACTGTCTTGATATTACTTTACAGAAGTTGAAATCCAAAAACTAAAATTCAAAAAAATATTTATTTCCCTAAGAAAGAATTTGAACAGCCTATTTGAGATTTTTAGTTTTAGCATGATGGTAGGTATTTTTATGGCAAGTTAATTACAGTTTTCATCCTTCTTAAAAGTTGGAGCCAAAAACTCCATGAAACGTTGCTAAAATTCTCTGTACTAGAGGAATGTCATAATAACATTAATGACATAAAAACATAGAGCTTAGGGCTCAGTTGTTTTCCCATGTCTAAGAGCCGGGGATGGCGTTAAAGATTTTAAAATATACAGGTGTATTACCGCAGGTTTGGCAAAACTAATTTCAATCTCTCAGTATTTTCCTTGGGTACTATGCGATATTTGGTATCTCAGGAAAATGCTATTCAAACAATACAACAAGCTGTGAAAATGGGAATTAATCATATAGAAACAGCTAGGGGTTATGGTCAAAGTGAAAAGTATCTGGGCACAGCCTTGGCCTCTGGGTTGCGGCGTGATCAACTTTATATAACAACGAAAATTACGCCGACACAAGATGTCAGTCTGATAGAAAGTTCCATAGATGAATCATTGAAAAATCTCAATATTGACTATTTAGACTTTCTAGCTATTCATGGCATTAATACCTGGAAACATTTAGAAACTACTCTTTATGGGATAAGAGCCCTTCATAAAGTAATTAGTGATGGGCGAGTCCGACATATTGGCTTTTCAACTCATGGGCCTTTAGAGGTAATTTTAGCAACCATTAATACAGATTTTTTTGAATTTATTAATTTACATTACTACTACTTTTTCCAACGTCATGCTCCTGCAGTCGAGTTAGCCCACCAGAAAGATATGGGCATTTTTATTATTTCTCCAGGAGATAAAGGTGGACAATTATATACACCACCTCCTAATCTTCAGAAGTTGTGTCAGCCTTTTCTGCCACTGGAATTAAATTATCGTTTTTTATTAAGTGATCCTAGAATTACAACTTTGAGCTTGGGTGCTGCTAGGCCACAAGAATTAGAATGGCCTTTGACTATGAGCGATCGCATAGAACCTCTAAGCTCTCAGGAAACAGAAATATTTCAGCGTTTAGAAAACCAAGCTTTAAAGCGCTTGGGAACGGAAAAATGTAGCCAATGTTATGCTTGTTTACCTTGTCCAGAAGATATTCAGATTCCAGAAATTCTAAGATTAAGGAATTTGGGGATAGCTTATGATATGATAGATTTTGCTAAATATCGATACGGAATGTTTGAAAATGCTGGTCATTGGTTTCCTGGTAAGAAAGGTAACCGATGTACTGAGTGTGGTGAGTGTTTACCTAGATGTCCGGAAAAATTGGATATACCAAATTTGTTGAAAGATACCCATGAAAGGTTTAAGGGTGTATCTGGTCGTCGATTGTGGGAATAAAGTTTTAGATCTTGTGTTAAAATATTAAGGCTACAGCATCCTATCAAAAATTAGGTTTACAAGGTGTAAATAGTAAATCTTTTGTAGTGCAGTTGTCTTACCGTTTCAATAATGTTTACCTCAGCTACTGTGATAATATCAGGTCTCTTCCTCATTGGTTGTACCGAATAAATTTTTCAGATCTTGTGTAAAGTTGTTAAAGATATAGCATCCTATCAAAAATTAGATTTACAAGGTGTAAATAGTAAAGTTTTTGTAGTAGAGATATCTTGTTATCACCCATAATATAACCTCAGCTACAACGGTAATATTAAGTCTCATCAATTAAGCATAATAAAAATGCTTTTCTCAATTTAATTGCTATTTATTCTCAATTCCCTAAATTTTTTCCACAGTGGGTATTAAAAAAACATAATCATAATACTAAGTGCTATATATGCTATATATAGGGGGTATTTTTTCACAGAATAAGATACTCTCTACTCTTTTTTCCATTAAGTAGTTAAAGAAATAAAACTGTAATATTTATCACTGATAATCGTGTCAGTATGAGTTTAGATAATATTAACAAGTAATTGTTACTGGTATAAAGTATGTGTTTCATTTCAGTAAAGTATACTAGTGAGTAGCAAGTTGTCTAAAAGACAGGAATAAGCAGCTACACAAAATTATTTACAACATTATTTACAAATAGCTATGTTTACACAATAAGAATTTCCTAGAATTTCAACTATGTGTAATTTATTTTGTTTACCTGCTTAATTAATGTTTATACCTGATATACTTGCTATTTGCTATAAATATTTCTGGAAACACTACATATATATTTCTTAAATTATCATTCCTTAATAGCCAAGATGAACAAGCTAATTTCTACAGAGAAAAAGTTTTACTATTTTGCTTATGGTTCTTGTATGTGTCCTGTAGATTTAAAACGAACTTTGGGTGAAAATACTCATCCCTATATTATTGGTCCTGGGAAACTTAAAGGGTACAGAATTGGATTTTATAATTATTTACAAAAGCGTAATTGTGGAGCATTAGATGTAGTCAAAGATCCAAATTCAACTGTGGAAGGAGTACTTTATAGTTTACCTTTGAGGTTACGCGATCGCCTTGATGAAAGAGAGACTGTTAAATTTGATTTTGTTAAACAAATTCACTGCGGTGGTTATCGACCAGAAACAGTTGAAGTTTATAGCCAAGGCAAATTATATAGTAAAGTAATTACTTATGTAGTTGTAGATAAATTATCCCAGGAATTAGCTCCTAATGATTGGTATTTTAACGTTGTACTTCGAGGTGCAATAACTTGTGGACTTTCTCAAGAATACTGTTGGAAATTATTTGAACATATGCACAACTTACAGCACCAGAAAAGACAAAAAAAAGTTTTAGCTGTAGACTATATTAAGCATTTATCAAATAAATAAAGTAGATAATTTTGTGTTTTTAGCGAATAGTTCATCTGGTAAAAGAGAATAGGAAGAAGAAAACTAAAGTACTATATCTAAGGTATTTTTATCCTGAAAATCTATTCATAAGTCATATTCCCTTTTCTACTGATGAAATAACATAGTAATTAAAGGGAAAAAATTTAATAATATCCAACTCCAAAACCAGTAATTATTTCCTTGAATAGAAAAATCTGTTTCTGCTAATAGGGCATCAATTCTTTCTGTCAAACGGTTAGGGGGAGTTGTACAACTAAATGCTGCATAAAAGTTAGTTGGTTGAGTCAGGCGATCGCTTACCATTAATAACAAAATCTCCGCCAACAACAACCCATCAACTTGTTTTTTTGCCCACTGGTCCGCACGAATTTCTCGCAGTGTCAAAAGTTCATCCCACAAAGCTTTAGTATTTGGTAGGAAAGGAACTATTTTCCCTAACCAACCTAACCAAAAAAACCAAAAAGTATCTCGATAATAATAATGAGCTTGTTCGTGATTCAAAACTGCATAAATTTGATCAGAACTTAACCTTTCTATAAGCCCTTTACTAACAACTAACTTAGAATTCCAAAAGCCTATTTGAGCACTAAATAAAATTGGATTATCAAGCAAAAATACAGATTTACCTTTAATATTTATTTGAGGATAATCATTAACCTTTTGTATAGACCGCCAACCTTGATAGCCTAAAACCAAACCCAAAATAGCTATCCATCCACAAAAGCTCCAGGCTATTATATAACTAATCCATCCAGTTGATAATCCCAGCATTTCCCCTTGAGGCCCCATACAAATGACTGCAATAGCTGTTGCAATAAGTAATAGGGGAGAAGAAACAAATAATAGTAAAGACCGCTGCCAACGGACTAACCAATGAGGGGAAATAAAAAAATCCACAGTTCTGAGGCTATAAGCTAAACCTAGAACTAAAAATATAATAATTAGGTGCATTATTTTTTCTCCTCCCTAGCTTTGCGTATAGCTTTTAGCTTCTCGGCTATCTCCTCTATTTGGTCTATACTGGCAGAGTCTAAACTATCCGCAAAAGCGGCTACCACATCAGGATTTCCTACTGCCAGAAATTGATTTAATTGTTGGTGGGCTTTCAAGATTTTGGCTTCAGTACGAGAAATCAAAGGTCGCCACACAAAGGCACGCTCACTTGCATCACAGACTAACCAACCTTTTTGAGTTAGGCGACGTAGTACAGTGGTTACTGAAGTATAAGCTAACTCTCGCTCAGGGTCAGCTAGAATAATTTCTTGTACCTCTTTGACTGTGGCACAACCTAAGTCCCAAACAATATTCAAAATTTCTGTTTCCAAAGGGCCAAGGGACATTTGTTGTGGACGGTGATTAGGTAGAGGACTCATAATTTTTAATTTTTCGATTTTAGTTTGGCCTAGTTGAAAATTCCCGATTATTTATAGTAAATTATTTAGGTATGACGATTTGTCTTGTTATTATATAATACATAGTACAAATACAGAATAATTTAAAAAAATAGGGGTTAAAGATGAGTAAGATTTCCTCATTGTCTAAGTCTATAGCAATACTAGCTTCCGTAGTAATGCTAGTTATCAGTAGTCTAGTATTCTCTAGTCCAGCAGAAGCAGCAAACTATAAAGTAACAATGGGTGCTGGTGGGCTACAATTTGCTCCGAAGAAAGTAACTGTTCAACCAGGTGATACAGTTACATTCAAGAATGGTATGCTTCAACCTCATAATGTAATTTTTAATCCTGCTAAATCACCAAATGCAGATCTGTCTAAAGCACTTTCCCACAAAGAATTGGCATATAAAACTGGAGAAAGCTTTGATATAAGTATCCCAGCAGATGCTACGGCTGGTGATTATGAGTTCTTCTGTACTCCTCACCGTGGTGCCGGAATGGTTGGTCATATGATTGTAAAATAATAGCAGAACTTAACTTGTACATTACTGAAAAATTGAGTTTAATACCTCGCCCTTTTAGGGCGATTTTTTTTAGTTATTTTTTTGAAGACAATACAAATACTATTATTTTGTTGATTAATTAGTCGTGGACGGGCAGTCCGAGACCAAAAATGGATGCTGAAGAAAAGGTAACCAACTCCTAAATATCCTCCCCCGGAAAGTGACGAGGGTGGGTTGGGATAGGTGTATTAGCTTATGGATCTCTGAGGTTTGTATCAGGAAAAGGTCAACTCTCCGTTTGGAAAAACCTATGATTATTATCTACATAAGTCTTTGAAGACGCTCCCTAAGACTCGCCACATCAATCTGATCCAGCTCCCCTGACACGGACTGTAAAACTGAACTTCATTGTTATATTTCAACAAGCATTTAAGTCTTGCCTTACAACTCAAACCAAAGTGTTCACACTTGAATAACCGATACTACCGAGTAGAAAACAATACCTCAAGCAGGGTAACAGTTTTTGGGTTTAACCTAAACCAACGGCTTATGTAAGTCAATGGCATTGGAATTCCTGAGATTTGAGAAGTCATGAAAAAGGAATATTTTTCCGTGACATACTCCAAACTTTGAGACAAGCTACAAAGCGGGCTTCTCAGCAACTCTAATATATAGACATAAACTGAGCTAACAAGGAATGCCCTACCTCTCAAATTGATGCGCGAATAGGCTCAAACCTTTATATGATTTAAGTTTGATTTGTGGCAGCAAGTATTTAATCAATACTTTGGCTCTATTTTTGATGTTAATTGCAGTATTTAAGTCTCTACTAATTGATAAGTTACAGTTAGGAAATTGGTGCTGTCTTTGAGCTAAAGTTTTTTTGACTTGATGCCCACAATTACTGCATTCAGTTAACATTCCATGAGGTTTAATTTCTACAACTAACTGACGAGCTTTTTCGGCTTTGTTAGTTTAAAATAGTCTTGAAATTTCCCCATCATGCATCATATATATATTTAGCTAATCTAGATTTAGACATATCTTTTATATTTAGCTTTTCTACTGCAATAATGTCATATTTATATAACAAATTATTAGCATTTTTTAAGTGAAAAATTTTTCTGGTATCAGCAACTTTTATATGTTTATTAGCTAACTTTTTAATGACCTTTTATCTAGGTTTATAACCTTTCTTGATTATAGACACTTTCCTTTGTGTTAACTTGATTTTTTTATTCGGCCTTTATCAGGTATTTAGGAGCTGCAAATGATTCATTGTTAGAAATAATAAAACAATCTATAATACCAACATCTATACCTACCATTGTACCTCGCTTAATATCTAGTTTAATTTCAGCTATAGACTTGTCTTCTAAGCTGAAAGCGACAAAATACCAATTATATTTCCTAATTAATGATGCTGTTTTGATAGTGAAACGGTCTGGAATAGGTCTATGTACAATTACTTTCAGATCAACAATTTTAGATAATTTGACTTTGTTATTAACAAAATGATGTTGTTTAAACTGAGGATAAGTAAATGTTTTGTACTGACATTTTCCTTTGAACCTAGGTTTGCCTAAGTGTTTACTATTAACGTCACTTTTTAGCCATCTATCAAATGCCCGATCAACTCTTTTTGGTGCTTCTTGTAATACTTAGCTATGAATCTGTTTGTACCAGGGTCTATCTAACTTTAATTGAGTTAATTACTTTTACTGACTAAATCTTTTTGGTTGGTCTTTAAGAGCGGGTAGATAAGATATAAAAGGAAAAGCATTAATTGGAAAGTTATTTTGTTCCCACCAAATAAACCAATAGCCAACATATAGTTATATTGATAACGCAACATATCTAGTATCTTGTCTATTTTTTCTGCTTGCTCTTTTGTTGGATGCAACTTGTATTAGTAGGGTATTCTCATTTATCTTTTATTTTTTGAACATATATATTATTATAATTTATATACATAATTGCAGCATATAAATATGAAATAATTATTGCATTGTCGAACAACTAAAGAAAGATTAGATAAGTTAAGATTATATGCTATAAAAAAATAGAAAACAATGACGCAGGTAATTAGCGACTTCATAGATAATTTGCCTGATGATATTAAAGATAAACGTTTAGAAGTAGACAAAATGATTCAGAAATAACCCATTCATCCTGACACCAAGTCAACTATGTTGCGGGACTTCTGCTAGACAAAGTTAATCACAAACCTCAATTTATTTGCATGACGGCCTACAGAGCTTATGTTTAGCTAGCAATGTTTTTGGCTGGTAATTTGGATGCAGTTCTGTTTTAAATCCAAGTAGGATAAATTAAGGTAATTACAGATTATCATAAATAAGCCAAGATTATAGCTAATAAGTGACATTTCCTTGAGCTCCAGCTCGGTTAGAATTTCTGCGACTTTAGGCCGATGAAGATTTTAAGAAATGAAAAAAAGCCTAGCTCTTAAACAGACAAAGAAGATAGAAATCTAATTATAGCAATCTTATCTGAAAAATGAAAGAAATAAATGGGCTGCTTTCAGGTAGTAGGCAGAGGGCACTTATGTAAAGGGCAAAAGTAACAAGAGTTAGAGTTATTTTTTGAAGAAGTCTAGTGATTTTACAGGGTTACTATATTAAATTTTTCTCTCTCTAAAAGTTAAGTATTTGAGGGTGAGGATAGTTATTTTGATTATTAATAAGTAGGCACACAAAATTAATGATAATTTTTGTCAGTTTGAAGTCTTTATATTGTATTTTTTACATCAAATTAAGTTAGGTAAACAATATTATTATGGTACTTAAGTATTTTTTAATTTTTAAGAAAAATGAAAAGCATGAAAAACTATTTAATAGTAATTCATCCAATTATTATGTTTGACAAAATGTCTTTTGACTTAATATTAAACTTCATTGAAAATAATAAAAACGGATTTAACAATAATCTGTGTTCGTACTGACAGAGAAGAACAAATGAAAAAATTACTATCAATTGTGGTCTTAACCATAATGTTTGTTGTTGTTGCGTTACAACCTTCAGCTTTTGCTGCTGATATAGCTAGTGGGAAGGGGGTATTCCAAGGTAACTGTGCAGCTTGCCATATCGGAGGTAAGAATAACATTAACCCTGCAAAGACTTTACAAAAGTCAGATTTAGAAAAATATGGTATGTTTGCAGCGGAGAAAATTATCTACCAGGTGACAAATGGTAAAAATGCAATGCCAGCATTTGGGCGTCGTCTCAAACCTCAACAAATTGAAAATGTTGCAGCTTATGTTATGGCTCAAGCTGAAGGCGGCTGGAAATAATTCATACTAAACTAGGAAAAGATAGGAGAGAAAAGTTTTCTAAATCACAAATGAAAGCTTTCTCATCTTGATAATATATTCCTTAATAGTAGGGGTGAAAATTAGAGCAAAAGGAAATACTAAATCTATAGCTCTATGTATTCGCCCCAATATTGGCATCTTAAGTAAATACATACGGTGACAAATGAGTGGCTTATATCGATTTTTATTCAGCATTATTATTGTTGTTACAGTCTTATTTTTGTCATTCTCTCCACCGATGAAAATTGCAACTGCTAACTTAAAGATTGGAAATGCTAAAAAGGTCTTTACTGAAGGAATTACTAATTCAGAAAACAAAAACTATGAGCAAGCAGTTGAAAATTTTACTAAAGCCATAGAATTGAAATTTAAGTTTGCTAGTGCTTATAGTAATAGATGTTTAGTTTATCTTCAATGGGGAAAATATGAGGAAGCGATCGCTGACTGTACCGAAGCCATAAAAATTAATCCAAAAAATATAGAAGCAAATCTCAACCTAGGTTTAGCTTATGACAAAATTGGTAATTACCAACAGGCTATTGCAGAATATAATCAGGTCCTTAATCATCAGCATAATGATTTTCGTGCTTTATATAATCGTGGGTTGGCTAATTTTGAACTAAAGAATTATCACGAAGCCATAGAAAACTATAACTTAATTCTAACAAATATTCAGCAGGATGCTAGCCTTAATCAAGGAGATATTTATAATGAAAGGGGTTTGGCATATTTAATGTCAAAAAATACCCACAAAGCTATGGCAGATTTTAATTATGCTATTTATATAGATGCTGATAATTCTAGAGCTTATTATAACAGAGGTTGTGTCTGTAGGAAGATGGGAAATATTGAAGGAGCAATGGCAGATTTTAGTAAAAGTCTACAAATTAATCCCTATGAAGCTCAAGCATATTTAAACCGAGGGTTATTGCTTGAAGAAGGTGGACTTTATGAAGCAGCAATTCAAGATTTGCAAGCCGCTGCAAAGTGTTTTTGTGATCAAGGCAATATGGCAGCTTATAACTACACTCAAGGGTTAATTGATGGGTTACAAAAATGGCTGTTATTATCTAATCAAACTGCTATTGGCTAAAAAAATCTACAGGAAAAGATAGGTTCATTACACTAAGAGAAACAATTACAGAGGAGTTAGAGCAAGTTAAGATAGCTCAAAGTAAGGATTTTTCGGTTTGACTCTAAGTTATTGGTTACTCTATTTGAAAACTACCATAAATAAAAAAAAAGTTGGGGAATAATATATTCCCCAGCCCAAAAGGAGATGAACTGATGCAAACAAAACAATTTTTTACAGATACAATAGATGATGATTTAACATTTCCAGGGTTTGAAACGCCCTGGAACTCTGCGGTTAGCCTATCGCAAATGGGAAATACACATTTGCTTCAAGGCTACTAACAGACTCCTACAGTCTTCAACATAGACATAAATCTAGCTGTGAGCTTACTTTTTTCCTTTTTTGAACTTTCCGGATAGTTTTACTGAGCAATATTGGAGCAATAAATCGCTGCTTTAGCTGCATGCTTACTTTTCACGGGGGGAATGCTACGGCAACAGCTGTTAAGGGCAAACATCCTCCTCATCCTTTGGAAGCTTTAGTTTCACCTTACTAGGGCTTATATAATAGACTAAGAGTTTTTGACTCCCATTCTAAATTAATCTGGGTTAAAAACTGGGTGTCGGTTATTTAACCAAGAGATAAATTTACCTGAATAACTTCCTCCGGTGGTTTTTTTTAGGTTGCCGCCTCCACAGCGATCGCTACCTAAATTGGTATCAAGATTTCAATTATTGAGATTTGGAGAAATCTTTTACAGTAAAATTTTTCCTACTGTTGCGTGTTGGGTGCTATATAAATTTTCCTACCTAAGCAGCCAATAAGACAGAACTTTCTTCACCTAAAAAAATGGGGCGTAGGGTTTCTACCCATTGTGTAATTCTATCTTCAGTTAGATCGCTTTGATTAATTTCATCAATTGGTAATCCCACGAATTTACCATTACGGACGGCAGAGCAGTGCTCAAAACTGTAACCTTCAATGGGAAACTCTCCCACTACAGTTGCACCAAGTTTCTCAAAGTGGTCGCACATAATTTGTAATGCACCAGCAAAGTGCTTTCCATGACTGACTTGATCTGCTGCACCAAATAAGGCAATAGTTTTTCCAGTAAAATCAGGTTTTTCGATATCCATGTCAAAAAGTGGTTCGCGCCAGTCATTCTGTACCTCTCCTGCTCCCCAGGTCGAACAACCTAATAATAGATAATCGTAATCAAGAAGTTGACTATATTCATCATAATCTTCTTCCATACTATAGATATCGCAAAGTTCTTCGCCAATTTTTTCGTGTAATGCTGTAGCGATTTCTTCGGTGACGCCGGATGTGCTACCGTAAAAGATACCAATTTTTGCCATTATCGACACTCCTGATTAGTTTTACATCTAAATGAAAGTTGATTGAATCTATTCGAGAAAGCAAATTGTACTAGCTCGACCAAGATGTTTTAGGATATCTTGGTAAATTAAACAAGTTAATTGCAGAATTGTCTAGTTTACTTAATGGTATCAATTCTTGATTGAGCTGATTTTCAGATGTGACAGTTAAAATCCATCTATGGATTAGTCTTACTGAGAGCTAAATAAGAAGTAATATCAATAAGTTTTCAATTGTATTCTCAAGCTAAATCAAATGATCAAGGTCTATAGAGGCAACTGCTTCAGATGACCTTGGCATAGATATAGTTTTTTCTATCAACTTTATCTACATCTTGAATATATCGGGTAAATTAATCGAAATCTGTATTGGTTGTAGTTGACAATTTTTTGAATTTAGTCTATAGTTATAGATGTTTTTGTTAGAAATTTAGTTCTGAGAAACATCTGAAATTGACTTTATTGGAAAGATGAGATTAGGATAGATTCCTATTTATAAGTTTGAAAAAAGCTTTGAATTACTAGATTTTTCTAAGTATTGAGATAATTTATGAAAATAACTAATATTAGAAATATTTATTAACTAGATACTGATGAAACTGAAAAATTATTTTTATGGTTTTGTTACTGCATTAGTAATAGCATTAGTAACTAACTACCTGCTAAGTGCTAATGCTCATACCCGACTATTTCAAAATTCTGTCTTTGAAAATTCTATTGCTCAGGTATCAAATAATCCAAAATTTGCTCTACCTATTGAATGTAAGCTTGACAAAGACTGCTTTATTCTGTTGTATAGCGATCGCGATCCTAGTCCGAAAGAACTAGATTTTGGTTGTGGCAGGCAAACTTACGATGGTCACAAAGGAACAGATTTTGCTATACCTGATGAAAAAATTATGGCACAAGGTGTAGCTGTGACAGCTGTGGCGCCTGGTAAAGTGCTACGAACCAGAGACGGAATACCAGATCGCCGAATAATAGATACAGCAGATCGGGATGCGGTTAAGAATATTGAATGTGGAAATGGAATAGTCATAGATCATGGTAATGGTTGGGAAGCTCAATACTGTCATCTCCGTAATGGTAGTGTTGTTGTGAAACCAGGAACGGTTGTCAAAGCAGGTACTCAACTGGGAATAGTAGGAACATCTGGTTTATCTTCTTTTCCTCATGTTCATTTAAGTGTTCGATATCAAGGAGAAATTGTAGATCCATTTGTTGGAGTGAATGTTAAGAGTGGTTGTAATGTTCCTCGTAATTCAATTTGGGAAGAACCGTTGAGTTATAAACCAACTGGAATTATTAGAAGTGGGTTTGCTACTGTTGCGCCAACTATGGATGATTTGTGGTCTGGCAAATTTTACGATACTGTTTTAGCAGGAAATAGTGCGGCATTAATATTTTGGGTACAAATTTATGGGGTTTTGCCTGGGGATAAAGAACATTATCAATTATTTGCTCCTAATGGTGAGGGGGTTATAGACAATAAAAAGGAAATGAAATCTGCTCACAAGACATGGATGGGGTATGTGGGTAAACGCAATAATTCTCAGTCCCTTCCTATAGGTAAATGGAGAGGTGAGTATAGTTTGACTAGAGGTGACCAAGTATTAGTAAATATTACAAAAGAGGTTCAATTAAATTGAAAAAAGGGCGTTGGTAAATGAAGGTATGATTAAGAAAGTATGCGATCGCTAAACCGCTACTTTTTTTTTTGAGTTAATGGTACGGGAACATCTCTGAATTTAAGAAGGGTGAATGGCTTTATTTCATGAAAGTGGCGATCTAGCTGCTGAACTTGCTCCGCTAAAGTGAGAATTTCCCTTAGTTGGAGTTGAATAGATTTTAATTTTGTAGCTTTTGGGTTTACCTGTTTAAATTATACGGTTTAGTCTGGCACATTGTATGAATAACTCCACTGCTTAATTATCGAATTGTCGTTGTTGCAACTTAGATCCATTTATCACTTTGAGCTTAAACATAGCGGTTTATGGTAGGGAGTGTAGACAGATGTAATTGGTGTTTTCCTTTCTTTTTTTCACTGTTGTTAACTTGGGTTGATTTACATTCAGGGCATTGCATTAAAGTTTACTTATAAGGGCTTTTGGGAAATATTATACCCTAATTTACTAACGTCTTGTCAAAATATGACTTCAATTAATCATTACTGAGAGCTGTAAAATGTGAATTTCATAGCCAATGAGTTTGGAGAATGATTTCACGCTATAATCAAGCAATTCACAGGTCTAGGACCCATGCAGTGTGACCTTTAGGAATAATTCAGAAAAATTTATTGCTTGTGAGATGGAGCGTGTGGAATTTCTGAATAAATTTTCCTGTCAAAATAGAAAAAAGTATTTACAAAGAAAAGCTACGAATTATTATCGGTTGGGTCTGAGCTCATAATTGCAATACGTTTCATTTGAATTGAAAAGTATTTAATTAGAGTTGTTGGATGTGGTCAAATTGGAAATTATAAAACGCTTACTATATAAAATTTTTAGGATTTTAATACTAAAAAGCACCCTAAAACCTAAATAAACTTGTTTAGGTTTTAGTCGTTTTTTTTTCCTTAATTCCCAAAAACTCTATTATAAAACTGAAGCTTTTTTCAAGAAAAATAGTAAAGCCTTCGCTCCGGGTGGCGGTTCACCTGAGCCTAAAGGATATAGTGAAGATCGCACTTTTTTGCCATACATTATATATATATATATAGTTTCTTTGCGTAAGTCCTGTTGTAGTTGTTGAGTACTTGGAATTCTATGGTGTAGTTTATTTAACTGGCTAAAAATTGGAAAGGTGTATATAATCAGATCTATGGAAAAACGAGCTTGGTACCTGTTGAGAAATCTTGATGATTTGAATGAAGTTTTAAATTTTATCATTATAGACTATTATAGATAAAAGTCTACTTGTCTAGAATCCGAAATAATCAGGAATTTAGAAAAAGATTAGAAGTCAGGGTATTTGGAAAAAGATTAGAAGTCAGGGTCAAAAAAACTATCGTATAAGTAGAATTCTGGAAAGTCAATAAAACAATATCAAATTGTCAATTATCTCGAACATAATTATGATTACTCTAACTGGTTACCATATAACTGAAATTATCTACCAAGGAACAAGAACAGAAGTTTATAGAGGTACACGCAATAGTGACAACAAACCTGTAATTATCAAAGTCTTAGCCAATGTTAACCCCAAATTTAATGAGCTGGTACAATTTCACAACCAATATATGCTAAGTCGCCATCTGCAACACCCCAATATTTTACAACCTCTTGCTCTGGAACGTTACGGTAATGGTTATGCTTTAGTGATGCCAGATAATGGAGCGATCGCCCTTTCATCTTATTGGCATGGGGGTTTGAAAAGTGTTGATACTGAATTAGAACAAAACCTTGGGGAATTTTTGAGAATTGCTATTCAACTAACTGAATCTCTACATTATCTGAACCAAAAGCGCATCATCCACAAAGATATTAAACCCGCCAATATCTTGATTTATCCCAAAACTCAACAAATTCAACTGATTGATTTTAATATTGCTAGTTTGTTGCCCAAAGCACAACAGGAAGTTACCCACCCCAATGTGCTACAAGGAACTCTGGCCTACATCTCTCCGGAACAAACTGGGCGGATGAACCGGGGTATTGATTATCGCGTGGACTTTTATTCTTTGGGTGTTACGTTCTTTGAACTACTTACAGGTGAGTTACCTTTTACCACGGATGATCCAATGGAGTTAGTACATTGCCATATTGCTAAATTACCAATCTTTGAGAACAAGGAATTAAGAAATGGGGTTTGTATTCCACAAATACCTCAGATGGTAATTAACATTGTCATGAAATTGATGGGGAAAAATCCTGAAGATCGTTATCAAAGTGCATTGGGTTTGAAGTATGATCTAGAAAATTGTTTGCAACAATGGGAAGCTAGAGGAGAAATAGCTAAGTTTCAATTAGGAAGGCTAGATTTTAGCACTCACTTCCTCATTCCTGAAAAACTCTACGGACGGGAAAGGGAAGTTAAGCAGTTGTTAGCTGCTTTTGAGCGGGTATCTGAAGGAGAAGGGGATAGGGCTCCAAGATCTGAAATAATGCTGCTGGCAGGGTTTTCGGGTATTGGTAAAACTGCTGTGATCAATGAAGTTCATAAACCAATTACTGCTCAACATGGTTACTTTATTCAAGGTAAATTTGACCAATTTAATCAAAATGTTCCCTTGTCAGCATTTTTACAAGCACTGCGAAATTTAATGGAACAAGTGTTGTTTGAGCCTGATGCTCGGTTTGTTGCATGGAAAACGAAAATCTTGGAGGCAGTTGGGCAGAACGGACAAGTATTAATTGATGTGATTCCAGAACTAGAGTTAGTAATTGGTAAACAACCTGCTGTACCAGAACTATCAGGCAATGCAGTGGAGAATCGTTTTAATTTCTTGTTCCAAAAGTTTATTGAAGTTTTCACAGATAAAAGACATCCCCTGGTAATTTTCTTGGATGATCTACATTGGGCGGATACAGCTTCTCTGAAATTGATTAAACTGTTGATGGAGGATAATAGTTATCTACTATTGTTGGGAGCTTATCGAGATCATGAAGTTTCATCAGTACACCCATTGATTTTGGCGCTAGAGGAGTTGAAACAACTGGGTACAACTGTTAATACTATTACTCTTCAATCTCTTGCTTTCCGCGATATGAATCAATTAGTAGCTGATACTTTACATTGTTCAACTGATATCTCGCAACCACTCACGGAATTAATTAATCGGAAAACTCAAGGAAATCCTTTTTTTACAACTCAGTTCCTCAAAGGATTATATCAGGATAGATACATTACTTTTAATCGCGAACAGGGCTATTGGGAATGTGATATAATCCAAATTAATGATCTTTCTCTCACTGATGATGTGGTGGAGTTTATGTCACAAAAGTTGCTGAAGTTACCCAAGGAAACTCAGCAGGTACTTAAATTAGCAGCTTGTATTGGCAACAAATTCGACTTAGATACATTAGCAATTGTGGCCAAGCAATTGAAATCAGATGTGATGACAGCTTTGTGGTCAGCTTTAGAGGCAGAGTTAATTTTGCTACAAAGTCAAGTATATAAATTTTATACCAGCAATGATGAAACAGAGGTAGATTATGAATATATTGAAAATGTGGGGTATCGCTTTTTGCATGATCGCGTCCAACAAGCTGCCTATTCTCTAATTCCTGATGATCAAAAGGAAGCTAACCATTATCACATTGGGCAATTACTCCTAGAGCAGATATCTCCAGAAACCAGAGAACGATACATTTTTGAAATTGTTAATCAACTCAATTATGGAGTTAATTTAATTACTGAACAAGTTGCACGGGATGAACTAGCGGAACTTAATCTTGTTGCTTGTCGTAAAGCTAAAGGAGGATCTGCCTACAAAGCGGCAAGGGAGTATGGAGTAATTGGCATTGACTTACTTGGTAGGAAAGCTTGGCAACGAAAATATGTAACCATGTTACAATTACATGAATTGGTAGCAGAAGCATCTGTAATTTATGGGGATTTTCAGGGAATGAATCAACAGATAGATGCAGTTATTGAGCATGGAAAAACTTTATTAGATCAAGTAGACAGTCATATAATTAGAATCCAAGCTTTAACTACCCAAAATAATTTGCTAGAAGCGATCGCCTATGGTAAGTCAATTTTAGAAGAGTTTGGAGTTAAGTTTCCCGAGACTATTACCTCTGTTGAATTGGAGCATGAAATTGAAGAAACTCAAGCTTTGATAGGCGATCGATCTATAGAGGATTTATTACACCTGCCAGTTATGGTAAATCCTGAAAAATTAGCGATTTTGAAAATATCTACCAGAATGATTACGTGCTGTTATCTAGCAGGTTCTCCTCTGTATGCTTTGTTGGGTAGTTTACAAACTAAATTATCAATTCAGTATGGTAATGGTATCTTTTCACCGACTGGATATGTGGTTTATGGAATATTTATGCTGAACTTTAAGAAAGATATTTATACAAGCAATCAATTGGGCGAATTAGCTTATCGTTTAGCTTCTAACGCCAAGGATAAAAATATTCCCGCTATAACCTTCATCCCTCTTGGATTATGTTTGTATCATCACCAAAATCACCTCCAGGAAACATTGTCAATTTTTGAAGCAGGTTATCAGGCTGCTCTTGAAATAGGCAAAGTTGAATATCTCGGTCGTTATAGTTACGGATTTTGTCTCAATTCTTTCTGGTGTGGTAAACCATTGAAAGAGTTAGTAGTTCAAATCCAAGCATATATTGAGGTAACAGTTAAATTCAAGCTGTCACACTTTGAAAGATATTGTTTGATTTTTTGGGAAGCAACAGTATTGCTCTTAGGAAATCCAGAAAATATTCATCTGGAAATTGAGGACAGTAATGATAGAAGGCCTTGGATGACTGAAATGTTAAAATCCCATGATCTAGCTCAAATTTTTCATTATTATCTCCATCGGGGAATTTTAAAGTTTATTTTAGGGGATATCCTTTCAGCAAAAGCTGATACTATTGCAGCTAAAAAGTATTTGTCTGGAGGACTGGGAACGGTTGGTGAAGCGGGCTTTTATTTTTATGATTCTTTAATTACTTTAGCTACTCTTCAAGAGTCTGCCTCAGATATTGGGAGTTCACTGCAACAAGTACAAGAAAATCAGAATAATTTACACCTTTGGTCAGAATATGCGCCGATGAATTATTTGCATAAATGGCAATTAGTGGAAGCTGAAAAGTATCGAGTTTTAGGTAAAAAGTATCAAGCAGGAGATTTTTACGACCGCGCTATTGCTGGAGCAAAAGAAAATGAATATTTCCAGGAAGAAGCTCTGGCTAACGAACTGGCAGCAAAATTTTATCTTGTATGGGGCAAAGAGAAAATTGCTGCTGGTTATATGCAAGAGGCTTATTATGGATATGCTTATTGGGGTAGCAAAGCTAAAACTGAGCAACTAGAACAAACCTATCCTCAACTCCTTAACCCCATCCTTCAACAGGTCAAACCTATTAGCTCCACTACTAGCATCTCCCTAGAAAATTCTCTTCAATTACTAGATCTAAAGTCTGCCATTAAAGCCTTCCATGCTCTTTCTGAGGAAGTTGAACTTGAGGTTTTGCTCTCTAAATTAATGTACGTTCTTATCGAAAATGCTGGAGCAGATAAAGGTGTTCTAGTTGTAGATAACTTTGGTACTTGGGAAATTTCTGTCATCTGTGATCAGAACAAGTGTCGTTTCTTGAAGGCCTCCCCAAATCTAAGTAATGTTCTACCAGTTAATATTATTAATAAGGTAAAACGAACTCGACAAAGGATATTGATTAATTATTTCGACCAAGAGAATGTATACATTAGCGATCCATATTTTACTCAACAGAAGCCGAAAAGCCTTTGTTGCACCCCAATGCTTAACCAAGGAAAACTTATCGGTATTATCTATCTGGAAAACTATCTATGTACTCAAGTTTTTACCTCATCTTCCATAGAAATTATCAATCTTTTGAGTGCAAAAGCAGCCATTTCTATCCAAAATGCTCTGCTCTATCGTCGTTTAGAAAACTATAGTCGTAACCTGGAGGCTGAAGTGGAAATCAGAACCCAGAAACTACAAGAAAATAACCAACAATTACAGGCTACCCTAGAACAATTGCAGCGTACTCAAGCTCAATTAATTCAGGCTGAAAAAATTTCTTCTCTAGGGGAAATGGTAGCGGGAATTGCTCACGAAATTAACAACCCCATTACTTTTATCTCTGGGAATATTTTTCATGCTCAAGAATATTTTGGAGATTTAGTGGAATTAATAGACCTTTATCAAGAGAACTTTCCCCAGTCTAGTCCAGCAATACAAGATAAATTAGT
Source organism: Trichodesmium erythraeum GBRTRLIN201 (assembly GCA_018457135.1). Lineage (GTDB taxonomy): Bacteria > Cyanobacteriota > Cyanobacteriia > Cyanobacteriales > Microcoleaceae > Trichodesmium > Trichodesmium erythraeum. The sequence goes on along the minus strand of JAGGDU010000149.1, from coordinate 29,569 downwards.
AGAGGTTGAGCTAGACTTTTTGTGTGAGGATTTAAAACGCTTGTTCCAGTCAATGCAAAATGGAAGCGATCGCATTCGCCAGATTGTCCTCGGTTTGCGCAATTTCTCTCGTCTTGGTGAATCAGAATGTAAGGAGATAGATATCCATGAAGGTTTAGAAAACACGTTAATGATCTTGCAACATCGCTGTCAAGATCAAAAGGGTCGTCCTGATATTACTCTGATTAAAAACTACGGAAAACTGCCTCTCATCAACTGCTACCCTAGTCAACTAAATCAAGTCTTTTGGCATATTATTACCAATGCGATCTATGCTTTAACAAGGGCAGACAGTCCCGCTGTTCCTGAAATTAGGATAACTACTGAGGTACACAACGACAAAACTGTCCAAATCTCTATTGCTGATAATGGGATAGGAATGAGCGAAAAAGTGCGGGAAAAAGTGTTTGACCCCTTTTTTACTACTAAACCAGTTGGTCAAGGAACTGGATTAGGATTATTAATAAGTCATCAAATTATTACCGAGCAACATAATGGAGAATTGTATTGTATTTCTCAACTAGGAAAAGGTAGCGAGTTCATAATCAAAATCCCGGTTTTGTTGGATTATAGATAAGTAATACCCTTTGACGGAAGTTATACATTCAAAAGTTAAAAGTCTGGTTTTAAAGTTTGAAAACTGTGATGCGCTCAGTCATTTATAGAAATTATTTCACATTTAAACTCTCAAACTATTTGTGAGATCTTTAAACTGAATTGGTATAATTGTTTGACATAATTTATAACTATCTGGTGCAATATATAATTATTTCCCAAAAATCTATCAAGATAGAAGCAACAGTAGAATTATTAAGAGGTTCAATTAGTTGTAGTTGTAGCTTTCTCAGAACGGTTGAGGAATAACATCATATTTCCTAGAATACTTATAGTTATGCCAAAGTATTTATTCTAACTAATTTAGCGTTTTTATAAATTTTTCTGGGGTGTCTGTTAAGGAAATTTCTAAACGGATAAATTCTGCCCATGCTACCTCATTTAATAAATTTAAAGCTGCTTGGGAATTTTGACGAGCTATCTCTCCTATAACTCCTTGCCATCCAGAGCGTAAATCTTGTATATTTTGATATGATGTATCAACTATATTTAACCAAGAAATTGCTTGCTTAAAAATCTGCTCATCTAGTAAAATTTGTTTCGACCTCAACCCCTGAATAACTACTTTTAACCACATTGGAAAAAGTTCAATCCAATTATGATATTGTAATTCTTGAAACGCCATTTCTGCCATACCTAAAGCTCCCCAAATACAAACAGATTGAACAGCCAAATTAATATCCCTACTTGATACTGCAGACTCCCATAAATTTTTAGCATGAAATTGAAATCTGGCCTGCAAATATTCATAAGCCGACCCAACAGTATCAAGATTTGTGACTCGATAAGCTGTCTCTCCTCGAAAACCTCTATCTCCTCGATAAGAAAGCCAATTATGAGAGCCAGATAAATGAACTTTTCTATCTACTAATACCTCTTTAGCATGGGAATTTCCTAACCAAAATATCTGAGCTGCTGGTAAATCTTCAGGAGTTCTAATTGTTAATAATTTTTCCTCAACTTTAGGGGACATTGCTTGAGTTTCTTTTTCCTGTTTTTCTGCAATTCCATATCCCATTAAAATCCACACCCCGTTATTTGCTAGCTTTTGTAAAAGCTGTATAAACTCCTCATCTACTACTTCCTCAGTTACCCAAGGAGAATAGATTAAAATCTGTTGAGTTGCTGCTTTTAGAGTAGATAAAAACTCTGGTCTAATTTCGCGATCGCGCAACAAAATAAATTCTGATTTTTTTGGTAATTTTTTCTTTCCCTGCTCTCTAGTTTGCTTAATTATTTCAATTCCTTGTTGCCGAATTTTTTGGAGTCTCTCCTCAACTTTTTGGTTCTTTAAATCTAAAATTGATTCTGTTTGAGAGGCTATAGATTCAGGAGGTAAACCACATAATTCATTGAGCAAAATTTCTCCTCGTTCTATCATTTCCTGTAACTGATTTGATACCCTTTCTAAAATTTTATTTCCTTCTCTTGCTTGTAAAATCAACTTTTCTTCAATTATATCAAATATAACTAAAATAGAAATAGCTTTCCAGATAGATTTTTCCCCATCTGTATTTACGAAAATATCTCTAATTATTTTTCCTGATTCTGGTAAATAAATACCTAAATTAGAGTCTATTATTTCCTTTTTTAGTTCTTCAATAGTAAAATTAGCAATTTCAGGAGTTGTATTTTCAAAGGTTATAAAATCTGCTAAGTTTGGCAGTTCTGGAGATTTAGAATTTAAACCCGAAAGTTGCCAATTAATTTCTTCAGAAAGAGGGTTAGTAATAGCATAAATAATTTTATTTTCTGGGGGTTGTGGCAAGGAACCTTTTGTATAAAATTCTTTTCCTTCAGAAGTTATGCTAATTCTAGAATCTGATGGTGTTATAGTTAAAGTTTGTAGAGATTGAAGAGTATTAGTAGTGTTCTGAATAAATATAGGATCTAACTTTAGTATTTGTGCTAATTCTACTTCAGTTGGTGGAGGATTAAACTCAATACTTGCTCTGAGAATAAATTCCTCAAGAATATTCAAATCTCTCTCTTTGATTATCTCAATTTGAACTGGGGTTTGATATAGTTTATAACAAAATTGACGAGCAGCAAAAACTGATATTCCAGGGCTATCTTTTTCAATTTTATCGGCTAAATTATTTAACTCTGGGCTGATATATTTAGTAGAAGATTGTAAAAACATTTGTCTTAATTTTGCGTTACTTAATAAAATTGGATATTGTTGTTACAGCTCCTTTCCTTGTAATATTAAATCAAGTCTAATTGGTATAATTAGATAGTTAATGAAGACTCAGGACTTAGGAGTTAGGAAGATTAAAGTTAGGAGTTATGAGGAAAGAGAATTTAATAACATTTGCAGGCTTGGCTGAAGATAAAACATTTTTTTTCACCGAATTAAGATAATTTTATCTAAAAGAGTAAAGCAAAATTATCTTTCCACTTCCCTGTTTATAGTAGTTATTTATTAATAATATTATCTACCAAAGCACAACTAAATTAAAAATAGTAATAATTCAGGTTGTATCAGGTCACATTTGAGAATAGACTTAGCATGAGTACCGACTTTATTTATATCTAAATATTCTAGTTGATAACGGTATTTACCAACTAAAAGCAAATCCGGTGCCAATAACATTTTATTTTCTCTCCAGAGCACTCCTAATTAAAACAAAAGACTCATTTAATATATTACTAATTCTATAAATATTTTGATACTACCACTAATTTAACTTGTTTTAGTAATTTAAAGATTACTTTCCCTATTTTATAGAATACCTGCCTCAAGCAAAATTCCATATTTTAGCTCAATTAATCTGATTTTTGGATAAGCTAAAACCCTGATTATATCCTTAGCTGTAAGTATCACTAGTTCCTAGAATAAGCCATAAAATAGCCTTAAACCCAACTGACCCTCAATTAGCTTGATAGACATCTAATTGAATTACTAAATTTAACTACCATTATCTTAAAAGATATGTGATAATTTTTAGGAATTTAGCAAAATATTTAATTTAGAATGTAACTATACTATAGGTGCTTGGCAAATCAAATTATAATATAATTTTGATCAAACTCTCAATTATTTTATTCACCCAAAATGTCAGAAAATTCTATCAACCCTCCTTGACGACGCACAACATCAGAAACTTCTGAGTACATATTTCCCACCATTCCATAATGTTGAGTAAATAACCCATGACACCCAACAATAACTAACAATTCCTGAGCACGAGAAAAAGCAACATTTACCCGTTCTGGCTTCTTAGCAAACCCTACTTTTCCCTCCTCATTATTTCTTACCATACTCACAATAATTACTTGTCTTTCCATACCCTGAAATCTGTCAACTGTACCTGTTCTAATATGCAGCGATGGAAATTTTTCTGGATTAATTCTTGAGTCTATTAGTCGTAACTGAGCATTATAAAATGTAATAATTCCTAATTCTTTTCTGGGAAAGCCCTCCGCAATTTTAATACGCCAAGATTTCTCCATTTCACCACATAATTTTTCAATGACATCAACTTCTTTTTCATTAAAAGGTGATGTTCCTTCTTTTTGTTCAATAAAACTTTCTAAATGTGGCATTTTTACCCAAATAATATGTTTATTATCTTGCAGAATTTCACCACCTAAGTTGTGAGCGCGTTCTTCGTTTGGTTGAATAATACCACATTGTAAACGATGTTGATAAAACTGATTAATTGCTCCCATAATATTCGGGTGCATTCGATATTGAATAGTTAACATCTGCTTGATTTTTTCTGTTGCTGTATCAAAGTGAGTTTTAAATAGCGACTCTTCTAAAAAGCTTAGTTCTTCTTTTGTACTCTTCATCTCTTCAGCAATTTCTTCAATAGTACTATTATGGAGCATTGGTGGTAATTGGCGATGGTCTCCTACTAATACTAATTTTTTGCCTTTTAATGCCGGAATTAATATTTCTGGGGGAGTACATTTACTAACTTCATCAATTATAACTACGTCAAAACTATTAAATTCTTCAGCAAAACTCCGACTGGCAGCTTGGACGCAAGTAATACCAATAACATTGGCATTATCAAGATAAATTTTTCTCAGATCGTTACTATCTTTTTCTGAAGGTTTTTTGATTTTTTCAATCCAGTCTTGGATAAATTTCTGGTGGCTATTTAGATATGTTTTTTCTGTGTCTAATTCTTGTTGCCAGTTTTGCAGTTGAAGTTTAATTTTCTGCAAAATTTCTATGGCAAATATTTCTGTTTCATAAACCCTAGGTTTGATATTTTCTGGGATTTTTTTCCATGCAGATTTCCACCAGTCTCTTTCTTCGATTAGGGTTATTGATGGTTCTTGTTGTAAGGCTGTTTTAATTTGATTAATTTCTGTTTCAGAAGATTGGAGTTCTTCCTGAGATTTATCTGCTTTTTCTTGAGCAGTATTTAGTTTATTTTGGAGAAGATTTTTAATATCTGTAAGAACGGTAAAAGGCTCAAATAAAGGGGCTATTTTTTCAAGTTGCTTGAGGTTATTTTCCCAAGAATTTACTTTAGCTACAAAATTTGATTGATCATTTAATACTTCTAATGGTGTTGATTCAAGATACTTTTTAGCTAAACTATGAATTTCTGGATTAAACTCTAATTGAACCTCTATTCCTGTTAATTTGTTAATAAACTCTTGATATTTTTGTTCGAGCTTTTGATGTAAATTTTTTCCTTCTTCTTCAACTACTTCTCGTTCTTGTTTGTAGCTTTTCTGTAATTCACTAATTTCTTCTAAATGTTCCTTATTTTTTAGTATTTCTTTTTGATTTCTTCGTTTCATAGGAAGTAACATTTCACGAGAATGATGGAGAATTTTATTGGATATCTTATCTGTTACTTCTGCCAAAGTATTTAACATATTATCTGCTTTCCATACCAGACTATATTTGCTCCTATTTTCATCAAAAAAATGTTGGATTTTTTCTACTAAACCTTGTCGGCTTGTTTGGTTAAGTTGCGAATAACGTTCAAAATATATAGCGTATTCTTGCCACTTTTGATAATCTCTTTCTGACAAAACTATTGGTGGTTTACTTAGAATAATTTGCAAAAAATTATCAAAACGATGTTCTCGGCCTCGGATATTTTGAAAGCCACGATTTGACTCTGCGTTTAATGCTTTTTCCACTCTTTCCCAATCTGGCAAACTATGAAGAGGTTGAGCATATTCTGGCAAAAGTTGTAATTTTTTCCTATTAACAAGTTTAATCAAACTTTCTGGTAGCCCAATTAAATCTAATTGGAAATCTTGATCAGTCTCCCAACATTTTTTTAATTCCTCAAATATACGGTTTTTACCAATATTTATCCAAGCACCTACTTCTGAAACAACTAAATCTATTTGACTTTTTTGTGATTCTAATTCTTGGCGATTTTTTTGTAGATTTTCCGAAACTATATCTTGGTTATCAATATCTTTTTTGAGCTGCTCAAACTTACTATGACTCTGTTGATATATCTGCTGTAAATTTTCTAGTTCTGACATCATCAGAGTTACTTTTTTTGCTACAGCTAACCCATTGTAAAATTCTGGCAATAAAATAGCTAAATTTTCTTGAAACCAAGTTGCTAAACCAAAAGCTCCTAATGCTGGAATTTCCCAACCAATATCTCTGGAAATATTTCGAGCTAAACGCACATTCTCTACTAAATCTTTGACTGATTTTTCCTCCTGAGAATAAGGTTGTAAACGGGGTAATAAACTTTTAACTTCCTCGTCTTGCCAATTAACATTAGGTGCAGAATTTAACAAATTATCTAATCCCAACATCAGAAAATTTAATTCCTTTGTATCAGTTTCTAATTGCAAAACTTCACTTGCTAAAACTTCCCGACTTGTTTCCAAAATAGTTTGGCGATCGCTCAACTCTTGCTGCTGACTTACCCATACTTCCTCTAACTCCACATAAGCATTAAACCTCTCTGACTCTATCAATAAATTCCGTAAAATTTCTACCCGTTGTAGCCGCTCATCCAAATCACTTTCACAGTCGTTTGCAGTATTTTTCAACCAAGTATCAATGACTCGGTGTTCCAAAAATGGCTCCCCTTCTTCCTGCACCTTTTCTGCTTTTCCCTTACGCACAGCACGAATAACCGGGTTATGAACTAATCTACTCAAAGCATTATCAACTGCTAAATTTGCCTGAGATGCAATCAAAGTTCGTCCCCCACGCAAAGCAACTTGATAACATATTTCAGCAATAACAGTAGTTTTCCCTGTGCCAGGTGGTCCTTGAATTAAAGCCAAATCTGGACTAGCTAAAACTGTTTCCACAGCAGCAATTTGATTAACATTCGCAGCAGGTAACAATAAATCCTGGGGTTGCAGTTTAACTACCTGCTTCGGAGCTCGCGCACAGGTAGCATCAAAGAAAAAATCTCCCAAATATGGATTCTGACAACGACCACTTTGTAAATCTTCTAGAGCTCTGCGTTTGCGTTTCACTTGAGCTATATCCCCAGAAGCTATAAAAAATAGAAATCCTGTGGATGGTATTCTATAACTCCCACGACTAATAATTTCCACAATTTCACTATCTAACATTACTCCTACTTGACCTTTTTTCCAGTCAATAGTAGCGATCGCTCCCAACTTTTCTCCATCTCTAGCATCACCACCTGCAGGAGAAGTTTGAAAAAGCTGAATATCTTCGTTCTTAGCCTCAAATAGTCGTCGCCGTAACTCAAGATCGTCTATAGCACTTTCTGCGGTACCATCAATGGTTGCGGAAGAAACATCAATTTCAAAAGTAATCTTTCTCCCTGCACTACCATAGTTATGACTCAGAAACTGTAGGCAAAACTGACGTTTTTCTGCTATACGTTGCTCTATTTCTACAAAAGTCGTCCAAATAGGTAGTTGCTCCTCTGTAGGTATACGGTCTCCAAAAAAAGGCATTTTACCCATAGAGCGCACTACTCCCAATGGTATCCCTCGTCGATACTGATGTTGTGGCAATAAACGAATTTGCAAAGCTAAACTAAATTCATCTTTTTCTGCTTTTTGAGAAATTAACTGCACCGATAATAATTTTAAAACTCTGTCTTCATCAATATTTACTGCTCCGCGAAGTTTCAAAGTTTTTTCCCACTCTTGCTCCTCCCTGTCAGTCGCCATAGTCAGTTCCCAAATTTCCTCTCCTTCTTCTCTTCCCGGCGCTTGACGGCGCACATAATATAGATGAGAATTTCCATCCAATATTTCAGACATCAATGCTTCTGCTTTGGCTCGACGTTGGGGAAATTCTGGATATTTTTTCAGAGCTGCCTCACCCAACTGAGCGCGAACCAATTTATCTGCGGCACTACCAGAAAACCGATAACCCCAATCTTGAGAGTTCAAAACTTTAGCTGGCAAAGCTTTTGTGGAAGCTGCTAAAACTGGAGTTACTGGAAGGGGGGAAATAACTTTGGCAGTAACTTCTAATTCCCGTCTACTATCTGCTGCTGACAGAAAAATCAAGCCAGATAAATTTGTACCAGTAGGGATATTGGCAGTATTCAGGACAACCTGTAAATTTTGTCGCCCCGGTGAGAGATAACTGGAGCGCACTTGTAACCAATTAAGATCGCACAAAACCTGACAAGCTGAACCTAGTTCTAACTCCCACTCACGTTCTACCAGTCGGTTTATTTCTATTTCCCCAAAGTCGAGAATTGTGGGGATATTCCAACTTACTCCTGACCATTCTACATTTTCTGCAACACCATTTAATTTCACCTGACTCAAAATGGGGTTAGTATTAGCTTCAGCAAATATAGCAACTTCCCCATTGTCACCACCAACTGTTCGCTCTACTGTTAAATTTTCCACTCGTACTTTTGAAGCTGTAATTATTAGTGGGGTTTCGGTTGCAGCAAAAATCACGGTATCGCTACCACTACCACGAATGGTAATTGATTTATCTATGGTAAAAGGTGCTTTATAATCTCCTGCTTGTAGGTTAAGTTCATCTCCATCTTTTACCATTTGGAGTAATTGGTGAAGGTTGGATGGGTTAGTTTGAAATATAGTCATTTTCAGTTATCTGCTTTTTTCAACAGGGTTTACGTATTCATATGGAATTATAGACTAGTTTGAGAGGTTAACAGCCAGTGCTCGGCAAGATTAAAAATCCTACTATATATGGTGATAGCTGCGTAAGTTTTGTTTAGTTATCAGTTATTAGTTTTTTTCATGGTTGTCAGTACCTGCTAATCAATTAATTAATTATTAATTGATTAATTTATTTATTAGTATTATATCAGCAACAGAACTTGCAAAAAACTTCAAGTTATAAACTATCTGTAGGAGTGAACAGCTACGAGTTTTCTGCAACATAAAATATCCCTACTCATCAGGTGGTTCTTTCTAAATTATGAGCCAATAATTGTTTGAGTTTAAGAATACTTAGGCACTAAAACAATAAACGGTATTTATTCGTAAGAATTATTTTTTTTTTATGAATTTTTGTAAATCAAATCGGTTTATTTCTAATTCTTAATTAGGGCTTGCTAGTTCTCAAGAGAATTAGTAATAGCCTTCTTGATTTTTGACTAAACTTTTAAGGAGACAGATTTTTTTCCTTAACCCTTACCAAAATATTCAACTAAAATCCTTAGAAGCAGCTTGGTGAAAGCCATGTACTCCTTAACTTAGCCATTAAATTATGATAAAATTTTTTTTATTTCCTGATTGTATCTAATTTGTATAGATTATTTAACTTAAGTATGTAGATCAAATTAATTATATATAGTATATAGATAAAGTTAATTATATATATATATTAAAAAATGTAGATAAAATTAATTATATATAGTATATAGATAAAATTAATTATATATATATTAAAAAAAAATGTTAAACAGATACAATAGAACTGCAAATATTGACCGGCTATTTTGGCAAGAGTGGCAAAAGCATCAAGACTATCTCTACCATTGCTGTGTCAAATGGATGGGAGGTAATTCTATAAATGCTGAGGATGCTCTGAGTATGGCTATGTTGAAGGCTAGGGAAAAAGTACAAAAGTGTCACAAAACAATTGATAACTTCAAAGCTTGGTTGGCAAAACTCACCTATAACCTTTGTATGGATCTACTGAAGCAGTCTGCTCGCTATCATCAAAAGGTTGAGGATCTAGACTTGGTTCTATCTCGCGCTGATGGGAGGACTCAAAGAGGAGATCCATTTTTTGCTGTTGCCTACGGAGAGTTAGAAGATTTTTGTCGCTTGGCTATTGACAATTTGCCAAAGAGACTACGGGAAACTTTTGCTCTCTTTTTTAAAGAATACTCTTATAAGGAAATAGCTACAGAGTTAAGTATTTCTGAGCCTAATGTCCGTAAGCGTATTTCCCAGGGGCGGGCTATTTTGCGAGAAAGGTATGAGGAATACCAGAAACAAAAAGAAATAGTTATTTTTGAGGAGCACAAAGTAGAAAATTCTCCAGCTCAAGAGTTGGAAACAGAAATTATTGCTACTGAGATGCCCCAAGAGGCTGTTTTATCTGAAGAGAAAAGTGAGCCTATTTTAGTAGAGGCAACGGCTGAGAAGGAGTTAGGGAAAATAGAGACTGTTGGCTATAGGAAACAAGAGCTTGTTGCTCCATCAGTGTTAGTGAAATCACTTAGGGACGCTAAGAAAAAGCACTTAGTAGAGGCAACGGCTGAGGAGGAGTTAGGGAAAATAGAGACTGTTGGCTATAGGAAACAAGAGCTTGTTGCTCC
>JAGGDU010000149.1:18378-19117 GCA_018457135.1 Trichodesmium erythraeum GBRTRLIN201 | reverse complement strand
ATCAGTGTTAGTGAAATCATTTAAGTATGCTAATAAAAGGTACAAAGATAAGACACAACACAAATGTGGTCTACTGAGTACATGCACAAATATAGTACCGGTATTGCTGAGGGGCAGGATGAATATAAGTATAGTCGGCTTCCTGCTAGCCCAACAATATAAGGAACCGGCCAGGGGGTTAATCCACAAAGGTCTAGAAGACATAACACATTTATACAACTTTGGCAACAGAAAAATAAAAGCTTTAGACAAACAGTTTAATTGGTTAGCAGCGGATAATTTGCTAAGGCTTTCAGCAGAGAAACTGAGGTACAAATTCTGCTGTTAGTGGGGTTTTTTTGAAGCTAAAACTATTGTTTTTGAGTCAGTTTTAAGTTTATAGTTGCGCGATCGCTTTTTTGGGTCAAAAGCTGGCCTATAGGATACCTTTGGCCAGAAATAATTAACGGTTGAATCACAGCTTCTAGTCTGGTTTGACTGCTGCTAGATTTGTTGTGCTCACTTCCTAACAAGAAAGATGGCGCGATCGCTTTTTTGGGTCAAAAGCTGGCCTATAGGATACCTTTGGCCAGAAATAATTAACGGTTGAATCACAGCTTCTAGTCTGGTTTGACTGCTGCTAGATTTGTTGTGCTCACTTCCTAACAAGAAAGATGGCGCGATCGCTTTTTTGGGTCAAAAGCTGGCCTATAGGATACCTTTGGCCAGAAATAATTAACGGTTGAATCACAGCTTCTAG
>JAGGDU010000149.1:0-18278 GCA_018457135.1 Trichodesmium erythraeum GBRTRLIN201 | reverse complement strand
TTGTGCTCACTTCCTAACAAGAAAGATGGCGCGATCGCTTTTTTGGGTCAAAAGCAGGCCTATAGGATACCTTTGGCCAGAAATAATTAACGGTTGAATCACAGCTTCTAGTCTGGTTTGACTGCTGCTAGATTTGTTGTGCTCACTTCCTAACAAGAAAGATGGCGCGATCGCTTTTTTGGGTCAAAAGCAGGCCTATAGGATACCTTTGGCCAGAAATAATTAACGGTTGAATCACAGCTTCTAGTCTGGTTTGACTGCTGCTAGATTTGTTGTGCTTACTTCCTAACTAGAAAGATAGCGCGATCGCTTTTTTGGGTCAAAAGCAGGCCTATAGGATACCTTTGGCCAGAAATAATTAACGGTTGAATCACAGCTTCTAGTCTGGTTTGACTGCTGCTAGATTTGTTGTGCTTACTTCCTAACTAGAAAGATAGCGCGATCGCTTTTTTGGGTCAAAAGCAGGCCTATAGGATACCTTTGGCCAGAAATAATTAACGGTTGAATCACAGCTTCTAGTCTGGTTTGACTGCTGCTAGATTTGTTGTGCTTACTTCCTAACTAGAAAAATGGCGAGTTCTCTTTTTGTGCCCAAAAGCTCGCTTTCAGAATACCTTTGGCCTAATATAGGGTCAAGGGAAGTTTGCTATGGCAAAATAGAATTTTGAGGTAAATAATATTAAATGTATTCCCATTGGCGCAGTGTCTCCTAGGGAAAGAGTTGAAGTTCCTTCTCTGTCTACTCTCAAGAAAAAAAATTCACAATTTGCTACCTAAAACAGTCTTACTTATATAACAGAGAAATAAAGTTTCTTAAGAACTAGATTCTTGAAAACTTAATTAGATAGTAAAACTGTCTAAAATAGTTGATGATTATTTCTCTTTGATACTGTTTGGCAGAACATCAAGAAATATTGAGGGAATTAGAATGAATTTAAGCAAAACAGCAAAAAGATTTTTGAGTTCGACAATGGCGATCGCCCTGGCTGGTGGATCAGTTTTGGCTTTTCGTAATTCAGCTTTGGCGGATCCTCCTGGGACTGCTGGGTCAGGAGATGCTGCTGTTAGCTTCTCGGAAACTGTAAGTCCAGAGTGTGCGATAGTAACAGCAAGTGATAAAACAGATTACGATCGTACAAATGACTCTCTTTCGATTGTTGATATTGGTCAAGGTGCTAATGAGGACCGTACAAAAGTTCTGACTGCGACTGATGCCATAGTTTTTGATTGCAATACTGCAAAAGTCCAAGTTGTCATTTCGGGTACTGGCACTACATACACAGCCCCCACTGGCACAAATGCTACGGCAAGTAACCTTACGGCAAGTCATGTTTTTCAATATGGACTAAATGTTGCTGCTGACACCACCGTAGCAGACGGCGATCTTGGTACAAACATAGATACTGATGGTGATGGAGACCTGACAATTAACGTAAGCTCTGTTTGGACAGCAGCTGATGAAGAATTATTGGCACAAACATATAGTGCTACGACAACTTTTACTGTTACCGCACAATAGGAACGCTATATTTCCAGCAATAGTTTAGATTGAAAAGGGAGTGTTGGTCATCTGATCATCATTTCCTTTTCCATGGGAATTTCAATGTATATAAGTTTTCAACTAATCTACAATTAAGTAGAAATAATGAAAATTAAGCATTCATGGCTATGGCAATGTAGTAAAAACTGTGCCACTCTTTTTTTGCTCTCTAGTTCCTGGATAGTATTAAATCCAGCCAAGGCTAGTGCTGCAAATGAATGCCATCAAATCAGTACAAGTGAGACCTCTCCTATAACTTATGTTATTACCTCAACCCCTGTGGATGGTGTTAGTAATGAAGAGCGGGTCATTCGGCTTTCTAGGGATTATTCAGTCACCTTTAAATGTACTGATGGCTCAGGAGTGAATTTAACAAACGCTGATATTGACGTGGATCTGGATACAATTACCCTCCCTAGTCCAGCACCTGCAAATTTAGATTTGGGTGACCCGGGGATCACCCATCAAGTTTCTGTGGGAAAAAACACCTCTTATACTGATTTAAAAGAAAATTTTACGGCGACTAACGATAGTGTAGATATTGTGTCTTCTAGTAGTAGTCAACCGGGGGACAATTTATCTTTAGATAGTAATGGTGAGATTAAAATAAATCTGAGGTCGACCTTTTTTTTACAGGGAGGCGCAGAGGAGTTTGCGGCAGGGGGCTATGAGACACAGTTCAGGATAACGGCGACTCCTACATCTTCGGGAACCCCGGGTAGTAATACTACTGTAATTTCTAAGAATGTGGAAAAAGAATGCAGTTTGCAAAATAGTAGTGAATATACAGAGACAGGTAACCCGAAGGCTTATGTTACAACCACATCGTCTGCAGGACTTCCCGAGCCAAGGGCCAGGATACTAGAAGCTTCTGATTCTGTCGGTTTTGATTGTAATACCGCTGATGTTGACTATTCGGTGGAGATGACCAACTTAACTGCTCCAATATTTAGCAATAGTTCAAACATCGATCTCCTTCAGGGGGGAGGGAGTAATGGTGTTGATCATAAAGTCAAAACTAGAAAAACACATCCTTCTAGTAATACAACAACGGAACTACAAGCACTGACTCAAGAACTTACCACTGGTATTATTGATCAGAGGACAAGGGAGAGTACCGATGATAATGGAGACATTGAGATTGAGGTTACTTCCCGCTTTGACACTACAGGAGCGGCAGAAGAGTTGGGAGCAGGAGATTATTCCGCAACTTTTACCGTGACTGTCACAGCTAATTAGGATAGATGGGTGATGAAATTATTTAAAAGTTTTTTATGGCAAAGCTTGTTAGGGGCAGCGATCGCCTCTGTCATGGCATTGCCTCAGGCAGTGCAAGCTCAAGTATCAATTTCCCCGATGGTTATCAATGCGGAAACTAAGCAAGGAAAAGCAAGTGGGGTAATTTCAGTCCGTAATAAAAGTTCACAACCTCAGAGAGTACGACTGAACTCAGAAGCCTTTACCTATAAGAGAGATGGTTTCACTACTCAGGAAGGTGATCCTTTTGACCTGTCCCCCTATTTAATTTTTTCCCCCGCTGAATTGGTAGTTAAGCCCGGTCAAAGTCGGCGAGTTCGTTTAATTATGCGAATGTTACCAACAACAGCCCCTGGAGAATATCGATCAGTAATTTTTGTGGAACCTCTGAAAGAACGAAATGCTGAAGGTGGTCTCAGTATTCGTGCTCGGTTGGGGGTAACTGTTTATGTCCGTCATGGTGAAGTTAACTTTGCTTTAGCCCCAGAAAGTGCAGCTTATAATTCAGAAAAAAAACAGCTTGAGCTACTTGTGACTAATCCAGGAAACGGCACAGTACGACCTGCAGTTCAGTGGGAGTTACAGCGCAATGGCCAGGCCGTTATCAAAAACGAGGTTAAAGAAATTACTGTCATTGCTGGAGGCGATCGCCTAATTCCACTAGAATTACCGGAAAATTCAGTAGAATTAACCTCCGGTACATACCAATTGACCGGAGAGTTGCTCTGGGACAATGGTAAAAATTCTAGTAAAATACCTTTTTCCTTTGACCTATCCATTCCCTAAAGTAGGGAGCTACTCGAACTAACACTAAAGCTCATAGGAACCCACACTAAATCAATATAATTGACTAAAAAATCAATAATATAAATACAGGCTTTGTGAATCATTTGTCTTTTAATCAAAACTAATAATTAAAACTAACATACTATTATATCATGTCCAGAGCATCAGTAATTAGGGCTTGCTGAAAAAGCCTTTTTCAGGAATAGGGGAACCACCCTTAATATCTTTCAGGAGGAAATGTAGGGACCTTGTGTGCAAGGTCCCTACAGAGGAATGGGGAATTGATAGAGGAGGTAGGGGGATATATTTGTACCTTGATTTTTATACCTAGGGAGCGTCTAAAATACTAACTTTTTCAGCTCTCAGAACCGAAAACTAGACACTTTTTGAGCTACTCAAAATGCTGAAGCTTTGATACGTCAATGCTTTAATATTTAATCAGTAAGCCATAATTAAAAAACTTTCTTTCATAAATGCTTTTTCTATCCCTCTGTCTTTTGCCATCTGCCCTCTGCCTGACTGCCTCCAAAGTGTAAGTATTCAACCGGGCATGATATTATAAGTGAGATTAGCCCTCCGACCAACTCCCATCAAATTATCTGCCTCAGAATGACTCAGGCTCCAGAACCGTGGGAATTTTTTCCGGCTCAATTTATCCGGCCATAGTAAAAGATACCAAAGGCCTCTGTATTAAGAATTGGTATCAAGCAATTTATGAATATTTTTAATCAAGTTTCCCAATTTTTTAGGCTGAACAGTGGGGCTTATCTGAGTCTTGTTATTGTACCGCAAATTATAAGTATAGCAATTAACATACCAATTCTACAAGCCCAAGAACTGCCGCCCTCAACCGTTATTTCAGAATCAGAACCTGACACAGAAACCATTAGTCAGAATTTCGACCTGATGCCCTTGGCCATCTATGTCGGCGATCGCACAGTGAATCCCGGAACTTTCGTCCGCGGTGCAGAAGATGGCGAAAAAGCAATTGACTTTGACAAATGGCTGATTGCCTACGATGATGTCATCAAAGCCCTAAAGTTTAACACCACTCCCCTAGATAACGGAAAAGTAGAACTGCGGTCGCCTGGTTTAGCTTTACAAATTGACCTTAACGAATTAGCGATCGATGATCAACTCGGCATGGCTTTGAGCGTAGAACAAATTCGTGAACTATTAGGTGTTCCCGTAGAATTTGATATAGAAGAATATGCAATTATACTCAACCCCGACTGGCTGGGAAAAAACCTACCCCAAACAAATATCCGTAGCAACCAACGACAGCTCAACCTAGAAGGCTTACCCCGCATCTCAGCCCCCCCCATCACCCTCAGTATCATCGGACAAGAAGCAAACATCTCCGGCAGTGGCAACCAAATCGACGACTACACTGGCGAACTCGTTGGTATCGGGACTCTATTCGGAGGCAGTTGGTACCTGAATATTGACCAAGAAGACCTCACCGATCGCCAAACATGGAAACTCAACGAACTCCAATATATGCGACAAACACCGACAACGGACTATATCATCGGTGACCAAGAAACATTGTGGCCAGAAGGTAGCAGTACCTACACCGGATTTACTGCCATTCGGCGGTTCGGGTTTGCGCCACCCATCACCTCTTCCGGTGGAAACGAAGGCTTCAACCCAGAACAAAGATTGAATTCCAGTCGCTTACAACGAGATATTCGGGGCAGAGCAGAGCCAGGCACATTGGTACAGCTTGTTAACTCTATCAGTAAGAGGGTTTTGGCAGAACAGTTAGTAGACTCATCCGGTATTTATCGCTTTGAAGACGTGACTACAGTCTCCTCTTCCCTCCGTGGTAGCCCTTCAGCCAATAATTATAAATTGCGTCTCTACCCCGATGGGCGACTGAGCGCAGACCCAGAAATTCGGGAAGCCGAGTTCTTTTCACTGCCTGGTCAGCTCAGTCGTGGGACTGCAGCCTTACTGATATCGGGTGGATTTGAGCGATCGCAAAATAGCGAGACCTTCTTCGGAACTATGGAGGATGAAATGCAAGGGGGAGTTTTGTACCGTTGGGGTGCCACAGACAACATCACCCTAGGTACAGGACTTTTTTATGACCAGCAACTGAAAGGTATGGGGGAAGTATTTTTTCAACCAGGAAATTTGCCTTTAAAAATTACAGCGACAGCAATGCTCAATAGTGATGAAAGAGCCGACAACAAACGTAGCAATATTCGCTATGATTTGAATGTTCGTTTTAAACCGAAGCAGGGTATAGATTTTGAGTTTGATAAGGATGATTTATCAGAAAGATTTAGAGCAAATTGGGATTTGAGTCCAGATGTTCGCTTGTCATTGAACAGTAATAATAACGCTCAAGATGCACGAATTAGGTGGCGACTTTTTCCAGGACTCACCACAAATGTAGGTTGGGATGTGGGCGAAAAAGTTTTGGTAGGGGGACTCGATGTCAGTAGTTCTTTTGGTAATTTGTTGTTCCGTAATAACATTGATATCGATGAAGATCAAAATGTTAACTGGAATCTGTTTTCTCGTTATCAGAATCTCACCCTCCGACACCGCATGAGAAAGCAGCGGTGGGATACAGATCTTGAATATTTTTTCCTCAAGTCTAAAAGTTTGTATGATTATAATCATTCCCTTTTTCTGAACTTAGAGATGGATCAGAATGATAACAACTCTAGCGATAGACTCGCAACAGTTGGTTGGCGTTATAAACCTCGTTCCCAAGTAGGCGATCGCTTTGCAGATTGGATTTTTGATATTGGTTACGGCATCGGAACAGAAGGTTCAGGCTTGCAAGCTTCGATCACAACCGCAAAAATCCCAGGGTTATATGTCACAGCAAAGTATCAAAATATTTCCATGAGCAATAACAGCTCTAGATTTAGTTTACAGATATCCTCATCTGCTTTTTTGTCATCCTCCGTAAGTTTTGGTAAGAGTCGTTTTGAGAGATTACGCACAGAAGGGGGACTAGTGTTAATCCCTTTTTTGGATAAAAACGGCAATGATCGTAAAGATAGAGGAGAAAAAATCTATACCAAAGGGCTAGAGGATGAAACAGCTGAATTTTTATTCTTGATTAATGATCAGGATGTCAGGCGATTTAGTAGTTATAGTCCAGACCTGCGCAAAAATGGGATTTTTGTGCGTTTGCCTCCAGATACCTACCGTTTTGAGCTTGATCCGATAGGTATTCCCCTGGGGTTGAAAAGTAATCAATTAGTTTCTGCTGTCGAGGTGAAAGCTGGTAGTTATACACCCATTTATATACCCCTAACAACTGCCTATGCTTTGTTAGGTGTGGTATTGGATGATGCGGGGAACCCTGTGGGTGGTTTACGAGTAGAGGCGATCCCCCGCAGTGGAGAAGGAGCAAAAATATTATCAATTACCAATGGTGCAGGAATTTATTATTTAGAGTCCCTCGGTCCTGGTGAATATGATTTACTCATTGATGGTGTACCAGCTCAACCCCAGAGTATTCGCTTTGATGAAACCTCAGAGGTATTTACAGAAATTGATTTACTCTATCGGGAGCCAGCGGACAGAGATTAAAACCATCCCTAAGCAGCAGTCAAAAGTTAGATTTTAAAGAATCTAAATTTTGACCCCCTCAGTCATTTCAGGAAATTATTTCCCATCTAAAGTTTAAAACTATTTGTGACACCTTAAATTTCACATTCTGCACTTCAATATGTCATATCAAAATTAGTATAAAATCTGTGGCTTGCTTAAGTATTTATATTATAAAAATTATCCTTATTTACTTGACCTTAATGAGAAGTCAAAATATCAGAGAAATATTAAGCATAAATATTTACTAAATTATTGAGAATAATTGACCACTATAATTTTCTTCTAGTTGGGTTAACTTGCCCGCCGTTTCAGGGAGATAACAAGGGAAGGGTTGACCTATCTTTCTATGCTACATTTTGTCGTGGGAAACATAGATTAAATAGGTTCCTCTGTGACTTCTCCCAGAACTTATGCTGTAAAATAAACGCCTGCGGAGAGACGCAACACAGATATCGTCGACTGTGGTAGTAGTCGTGGTAGTAATGAAGAGCGAGTCATTCAAGTTTCTCAAGAATATTCAGTCACCTTTAAATCTACTAATAGCCCAGGAGGGAACTTAACAACCGCTGACATTGACCTGGATGCCTTGGATACAATTCACTCCCTTTTCGTGGTTTCAGGTAGAGAGTAAAGATAATTAGTAGGTTTGGTCGTTTGAGGTTGAGTGGTAGAGAGCAAAGATAGAAAATAATTCAAGTAAAAACTTCAACGGGAAAAACCAGACCCAAAATCAATATATTTGGTAGTAAGGTGTTATCAATTTGTTAATTTTCAAACCTAGCACCTGACACCTCACACCTTATACCTTAAATCAACTTGATTTTGTGTAACATTATTTATTAATTATATAGATATCGATATCTGGAGAAAGTAGAAACAGTTTTGAATAGTATAAATACTTACAGAAATTCTGATGCAACCTCGCTAACTATTCGTGAGTTCGGACTTCAACCCTCACCCATAAGACAAATTTCAGTAAGCCCTAATTAAAATAAATATAAATACTAATTTTTCCTTTTTTTTATGCCTAACCCATTTCCCGGAATGAACCCATACCTCGAACAACCTGAACTTTGGCCTGAATTTCATAATCAACTGGTGGCAGCGATCGCTAGAATGTTAACTCCCCAGTTATTACCTAAATATCAGTTAGTGACTGATAAATGGGTATATCAAATGGGTAACTCAAAACAGATCGTTATTAGTCAAACAGATGTTAATGTGCAAAAAAATCAAGATAATTCACTCCCACTAACAACAAAAGCCTCCACACCACAACCTTTCAGTCAGCCTATTATAGTAACTATTCCTATGGGAGAAGAACTTGAGCAGGATCATATTGAAGTTAAGGATACTACCACAAACGAAGTAGTTACAATTATTGAAGTTATTTCTTTCGTAAACAAAAAAGGAGAAGGTCGTAATAAATATGAAACTAGACGGAAACAATTTTTAGAGAGTAGGACTCATCTGGTGGAAATTGACCTTTTGCGAGAGGGAGAACTTTTACCTTCCTTAACTAGCACTAAAAGTCACTATCGAATTTTGATCAGTCCCTATAACATTCGCCCTATTGCCGAGTTGTATCCTTTTAATTTGAGCGATCCCATTCCTCAATTTTCACTACCTCTATTGGCTGGAGATACTCAACCAATAGTAGACTTACAGACACTAGTAAATGAGTTGTACGAACAGTTGGGGTATGAGCATTTTATTGGTTATAGCGATCGCCCTCCTTTACCTTGGTCTGTGGCTGATGTTCTGCCATTTGTTAAGGGAATGGAGAATAGGCAGTAGGCTCCTATTTTAGCACACCATTTCTCAAATAATTACCTGAAACTATATTGACTGCAGAAATTTTTAGTATGTTGCATCATGCCCAGCAGCATAGTCTATGTATAAAAGAGGGCTTAAGTAAAATATCAAACTATACACCATCTATAGGGGCGAACAGCCGTTTAGAGCCCTAACCTTAAACGCCTCTACTAGATATGGTGGTTCTGCCGAAGTCCTGTAAAACTTAGTTACAATTAGAAAAAACCCTTCAGAATAAGTATCTTCTGCCCTCTGCAAACATCTACCAAACTATAAATATTAAGGTAAGTATTGAGCTCGACATAAGACATAATATTCAATTTCACTTCTGACTTCCGTAAAAAAGTATTACCGAAAGACTGTCCTAACCTTTCCCATCATTCTCTATTGAATACTGATATCTATCCTTGAAATTATCACAGATTTATAGTATAATTAATATTTATTTTATTACAATAAATAAATACTTTTCACAAAAAAAGAGAAAAAAATTAAACTTTCTCACCAATTTAACCTATAAGTATTAGTTATTATTTTCAAGGATTCTATACTTTGAATAGCATTTAGTGAATTATTTCAAAACCTTAAATAATAACCTTGGGGGATAACAGTGAATAACTCTAGTAGAACGATAAAAAATATTAATGATTCAACATTTTTTTTCATATTCATTGAGAGGTGCTAAAGCATCTGTCAAAAATTCACCTAAACAATTAACATCAAAAAACAATTTTTACAAAAAAGGATAAAAAAAATAAAATCTTTACCCAAATTTAATCTCTGAATATTAGTTGTTATTTTCAATGATTCTATACTGTAAATAGCATTTAGTAAATTATTTAAAACCTTTAAACAAGAACGTTTTTGAATAACCGTAAATGACTCTGGTGGAACAGTAAAAACTATTAATAATTCAACAGTTTTTTCATATTCATTGAGAAAAGCTAGAGTAGCTGTACGAAATTTATGTAAATAGTTATAAGCAGCACTTTTATAAGCAAGCCATTTTTTTCTTTCATATTCTTTATCCAATCTTCTTTGGTTTTCTCCACCATTAAAAACATCACCAAACCACTGACCAAAATCAGTCTCTTGAAGCTGAGGTAAAGAGACATGAGGATAACTGGGAAATGATATCTTAATCCTATTTGGTCTACCTTTCTGAAACTCATCACAAGATTGATTAGCCCACTTTTCAATTGATTCAGTATAATTAAGAATAGTTGACTTAAATTGACTATCTTGCCAGTTATTAAAAGATCCTGTTTCTAAAGCCAGTGCTACTTTTTCTTGATAACTTCCTAAAAGCATATCTAAAGATAGCCAATTACCATAAACTCTTACTCTTCTTTTAAACTCTTCTCTGAGATATTCTTCTCGCTGCCTTCCTTTTTCAATAGCAACATTTCTGACATATTCAGCATCTCTAATTTCTTTGAGCAAATTATTCGCTTCTTTTTGTAAAACAGACTTAACCTGAGAAGCTATACTAATTACCCGAAATAATCTAGTCTGATTAATTCTTTCCTTTTGAAGAGAAATTATAGTCAATAAAGTTGATTCAAAACTTATGATACCACTTGTAATCATTTTCAAAATGTTTCTTTCTTGTTGTGCCTTAAGAGCAGGAAGTGCATCAACACGGTAGAGTTTTTTAACCCCTTTAGGTAAATCTGATTCAAAAGTATTAATAGTTGAATAAACATCATTATAAACTTCATCTTGATCATTTTTGCTTTCTAATTCATTCATCCGGTTAAGAACAAAAATAATTGTTTTAATACCTCTATTCAATAACCATTTATTAAGTGTTTCCTTTTCTCCCTGGGTAAAAGGTTGTCTAGCATTTAGTATTTGAATAACTAAATCTACCCGCAATAACTGATTACGAATCAAAATATCCTGTTCTTCCCTATCATTTGTTCCGGGTAAATCAAAAAGTTCTACTCCATTTTTGAGCAATTTATGAGGATAAAAAACTTCTACAGAAACTACATCCTCTCTAGGTTTACCTTGACGATTCAAAACAGTAAACTTTTTGAGAACTTTTCCATCGTTACTTCTTATTACTTTACCTGAAGTGAAAGTAATAACAATTGTTAAAGTTTTTCCATACTTGACACTAATTAATGTTCCAGTAGTTCTGATCATTTTTGTTGGCATAATTTCTTTACCTAATAGAGCATTAATTAGAGTAGATTTGCCAAAATTAAAAGGAGCAACTACCGCTATTCCAAAATTAGGATTAACCAATTGTTGGCAGGCTAATTCCACATCTTTAATAAGTTGCTGATTTTCTTGGGCATCAATAAATTGACAGGCAGCTTGAAGAGACTTTGAAATTGTGATAGAAGATTTCATTTTGAACAAAATAATTTGCAAGTTTCATCAGTTAATTACGAGAAAGCGTAGCTTACTAAAGAATAGAAAACTTAGTAAACTACCCTGAGAAAAAAAATTAACCATACAATGTTTAACTGTCTTTAGATTGGGCTAAAGCTATCTCATTGTATTTTGCTTCTATTGTTTTCAATTTATCATTAATATTATCTACGAAAGTTTGTAAACGTTCTTTCTCCTCTTCAATGTTAACTGAAGTTGTTCTTTTCTTTTCCAACAAATTATCAAGGGATATTTCTAGAGACTCAATATCGTCTTTCATTTGTTTAGCTGACTCCTCATAAGGGTTAAATACCTCTCTGGCTTGCTGTTTAAGAGCCTCGACTTTATCTTCTTCAAGCAATTTTTTAAATGCTTCTTTGACCCTGTTCTGCATATTTTTCTGAAATTGTTTAACTTCTTCGTCTCTTTGCCACCATGCTACTATTCCTCCCACAACAGCACTACTACCAATTAAAACCCATCCTAAAGGAGTTAAAGCCACAGCAGAACCAACAATATGTGTTAAAGCTATATGTGATCCGAAAACATGGGCTAATGATACTCCTCCAGCTCCTACTGCTGCAGTACCTACTGTCCCACCAGTCCCTCCCAATAACATTCTTCCTGTTACATTTGCCTCAGCCGGAGTTAATGATGATTTTTCTGATGAACTACTTTGATCCATGGATAAACTTGTCTGGTCTTTAACTTTAAACTTTTTTTTATTAAGAATTTCCCTGATAGCATCTCTTTGTTTATTGTAGTCATTAATTTCTTTGTTAAATGAATTGTTTAAGTCATTAATAATCTCATACACGATACCCGTACTTATTTTATGCCAATTTTTCAGCTTTTTTTGTCGATATTTTGTTAATTTATTCTCTAAAGATTGGGTATATTTTTCACGTTGATTATTTTCCATACCCGATACTACAGGCATTTCAAAATCTCTTTCAAAATTGAGAACTAATTGATTAAAATAGCTTTTATATTCTCCTTCCACTTTTGCAATACAGAGATATCTTTTGTCTTTTATTTTCTCCTTTACATTTTGAACAATTTTGTTAATAAGATTAACACAAGGCTTAGTTTTCTCAATTTTTTCTTCCAATGTTTTTACATCATCTTCAAGTGTAAACAATCTTTCCTCAACTTTCGACACTACCTGTCTGCTGGCAATTCCTGCTTTATTAACAGCTTGTTTTAATTCTGTCATTAATCTCTCATTAGTTAGAAAATCACTAAGTCTTTTTTTAAATTCTATAATTCCAGTACCATCAAGAGATTTTCCTTGCTCTAAATTTTCTAAAGCTGTTTTAGCATACACATCAAATATTGTATCTCCCCACGTTTTTTCTGCTTCATCTTCAGTTATATCTAAACATTCACAGAATTTATCAACAAAAATTTCATGGACTTCTTTTTTTTCATCTTCTTCAATTTTTTCCCATTTATTAATCAAGTAAAAAATTGGTCTGACTTCCTTTGTGTTTCTGCTTTCTGGATCTGAGCTTTGACTTTGTGTTAATTGTGGCTGGTTTTCAATATCTTCAATCTCTTTCTTGTACCCCAAAAACGTTTTTAGGTAACCTTCTTCTTTCTGAGTAAATTGTTCATCTGCGGCTAAAACAAAAAGAATTGCATCACATTTCTCAATATACGAAAATGTTTTTTGATTTTCCTCTTCTGTATGATTTAATCCTGCTGTATCAATAAACTCTATTCCTCTTGACAAAACTTCAATTGGACAATAAAGTTCAGCATAATCTAGAGGTTCAAGCCATTTTCCTTTTACATTATTATACACATTCTTTATTAGAGATTTGACTCCTTTTGAATTGAGCGTATATTTCTTTTTATATTCCTCCAAACTTAATGATTCTTGTTCACCATTTTTCTTATGAACTACTACTTTTTCCTGTTCACCATATTTAACAAAAGTAGGAATTGCAGTAGTAGCAGTTACTCCCATAGGTAGCAAACTTTTTTCAAAAAATGCATTAAGAATAGTACTTTTACCACGATTAAAATCTCCAATGATTAAAAAGCGAAATTTACCATTTTTTAGCTTGCCAATTTCATTACGTAAAGACTTTCTAACAGCAGATAATTCTAACTGTCCCGATGCTCCTTGAACTATTGCTTGATTTTCAAAATCACCAATTATTTTCTCCGTTTCTTGAAGTTTATCAGCAAAGCCATGGCGGATTTTTGTTACTTCTAAATTGAATCCAGTATTTTGATTTTGCATGGTCGTTTACCTCATTGTTATTTAACTTGTATGACTTTCATGTTTAGAAAGTCATATTACTAAGTGCCTAGGCAAAATTAATTACCATTATTTATTCCCAAACTACAGGGAAGATATGCTTTTTGGCTTTAAAGTATATGTGATCTATTCTGCACAGCTACTTATTTGATTATATTTAGCCTTAATTATTTCCACTTGAGCAGAAATATTATCTTGTAAGGCTTGTAAATGTTTAATTTTTACCTCATGGTCAACCTCAGTATATTTATACAAAGCTAATCTATTACTAACTTTTGAAGCAATTTTACCTTTAACGATTTCTGCTATTTGAGCAGCTTGTAGTAATTTAGTTTTTAATTTTTCATTACTTAAAAAATTATCAAGCCGTTTTTGAAATTCTATAATTCCAGTACCATCAAGAGATTCTCCTTGCTCTAAATTTTTTAAAGCTGTTTTAGCATACACATCAAATATTGTATCTCCCCACATTTTTTCTGCTTCATCTTCACTTATATCTAAACATTCACAGAATTTATCAACAAAAATGTCATGGACTTCTTTTTTTTCATCTTCTTCAACCTTTTCCAATTTATTGATTAAATAAAATATAGGTTTTGTGATTTTTGGAGTAAAATTTTGGTTTATTTTTATTTGATTAATATCGTTTTGCATACTTAATAGCCTTTTAATATAATTACTCTCTTGTTGAGTAAGTTGTTGGTCTGCACTTAAAATAAAGAAAATAACATCACACTCCTTAATGTAATCAAAAGTCTTTTGATTCTGTGCTTCTGTAAGATTAAATCCTCCTGTATCAATAAATTCTACCCCTCTTGATAAAACTTCAATTGGACAATAAAGTTCAGCATAATCTAGAGGTTCAAGCCATTTTCCTTTTACATTATTATACACATTCTTTATTAGAGATTTGACTCCTTTTGAATTGAGCGTATATTTCTTTTTATATTCCTCCAAACTTAATGATTCTTGTTCACCATTTTTCTTATGAACTACTACTTTTTCCTGTTCACCATATTTAACAAAAGTAGGAATTGCAGTAGTAGCAGTTACTCCCATAGGTAGCAAACTTTCTCCAAGCAAAGCATTAAGAATCGTACTTTTACCACGATTAAGATCTCCAATCATCAAGACTCTCAATTGATTACCTATATTTAGTAGTTTTTCGATTGATTCTTCTAATAGAGTGACAACAGCTTGACAATTAATTACATCACCTTGCTGTTCAAATTCAATAATTGTTCTAGCTATTTTATCTAGTCGTTCAGCAAACCAACAAGAAATTTCAGTTACTTCCAAATTAACCTTAGAGTTTGGTTTGGTATCTAATTCTTTCTTAGGTTTTATTTCCTCAATATCAAGCTCTAAAAAGATTACAGATTTTTCAAGTTTATAATAATTGACTTTGTTAGGATTCTTTTGGGATAGAAAATCATAAATCTTATTTACCTGAAGTAATAAAATCTCTAATTCCTGTTCATTTTCTAACTCAAATTGTTGTAGATTAGGACGAGTTTCAAAACGATATAAATGATAAAAAGAACTTAACAAACCAATAGCTTTAGCCAAATACTTACTGACAGTATCTTGCAAATTTAGACTATATTCACCCATCTCCCGATAAGCATGAGGATTCTGAATATTTCCCAGGGGAAGTTGAAAAGGGAAAAACCTTAAATCTAGACTTGTATAACTATCCTGTTGATCCGGTAATAAATTCCAAAAAGTAATATGAGGGTGAATTCTTTACACAAATTGTTGAGGTGAATGAACCCCTTGAATTGTTCCATGAACTAAAATAATAGGAACATCATAAAGCACACTATAAACGTAATTTATATCCCGATCTGTTTGATATAAAGGCCTCTTAAAATAACCATCTTGCTTAGAAGCTAAATTATGCCAACTATAAGAACTATTAAAAGCCGTGCGAAAATCAACATAGCCACCTGGGTCATTTTTATCTTTAGGTCTAGTATCATCCCAAAAAGGAGACACCAAAATGATTGGTAAACCAGTCTTTTCATGCAAACCCTTTACAAATTTGTAAGTCGTCTCTACCCCATCAAAAAAGGGACTATTTGCATCTTCTCTCGCTAAATTTATCAAAGCTTTTTTTGTTGAAATAGAATAACTTGACTTTAAATATTCAATGATTTTTTGTTCATTTATCCTAATCTCAGAATCTACAAAAGACTTAGTTATACTCTGCTCGTATTGTTGTTTTAGTTCTTTTAAACGAAACTGATGCTGTGCTTCTAGTTCCTGTTCTCGAAAACCATGAGCTTGGGGCTGTGCAAGTTTGTAGTCAATACATTTTCCTATGACGTTACTTACAGCAATGCCAACAGGATAAGCTAAACATCCTAGTAAAAGATTCATCTAACTCTCATTTTGATTTATAGAAGTTTACTCTGAGGAAGCCATAAAAATCTGAACCTTAAGACTCCAATATCTTAGTAAAAAGCCAACAATAATTTTGAGCAAGTATAATTTTTTTTTGACTAACTCAGTACTTATAATGCTATAATATCTTTGATTATAATTAAAACAAACAATTGAGGCAAACATATCAAAGGATATAACTTGATGTAGTGGCCAGAAGGAAGTCCAGAGATATTTTGGCCTTCCATAATACTTAATATGGAATGAAGTTTTGTCACCATGAACATTCCTAATTCGCAGAACCCAGCTTCTATGCCTGGTGAATCTGATGAATATTCAGATATAATATCAAGTGAATGTGACTACTTGTCATATCAACATGATCATTTATCTTTCCCGAACTCAGGAGATCCCCATCGCCTAGAGCACGATATACCCACAAGGGAGAATATTTATGAAAATCAGTCACCGTATTCCTTTGACAATGAATGGAATAATTATGAAACAACAGCATTTGATCATGACTACAACTCTCCTAATTATCCAGAAAATCAGGCTTCCTACTCCGTTCCTACTAGCAATAGACCAGAAACCGAAACACAAAACCTAAATTCTGGAGTGGAAAACCATTCAGAGAACTTTTCCTCTTACTCTATCAATAGTAGACAAGGAAATAATGAGTATAGTTGGGAATATTCCAATCAATATAGTTTAAGTTCTTTCCAAAACCCCTTAATGAATGAACCGCAACTTCAGAAGAATTCGAGTTTAGAAGACAGCGAGGAAGACGATAACAATAGGGAAAATAGTAATCTATCTCAAAATGGAAACCAGAATGGGTATCAAAACGGAACCCCAAATAGTACCCAGACTTTTGCTGCAAACATAATAGGGTCTGGTGTTGAATTTTCTCTTTGGTCATTAGGACTCTCCATGATGAATGGAGAATCAAACGTTATACATCATCATATATCAAGTAACACACATTTTTACATAGAGGGAAACACTGACATACACGGTGACAAAATAGAACAACAAGGAAGTTTTGGTACAGGTATTAATGTAGGAGAAGTTGAAAATCAAAACACTAATGTAGATGTAGGTTTTGATAACAGAAAAATCACAGCTGATACACTTGGAAGCATTAACGAACTTCAAGAAAAAACTAGAGGTGAAACATTACCAAAAATTAACCAACTTATTCCACAATTAGAAAATTTAAACCCTATAGAAATCAAGATACCTAACTTGACACTTCCTGAACACATCGAAATGATGAAAAACAATTTCGCGCCAAGAGAACCAATTATCAGAATTGGAAAACCACTATTTGGTAACCACTTATTTAGCAAATGATATCTAAGATCCTCCAACGACAATGAGCATACTTGTCAATATTGATATTGGAATCTCCAAGGCAGTATTTTTTCCAGTAAATCTTCTACAATTTAGAGAGGTTCTGTAGAATTTATCCACAAATTAGAAACATAAAAGTCGTATATAGCTGTTCTACTTGAGAGAACATCAGTAGAAAATTAAGTAGTACATATCTAGAGACAAGCATTATGGAAAACGATAATTCAAAAAAAACCAGTATATACGGTGACAATATCAAACAACAAGGTGCTTTTAGTATAGGTGTTAATAAAGGAGAAGTTGAAAATCAAAACACTAATATAGCTGTAGGTTATAACAACGGAAAAATCAAGGTTGAGAAACTAGCTGGAAACATTAATGAAGCTCAACAAAGAACTTTAGCTGAAACCGCAGCAGAAATTCAACAGCTTCTTCAACAATTAGAGCTATCAAACCCTACGGAAACTACCGCAGGGCAAATGGCAGTTGTTGCTAAAGCCGTTGAAGTTGTTGAAAATCACCCCACATTAAAACAGCGAGTAATAGGAGTATTAAAATCAGCAGGAACAGAAGCATTCAAAGAAGCTCTCGATCATCCAATTGCTAATGTTTTAGTGGCAGCTTTTCAAGGTTGGACTCAAGCATAAAATCAGTTATCAGTTAACCTCCTTCCGAGGAACTGCGTTTTTCATATTCCGTAGCGCAACAGTTATCACTTAGCGATCGCTTCAATTGTCAAGCAAACTTTTTTCTAACTGCTGAGTTCTAAAATTTTAACTTAATAACTGACCATTAGCACTCCCAAATATATTAAGTTTTAGTAAATTTAGTGGTTTAGTAGTAGAGAGCAAAGATAGTTATACCAATTTCCTAAAGTCCGACTACACATAATGCTTCAAGAATAAAATC
>JAGGDU010000148.1 GCA_018457135.1 Trichodesmium erythraeum GBRTRLIN201 | reverse complement strand
ACTTCATCCAACCCATCAAACATCACAATAGCATCACCATTTTGTAGTTTTGCATAAAGTTCTTGTTGAGGTAAATGGCAAGTTACACCGCTACCTTTTTCCAGAAAATCTAGAAAATTTTGGCATTTATTAGTCTCATAATTTCTCACATAAGTCTGTAGTTCAATTAATAGAGGAATTGGTTTTGAAGGCAAATCTATTAGAGGTAATTCTGCCCATTCTAAAGCGATATATTGTAATAAAGTAGATTTGCCAGAACCAGGGTCTCCCAGAATAACTAAATATTTATATTCGGTATTTTCTATTAGTTCTAAAACCGAGCGAACTGGCTGTTCTAAATATCTGCGTCGGTCAGCTTCCAATTGTTCTGGAGAAAATTCTATTTCTAACTGCCCAGTCTCTTTTAATTGTTGGAGATATTCTTTAGGAACTTCATACAATTGAGGCATAAATTCTTGAGATTCCCGAACATTTTGAGGAATAAACATCTGCCAGAGTTTCAGTTCATTATAGGTATAACCACTAGTATCTAAACTTTCTAATTTGAGATTTCCATATCGTTCTTGGATTCCTTCTTGGTATTTTTCGAGGTCAAATTCTGGTGTAATTTTATAATTTTGATTTGCTATTTTATCGAGGTTTTGTGAATCTAATATTTTCCGTAATTCATCAGAATTTATCCGAATTGCTTGAACTTTTTTCCCATATCTTTTTGCCACTCTTAACCAGTCAAAATCAGGTGGCAAAGTTGGAATAATTTCCTTGGCAACATCAGCTAATATCTTAATATCTACAATTTTTATATTATTATCAAAAGCACTACCCAAAGTTTCTCGAACTGACTTCTTTTTGAGAAATTGTTTGAAAGGTGGAATATATTTCTTTAGCTGGTTTTCCTCTAAATCTGCATCTTCCAATTCTTGCTGTGCTAATTCTAAAAATTCTTTAGTTGCTTTTCCTATAGCTTCTTGCAAAGGTTTTTTATTTGTTAAATCTTTAATAACATTACCTAAGCTAGTTTTAAAGAAGTCTTTAATACAATCTTTAGCAGCATCTTTAGCTAAATCTTCCAGAATAGGTTTAAATACAAACCCAACCCCTTGAGTCACTCCCCAAACAATTAACCAGTCAATCATAATTATTTCATCCTTTATATGTTAGTTATTTGTTATTATATATGAATATTTTATTTGGTCAATATCTGGAATTATATCCATGTTTGTTAAGTACTAATTTTATCTTCTTACCTCCTGCTGAGAGTCAGCTATTTTTCTCGTGGCGATCGCGTCAACAATAAACCATAAAAAAAATCAAAAAATTAACTGAGATAACCTGATATTTTAGTGTGTTATATTAGGATATTTTAATTAACTTTAAAATACATTTATAGCGTTGAGTAAATTACCTATTAAAGAAAGAGCCAGCGCAAAAAAATAATTGCACTAGCTCCTAGGGTTCAGCTAATTATGATAAACCCCAAGGGATAGGAAATGGAGAAAAAGCAGAAAATCTGTTTCTCAATTTAAAGCTTCCAACAAATCCACATTAACCCAAGGGTTGGAGGTTTTTATGTGTTTCTAAATTATATAATAACATATTTTTTGAATTTTTTAACCAATCCATATTAACTTCAGGGATGGGGAGACATTCTTAGAGACAGCCACCTAAAATCTATCTCCCATAAATCCGATTTCTAACAGCTTTGAAGCAATGAAAAAATTATTAACAAGTGAGTATTTAAAATATCAAGTATTTTAGTTATAAAACATGGTTTAAAATGCAGTTATAAATGTAGTTTAAAATGCAGTTATAAATCTAGTTATAAATCTAGTTATAAAACATAGTTTAAAATATTAACTTGCAGGGTAAAAAGAAGATACTTAATAATATTATGTTATGCCCGCTGAATTCTGTGAAAAAAATGTTTCATCTTGAGCAACGAGCAAACTTTCTAAATTCTCTTTCCTCCTAATTTATAACCCCTAATTAACTATCTAATTATACGAATGCTAACGGGTGCATCAGAAAACCCTAAATTCCAAGAGCACAACCATCTTTCCTGGGATCTGAAGCCCCTATTAAGACTCCCGATGGGTCACAAATGACCAACTGAGCCCCTCCTATTGGTGCGATGGGTCTTACTATCTTGTGACCTATGCTTGTCAAAGCTTCCGCTACGTTTTCGTCATAGCCCTCTTCTAGTTTTAAAACCCCGTTAAAGAAAAAACTTCTGGGAAAATTTATTGCTGACTGCGGGTCCATACTGTAGTCAAAAAGATTACTAAGAATGCGAGCATGACCATAAGGTTGGTAGTCTCCACCCATAACCCCAAAAGCCATGATCATGTCATTTTTACCTTTAAAAATAGCAGGTATGATAGTATGCAAGGGTCTTTTATTTCCTTCAAGTTCATTAGGATGGTTTTTCTCAAGAACAAAACTAGCTCCGCGGTTATGAAAAATGAGACCGTATTTTTCAGAGCATTTTCCAGTACCAAACGAATCAAAATTTGAAAAAATTAAAGAGATAGCGTTTCCGTCTTTATCTGCAGCAGATATTAAAACGGTATCTTTTGGTTTTTCATCAAAATATTGGATGCCGCTTCCATCTATTAGTTTGTTGAGAGATATTTGTTGAGCAATTTTTTCCAGAAAAGCTGAGTCTAAAAAGAAGTGTTCTTTAATTTGGGAAAACTTAGGATCTCCAATAAAAGCATTTCTGGCAGTATATGCAAGCTTTGCGATCTCTGCCTCTAAGTGTACCCTGTTAGCAGAATATGGAGAATGTTCTTGAATGTTGCAAATTTCCATGAGTTTCCGGATCATGATAGCAGTTATACCTTGCCCATTAGGAGGCAGCTCAAATAATTTACTTCCATCTTGAAAATTGGAGAAAATTGGCTCTACATATTCAAATGTCACGTTAGCAAAATCATCTAAAGTGTGAACTCCCCCCAAGTTTTGTAAAGACTTAACAAGATCTTCTGTAACCTCAGACTGATAAAACCCTTTTGAGCCATTTTTTTGGATTTTTCTCAAAACTTCCGCTTGCTTTGGAGCTCTAAAAATTGACCCAGTTTCAGGCACTTTACCATCAACCAAGTAGAATTTTTTGGTGGTTTGAGAAAATTTCAAATTATTTAAGCGCCAGTCAAAAGCCACTCTAGGACTGACTACTACTCCTTCTTCGGCGTATTTAATAGATGCTTTACATAATTCTGCTAACCCTAAATTACTGAATTTAAGAGCTAATTCCTCAAATAAGGCTACAGCTCCTGGAAGTGTAATTGAATGCACGCTGTTAATGGGAATTTTATTCAAGCCTTTTTGGAGGAGCAGATCACTAGATATTGCCTTGGGGGAGTTCCCGGAGCCGTTTATTCCAATGAGTTTATCACTTTTTTGGGATTTTAAAATGACAAAGGCATCGCCGTAGAGCCCGGTACTTTGTGGTTCACATAAGGTGAGCATCAAAGCGGCGCTGATGGCAGCATCTATGGCGTTCCCTCCATGGGACATGGTATCAAGACCAATTTTGGCAGCTAGAGGATGAGAAGTTGCTATCATTCCATTCTGTGAAAACACTTCTGATCTTTCGGGTTTATGAAAATTACGCATTTTTTTCTATTAGACCCCTCTGAAAATTCATCTCAAACATTTAAATTTAAAAATTATGCATTTTTTTCTATTAGACCCCTCCGCAAATTCATCTCAAACATTTAAATTTAATAGGCTAAAACTTAGTTTCCAGAGAAGTATATTAAAAGAGTACTGAATTTTGACTGTAAAATCCTGTTACTAAGTTTAGCTGATCATCTTTTTTGTGCGGACTTTTAATTTTTCTTGGAGGCTAATTTTTTCCTTTTTGATAGCTGATAACTGAAACCTGAATATTTATGTAGAAACTTGCCATGAAACCTTCCTACAACCGAAGAATAATTAACACATTCTTGGGGTAATAATCATCAAAAAAGTTATGTTAGTTTCTAGCATTCAGCTGAATACTTAAATTATTTATGTTTATTACTTACTTTGATTTAAAATCCAAAGTTCCCCAGGATTATAAACTAACTCCATTCGAGAATTTTCTTGTATTTCTAATCCAGAAATTAAACTCCATGGAGGACGAAATACAAATACATCAGTGAAACCTTTTGGAACTGTAGGAACTTTCGGTTCTTCAATGAATAAAACTTCCACATCAGGTCTCAACATATACCCGAGAGTAGCTAATCTTACGGAATAATTACTAATAATAAGAGGTTTGTTTGTTTGATTAATTATTCTAGCTACTTCCCCATCATAATAACTACTATATTTATTCCACCAAGTCTCAGCTTGAGAACTAATACCACAAGATATAATACCCAAAGAAATGAGAGCTACAGTTGCTATTTTCCAAAATTTATGTTCGATTTTATTAGTAAAGTTAGTCAATTTTGTTCCTAATAAAAAAGCTACAGATAATTGAATTCCTAGGTAAGCTGGAATTAAATAACGAGGAATAGTAGAACGTTGCCCTCCAGATATTAAGTCAGGAATTATTAAACATATTGGGGTAACTGCCATTAAGGTTAAGATAAATATAGTTACCCGTCGAGGTGCATTTTTTAGGAGGAAATAAATAGAGTAAATAACTAATACTAAAATCAATCCCAAGATATAGGGCCAGATAGTATTTAATTGTAACAAAGCATGATTATCAAAAACTAGTTTTTTCACATCAAATAATCTCTCAGAGGAACCAATTTGAATATCAAAAAATGTAAAACCAAGATTGATAAACCATCTTTTGAACAAACTGGATAAAGGTAAATCTTTGGAGACCCAACCAATGCCTTCAAAATGATTAATTATCAATATAAGCCAAGGTAAAAATCCTAAAAATCCCCAGAAAGAGGCTAGTAAATAAGCTTTTAATTTTTGGGTTAGTTTAAATTTTTCAATCAGGATTACATATAATCCATGACCAAGGGCTACTAATACAGAAAAGAGATGAGTATATAAAGCAAAAATGAGACTTGCAATATAAATTTTCCAGCTACGTTTCGTATTAATTCTTATTGCTTGAAGTAAGGCAATACTGGATAGTAAAATAACTAGGGAAAAAAGAGTATAAGCTCGTGCTTCCTGGGAATATAATACTAAAATTGGGGAAGCTGCTGTGAGAGAAATTGCTATCCATCCTACTAATGAGTTGCTAAATAATTCTCGACATAGCCAATAAGTACAGGGAAAAATGAGTAAGCTTGTTATGGCTGAAAAACTTCTAATTACGGTGACAGAATTACCGAATAATTTTACCCACCACCTCAAAAGTACAAAATAAATTGGTAAGTGTTCAGGATTATCTTTAGCTAGAGAGCTGATAATATTAATTGTGTTTTTCTGAGGATTAATTTCTTGATATTTCTGTAATTTTTCGACGGTAATAGTTCCGTCGTTTGAGAGTAGGTCTTCAAGTTCTCCCCTGGTGTAACTAACAATTCTTAAGGATGTAATTGTTTCATCGAACCAGTAAACTTTCTGGTCAATATTGATAAATCTGAAACATATTCCTAAGATTAGGATGATGGCAATAAAGATTTTTAACCAAGTAAAATAAGGTTTTTGTTGGAACATTTTTTAATTAAATTTGAGTAGGAATGCACCACAATAATTTTCCAACGGATGCACAGATAAGGAAGTTAAAAGTGGTTTTAAGCAAGAGGTTATTTATCAGTTACTTTATACATTTGATATAAATTATCCATATAAGTTTTTTCTATTTTTAGACAGTTAAGAGAGTTTTCATTTTCAATAATGACATAATTTATTCTATATTTATCAATTAAGTTCTGTAAAGCCTGACATTGAGCTATACCAGAATTATCATAAAATTGTTGTGCCATTAATAATCTGTTGTGCCATTCAATAACTTCTATATCTTTATAGGGATGAGACTTGAGATTAATTAAAATTGGTGCACCTGTGGCAATTCTAAAGTTAACAAATTTACCTGAAGTTATAGGAACTAAATAAATATCGTCTGGTTGTTTATTTTCTTTGACATATTCCATAATAATTGGTGTATCTTTCTGATTAATAGTTAATTTTTCTAATTGCATTCCCAGCCCTGAAAGAATGAACAGATATATTGCTACGACAGAGAAAATTTCTATGGTTTTTTTGTGTTGCT
Organism: Trichodesmium erythraeum GBRTRLIN201; assembly: GCA_018457135.1. GTDB lineage: Bacteria > Cyanobacteriota > Cyanobacteriia > Cyanobacteriales > Microcoleaceae > Trichodesmium > Trichodesmium erythraeum. The sequence goes on along the minus strand of JAGGDU010000148.1, from coordinate 122,019 downwards.
GAATTTGAGAATGATACTTATTAAAAATAATAGTAATAATATTAGCCAATATCATACAAGTAGAAAGAGGAACCAAAAAAGCAGAGATGCGCCATGGGGTAAGAAATGCTAAAGTATTACTACTAGAAAAAACTTGAGTTATTGTCAGAATAGTTGCGGTGGCAAAAGGAAAAAATAAGATAAAAAATAGTCTGGTTTTGTACAAAAGATAGAGAGCGATCGCTACTACTAAAATTTGAGTTGGAGCAGCGGGTTCAGTCAACCAAATATCGGGGAAGGAATGATGAGGAATTCTATTAACAAGCAAGCTTTCAGATATTTGAAAAAGTTCGGGAGATGTAGGTTGAAAAGTAATAGTCATATAACTGACTACTGGTAAAACTAAGATGAATGAAAATGTACCTATTAATAATGATTTTTGGAGATTTTTTTCATTTTTATAAGTTGTGATCATGTAAGCTAAAGTCAGTAAAGCGGTACTAGGAAGATATGTGGGATGAAAAGTTGCAGCTATCCCTAAAGCTAAGACTGCTAAAAAAGGTTTTTTTCTTAGAAAGGTATAGATAGAAAAGATAATTAATACTCCAAATGTACAGGGTTGAAAATATCCACCGAGAATGTATTGGTCTGCTAAACCATAGTGGAGGTGTACATGAGTTTTAAAGTCAAAAATTCGGATTTTTAGACAGTGAATAGTCAGGATCAGGAGGAAATAAATTAGGAGCTTTATTCGCGAACTATTAATTTTAAAAATTACTGAGGCAATGCCAAGGATACTATAAATATAGATGCCAAAAATTAGAATGTAATAAAAGTAGAAAAAATTTTCATGGAAGTAGGTAGAAGTGATTTTCACTAAAAAAGTAAAAGCAGGTAGAGGGTCTAATGTATTGGCTAACCAATCTTTGTTTAAATAACCATTACCAGCTTTGGCTAATCCTTGTAAAAATTTAGTATGTTGGTTTGAGGTATATAGGGGATATTGGGTATAGGAAATTCCAAAAATTAAGCCTAAGATAAAAATTTTCCAGACGAAAATAATAATTTTTTTTTTGAGTATTTGCTTCATTTTTTAAGTTACTAATACCATTATCTAGAAGTTACAATTAATGGATAAAAAAGTTAATAATAGAGAAAAAATATGAAAAAAAATCTAAATTAATTATTGATTATCAGTTGAAGTATTCTATTGTCTCAAAGTTAAAAGCTTGACATACATCAGACTTTATTTACTATACTTTTCCTTCTTCCTTTTTCCTTTTTCCTTATTCAATACATTTAGCTTCCAAAACCCATAATTTTTCTGTTTCTAAAACTGAACATTTATCTATAGTGTCAACTATGGCAGGAGTCTTTCCATTTTGGAGATTAATTTCAATTTGATTTCCCATTTGATAATACCACTGCCTCAACCAACGATTTTTTATTACATATTCTGGCATAAATGCTTCTCGGTCTAAGATTAAGAAATCAATTCTATAAGTATTAATAAAATTCTTCATCCACTGAATATCTGAATGATACTGAGCCCAAACAAATTCTGTAGCTCGTTGTTTTATTTGACTGTAATAACTAAGATGATAGGGAATAGCATATTCCCAGGCAAATAATACGGAACGTTGAGAAAATGTAGGAATATAATTTGCCTCTTCTGACAGAGAAGCAATCAAAATATCTTTTGGTTTTTGAGCAAAAAACTGATAAATTTCTGGGGATTTACCTTTTTGATAATCAGGGTAAGAAATTTTTTTCCATAAGCTCATATTACTTATTAATAAAATCCCCAAAATCCCAATTATTATTAATCCTAAAATTTTTCTTTTTGGGCAGGATAACTGTTGATTTATCCAGTAAAAAAATCTATCTAAAATTATACATAAAACAATGGCAGTGCCTATGGCTAATACTATCCGAAAACTATGATTTGTGTAACGACTTGGTAAATGTAATTTGAATAATAAAAGATGAGCTATTACAAATAAAGCGACGCCAGCTAACAATATTTGAAATAATAAATTAATATTAGGACTTATTTGTTTTAGCAAGGGAAGTTGTCTGGGGAAATTTATTCCATGATCAAGATTATTATTTTTCCCTTCTTTGCTTTTCAAAAGTATTGGTAATAATAATCCAACTATTAATATATGAGGCAGAAATAATTGTTTAGGTAGAATACCACTACGACCGCCAAGGATGAAAAAATCCCAGTAATTTTGTGAGAAAAAAACACTTCTACCAGCTTCGCCAAATTCTGGCAAAATTTTGGCTTGGGATGCTGTAATTATAGGTGCATAATTACTAGAATTTAAAACATAAAATAAAATTACTAGTAAGCTTACTCCTAAACCTACTCCACTAAATAGATAATGCTGTGGATTTTTGCTCAGATAAAACTGACTCTTTTCCCAGTTAAAAATTCTGATAATTAAAATTAATCCAGTGACGATAACATATTGTGGATAGAATAATCCGAGGAGAGCGATCGCTACTAAAAAAGGAAGTAATAATTTTCGCAATAAATAGTATAAAACTGCTAAAAATAAAGGATACAAAAAAGCTCTTGGTGTGCCGGAAGCGATGTCATCTTGAAACCAAAGATTTTGACTTAATAATACTGAGGCAAGAAAACCTGCAAAAGGTATTGGCAATATCTGAAAACACAGACCAAAACAATAGAAAGTAGTTACCAAACTTAATCCTAAAGGTAAGAGTTTATTTAGGAATATTGGATCTATTCCTACTTGAGAAAATAGCCAATAAAAAGTTTTATATCCCCAAGGTGCAACAGATTGAAAATAGTCGGCAATTAAGTCGTTGGGAAATAATTCTGGATCTAAAAAACGGCGCATCCAAAAAACGTGCTGTCTGGCATCATCTTGTACTATATATTCTCCTCTAAAAGCTTCTTTAATTACTAGTAAACTATAGATTGTTGTGAAGGTTAAACTAAGAATTAGCCAGAATATTGTTGACGATTTTTTTGGATAATTTGATGGGATTAAAATTTGTTTAATCTTTTGAATATACATAATTTTTATTACTCATTCCTGCTCTTGATAAAGACTAAAATTACCACATGTATTTGTTCATACATGTACAGATTAATTATTCAATTATCTCAGCAGGATAAAAATTTTTGATGCATAGAGATAAGGAAAGACTTGATTCTAATTTCGGTAACTCATGTCGTATAAATATACATAAGATCCAGGTTTTTCAAAAGTATCTATTCTGAGACCAATTTCATTTAAATAATAGTTTAAAAATCTTCTTTCTGCTGGAATATGAGTATGAGAAAATAATAACCATACTCTTTCATTCCCCCGCAGTTTGTCTAAGTCTTTTTCATATCTTGTCATCTCAGTAATTGATAATTCTTGACCATCAAACTTATCTAAATCATCCACACCAATAATATAGTCACCTTCTTGATAACCATATTTTTCTGCATAATACTGAAACTGATATATTCCTCGTTGATAGACATACAAAATATCTCCTGGTTGTTGATTTTTTTTGATATAGCTCAACACAGGTTTTATTTCTGATAAATTGAGAGGTTTTTCTATTAATTTAATGGCTTTTACTAAAGGTTGTCTGAGTAATAAAATAATCAAGAAAATAGTTATAATTTTAATTGGTCTAAATTTAGATTTTGTCAAAATATAACTTCCGCCTTCTGCTATGAGAAAAATTACAAATGGTGTGAGAAATAGAACCAAACGACTCCGAAATGGGTATTGATGTAAAAAGGATGCTAAAAAAGTCATCAACAATGGAGAAAGTAGGAGCAGCAAAATTTTTTTTCTGCTCAACCAACAGGAAATACAACCTACTAAAAAAGCGACAATGGCTAATCCATCAACCCATTTGCTAAAGCCTAAGGGTTTATAGAAAAATTTACCGAAAGCGTCTAGCATCCAAATAATATCCAATGGGGAAGTAGGGAAACCATCCTCCCAAGAAGTCGTTAAAGTTTCATTGCTCGTTAAATTTATCAAAGATAGGAAATAAAAGATGGCAAAACTTAAAACCCAAGCTGAATAAATGAGTAATAACTGTTTGATTTTACTGAGTTCTTTCTGCCAAAAATTAATTAGTAAAGCACTACTACCAAAACTTGCCAAAATAAAGATAGAAGGATGAGAAAACCAAATAGCAGTTACTCCCACTAGAGAATATTTAACTATCTGAACCCGGTGCAATTTTTGTTGTAGCAAAGGTATTAATAGTACATATAAAAGCAGAGCGATCGCTACATCACTGGAATATTGTTTGACTTCTGCTGAGTAATACACTAAATATTGTAGGCTAGCAAATAAAGCCAAACTAATAATAATAGCAGATTTAGAACTCCATTTTTTGCCTAATTCATAGAATAAAAACAACGAGCAAACACCACAGATAAAAGGAAAAAAACGTAGGGAATACTCATTATTACCTAATATCTGAACTGCTAATTTTTCTACTATTAAAAAACCTATGGGCGCACCTTGATCATAATCCAAAGGTTGCATTAATTCTAAATAAGAACGATTGACAATATTTAAGGCTAAAACTGCTTCATCTGCCCAGAGAGAACGATTAGATAAATATTGAATAAACCTCATAGCTACCCCAAAAGCAATAATTAAATAAGGTAGTGTTGGCCTGTTAAATAAAAATTTGAAATCTGCTAAACCTAAATTTTGAAACTTTTTATATCTAAGAATTTTCATCCTCAACTCCAGCAAAAAATAAGAAAAATTACCCTAATCAAATAAGGTAGTATTGGCCTGTTAAATAAAAATTTGAAATCTGCTAAACCTAAATTTTGAAACTTTTTATATCTAAGAATTTTCATCCTCAACTCCAGCAAAAAATAAGAAGAATTACCCTAGATAAAATATCAAAATTAATCTCCTATAAAAAAGGTTCAGTAATGTTTTAATAATTATAGGTATTAAGCTAATATATATTATATAATTCCGGATTTTAATTGATAATTTTTTTTTATTTTACGAGATTTAATTATAACTATTCAGCCAGAAATTATCTTATTTATAATAACCCTATTCCCTAGCCTAATGATAATTTTTTTATGAACTTTAATACTAACTATATTCTCTATTATCAAGAAAATATAGCAATACTTTTGATATTTAGTCTAACTTGGTATTATTGAGATTTTTGGAGACTTTTCATCTTATTCATTTCAATTAAATATTTGCCAAAAAATGGTAAACCAGCAATTGCTGGTAATACATAACGGGATGTACAAAGTAATCCTAAAGCTGCTCCAACTTCTTGAGAAAAATAAGGTTTATAAAACATAATAAAAGCTGCGTCACGAGTACCAACTCCAGCAAAAGTTAAAGGTAATAATCCTGCTAAAATTGCTAGAGAAGATAATGCTAAACTTTGAACAAATGGTGCTGAAGCATTTAATGCTAAAGTAAAAAACCAGATTTGTGATAAATGCCCAAACCAGATAAATATAGAGGTAACAGCAATTTTTGTTAACTGTCGTTTGTCATGCCAAAAATATTTGTGCATTTCTATCCAAGAATTTTCTAAGTCATCAATTTTTGAACTAATTTTTTTAGGCGTAAATTTTCGAGCAATGTGAAAAAATATTCTGGCAAATTTCCGAGATGATAATAACAATAGGCAAATAATTAAACCTGATGTAACTCCAGTAGTCATTATCCAAAATAATAAGTCTTTTTCTGGATAAACAATTAATCCAAAAACACACCAAATTAGTAAAGAAACTAAATCACAGGCTTTTTCAAATATCACTATAGATAAAGATAAAGTTCCCTCTAAATTCCCCCTTTTTTTCATAAAATAAGCTTTAGCAATATCTCCCATTTTTGAGGGCAAAATCATATTCAATACACTAGCAGCTAAAATTAATTGATTTGCTTCCCCAAAATTTAAATAAGATGATAATTTTTTATCCTTTTTTGGCATTAACTGTTGTAATCTCCAAGCAGTTAACATTGTCAATGGAATTATCATACTGACGCTAATTATCATCCATATATGGTGAGAGTTTTGAAATACTTTTATGAGTCCAGTAAAATTAATTTTTTGGTAAATTACTATCAGAATAAGTAAACTGATAATTAGAGAAATTAGTCGTTTCATTTACAATGTTTTTTATATCATTTAGGTACAACCTTGCTAGGCAATATGCCTGCACTATAAAGAGTTTATCATTAAAATACCCCTGAACAAATTAAAAACAAAATCCTAAGCATTTAGCTGTCAGTATCACCTATCAGCCAGAAACAAAAGTTAGCCTCTAAGAAGAATTAAAACTCTGACACAGAAAAGATGATCAGCTTGACTTAGTATTTGATTACTTCCATAGATTTTTTTTCGCAACATGACCTAGGAAAAGCACTCGAACTGACTGCTAAAGTGCTGAATGCTTACACAAAATCAATTCTTATCCATCAATTACGAATTACTATTCCCTATTCCCTATTTCCTATTACCTTTTTTATGGAAATCTCTAATATTTGCACCTCAAATTTAGGAATTGCTGATGAAGCATCAAAGCATTGAAAAATAAAGATAAGTACTTTTTATTGTGAAAAAAAATGCGGTTTTTTTTCAGTAGTTAAAGCTCAAAAATTTAGTATCTATTAGCTAATAAGATGTGTTATCCTAACTTTTCTGACAGCCAAACTTACCCTTTCTTTTTTTCAGTAAACCCTAGCTATTTATATCTGAACCCAAAGGAACTATACCCCCTGGGTTAAGCTGATAAAGTATCAAAGTATTTAAAAATAAAGGTAAGTACTTTTTTGTAGTGAAAAAAGTGCAAATTTTTCAGTAGTTAAAGCTCAAAAATTTTGTGCCTATTAGCCAACAAGATGTGTTATCCTAATTTTTCTCTCTGATAGCCAACTTTCCCCTTTGTTTTTTTCAGTAAAACCTAGCTATTTAGATCTGGACCTAAAGGAATTATACCTCCTGGGTTAAGAGGAAAAAGATTACCATAATAATCTTTTTTCACTGCCTCTAAATTGCAAGTCTCTGCTATTCCTGGAAGTTTATATAAATCTTGTAAATAAACACTCAAATATTTATAATCTTTAATTCTCCGTAAGTTACATTTAAATAATCCATAGTAAACAATATCAAAGCGGAATAAAGTAGTAAATAAACGTACATCTGCTAATGTTACTGACTCACCACAAAGATATCGACTTGTAGAAAGCATATTGTCAATTTCATCTAAGGTAGTAAATAATTCTTGGCAAGCTTTTTCATAAGCTTCTTGACTTTGGGCAAACCCACAACGATAAACTCCATTATTTACTGTATGATAAATCTTTTCATTCCACTGGTCTATTTTTGCTTTTAGTTGTTCTGGATAAAGGTCAAGATTAGAATTTTTGGCAAAGTGATTAAATTCAGTATTGAGTATAACAATAATATCTGCACTTTCATTATTAACAATAGTTTTTGTTTGCTCATCCCACAACACAGGTACAGTGGCACGGCCGTTGTAACCAGGCTGTGCTAAATTATATAATTCTGGTAAAGTATTGCATCCTTCTTCTTCTTCTTCAAATACCCAAATGCCTTTATCTCCTGCTGGAGAAGCAATAGTTACTGATATAGCATCTTCCAAACCTTTCAGTGCTCTAACTACAATAGTTCGGTGTGCCCAAGGGCAACCTAGCCCAACAAATAGGCGGTAGCGTTTGGTAGCTGGTTGATATTTATTCTCTGGTTGTATCCCTACTGTTTGTCTAAATAGGCTGACTGGGCGAATGTATTCTCCTGAATTGTTTCTTGGAGCAAGTTTTGACATCATTGTTTGCCAGAGGGTTGTCCAAACCCATTTTCCTAATTTAATTGTTAGAGAGGGTGGAAGTGATCTGCGTTTATTAACCATTTGTTTGATAATACGTTGTTTTAATATTAACAGGGCTTAGGCAAAGATACTATAATATGGTTCAAAGGAATTTAGTTGATTTTTGATGCGATCGCCTGACCTTCGTCACTCTTTTTTAGCAGACAAGGGGGAAATTTTTGAGCTACAAATATATCAGACTATATTCTAGTTGGGTTTTGCTCTTTTTGATCTTTTTAAAGAGTACGGACTAACCCATAACTTTGACCCTAGAGGGTCAGTAGGAAAGTGGGGTACTTTGAGATTTTTTATACAAAAATTGATTAACTACATCACCATAACCAAAACCTTGTAGGGACGTTGCATAACAAAAATGCGTTTCATGTCGCGTAGCGAAACGTCCCTACTTTTGTCTACCGAAATGAAAACTGCTGTAATTATTCTTGAAGGCTAATTTTTCTTTCTAGCTGAATTGAGTAGAAAAGTAGGTAAGTAGAGTAGTAGAAAAAAAGTCAACATAACAATAATTAACTTACCTAAAGAGAGTCAAAAAGTTATTTCTTTTAGATTAATTTATGAGTCATTACCAAAGTAAGATAAGATTAAAAAATGAAAGAGAAATGGTTAGAATATCATTATTTAATGTGGGATTATTTACGAAATTTTTCCGCTTATATTTAGCCTACTGTTCAAACTGTCAATGCAAAATTGATCCAGAACGGATATAAACAAAAGCCAACTCCCTTCGCTCAAAGAGGTGCTGATGGTAGAAAGAGCAATCCATTTTGGGGTACTTATAAAAATGAGAAAATTGCCCTTAATCCCAGATTAGCTAATGTAAAAGTTAATAATGATATATTAAGCAAAACCATATTTACAGGTCCGACTACTGTAGGCATAAAATTAGCTGCTGACTACTTGGCCTCTAAAGGACTTTCTCCTGATGAAATTGATGGGTCTCTCATGCCTTGGCGTTCTCGATTTGAAGATTGGACCACTTGGGAAGGAGATCAGGATCAAACAATTGGGCCAAACAAAAATGTAGGACTAACCCAGTATGAAACACGGTTAGGACTAGTCACCCGTCGTTACGATGCGCTAGATCCTAGTAGTGGTAAAGTAGGTAGAATTAAAATGACTATTGAAGCATTCAATCAACCTCGTCGAATAATTACCACATACGTCTCAGTTTAGGACATATGAAAAACTAGTCATTTAATACCTGAAACCTGAAACCTAACACCTAACATAGGAATGACACAATTAAATTCAATTTCCGTTCGACCTAAATTAGAACCCAATTTTTTATTTGTTGCCTTACATGGCTTAGGAGCTAATTGTAATGATTTAACATCCTTTGTAGCAGAGTTGAATCTCCCTAATTGTTGGTTTGAGTTCCCAGACGCCCCACTACCTCATCCCAAAGTACCTGGAGGAAAAATGTGGTATGACTTATCCAACAAAGAATTCCGAGGTTTAGTGAAAAGTCGCCAAATGTTGATTAATTTCCTAATTTCTCTAGAAAGTAAAACAGGAATACCTTTATCTAAAACTATTCTATGTGGTTTTTCTCAGGGTGGAGCAATGACTATGGATGTAGGGGTCACATTGCCATTAGCAGGGTTAATTATTTTAAGTAGCTATTTACATTCTCCACTTCAACCATCTGTAGAAAAATTACCACCCATTTTGATGGCACACGGTATAGAAGACCCAGTTGTACCTATTGAACAAGGGAGGCGATCGCGTGATACTTTCACAAACTTAGGGGCAAAAATACAATATCAAGAATTTGATATGGGACATGAAGTTCGGCCGGAAATTTTGAAGTTGATACAAAGTTTTGTTATAGATGTTATAGCAAAAGCCTAAAAAGACTATTATATTAAACAGAGTATTGACTTAATGAAAGAATAAAAGTATTCTTCATTAGATATAACTGTACTCAATTTACATGAAATTTATGCCCAACTAAATTAAAATTAAATAATAATTAGAAAACTTGTCATGGAAACTCACATTTGTGTTATGATTTAAGTTTATTTATATCTATATTTAAACTTAAATGCCTCAATTTATTTTTCAAATTAATTGAAAAATACGGTCAACTTGACCGTTGATACCTGTGGAGGTCTTGCTGCCGACAGTGACTGTAGAAACAGGAAGTAAAAATTAAAATGCCACAAACTGTAAATTGTGACATTTGATATCAGCTTTATGAAGCAGGTTGGTTTTGATGCAAACTATAACCCGTTCCTTACAGGAAGTACCTAATTTGACAACAGATGATGTAGCTAAGTTAGCTTTTCGTCTAGAGGAAGATGACTATAAAAATCCTTTTGAGGGTTTAAATGATTGGCACTTATTACGAGCGATCGCCTTTCAACGCCCAGAATTAATTGAACCTTATATCCATTTATTAGATCTAGAGCCTTGTGATGAGGCTTAAGCAAAATATTGTGAATTCCCAGTTATTAATTTAATAATTTGTTGAATTGGGAGTGTTGGTTTATAGCAGAAGGCGCGAAATTAAATTCGGAGCACGAACTATATTTGAAAGGGGCAAGAATATCTTAGCCACCCTGGCAATAGCTATAAGAAGAGAAAAAGCAGGATATTTTTGGCCTAACACTCCTAATTTATCTAAATTAGCTTTTTATCTAATTGCTCCACACCGAAAACTATCAAGTCAGTGTGGCATTAATCTGTTTTTTTCGATAATTTTATCCATTTCTCAACATTTATCTTCAAGGTCATCAGACAAATTATACATTTATCTATAAAATCACTCTAGGTAAAACATCAAATCCTAAAGCATCTTTAGGGACTGTTCAGCAGTTTACCCTGACTACATATAGTACTTATCGGTAAGTATCATAATAAATAAAATTGTAGTCAAAAATAGAAAAAATTAATCAGAATAGCCCACTTTAAAGAGTTAATTTTTATAAATTTTCCAACTCAAAAGTTTTTGATTACTTCTAGTTGATAAAATATTTATCTGCGGTTCAATTATTAATTACAAATATATTTATCAAACTTGAGATGACTTCCTTATTCTTTTATTCTTAACTTCAAATTATTAATTAAAAATATTATAGAAATTATTTAATCTATGAGTTAAACGTTTAGATCCTCCCCGCCCCTATTTTTCAGGTGGAGCTAACAAAAAAACACCCCTTTTTATGGGCAAAAATAGCGGATTATAAATGTACCATTAAACTGTGGAAATTGCTATATGGATAGAAAAGTTTTAATTGGTATTTGTGGTGGTATTGCAGCTTATAAAGTTTGTGAAATAGTTTCTACTTTAGTAAAATCTGGAGCTGAAACTAGAGCAATTTTGACAGACGCTGCTCAACAATTTATTACACCTCTGACTTTATCTACTCTTTCTCGTTATCCCGCTTATACAGACAAAGATTTTTGGCAACCCTCTCACGGACGCCCGTTGCATATTCAGTTAGGAGAATGGGCGGAAATAATAGTTATTGCTCCCCTCACAGCAAATACCTTAGCCAAATTAACCTATGGTTTTGCAGATAATTTGCTGACTAATATCATCTTGGCTTCCAGTTGCCCCATTTTATTAGCTCCGGCGATGAATACTGATATGTGGGAACAAACAGCAGTACAAAGAAACTGGCAACAAATATTAGCAGAAAAACGATTTCATGGTATAAGTCCTAGTACTGGAATTTTAGCTTGCGATCGTATTGGTAAAGGTAGAATGGCAGAGCCCAAAGAAATAATTACAAAGATAAAATCTTTATTATATACAGCAGGCAAAAAAGATTTAGTAGGTAAGAAAATATTAATTAGTGCAGGGGGAACGCGGGAACATTTAGATCCTGTAAGATTTATAGGTAATCCTTCTACGGGTAAAATGGGAATAGCTTTAGCTCAAGCAGCATTGCATCGCGGAGCAAATGTAACTTTGGTGCATAGCATTGTAGGAAAAATACTATTATCAGGAGTAAAAATGATAGAAGTAGTGAGTGCTGCTCAAATGCAACAAGCAATGTTAGCTCATTTTGCTCAATCAGATATAGTGATAATGAATGCTGCAGTTGCAGATGTCAAACCTGCTAAGTATAATGGTGAGAAGTTAGCCAAGAGATCCCTAGGAAATTCATTACCCTTAAAACCAGTACCAGACATTGTAGCAGAGTTAGGAAAATTAAAGCAGTCTCACCAATATTTAATTGGTTTTGCGGCACAGACTGGAGATATTGTTCCCCCTGCTTTGGAAAAATTGTGGGTTAAAAATTTAGATGCTATTGTTGCTAACCCTATCGATCAAAAAGGTGCAGGTTTTGGCAGTAATACAAATCAGGGAATTTTTTTAGATGTTGAAGGGCGGCAGCTAGATATTCCTTCTTGTAGTAAATTAGAGATGGCTCATTATTTGTGGGATTTTGTCTTAGAGAGGTATGGCGCTAACTACTAATGCTGAATAAAGCGAATGAATCTACTTTCATCTCGACATGATCGCGATAGGGGTGCTCCCCATATAGCTCTGCCGTAAACTTCACACTGACCTGCACAATTATTAGGCTGACGATTCAAAATTGGGGTTGTGCTTATTTTTTCTATATTACTGATAGGTACAAAGTTAATCCTTCCCTAATTAAGAATAGTGATCACCCAGAAAAACAGAGATGATCATATTAGAAGGAAAAAACTGCAGTTTCAGACACCTTGCAAGTTAGGTAACATCGCAAAACTTTTTTTTATTGAATTTTTTGCTCCGTAACAAAAGTTGAACTTACCCATTCTCCTTTGTCATTATAACTACGAATAATTCGTTGACGAAGTTGCGGCTCAACTAACCAGCCAAGTTCAAAAAATAAAGGTTTTCTCAACTCAACTTTGACAGGTAAAGTAGCAGATGCACCATCAGGAAGCAACAAAACTTTGACAGGTTGAGAACTTTGGTCAAAATGTAAAATTGACCCTTCAATTATAGCGCTAGAAGTAATAATTGTCGGATTCTGATCACCAAAAGTAATTTCCTGAACTAATCTACCTGTATTATCAATATTTAATTCCATTTGAGTTGTATAAGTATTAGGTTCCCGCAAATCAGGATACATCGTAATAGCTTCTCCCTGCCATTTTCCTAATAAATCATCTACTGTCAAAGGAGGGTTTTCTAAAGCATCTGTTCCAGCTCGTTTTTCTCGAATTAAAATTAATTTATCAAAATTACCATCTTGGTTAAAGAATTCAACTAAACGTAGACGACGATTTTTATTAATCAAACAAAACTCAGTAACACATCTTGAAAAGGGTGTTATTTTCATTATTCCTCTAGAAAAAGCACCATTTTCAAAATATAAAATATTTTGATCTGTAGTATTATATTCTATCACTATTTCATCAGCTTTTGACTCAGGATTTTTTACAAAAGAGTTAAAGCGACGTAGTGTTAAACGTACTCGTTTATTCTGGTCATCAAGACCTTCTAAAATCAGAATACTAGGTCTGTCTTGCAGTATTGCTAATTTGTCAGAAATTTTAGTAAATGAACCGTGCCATTCACCAAGATTTTGCAGAAAATTTTCCCATTGTGTTTTCATATTTTTTAGGAAATATTTGTAGTTTTTTATTATTTTAAAAGAGATTAAACAAAATCCCAAGTCTCTACATGAGATTAGCTTTTGGAATTTATTAATAGTACTAATTCAAAATTAATCTAATTCTTAAGTCACACTTCAATTATTAATTAATTAACAGAAAAATTTTAACCTTTTTAATAATTATTAGCTAGTAAAATGAATTATTATTACAGTACTTATTGCTGATGTTTAAGGTACATTTAAAAGTGGGCAATACTATTTTTGGTAAAAACTTATAAATTTTATTAAGTAAGAAACTAGGGTAGTAGGAGAATAGAGATGAACTAAATACAATAATAATGAACATTAACTTAGCTAAAGAGAGCAAAAAAGGTTATTTATTTTAGATTAATTATTTAATAATTAAAGTTTTACAAAAAGTTAGTATTAATGCACGGGAATTGGTATAAGATACCTGTATTAGTAATAATTTTATTATTCACCTCTTCTATATCATTTGTCTGATATGATACCGTATGTCTACTACTCCCCTAGTCTCTCACTTTCTCACTTTGCCACTCTATTCTTTCACTCCCCTATTCCCTAAAACTAAGTGTATTTTAATTAAAATCAATACTTTTTTCATCAAAACTAATGCTACCAGGACCAAAGGAAGTTACCATTAAAAGTCCTCCTATTAATCCCAGATTTTTCATAAAAGCAATTTCTTGAGCAGGCTCTATAAAAATATTATGAAAAACTAGAGTAGCTGGAATTAAAAATCCTACTAATGCAAGTGCTCCATAACGAGCTTTATAACCCAATAAAACAGATAATCCACCTACTAAAAGAACAATAATGGTTGGAATTAATAACCAACCAGGAACTCCTGAAGATTCCATATATTGTTGAGTACTTGCTCCACTAAAAATTTTACCAATACCAGATTTGAGAAAAACAGCAGAGAGAAATATTCTAGCTAAGAGTGAAATCCAAGGCTGTAAATTTTTCATGTTGTTTGAGTAAAAAAATATTCTTTTATCTTCTCATTTTAGTTAAAGCATCCAATTTTTTTTTAATATTTTTTTAATTTAAAATTATCTAAACAAACCTTTAACTTTGCTTACAGTTATAATTTTATTTAAATCTAAATAAATTATATAGGATTCGATTCTACAATATATGTTTAAAATTTCTTAGATTACTTCAATATTCATACCTCCAATATTTAGTTTTTCCATTTCTCCATATTCTTTAACTATATAATAAGTACTCAACCAAATTGGATATAACTTTGATCTTTGAGGGTGGTGAATAGGAATTTGCGAACTATCCCTTCTTGGAGAAATTGTTGGTATTTATGGAATCATAGAATACTAATCTTAAATTATTATCCCTATTCATTATTGTTACTAATTCCTATTTCCTAAGTACAAAAAAATATTTTACGCACAATCTCATTGAAGATCCGTATATAATAAGTAGCAATATAATAGGCCATAAATTGATGTAATCACCTGGTTATTAAGTTTAAATTATTGAGAACTTTGATATGATGAAAAAATTTGCTTTATTTATATCTGTTGCTTCAGTTATTTTGACTAACAACTTAGTTTTAGCAGGAGAACATGGCGCCAAATGTCTCCATATAGCTAGTAGTAAAATGAAAGGATGTATAGTTATTGTCTCTACAATAGAAAATAGCTTAATTTTGAATTTTAGGTCTGATAAATATCAAAATGATAATCTGAGGTTGAAAAATAATAGAATTATTGAAATTTCAAGTGGTAAACACGCTCAAAAAAGAACTAAAGAAACTATTGGAGCAAGTTTAGTGCTTGGTCCTTTAGGAGCATTAGTTGGTTTATTTGGTAAAGAAAAACGGACTCAATTTGCAATTGAATATGTGGATACTCAAAACAAAACAAATATCGCTTTTATTGATATTAAGACAAAAGATAGTGAATCTTTAATACAAGACTTAGAAAGTTTGACTGGTTTAAAAATTCGGAGTATAGAAAATCCTTAATAATGAAGTTAGTAATCAGAGGTAAAAAGTTTTTTCTGTCACGGATATTTTGAGTAACCTTTCAGCAAAATTTTTGCCTAAAAAGTGAAAAAAATGTATAGTTTTCTACCTAAAATGTAGCCTCAATCTTTCAATCTTGAGATATAATTATTATACATTTCTGAAGCTTTTAATTATTTGGCTGCAGTTATGAAAAATAAACTAATTAGTTTTATAGCTGCCTTTTTTTTCCAAACTATTATGAATATTTATCAACTATAGGAATCTTAAATTTTATGTAAAATTATTAGGATTATTAAAAAATGGTTCTCACCCCTGTAAATTTAGCATAATTGCCTTTTACCTCCTCTCTTCAAGCTGCCTAAATCTTTTATTCTTGAAATAAGATTATTATATATTTCTGAAGCTATTAATTATTTTGCTGGAGTTATGAAAAATAAATTAATTAGTTGAATATCTGCTTTTTTATTGGTTTTTCCTATTAAAATTTCCTGGGTAAGAACTCACAGCACTTACTATTTAAATCAGGATAATAGGAATTTAAAACTATCTAAAATGACTATAGATACGGATGATAAAAGTTTAAATATAGAGTTTAGCTAGGAAAAATTTTAAGCTGCTAAGTTTAATTGAAATAAAAATAAAATTACAGAAATTCATACAGGA
This sequence comes from Trichodesmium erythraeum GBRTRLIN201, assembly GCA_018457135.1. GTDB lineage: Bacteria > Cyanobacteriota > Cyanobacteriia > Cyanobacteriales > Microcoleaceae > Trichodesmium > Trichodesmium erythraeum. The sequence continues at coordinate 105,908 of JAGGDU010000148.1, read as the reverse complement.
AAGTATCCTAAAAATCAAGTCAAAAAAAAATCATATTATTGGTGAAAAATTATGGTTATAGTTCAAAAAAATAGAGTAAAAGTAATAGTAAAAATTGAGCTTTTAAGACAATATTTTTCAAGTTTTTGCAATGGATATTTTGAGTAATATTTCCCAAAAAAGTTAGCCTCAAATGCGTTTTTTTAAACGATTTTTTTTGCTAAAGCTATTCTGAGTATTTATAATGAGTATTTACAAAATATAGCAATCTTAAATTTTATGTAAAATCACTAGACTTGTTAAAAAATAGTTCCAACTCCTGTGGCTTCAGTATAATATTGTATCTGGATAATAAGTTATCCAAAAACTAACGACTGTAAATACAAATTTTATCCTTCTGCTGAGAGCCACAGATCCTCCTACCTTATTACCTCTAAAGTGTAATTATTCAACTCGACATGATATAAGTGTCTCCTGCTTGCTCCCTCAGAGCAACCTCAATTTTTCACTCTTGAGATAGAATTATTATATATTTCTGAAGCGGTTAATTATTTTACTGGAGTTATGAAAAATAAATTAATTAGTTTGATCTCTGCTTTTTCATTAGTTTTTCCTGTTAACATTGCCTTGGTAAGAACTCACGGCGCTTATTGTTTAAATCAGAATAATGGGGAGTTAAAACCATGTGCAGTGACTATAGATACAGATGCTAGAACTCTGGATATAAAGTTTAGAAAGAAAGAATTTCAAGATGCTAACTTAAATTTAACAAAAAATGATATTACAGAAATTTCTACAGGACAGTATGCTAAAAGTCAAGTAGAAAAAAGTGTCGCTAAGGGTCTTCTTTCTCCTCTTGGTGGGATAATTAGTGCAATAGATAAACAGGCTAGAATTCAAGTCGCAATTGTTTATTGGGATGACCAAAATAATCAAAATGTAACTGTTATTGATGTTCGTAGTCGAGATGCTCTTTTGTTTAGAACAGACCTGGAACTTATGACTGGATTAAAAATTAAGAGGTAAAGATTAATAAAGTTAAAGGTTATAAGTCAGAAGTTATTTTTATAACAAAGATTTAGAGTAAATATATAAAAATATTTTGTCTTCAAAAGGTAGGTTTATACTATTTATACAAAACTTTTAACCATCGCTTTTGATTAAGGTTAGGGGTATTGAATGTAACCTATTTAGGGAGTAGGGGAGAGGTAAATATTTATTAAACCAACATTAATTTAACTAAGGTAAGTAATAAAATTATTCTTTTTATGAATTACTTAATAACTGAGTTACTACTTAAGTATAGCATTAATTCCTGGTAATTTTTATTGTCTATAATCTCCGTAATTATTTTTTTTATTAACAAGAAAGTCATGAATAAAAAAAATAGACAAAAATGGGAATATTTAAGCAAATAAATTGTTATAGATTAGACCTATTACGATCTGTTTTAATATTTTAAATGGTCAATAAATTCATAATTATTGGTATTAGGAAAATTACCAGTTTTAAGATGAAAAAAACATAATTTTTCATGACTAATTGAGATTAATACTAGCCAATTATTATCTCAATTATTCTAGATTGATAAAATATTGATCACATCCATTACTATATCAATTAATTTATTAATAGCAAAGATAAACTTTAAAACAATCTAAATAATAGCCAATAATAGAGAAAAGAGTTGATAAGATATAAAATTATTTTTTCCTTTGCCAAAAATACCAGAAAGTAGGACTGATTCATGGGGGTACCCGGTTTCTAGAGTAATTTTTTATTTTTAACAAAAGATATCCAGGTTTCTGGGTTCGCCTGGGTAAGTTATGATAAGTTAAAAAAACTGGAAAAAAAATATATTATCTTCTAATATTCAGTTAGTATTAACATTAATTTTGAGAATATAATTAAAGGTATAATTATATGAGTCCAGAAACAATAGTTCAGCAGTCTTTAGAAACATCTAATGCATATACAACATTTAGTGCTGACAACTTTAACACTTATGTAATGAACACTTATGGGCGTTTCCCCATTGCCATCGAACGGGGCGAAGGTTGTCGTGTTTGGGATACAGAAGGAAAAGAATATCTGGATTTTGTTGCTGGAATTGCTACCTGCACTCTCGGTCACGCTCACCCGGTGATGATGGCAACAGTGTCAGAACAAATTAAAAGATTGCATCATGTATCTAATCTATACTATATTCCAGTTCAGGGAGAATTAGCACAATGGTTAATACAACACTCCTGTGCTGATAAAGCATTTTTCTGTAATTCTGGAGCAGAAGCCAACGAAGGAGCAATTAAACTTGCCCGTAAATATGCCCACGAAAAGTTAAACATCGAAAATCCAACAATTTTGACTGCCCATGCTAGCTTCCATGGAAGAACTCTGGCAACTATGACCGCAACTGGACAACCGAAATATCACAAAGGTTTTAGCCCGTTAATGCCAGGGTTTTATTATGTGCCCTACAATGATATTGCTGCGATAGAAAGTGCGATCGAAGAATTAGACAAAGACAAACGACAAGTTGCAGCTATTATGCTAGAAGCACTACAGGGAGAAGGTGGTATTCGCCCCGGTGATATGACTTACTTCAAAAGAATTAGAGAAATTTGTAATGAGAAAGGCATTCTTTTAATATTAGATGAAGTACAAGCAGGAATGGGGCGTAGTGGCAAAATTTGGGGATATGAAAATCTTGGCATTGAACCAGATATTTTCACTTCTGCTAAGGGGTTAGGTGGTGGTATTCCCATCGGTGCAATGTTATGTAAATCTCACTGTGATGTGTTTGAACCAGGCAGTCATGCTAGCACGTTTGGTGGAAACCCTTTTGCTTGTGCGGTAGCATTGGCGGTTTGTCATACTTTGGAACAAGAAAATTTATTGGCAAATGTACAGCAGAGGGGGGATGAGTTACGGATAGAATTAAAGGCTATTGCAGATAAGTATCCTAACTTGTTTAGCGAAGTTCGAGGTTGGGGTTTAATTAATGGTCTGGAGTTAAATGCCACGGCAACTTTAACTTCTATTGATATAGTTAAAGCGGCTATGAATGAGGGGTTGTTAATTGTGCCAGCGGGTCCAAAGGTTTTACGGTTTGTACCTCCACTGATAGTTACTGAGACTGAAGTGAAGGAAGCTATGGATCTTTTGGCAAAGGCGATCGCTAATACTGTTAATTAGGTGGATCTTTCTCAAACCCGCTAAAAGTCTTAGTGTTGTCAGATAAAGACAGCGCTTTTTTTGGTATATAAAAAATGCTAGCTTTTTGATTCAAAAAGCTCACATAAGTTAGCATTTTTTTGAACCCAGATATTGAGGGCGGTTACTGTTCAGCTCCTCAGATAATAACTGACATAACTCCTAACCATAACTTATGTAACTATCAACATATATAGTAGAAGTTTTCATGTTGCGGAGCACTCACGATGGTTAACCCCTACAGATATTCTGTAATTTTCAGATAAGTGGGTAAGTCTTGCTAAACTTACCATCTATATTTTTTCAGTAAACCTTATTTAACAAGAGAAAACTTATGAATGTGATAACTGCAGTTTGAAGGAAGGCAAAGACTTTAATGCTGGGATAAGGAGGGAAAACCCCATGTACAAATTATGTAAAGAAGTAGCTTTATCTTCTTTGTCTGAAGAGTGAAGATAAGTTACAGGCTGCGCTCAGTAGCATCAGCGTGAAACACCGAAGCTAGCTCCAAAGCTTATACAACCACATGTAGGTAAATTTGGGTAATTTTCTAGAACGGCGCGTTTATGAAATGTAACGCACCATCATCAACTTAGTGTTCTAGTGAATTTATAAATTCGTCAATGACCTGAAAAAAATCTATATCTTCTCCTTTATTATTCCTTAACTTCTCAAGTTTTTGGTAAATTTCAATTACCTTTTTGTTTTGAGTTGCAAACCCTGAAGTTTTGCTCAAATCTATTTCTAGAGAAGGAATAATCAAATCATCAAGAAATGCATCTACCCTTGGATAACTTGGATATTGCTCCTGAATAAATGCAAAAACTTGGTTGAAAATGTTAGCTGTAACTGGCTGATTTTTTTGTGTTTGGTAGTCCTATATAGCGGTTCTAACTTAAATGAGCTAAACTAAAAGCTGTAATTAACGAACTGAACTTTTCAGCATAAATAGGATAACAAGGCACACTTACGCTGTGAAATCTACTGCCTGGTGTCTACAGGCAATGTACAAGAGCATTATACAGATTTCTGGTCAGCTTATGATGATCGTTTTCCTAATTGTCAGCATAAATTAGTAGGTAAAGAAACTGCTTTAACTACCTACAACGGAAAGATTAAATTATACTTAACGTCAAATAATTTCTTGGGAATGTCAGAAAAAACTTGATCTTTTTCTAAAAAAGTGCGAAAATAACTAGGGTTTTACAAAGATATTATATTCACCATCACCATTATAATGAAGTGATAGCTTCACCGTAATTTTATCACTACATCTACAGGACTACCCGAAATTGAATCAGTATTAAAATCAATACCTATACAACTATTTTTTCTAGTCTTAACTACTGAAATTTCTTGTAAATTAGTATTTTAGCTTTATTCATTGCTAATTATTGCGATAAATTCAGTCTAGGAGTAGGTAAGTTTGAATATATATACTTCTTAACCAATTTGACCATCCTTCAAACCTAGATTAATGTATAGATTGACCTTGAATGACTTTTATCAATTTCGACCTAATATGCTTAGGTACTCTAAGGATATTTCGTCGTTCCCTTATACCTTTATTGCGACTGACAAGTATGAGTTAAAATATCCTGAGAGACTATTCCTGGTTATTAACATAGGTCACACGATATCCATGCTCATTAGTCCCCTAACTTTCGTCCTACATTCAGTAGCTACCTTGGGAATAGTTATTGTTTAGGATAGTTTAATTACTTTTCTGTTGGTCTGATTAAGAAAAGTATTACTTTGAGGCCAGTAACAAACCAGATATATCGCAACTTTCATGCAAGACAGCCAAAATAATGACTAATAAAAATAATCATAAATTCAAACGATTAAAAATATTGCTAGTAATAGGAGTAGCGATCGCCATCTTCTATGTTTTCCTAAGCACAATATTAACCTTGACAACTCCAGTCACCATCAAAGCTACACCTGAAAAAAAAGAAGTACGTGGAGTCTGGATAACTAACGTTAGTAGTAACGTATTATTCAGTCCGTGGGCAATTAATCGCGCCCTCCGTCAACTTTCTCAACTCAACTTCAACACAGTTTATCCTGTCACCTGGAACCGAGGTAACACCTTTTACCCCAGTGACGTCGCCAAAAAAATCATAGGTCAACCTCAAGACCCAACTCTAACTGCATTTCGCCTTGGTCAAGATGTACTCAGAGAAATATTTCAACAGTCCCATCGCCAAGGTTTACGAGTTATCCCTTGGTTTGAATATGGTTTCATGGCCCCAATAAACTCTCTGTTAGTCAGACGTCATCCTCAGTGGGTGACAACGAGTCTTGACAAAAATAGAAATTTTTCTGAACAATTCTCTGAACTAGAGCTGAAAGATTTACTACCAAAATCAGATGAACAGTCTTTATTAACCCAACTACAGCAGTCGCTATCCATCTATAATGTTTGGCTTAATCCCATTCATCCTCAAGTACAAAACTTTATTCTTGAGCTAATATTAGAAGTTGTCAAAAAATACGATGTCGATGGAATTCAAATAGACGATCGCTTTGGAATGCCAGTACAATTTGGCTACGATCCAATGACAATTTACCTTTATCAAGAACAGCATCAGGGAAAAAAGCCTCCAGAAAATTTTACAGATCCAGAATGGATGCAATGGCGGGCAAATCAAATTACTGCTTTCATAGAAAGACTTTACAAATCTATCAAAGCTGTTAAACCTAACTGTATTGTGTCTTTGTCTTCTAATCCTTATGATTTTGCCTACAAATTATATCTACAAGACTGGCAAACTTGGATCGAGAGAGGTTTAGTAGATGAATTTATTTTGCAGGTGTACCGAGATGATTTGCCTTCATTCTTAGAAGAGTTAGAACAGCCAGACGTTAAAATTGCTAAAAATAAAATTCCTTTCAGTATTGGTATACTCACAGGGACTTTGAAAACAACTATGACAATTGATAAAATTAAACAACAGGTAAAAGCAGTCCGTGAACGACACTTTGCTGGAGTATCTTTTTTCTATTGGGAAACCTTATGGAGTTATATGACTCCAGAGTCACCCCAAAAGCGGCGTGTTGCTTTTAAGAAAATGTTTCCCACTTCTGTACACCGTCCTAAATTTGCTCAACCACTTACCCCATGGTTGCCCTAACAAGGTAGTTGGGGTGGTATTACCCCTACAATTTAGTAGTCCCATAAATTACTAACCCCGATTTGTTCAAAGTATACTTATCAGTGTAGAATCTATAAGTTAGATGTAAAGTTGCTAGAAAATTTTTTTTGATGTCAGTTAGCGAATTATATTACTTTTCTTATAGTACTAAACCCAAAAACACTGGATGGAGTTTTTGTTTGCGGTGGGTATTTTTCACTCTTATTGGCTTTTTGGTCAGCTTAATGTTTGTAGAAGTGGATGTGAAACCTTATGTGGGGGCTATATCAGGAGCTATGGGTGGTGCTGTGGTGGGATTAGCACAATGGTTGGTGCTAAGAAATCGAATTTTCCAGAGCAGATGGTGGGTTGTAGTCAGTATTGTGGCTTGGTTATTAATTGGGGCAAGTAGTTTAGGGGCGTTAGGTTGGATCGCTCCACGAACAGAACAAATTTGGCTGAGGTTGTTTTATGGAGTTATTAATGGTGCTATTATGGGAGGGATTTTGGGATTAGCTCAATGGTTTGTAGTGAAAAGGCAAATTTCTCGGCCACAGCGATGGATAATGGCAAATATTCTAGCTTGGGCAATTGGTTTGCCTCTAGGTTGGTTAGTAGGTGGCTTGATCTATGAAGCGATAGGTTTGTTTATTAGTGAGGTTATTGGTTTATTTGTGACATGGTTTTTTGTTGCCCTAATTACAGGTATTGCTTTGATGCGGTAGTAAATACAAAGCTTGAACTTTTGAGTTTCCTCTAGTTATCGTTTGGCTGTTCATCATCTTTTTTCTTTTTTAGTTGTTCGGGAGTTTCCATATATCAATTTTTACCTAAAATTACCTGAAAGCTAGCACTATAATATTTTATTTAGTACCGATCCCTCTTTCTGGTGCTAAGTAGTAAGTATATAATTATGACATTGAATCACAATTATATACAAATATAAATAGTTTTACCAAGATATAGTTCCTATTTTATTTAAGTAATTCCAGGCCAACATGGCACGAGCAGGGGTTGCATAAAAGGAAAATAATTTTAATACTTTTCTCAAATGAGCATCTTGCCTATTCGTTATATTTTTAGGTTGTTAGAATGTTCGCTCCAATTATATTCATCCCTTAATTTAGCAACACCTTTTTTTTTATACAACTTGAGAATCAAATTTCTCCCTTAATTATCTAAGTAGCTAGGCATGAAAAAACTTAGCTATATTAAGATTTGTATACTGACTTCAAGCTCCTCTACAAAATTAATTTGAGGTGAATTTACATTTTGTTACATAGGGACAAATTTCAAAACCGACCTACTTATCAAAGGAGTTCGGCTTGGGAGACTAATTTTCAAGGAGATATCCCATAATTTTTCAGCAGTCGGAGCATCTTGCTCCTATACATGAACGATCAAAATATTCATGTATGTTGGGTTGAGCTAACGAAACACAACACAGCCAAATATTACCAAAAAATTATTTTTTTAATCAAACCAACCTTATTTTTATAAGGAGCATATCGGAATTTTAAATCAAACCATAATCCCTTATTCAATACACTTTTATAGTGAGAAAAAGTATCAAAACTAGCTTTACCATGATAACTACCAATACCACTATTTCCCACACCTCCAAACGGCAAAAATCTCACAACAAACTGCATCACAGTATCATTAATACAAACATTTCCAGAAGAAGTTTCCCTTAAAACTTGTTCTTGTTTCTGTTTATTTCGAGAAAAAAAGTAAAGAGATAAAGGTTTAGGACGAGAATTAACAAGAGCGATCGCCTCATCCAAATTTTCATATTCTAAAACAGGTAAAATAGGTCCAAAAATCTCCTCCTCCATAATTCCTGAATCCCAATTAACTCCCTCAATAACTGTAGGTGAAATATAAAGTTCTTCCGACTTTGTTTCACCACCAATAAAAATTTTTCCTTCTTCCAACAAATGATTTAATCTATTAAATTGCTTTTCATTTATAATCCGACCATAATCTGGACTATTAGCAGGATTTTTACCATAAAACTTATCAATAGACTGTTTAATTTTCTCCAACAAATCAGACTTAACCGACTTATTTACCAACAAATAATCAGGAGCAACACAAGTCTGACCAGCATTAATAAACTTTCCCCAAGTAATACGTTTTGCTGTATATTCTAACTGAATATCATCATCAACAATACAAGGGCTTTTTCCACCTAATTCCAAAGTAACAGGAGTGAGACTTTTAGCAGCAGCTTCCATAACTATTTTCCCTACTCTTGTTCCTCCAGTAAAGAAAATATGGTCAAATTTTTCGGCTAATAACTGTTGACTTTTTTCCACTCCTCCTGTAACAGCAGCAATATAGCTAGAGTCAAAAGTATGAGCAATTAAATCTGCAACAACCTCAGAGGTATTAACAGCTATTTCCGAAGGTTTAATAATCGCACAATTTCCAGCAGCGATCGCTCCCAATAAGGGATGAATAACTAATTGAAAAGGATAATTCCAAGCTCCAATAATTAACACAACCCCTAAGGGTTCTTGATAAATTTTAGCTCCGGCAGGAAACTGTTCAATTGGAGTAGAAACCCGACGAGGTTTTGCCCAAGATTTCAGCTTTTTAATCCCATCATTTATCTCTGGAAAAAAAGTCAGTTCAAAATATGCTTCAAATTCCGCTCTATTCAAATCTGCTTTAACGGCAGCAACTATTTTGTTTTGATAATCTGAAACTGCCTGTTTTAAACCCTTTAGTTGTTCTATTCTAAAGTCAATATTTTTGGTTTTTCCTGTAGCAAAAAATTTACGTTGTTTATTTAATAAATTACTTATAGATGATTGGTCTAAAAGCATAGTTTTTATCCTAAATTTGAGATACAAGAAAGTTTGAGGTATTAATTCAATATTTGCCCTTGGATATAAGACTAAATTGAGGCATAAAAAGTTAAAGTCTGAGAAATAGGATAGGCACTCTGTAAGTACTTAGCAGTTAGCTATCAGCTATTAGCAATGAGTTATTAAATCATTGTAATTTTCTATCAAAAATTAGTCTTCAAAGAGAATTCAAAGTTACGTTTCATGACATTCCCCGCTGAAATAAAAAGGCGTTCAGCTCACCTTCAGTAATTCCTTTAATACTTAAAAGCTGAATACTTACATTTGACTTTTCCTTACTACTTATTCCTCCTAACTAAAAATACTATTCAACCTGACTAACACGACGTAAATTCAAAATATCACTTATATTTTTAATCTGAGTACAACTACGTTCAAATTGTTGGCAGTCGCTCACTTCAATACATAGATTAATAATAGCAGTATGACCAGGATTTGTTTTAACCTGAGCATTTTTAACATTAACATTATTATCCATCAAACGGGATAAAATATCTTTGAGAACACCCACTCTATCTATAACTTCAATATAGATATTAACTGGATAAGTTTTCGGTCTTCCATTATTTTCATTAGCATTATTCCAACTAACAGGAACTAACCTTTCTCCAGGTACATTTTCTATATTAGAACAACCTTGACGATGAATAGAAATACCATTTATACGAGTTACAGCTCCAATAATAGGCTCACCTGGAATCGGATTACAACAACCTGCTAAATGATACATTAACCCTTCAACTCCAGCGATTGGATGATAATTATTAGGAGACGAAATTTGAGTAGACTTGTGTAAATATTTTTCTGAACAAATATCTGAATTTTCCTCAACTTTTGTGACTTCTCTAAAAGCATCTCGCAATCGATTGACCACTAAATTTAAAGTTATTTCACCATATCCCAAACCAGCCAATAAATCATCTACATTATGATAATTAAATTTTTCAGAAACAAGTCGCATTTGCTCAGATTTGAGTAAAGATTCAAAACCTTTTTTACCCAATTCTTTTTCTAATAATTCTCGACCTCTAGCTAAAATTTCTTCTCTATGGGAACGCTTATACCACTGACGAATTCGATTTCGTGCTCCACCAGTAACCACAGAATTTAGCCAATCTAAGCTAGGATGGCCATTTTTATGAGTTAAAATTTCGACAATATCACCATTTTTTAAAGGAGTATCTAAAGGTACTATTCGTTCATTTACCTTAGCACCTGTACAATGATTTCCTACCTCTGTATGAATACGATAAGCGAAATCTATTGGTGTCGATCCATGTTTGAGGGAAATAACATCACCTTTTGGTGTAAATGCATAAACATCTTCAGAGAATAAATCACCCTTAATAGTTTCCAAATATTCCCGATCATCTTTCAGGTCACTTTGCCATTCTAATAACTGTCTAAGCCAAGTAAACTTTTCATCTTCTGTCGTAATATTAACATTAGTATTACTATAACCAGTCTCTTTATACTTCCAATGAGCAGCTATTCCATACTCAGCAACATGGTGCATTTCCACAGTTCTAATTTGCACCTCTACCGGACGACCTGTAATACCTATTACTCCTGTATGTAACGACTGATAACGATTAGGTTTTGGCAGACCAATATAGTCTTTAAATCTTCCAGGAATAGGACGATAAGAGTCATGAACAATAGCTAAAGTTCGATAACAATCTTCTCTTTTTTCTACAATAATTCTCAGTCCAGAAATATCATATACTTCGTGAAATTCTTTTTGTTTTAAGTACATCTTTCGATAAATTCCATAAAGATGTTTAGGGCGACCACTAATGTCGTAACATTCTATTCCTAAGCGGTCTAATTTTTGTCGTAAATTTTCTGTCATTTTTAATAATCTAGCTTCCCTATCTACCCTTTTATCTGCTACCAACTCTTGAATTTCACGATAAGCATTTGGTTCAAGATATTTGAAAGATAAATCTTCTAATTCCCATTTAATCCTACCAATTCCTAAACGATTTGCCAGTGGTGCAAATATTTCCCGTGTTTCTAATGCTTTACTTAACTGTTTATGAGAAGGTAAATGTTGGAGAGTTCTCATATTATGTAATCTGTCTGCCAACTTGACAACAATGACTCTAATATCTTTTGCCATTGCCAAAAACATTCGGCGAAAATTTTCAGCTTGTAGCTCTGTTTTATTAGAAAAATTAAACTTAGAAAGTTTAGTTACACCTTCTACTAATAAAGTTACTTCTGAACCAAATTTTTCCTCTATTTCTTCAATTTTTACGTCAGTATCTTCAACAATATCATGTAGCAAACCTGCAGCAATCATGGTACTATCACCACCTAAATATTTTAATAATCCTGCTACGGCTACAGGATGACAAATATAAGGTTCTCCTGATTTTCTATACTGCCCTTCATGTAACTTATATGCAAATTCAAATGCTCGACAAATTAATGCTGTATCCACTGAACAACTAGTAACATTATTGCCCTTATTTCTGTTATCTAGACATTCTTGCAACCAATCAGGAATTACACATGAAATTTGAGCTTTCGGTGTGACGGTTTTTGTTTTCATAGTAATTAGTTTAGAGTTAATAAGTATCAAATATTAGTTTATTTCTGTATAAAACAGCTATATATAGCAATCCTACTTTTACAATTCCAAAATCTTCCCACTTTTTATAACGGGGTGAATGAGCAAGAGTTTTGGAACTTATTTCTGGCTTTTTAATTTTGACAATCGTTTGATATGATTGCTGTAATAGTCATGTGTAGTAATAAGTAATAGTAGATAAAAGCTGGAATCATAACTATACCGTTACTACAATAATTGCAATAAACTACTACCAGTTATATTTGTGTATTTTCCTAGTAGTATCTAATTGAATTACATATCTTTATTTTATTATAAAGTAATATAACTATCAACTAGATTTTTACTTAAATTTTCTAGTTTTTCTGTAGATAATCTGTGATTTTTATACTTTCATTTTTCTCCTATGATTTTTTTTACTTTTCACTCTTAACTATAGTACCTTCAAAAATATGCTATTATCCGATTTTTTGACTTTTCACTTTTAACTTATAGTTTCTGGGAAAATCTACTACTATATGATTTTTTAACGTTTAATTTTTTACTTTTAGCTATAGTGCCTTAAAAATATGCTACTGTCTAATCTTTATATTTTTTTACTTTTGACTTTTGAATTTTGACTTTTGACTTCTATCAACCTTTAATACTCTATATGTTAATAATATAGAATAGTATTACTTAATATACTAAATAATATATGACGGTATTACTTCGTCTGTTAATAATAATATATGCAAGTTTCGATTTATTTATATTATGTTACCAAAGAAGTATAATCAGCAGTATCAAAAATTAAGTCAACTTATAAATCAGTTACAACAGAATGTGACAGAAATAGAACTAGAAAAAATATTGGCCAATTTTCAGGAAGCCCAAGGGTGGTTTGAGACTCAGATTATTAATTTAGATAGCTCTGAACTAGACCCATCTATAGCATCCAAGATACAGTCTTATTTGACGGAGATTCATAAGCAATTTAAACTATTGAATCTAGATGTTAGCTTTTTACAAGCATCCCAAAACTGTCAAACACAAAAAACACGGCTGGCCAATATTAGCGATCGCCTAAAAACTCTTAAAGGTTATTGTAGAATTATACTTGGTCAAGACAAATTAATACAGAATCAGGAAAAAACAGGATGAAAAGCCCTAAATGCGATGCAGAGTTAGAAGACGCTATTTTAAATGATATTATCCCGGTAAAATACTGTCCTAAGTCTGAAGGTTTTTGGATTTCGGCAAAAGATTATGAAGCATGGTTATCCAGTTTACCTGTATGGTATGCTCCAGAAGAAACTTTGCCCTACTATAATCAATTTGAAGATTTTGTCCCCTCTTTGTTTGATGGTAAAGCAGGACTGTGTCCTGAATGTGGTACTTATTTATCACGATGCAGAATAAACATTAAACAACCTTTCTATATAGAACGTTGCATGAGTTGTGGAGGTATCTGGTTTGATAATAGCGAAGAGTGGAACATCTTAGAAGAGCTTGGTCTTCACACTAAAATTAACGAGATATTTTCCAGTCAATGGCAAGCAAGAGTGCGAGAGCATCAACAAGAAATGATTAATCGTGAGACTGTCATTGATAAATTGGGAGAAGAAATAGCTGAGTATATTTTTCAATTAACAGATATATTGGAAACTTACCCCCAAGCAGACTGTGCTGCTACTTATATGTTACGCAGATTTGAAAATAAAAGAAAGGAACTAAATGGAACATTTAGTATCAAAAGTCAAAGTGAATAATTTTTATCATGTATTACTACCCATTTAAGATGCCGAGCTAGATTCCATTTGCGGACTTGGGGAGTATTTGGACAGAAAAAACTCAGTCATTTTAGTTATAAGTTACTAGTGATCAGTACCGACTGCTGCAGTCAAAACCTTAAAATACTGAAGTTAATTTTTTTGACCGTCTTAAAAGAGTAGGATACCTGATTTTTTAGCCAGAGATTACTTTTAACTTTTAACCAATGAATCCCTTACTTAGTATAGAAAATCTACGAGTAGCTTATCCTGAAGAAGAGAGAAAATATCATTGGGCAGTAAATAATGTTTCTCTAAAACTTCAACCTGGTGAAAAATTAGGATTAGTGGGAGAATCTGGTTGTGGCAAATCTACCCTTGGACGTGCTGCTATGAGATTATTACCCAAGTCAGCAGAAGTTGAGGGGTCTGTTACCTTCAAGGGAGAATCATTGTTTAGGATGGAACCCTCTCAACTCAGAAAATTTCGAGGTGAAGCGGTAGCATTAGTTTTTCAAGACCCTATGACTCGCCTCGACCCATTAATGACTATTGGAGATCATTGTTTAGAAACTCTTATTGCGCATCAACCCCATCTATCTAAATCTCAGGCACAACAAAAGTCTATAGAAACCCTAGAAACTGTTAATATTCCTGCTAGTCGTTGGTCTCAATATCCTCATGAATTTAGTGGCGGAATGCGGCAAAGGGTGGCGATCGCTTTAGCACTTCTACTGGATCCCAAACTAATAGTGGCTGACGAACCTACTACTAGTTTAGATGTAACTATAGCATCTCAAATTTTGCAGGAGCTAACCAAAATTTGTCAAGAACGTCAGACTTCCTTATTATTAATTTCTCACGATTTGGCAATGGTGGCAGAATATTGTGACCGTATTGCTGTAATGTATGGAGGTGAAATAGTAGAGATAGGTGCAATTCAACAAATTATCCAAAATCCTCAACATGAATATACCAAATCTCTGTTTGCAGCAGCTTTACATATTCAAGTAGTTGAATCTACTGTTCCTCAAATTCAATCAGAAAAATCTGAAGAAATAACAGTTGCCAAAACAGTTAAACCTATTTTGCAAATCAAAGATTTAGTTAAACATTACACCTTAGAAAGTAATTTTATAGAACAGTTATTATTTTCTGGCAAAAGCAAACTTATTAAAGCAGTTGATGGAGTCAACTTAAATCTTTATTCAGGAGAAATATTAGGATTAGTCGGAGAATCTGGTTGTGGTAAAAGTACCATGACTCGAACTATTTTACAGTTAATCAAACCTACTTCTGGCTCAGTGAAATTTCAAGGTACAGATTTAACTACCTTATCACACTCAGCCTTACAACCCTATCGTAGGGAAATGCAAATGATATTTCAAGACCCTCTGGCTTGTCTCAACCCCATGATGACTATTAACCAGATAGTAGCTGATCCCCTATTTATCCATAATTTGGCTAATGCAGAGGAAGCTAAAATTCAAGTTGAGGAAATATTGGAAAAAGTAGGCTTGACTCCAGTATCAGAATATGGTACACGATACCCTTCCCAACTATCTGGTGGACAGCAACAAAGGGTTGCTATAGCCAGAGCTCTAATTACTAATCCAAAACTAATTATTTGTGATGAACCTGTAAGTATGTTAGATGCTACTATTCAAACTCAAGTTTTAAAGTTAATGTTGGATTTGAGAAAAGAATTAAGTTTAACTTACTTATTTATTACCCATGACTTGTGGGTAGCTAGATTTATTTGTGACAGAATTGCTGTTATGAATAATGGCAAAATTGTGGAGGAAGGGAAAACAGAAGAAATATTTAATCATCCCCAACATTCTTATACTCAGATGTTGTTAAATGCTGCACCTCAATTTTGGTAAAACCAGAATTCTACAAGTTACTGAATTTGGAGTGGAAGTGTATCTTACAAATGGAACTGAAATGTTTCTAAATACCTTACTTAAGTATTTTAAAACAATTTAGGAAATAGTTATTTTTCAAAGGAAAAATACATATAGTAGTCCTATTTTTACCTTCTTCAAAATCTGGCAACTTTTTAGGATTGTGATTTTGATGATTTGGGAAAATGGGTAAAAGTTTTGGAGTTAATTTCTGTTTTTTTTGAATCGTGACAACCCTTTGATAAAACTGCTATATAAATATTATCAAATATGGAAATGTTTATGAACTTAAATATCTAATTATGGCTCTTCAGTAGTTGTAATACTAAACTATTAAATGAAATGCTAATTCAATAAATATCTTAAGAAATTTCCAAATTTATAAATCTAGATCCAGAATCCTTAATCAGCTTCAGTATAGTTGCCATTTAGTAAGTATTTTAATGCTTCCAATAACCATATACATAGCTTGAAAAATAAAAAAAATCCTGTATACTAATCCTTTGTTTTATTATTTTTTTCTGATTCAAGACAAAATATTCCTAATCTTTTCTTTCAATTATTATATTTACTTGAAAATAGGTGATATATTTTTAAGTTAAATAAAAGGTCTAAAGTATCAAGTACGTCAAAGAGTACATTATACTATAAAAATCCTATCTGAAAAGTGAAAAATATTGGCGACGAGAAGGCACTTATGCTGAATACAAAAAGCAAAAGGAGCAGGGCTTATAACTATATTATTAAATAAAACTGGTGATTTTCAAGAATGATTTAGAGTTGCTATTTACTAGCTGCAAAAGGATAAATCTTAATAGTCAGTTAGGATTTTTTAAGACACTCGTTAAACAATTTATAATTAGTTTGATATAACAGAATATGAAAGCGTAGTAATACATATTCAGTAATCAAGAAGAGGTCTTTAACTAATATTTCAATTCCCAAATAAAAGCTCGTGTAAAAAACTGCTTAAAAGAAGAACTAAGATAATTAAAGAAAGTCTTATCAAAAAATTAAAAGTGAGTAGAGAATTGTGACCTCAAAAAAACTCTGATAAAAATTATTACAAGTTTAAGAATTAGGAGCGCATCATTGGTCTAAAGCTTTAGAAAGAGTACCCTATAGGTGAAGAATTTGAATAAAAAAAGCTCAGAAAAAGAATAATTTAAAATTATAGATATGGAGAAAAAATTGATTGATATTACTTAGACAAAGTAGGGTTCATTATAATTTCTGGAGTTATAAGTGCCTGGCAGGATATAGGAAATACTCAAGGATTCGGAGTCGCCATCATCGTTACCGTCGGAATGTTAATAGAATCATGAATCTGCAGAAAAATCAAGCAAGTTATGTTTCAACTGTGACAATTAATTATGATGTGATTATTTCTTGTATAAATACTTTTTTTCTACTATAAATAAACCCAAAGTGATTGTTTTATATCAATCACCTATTCATGGAAGTGATGGGTTTTGTATTGACTTGAATAGTGCTCAATTCGGCAAATTACTATCTTTGAATTACTTACTTAATTCTCCACAGTTGAATTTGAGATAAGTTTAGTAGCAGTTTATTAAATAGACCTCTCAAAAAATACCAATTTAGGAACAGTAAGGTAAGGGCTTGAGAATGTTTTTTGGAGATATCTAATATGAATTGCTGGGAATAGATACTGATATCAACTGGAAAACTTTTATCTCATTACATCACGAAAAAATTCTGAGAGAAGAGGGGAGAAAATTATGTTAAGTATGTTTGTCTAACTACTTAATTACCATCACCAATATTAGATTTATTGGGTGTGGAAAAATTTAAAATTATCAAAACTTTACTATATAAGCTTTTCATGATTTTAAGACTTAAAAAGAATATAAACCTGGATTTGTTTTGGGTTATAGCCATTTTTGGGGCTTAATTCCCAACAACATTCCCAACAACTCTATTTATATCTATTTTATCAAATCCCAATCTTTTTATATTTATGGATCATATTTTGGCTGCCACAAGTCAATTACTAGACAGTGGAAAGTTCTGGGAAGAACTATTGCGAGCTTTGGCTGACAGCTATCTTAAGGTTAAAACTTTCTTAAAATAACTATAAATGCTGCAAGCAAATTTTTATAATACTTTCAACTTTTAAAGTCAATAGTTTTTTAGGAGAACTTTGTACTTTCGAGTCAAGTACTGAATAATTGGAATTATTAATACTGTAAAACTTTAGCAACTTTTTTGAGGTATAATCTGACAAAACTGTGACAAAATCATAGAAAATAAGAATTGCAAGACGGAGTTTTTAACTTGAATTTTAAAAGCTCATTCTAGTGAATCAGTTTCTAAATTTTAAACTTATTAAGAGGAGTTTGACTTAATGGATACTTTAGAGGCAATTTATCAGCGTCGCGCTATTAAAGGTTTTGATCCTAACCATAAAATTACAGAAGATGATGAAAAAAAGCTTTTGGAAGCAACAATTCAAGCTCCCACCAGTTTTAATATTCAACATTGGCGTTTTGTTATTTTGCGAGATACAGAATTACGACAAAAGATTCGAGAACTTGGTTTTGATCAAGCCCAAATGACAGATGCTTCTTTACTCATTCTTTTTACAGCAGATATGAAAGCTTGGGGAAAAGGTGTTGAGCGCTATTGGAAAAATGCTCCAGAGCAAGTCAGTAACATGATGGTAGGTATGACAGGCGATTTCTATAAAGACCGTGAATGGCTTCAACGAGATGAAGCTCAACGTTCAATTGGTATGGCAATGCAGACTTTAATGTTAGCAGCAAAAGCGATGGGTTATGATTCCTGCCCGATGATTGGTTTTGATATTGAAAAACTAGCAGAATTGATTAATTTACCTGAAGATTATGTAATAGGTCCTATGGTAGCTATTGGTAAAAAAGTTAAAGACCCTTGGCCTAAACCAGGACAATTACCATTGGCAGAATTAAAAGTTGAAAATCAGTTCACAAAATAAATTAACTATAATTTTATTATTATAAACTAATTTACTTTAACCCACACTCAAAACCTGAAGTGCTAGTGTGGGGTTTATAGTTCATGACAATATAGTCACATAAGACATATCATGGTTTTACAGGTGTTACCCTAACTGGGTAAACTACAACACCTTCTATCCTATGGTCAAATATATAAGGGAGCTGCTTTTTTCATTATGTTCAGAGAAACCCCCACATTACTCTTTTATTAATCTTTTGCTGGCAGTACGATACAAATCTCTTTTTACTGTTATTCCTGAAAAAGGAACTTGATTTTTTTTGCCTTAACACGAAGAAAAATAGAAAATAATTGAGTGCTTAAGGGTACAAAATTATCTGAGGTTATTAGACTTACAAAACTATGATAAGAAATAATATGATGTGCTTTTTGAGTCTAATCACAGTTATTATAACGACCTAAATAGAAGTGGGCATAAGTTAGAAAAAACTCAAAAAAAAGAATCCTACGAAAAATGATGAATTAGTGCAAGCTCAAAAAAAGTTTCCAGAGGAATTGTGAAATATAAGGCAACTAGAAATAGAAGCTGAAAAGCTGGCAGTGTTTATACTTAACCAATGTCATATTCTATGGAGAGATATATTAGGTTATGCTTGGATAAAAACAGATAAAAGAATAGAAATTGCGATAAAAAATTAATTTAAAATCCATACTTATCATGGAACCTTAGATTATCAAAGTAAAGAATTTATTTTGCAACAATTAGAGAAGTAGAAATACTAAAAACACTATAGAATTTATTAAATCTTGGCACTACTCAAAGACTAGGTAAAAGATTTGCAATATTTGGGGATGGAGCAACTTACCATAAATCTCAAGAAATAATTTCGAGAATACTTAACAACAATTAATTAATATTTATCAAAAAAATAATGGTTGATAAATTGTACAAAATTGTCTCAAAATACCACAGAGAAAAATACTGTTAAAAATATTTGCTTACAAGCAAAAAAAATCATTAGATAATTTTATTATATTTGCAGTTATTTGAAAATAGTTAAGTGGTTATTTAAGTTTTTTGTAAATAAGAAAATATTTAATTTACCATTTTTTTTGGTCTTAAATATAACTACAACCTACGCGCGAATTGCTATATTTTTTAATACTTACCACACCAATAAATAAACTTTTAACCTCAAAAAAAAATAGCTTCATTTCATTTATTGTTTGTAGCTATTGAAATTTAATTAGTTATGTTTAAACCTAGCATTATATCTGTTTCATCTATAAATACTAAATTTCATTAATCTATACTTTTCATCAATTACTTCTGATTAATATATTATTTTTTGTACTTTTTTATGCCTCTAATTATCTACTATGCTGGTTTTTTATGACTTAATCTCAGTTTTTATAAAGCTCAAAATATGGCAGTAATACTCACCAAATTTTTAGTTTTAATTGGCAATAATTTACATAGTTATACAATAGTAGCATCTGGATGTTATGATACAATTTGTTTTCAACCCTTATCTACATTTATCAGATAACTAAAGTTTTGTTTCTCACATTTTAATAGTTCTAAATTTCCATCTATTATATGTGGGAATCCCTATTTTTGTACTCAATTTTTAGTAACAGAACATAAGATGGCAACAGATGGAAATTTATATTTTATGTTTCAAGTATGCAGTAACTATTTTTTTCGGAGTTATTTTGGATATAAGTTCATAATTATATCATCAAATTTTTATTTCTAAATGTACCTGATAACCCACGGAAACTTATGTGTTATTGGGAAAAAATATAAATTTTTTTACCTAAATTTATCTTCTCCTTCCTGCCTTCATTGTGACCAATTATCAATTTTTTTATTTAATCATTAATCAAGGTATAAATAATCAAACGAGATATTTTATGGAGATAATCATTGATCAGATAATCATCTTTAATTACAAAGCTTTTTTAGCCTGAGGCTCGATTAATTTTCCCGGATTTGAGATTGCAGGAAATTTTTAAGGTTATGATAATATTGATTGATATATTTTAACGGCCTGTTCTTGATAAATAACAGTTTTATTTCGACTTGATTAAAAGTTAATTTCGCTAAATTGTTTAATTCAATATGAATACTAGTATAAGAATTTTTTTCTAGCTCGTCTTATTTTTAAATGGCTTCATAAGTTACCTCAATTGACTTTATGGTTAAGTCTAGAGATGATATAAACTTGAAGGATATGAAGTAGATATAATAATTTGTAGATAAATTATATTTTTACTTCAATTAATAATTCCAAGTTTTAAGTTGCCTCTTACGGATAGCTTTTTTTGTATCAACTACAATATTTATTCCTGTTATTTGATTTTTATAAACAGGAAGACGAGGAGCATATCTAAACTTTGATAGGTTCTATTTTCAACTTACTTTACTGCTTAAAAGTAATTCCTGTTTCCCTATAAAGTTGTCAATATTTTTTGAGAGACTTTAGTCGGTATTGCTTGATAGTCTCTTTGAAAAGAAAGTGTTTTTATTGAAGCTGATGAAGCAGAATGATAAAGATTTTCAAATATCAAAGACTGACTAACTAAATAATTAGCATAGTTATAGAAATTTTTAAACAAGAAACAGAGTAAGTAAATTTCAGGATAAAACTGATGATTCCCAAAAATCATCAGTCTTTCAACTAATCTCATAAATCAAAGGACTAAAATTACGAAAGGATCCAAATATTTATTAATTTTGATGATTATGATTTGGCCTTTAATGATTAGGTGATTACATTAGCTTTAAATACGATAGTTATTGAATTTTGTCAAATATTTAGTAGCTCTTTTGTACAAATAAACGAAGATATTTAATATTATTTGACCATATACGATTATATTTCTTGAGAACATTTACTATACTTTTAATGTAGTTACAAAAAATAATAAACATGATTAACGCTAACTTTCTCGCTGATACTGACCCCCTAGTAGCAGAAATAATTCAAAAAGAATATGGACGGCAACAAGACCACCTAGAATTAATTGCTAGTGAAAACTTTACCTCACCTGCAGTTATGGCAGCCCAAGGATCCGTACTCACCAACAAATATGCTGAAGGTCTCCCAAGTAAACGTTACTATGGTGGCTGTGAATTTATAGACGAAGTCGAACAAATAGCTATAGATCGCGCCAAACAATTATTTGGAGCTGCCCATGCAAATGTACAACCCCATGCTGGGGCACAGGCCAACCTTGCCGTGTTTCTGACCTTATTAAAACCAGGAGACACTATCATGGGTATGGACTTATCCCATGGTGGACATTTAACTCATGGTTCCCCAGTTAACATTTCTGGTAAATGGTTCAAAGCTCATCATTATGGGGTAAATAAAGAAACAGAAGCTATAGACTATGACCAAGTTCTTGAGTTAGCAAAGAAGCATAAACCTAAACTACTGATTTGTGGTTACTCTGCCTATTCTCAGATAATTAATTTTGAAAAATTCCGGGCGATCGCTGATGAAGTAGGAGCTTATTTATTAGCAGACATTGCTCATATTGCTGGGTTAGTAGCAACAGGCCACCATCCTAACCCAGTCCCTCACTGTGACGTAGTAACAACTACCACCCACAAAACTTTAAGGGGACCACGAGGCGGTCTCATCCTTACTCGAGACTCAGAATTAGGGAAAAAACTAGACAAATCAGTATTTCCTGGAACTCAAGGTGGTCCTTTAGAACATGTTATTGCAGCTAAAGCAGTCGCATTTGGAGAAGCTTTAAAACCAGAATTCAAAACTTATTCCGGCCAAGTTATAGAAAATGCTGCGGCCTTAGCAACCCAACTACAAGAACGGAAATTGAAAATAGTTTCTGGTGGTACGGAAAATCACGTTATGCTAGTGGATCTAAGATCAGTAAGTATGACAGGTAAAAAAGCAGATAAATTGATGAGTGGGGTAAATATTACTGCTAATAAAAATACTGTACCTTTTGACCCAGAGTCTCCTTTTGTTACCAGTGGTCTCCGACTGGGTTCTCCAGCAATGACAAGTCGAGGTATGAAAGCTACTGAATTTATAGAAATAGGCGATATTATAGCGGAAAGATTACAAAATCCAGAAGATGAAGGGATAGCTCAAAAGTGTCGAGAGAGGGTAGCATCATTATGCAAAGCTTTTCCTCTTTACCCTCATATGATGGCTAAAGTTCCTAGTCTAGTTTAAAGGATTTTGTATAGAAGATATAGGTAATCCTAATTCAATTTAGAATTCATTCTATATCTCAAACTAGATAACCGATGGACTAGCCAATTCAAAGGCTTAATTGAATTCCCAAGCTATATATTTGATTAGGAATTAGTAGAGACGTTTTAGACAACGTCTTTACCAATTCTGACTGTTCAATTAATCAAATTTAAATATTAAATATGGAGTGGCACTATAGTTTGAAACAAATCAACTATGTGTCAGCACCCAACTCTGACAAAAAAATATTTTAATTTTCTACAATTATTACCTAGTTGATATCATAATAAGTGGCAAAATATTTTGATGATAATAGAAAAAATTAATAATTTATTATTAACTCTTAATCCTCCATTACTTCAGATACCTAATTATTTCTACCATTTAATTACTTTAATTATTTCGACTTTACTTGTACTTTTAACTACACCAACAATCAAAAAAATTGCTCTCATAATTGGACTTGTAGACCATCCTGGAGGTCGTAAAATTCATAAACAACCAATGGTGCGTTTGGGAGGAGTTTCTATTTTTATTAGTAGTCTAATCGCACTTTTAATTGTTTGGTGGTTAGGAGGATTTATAGATACTAATGGTAATATTCTACCTCCTGAAAAAGAGTTTGAAATCTGGGGCGTGACAGTAGGTGGTATAGCTTTCTTTGTTATTGGCTTAGCAGATGATTTGTTTGGTTTATCACCCCTATTTAGGTTATTTACGCAAATAATTGCTGCTAGTATAGCCTGGGTAGTTGGAGTACAAATTCAATTTCTCACTATTCCTTTTTATGGATTAGCACATATTGATATATTACTCAGCTGGCCTGTAACTGTGATTTGGTTAGTAGGTATGGCAAATGCTATTAATTGGATTGATGGTGTAGACGGTTTAGCTGCTGGTGTTTCTGGTATTGCAGCTTTTATGATGTTAATTGTTAGTATATTTATGGATCAGCCAGCAGCAGCTTTAATAGCAGCAGCTTTAGCTGGTGCAACATTAGGTTTTCTTCGTTATAACTTTAATCCAGCCCAAATATTTATGGGAGATGGAGGAGCTTATTATGTAGGATTTACTTTAGCAGGAGTAGGAGTAATAGGTTTAGTAAAAACAACGATGGTTACTTCTGTTGTTTTGCCTTATCTAATTTTAGCAGTACCAATTTTAGATATGTCTGCTGTAATTTTAGACCGTTTAAGAAATGGTAAATCTCCTTTTATTGCAGATAAACGTCATCTACATCATCGTTTATTAGACGCTGGTTTATCCCAAAGATTGACAGTTTTTTTTATTTATTCATTAACACTTTGGGCCGGAAGTTTAGCAATGGCTTTTTCAGGTATTCCTAGCGGTACAATTTATGCTTTTAGCGCTACAGGTTTACTAGCTTATACAAGTTGGAAAGTTTGGAAACAAAAACAAGCTTAGATATGAGCATTCAGCTCTCATTAATAACATTTTTCTTTTAAATAAAAGGTTGAAATTAGTATAAGATTAACTATCAGGATAGTTTTATTTTGTAGTAATATTTAATTCTGAATAGATAAGTAATTATACGAAACTAATGACACAAATAACTAATAATATATTACTCTATAAATGTTGTGAATTAATTCTGTCATAATCTGATATTTTTCACTCTCAAAATTCTCTTTTTTGCTAAATTTATTGGTCATTAATTGTAAACTAAAGTCGTATTCATAAATCACAATTATGCCCTTTACAAATATTTAATTGCCAACAAAAAGCTCAGGTCAAAAACTAGTCTTAATAATAATTAATACAATTCAATAAAGCCTTAGAAAAAATGTAAAGTGAGTGGCTAATTATGACCTCAGATAAAACTCTTACAAGAATCATTAAAAGTTTAAGAATGAGGAGCAAATCATTAGAGTAAAGCTTTAGAAGAACAACCTTATGGGTGAAAAATATGAAGAAAAAAAATGCCAAGAAAAAGAAGAATTTAAAATTATAGCTCTGGGAGAAAATTTAATTTATATTACTTAGATGAGGTAGGGTTTAGTATGATTTCTGGGATTATAAGTACATAACTGGATATAGGATAATACTTAAATATCCGAGTCGCCATAGTTGAATTTGAGATAAATTTGGTGGCCGTTGATTAAATATTAATCCCTGGGAATAGATGCTTATATCAACTGGGACACTTTTTCCCGATTGGATCACGAAAAAATCGGAGAGAATGAGGGGAGAAAATTATGTAATTAATTTTGTCTAACTACTTAATACCTTTTTCTTATAGTGAGATGGGGAGATGGGAGGCAAAAGAAGTGCTAAATTACTCATCAGAAAGAAAAAAACTTATTCTTGGCAAATCTATCTTGTCAATAAATTAAGATTATTCTTAAGAAACCATCGTTTATGGCTGTTGTTGACAAGATAATTTTCATGATGGTGTTTATTGAATCTTAAAAAAACTATATACAAGAATAAACAAATTATACAAAGCCCTGTTATTAAAGCCCCTTGATAAAAATTGACTTAATTCTTTTCTCTTAAAAGCCTAGGCTATAAAAATAACAGATGTATGAAAACTAGATTTAGTATTAGATACTTTAGTAATGTATATTTTTAAATACATTGACTTTTCCGAAATATGGATTGGATAATAATTACATAAATTTTCTATTTTGTCAGTTTTTATGTTAATAAAAAAATTGATAAAGTATAGCTCAAAAGCCGGGGTTTAAATCAAACTTTTATGGTACACCAAAAGCCATAGCTGATAGGTGAGGACTGAATATTTACCCTTAGATATTCAGTCTAATTCTAATAAGATTGAATTAGTTGTTTTTATAAGGACATTTGCTAGTTTTTTTCACTTAAAAATAAAATTAGGATGACTACATGATTGCAGAAATTATATGCGTTGGTACAGAGCTATTATTAGGAGATATTTTAAATAGTAATGCTCAATTTTTAGCCAAACAATTAGCAAATTTAGGCATAGCTCATTATTATCAAACCGTAGTAGGAGATAATCCAGACAGAATCAAACAAGTATTAGCGATCGCTACAGACCGCTCACAAATATTAATTTTTACAGGAGGTTTAGGCCCAACTCCAGATGATTTAACTGTAGCAACTATTGCTGATTTTTTTGAGACCCCATTAATAGAAAGGCCTGAGATTATAGAAGATATTACCAAAAAATTTGCCCGAAGGGGTCGGATTATGACTGCCAGTAACCGGAAACAAGCTCTAATTCCCCAAGGTGCAAATATTCTACCAAATCCTATAGGCACAGCTCCTGGAATTATTTGGCAACCAGTACAAAATATAACAATAATGACTTTTCCTGGAGTTCCTACGGAAATGAAGTCAATGTGGCAAGAAACTGCTATACCTTATATGCAGAGTCAGGGTTGGTGTGAACAAACAATATATAGTCGGACTTTGAAATTTTGGGGTATTACAGAGTCAAGTTTAGCAGAAAAAGTAGCTCCATTTCTGGAAAAGGAAAATCCTACTGTTGCCCCTTACGCTAATTATGGAGAAGTAAAACTACGGATTTCCGCCCGTGCTACGTCCCTTGAATTAGCAAATAAATTAATTATTCCTGTAGAAGAAGAAATAAAAGATATTGCCGGAATTGACTTTTATGGAATTAACGATGAATCTCTAGCTTCGGTAGTAGGGAAGTTATTATTAGAATCTGGTGAAACTTTAGCTGTAGCAGAATCTTGTACAGGTGGTAGTTTAGGTAGTATGTTGACCTCTATTCCAGGAAGTTCAGAATATTTTTATGGTGGAGTTATCAGTTATGAAAATCAAGTGAAAATTACTCTCCTAGATGTTAATCTTGAAGATTTAATGGCTGAAGGTAGTGTAAGCCATGTAGTAGCAAAGCAAATGGCAAGTGGAGTGGTAAAGAAACTAGGAACTAATTGGGGAATTAGTATTACTGGTATTGCTGGACCTGGAGGTGGAAGTGATACTAAACCTGTAGGTTTAGTTTACATTGGGATAGCTAGATATGATGATATTGTAGAAAGTTTTGAATACCGCTTCAGTAATTTGCGTGATCGTAATTGGATTAGAAGAGTTAGTGTTTCTACAGCTCTTGACTTGTTGAGAAGAAAGTTATACTTATCTAAGCAAAGACCACAACATCATCAAGCTTGATTATAATTGAATTAGATGATAACAAAAACATACTAGAGTTTTTAACTTTAGTCCATAATTCCATAACATAAACTTATTATTAATGAATGGCCATAAAGACCACAGTTCAAGATACCGTGTTAACATAAAAAGATAAATCAACAAAAAGCCAGGATAATTATTTCTTTTGGCTAAGTTGTGAGAATATTCCAAGAACTTGATTTAACAAGGGAAGCGGCATATCCCGCCCCGCTTACCCCTCACTATACAAATAAAAAAAGTAAGTATGGTGAAAGTAACCAGTGGGAATTCAATTTAATGGATTACATTGAAAAAGTACTAGAAAAATTAAAGGAATGGACTCGGAAGCTAGTTGAGGCTTTGTTAGGACCAGAAGCACAACCAGAACCTATTCCTATTCCAGTAAACGACCGTCCCCGTCGTTCATAACTTTATCATTCAATCTGTAGATTATTTGTTTTTGTTTAATATTTTAGTTTTACATGGGCCAAACTTGAATCTCTTGGGTCTGCGTGAACCAGGAATATATGGCTCTGTAACTTTAGATAATATAAATCGACTGTTAAAACAAGAGGCGGAAGCCATTGGAGTCAAAATCTCCATATCACAGTCTAATCATGAAGGTGTCTTGGTAGATTTAATTCACTCAAGTAGTGAGCAACACCAAGGCATACTTATTAATGCTGGTGCATATACCCATACTAGTGTTGCCATTAGAGATGCTATTTCTGGGATTAATATTCCCACAGTAGAAGTTCATCTTAGTAATATATATAGTCGAGAAGAATTTCGACATCATTCTTTTATTGCACCAGTAGCTATTGGTCAAATTAGTGGTTTTGGTTCACAAAGCTATCTATTGGGACTAAAAGCAATAGTTAATTATCTTAAAAACAGGGGTGATTAAAAATAATTATCCAAAATGTATGTTAAAAATTTTTTTCTGATACAAATTACCTAATACCGTTTTGAAAGAAGAATGTATTTGAATAGTCAGGGAGATAAAAAGATTTTACAGGAGATGTCCACTAGAGCCAAAAAGATGATTTACTAATTAATTAAAAATGGTATTGTCATTATGAAAATGAGTTCTGACTTCTGAGTCTTAAAAATTCTCCTAGCTATTTGTAGCAAAAATTTATCACACTTGGTATAAGTTGTGAATTAAAGACAGAAGGCAAGGGTGAAGATGTATCCTATCTCATGTGGGCAACAAAGGAAATATAAGCACTAATTCTAACAATATAGCGACTTATTCTATTGTTGCTTCTTGCCTTCATAATGCTCGATCTATTCTATTCTCCTCAATGCTCGTGCTCCAAAAATTTTTTTTGGCAAATATTTGTTTATGATAAATATTCTTGTTAAAAAGGAAAAGCTATGGTATTTTTGATATTTCTCAATTGACACAATCAAGAAAAGAAGAAAGTAGATAGAAAATTTATTAATCTCAATTATTATTATATTATAGCAGATTTTTATAGCAAATTTCGGACAAATGAGTTACAAGCCGTGAAGAGTAAAACTATTATGATATTATGAATATCACTAAATTTTTAGTGAACTCACCGGTAGGGAAAAATGCTGTATAACTGTTATATAAAAAAGCTATGCTAGTGCAACAATAATTATTTTTAAAATAAATATTAGATTTAGAAGATATCTTTAAATAAATATTAAATCTTGATGTAGGGTAATTAATTCGCAGATTTGCTCGTTAAGCTAAACAATCTATTTGATTCGCCTTAACCCAGATAAATTAAAGTTTTGAGTAGACTAATAGATTGATTTTATGAATAGCTTCGTAAGTTAAATTATCTTGCTTGATTGTTAAACTGAATAATCTATGTGATTCGCCGTAACCCAACGAAATGTAAGTTTTGAGTAGACTAATAGATTGATTTTATGAATAGCTTAGTAAGTTAAATACTCTTGACAAGAATTAAATTATTCTGGATGTACAATATTTTTTTTTAGTGAGTAGTAATATAAATATGTATAGATAGTGTAAGAAGCTTAAATAATAAAAATTGTATAATGAAAAAATAATGCAGTATTCTCTTTTAAAGAAATTTCAAGGTGCTTTACTAGGAGCAGTTTTAGGAAATTATATAGGTTCTCATTTTGAGTATCAGGTCAGAAAAAATAGAGGAAATTATAAATTATTTATTAATCAGCATAAATGTTATCTATCAAATTCACAGAAAAACTACTTACAAAAATGGGGAGAAGCTACATTTAATTGCGCAAAAAGCTTAATTAGCCAACAAGAATTTAATGAAGAGAATTGGCAGAAAGTTTATATAGAATGGAAAAATAAATGGGAGGACCAAAAAGATTATACTGGTGAACCCAACAAAATCAAAGATTCTCCAATAGAATTAGAAAAGTTAGTAAGGAGAGTTAATGATAAGGAGTCTAATTTTCAATACATAAACGATGATGTTTTGATTCCTACAGCCAGTAATGCAATTATTGCTAGCTTGCCAGTTTCTTTGATGTATCATGAAGATGAATTAAAACTCCAACAAAAATTGCGACAATGGGGAAATGTTTGGCAAAATTGCTTAGAAGTAAACCTAAGCAATTTAGTTATTGGATATACAATAGCTCAAGCCTTGACAGAAAGATTAGACCCTCGAACCATCATACCGAAAATTATCAATTATATTGGAGAAAAAGAATCAATAGTAGACCAACTTAGACAGGTAGAAAAATTGATTAATCAGGGAGCAAATTTAGATGCGGCAATAAATATTTTTTCAAAAAATGTTAGTTTTTTTGATAATGGGCAAATATCTAATGAGGGTCAACAAAAATCCCAATCTTGTACTTTTTTTATACCTATTTCTTTGGCCTTATACTGCTTTCTAAGTACCCCGGAGGACTTTGGTTTAGCAGTATTGTGTTCTGCAAGAACAGCATGGTCAACTCAGGTTTGTGCCATAGTAAGTACTTTATCAGGAGCTTATAATAGTATTGCTGGAGTTCCTGTGGAATGGCGACAAAAAATGGGTGTTGAACTGTTGGGAATGAAAGATGAAGTAGAGATTATGAAGTTGGCAAAAAGCCTTTGGGCAGTTTGGTGTGGGGTTTATGATCCAAATAATCTGACACAAAGTCTGGTTCCAGCAGTTGCTGCGAGCAATGTGATTCGTCCTCGCCCTTGCCCAGCTAATGGATATTGAAAACTCTATGATGTTTTGACATCAAGAAATATGTATCTGACACGTTTGATTGGGATATTATTTAAACCCCAGAAAAAAGGACAAGTATCGCGTTGGTCAACTCTGGCAACTTCGCCCATGTTGGTCATACTAGCAATAGTATCTCTAACCGCTACTATGGGCCAGCGATATTATAACCAGCCAGAGTTAAAAGAGGGAACTATTGCTCCTCAAATTATCCGCGTTCCTCAAGATGATACGGTGATAGATCATAAACTTACTGATGAGAGACGTAAGTCAGCTAGACTTGGGGATATAACTGTATTTATGATTGATCAATCAGTTAATCGGAAAGTAGATAAGGAATTAGAAGAAATACTAACAGTGGGTAATAAAGCTAGATATATGGTTGCTAATTTTCCTTTTGTAAATACAGGTATATTATCAACAATTACTCAGCGATACTTACGTCAAGTTTCTCAACAAAAGTGGCAAGCTATTCAAAAGATAGTGGAGGAAGAGTTACAAGAAAGACCGCCTGGACCTGAGTCAGAAAGAAATGTTTCTGCTAGCTCAACTCAAAAAACTCGAAAAGTTACAAATGAAAAGAATGATATTATACGCCCAACTTCAACAGATGAGGAATTGTCAAAGGGAAAATCAATACTGGCAGGTAATCAAAAAAATAGTTCTATAGTGGTTAGTAGTAGAGATAAAAAAGTAATTTCAGAGTTACTAACTTATCGTAAAAAGAGTTTATTTGAAAACTACCTCAAAGTTTTAGAGGAAGTTTCACTTGCTCGCAATTTTTATAAAAATGCTAAAAAACTTTTGGCTCAAGAGCAAGAAAATGAAGGTTATGAGGTATATGATCATACTTTACTAGAGCTGTATGATTCTACTTGGCAGAAAACTCAAATAGGTATTAAAACTGTAAAAGATCGTATGTTGGCTCAAGGAATATCACCAAATTTCCCCAAAAAGAAATGGGTGAATGCAATAAAAGCACAAGTAGTTGGTGTGCTGCCATTGGAAACTCAAGATTTAGCAGTCAATATTTTGAAGAACATTTTGGAGCCGAATTTAGCTAAAGATCAAGATGAAACTAGGAAATTAGTAGAAAAGGAAGCACAAAATGTTAAGCCTGTGCAGTATAAAGTTCGTAAGAATGAAGTTATTGTTAAAACAGGAGAAAAAATTAACCGTAAGGCATTTGTGCTTTTGGATAATTTTTCTTTGAGTCGCCGCAGAGTCAATTGGCGTAGCTTGGTGGTATTTGTGTGTATTGTGAGTGCTTCTGTAGCTATAGTCGTTATAGTAGGAAAAAAATTTCAATCCTGTTTAAGGCGCAGAGATCATATACTCTTATTGTTGTTAAGTTTGAGTGCGCCATTACTGGTGGCATTGAGAATACCCTGGACTAGTAGTTTGCCAGCAATTGGTTTGTTGGTGGGAAATTTCTACGGTTCAACTATGGGAGTAACATTGGTGGGGTTGATATCTGTAGTACTGCCTATTGGTATGGATGTTGACAAAATAGATTGGTTTGCTAGTGCTGTTGGTGGTATTGTTGGCAGTCTAGTGGTAGAAAAAATGCGATCGCGTGAGGAACAGGCACTTTTAGGTGTAGGGGTGGGTTTAACTCAAGGTATGGTGTATTTGTTGACAAATTTGATTGTTCGTGCTAATCCTGGATTGTTATGGTATGCAATCATCGGTCCAGTGGGTTGGCAAGTACTAACAGGTTTGATTTGGGGTATCGTGGCTTTGGGTTTGAGTCCGTATTTAGAGCATTTGTTTGATTTAATTACTCCGATCCGTTTGTCTGAGTTGGCTAATCCTAATCGCCCTTTGTTGAAGCGTTTGGCATCGGAAGCACCTGGTACTTTTCAGCACACTTTGTTTGTGGCAACTTTGGCGGAAGCAGCAGCACGAGAAATTGGTTGCAATGTAGAATTGGTGAGAACGGGTACTTTATATCATGACATTGGTAAAATGCACGATCCATTGGGTTTTATTGAAAATCAAATGGGTGGACCGAATAAACATGATGAAATTAATGATCCGTGGATGAGTGTAGAAATTATTAAAAAGCATGTTACTGAAGGGTTGGTGATGGCTCGTAGACATAGATTACCAAAGGCTATTCAGGCGTTTATTCCTGAACATCAGGGTACAATGTTAATTGCTTTTTTTTATTACCAGGCAAAGCAAAGATCTGAGAAGGAAGAGAAGGTAATTGAGGAAGAGCTTTTCCGCTATGCAGGTCCTATTCCGCAGTCACGGGAAACAGCTATTGTGATGTTGGCAGATTCTTGTGAAGCAGCGTTGCGATCGCTTAAGGATGCGAATCATAAGGATGCACTACAGATGGTGAAGAAAATTTTGCGGGCACGGTGGCAGGATCATCAATTGGTTGATTCTGGTTTGACGAGAGGAGAAATCTCAAGTATTGCAGAAATTTTTGTACAAGTTTGGGAACAGTATAATCACAAACGTATTGCTTATCCTAAAGGGGCAATAAATCCAAATCAGGTAAAGACTGTAAAATCTAGTTGTTAGTTATTAGTATATTTATGATCTTAAAAATAGACAAAACTTATCTATGACTATTTTTCTGAACTATATAACAAAAATGACCTATGGTGTGCTTCATTATATGGTCAATGCGCTGTCTGGTATATAGATTTTGGGTGGCGACTCTGAGTAAGTTTTACCTTCAAATAAACAAGACAAAGATATTTTCAATATTCACTAACCTCTTTGAGGGTAGTCTTCCCATAAATTAGTTATCTGGCGCAGACTAGAATGTTCTCCGTTACCGATAATAATATGATCTAGTAAGGGTATATCTAAAATTTGCGCTCCTGCTAAAAGTTGTTTAGTTAAATTGATATCTTCAGGGCTTGGTTCGACATTTCCTGAAGGATGGTTATGAGAAATAATTACTCTGCTTGCACCTTGGCGAATCACTTCTCCAAAAATTTCGCGGGGATGAGCTAATGTTTCTGTTGCTGTACCAATAGTAATTACCTGAGTTCCGAGTAAGCGGTTCTTTACATCTAATAATAAAACAGCAAATTTTTCTTGGGTTTGCCACATCAAATCTTGACTCAAGGCATCAGCAGCAGCTTGGGGACTTTCAACAACTGCTAATTCTGGAGGGCGAGATTGAAATACTCTTTTTCCTAATTCAATAGCAGCGAGAATAGTTGTTGCTTTCGCTGTACCAATACCATGAATTTGAGTTAATTCTTGAACTGTAATATTACGGAGAATTGAGAGGGGGTCACGCTCATATTGACTTAATTGATTTAATATGTATTGTCCGAGGCCAACAGCAGAGAGTTTTCCTTTTCCTTGACCCGTACCTAGTAGAATAGCAATTAATTCTGCCGTCGAAAGACTTTGAGAACCACAGGCAATTAATCTTTCCCGTGGTCGTTCATTACTAGGTAAGTCTGCTATTCTGAGGCTGTAGGTCATTTCTAGTTATTACTTATTAGTTATCAGTACTTCTAGCTGAATTATAAAACTTGAAATACTAGAGTTAATTTTTTTCAACATAGCATAGTTTAGTCACAGATAAATTCGATAAACACAAAAATTTTATAAAATTCAGTATTATTTATTATATTGCAATATTATTCTTATTTATAGAATCAACTTTAGTTATAAAAAATCAACAGGTTAAATATGGCAATACTCAAACTAGAAGACGGTACAATATACACTCAGCTTCACGATATTTCTCGTGAACTTTCTTCTCTAAACATTCAACTAAATCATTGGCCTGTAGGAGATAATCTAGAAACTCATAATCTACTGGAAAAAGATGTGCTTAGTGATGATCAAAAAGAAGAATTCTTGCAAAGTGTGGATCACTATTTTGAGGAACTAAAAGAAACTGCTGGTTATCAGTCACGAGA
Organism: Trichodesmium erythraeum GBRTRLIN201; assembly: GCA_018457135.1. Taxonomy (GTDB): domain Bacteria; phylum Cyanobacteriota; class Cyanobacteriia; order Cyanobacteriales; family Microcoleaceae; genus Trichodesmium; species Trichodesmium erythraeum. The sequence goes on along the minus strand of JAGGDU010000148.1, from coordinate 72,038 downwards.
CTTATTGGCGATACATCCAGAAATTCCTAATCTTGATGCTATCTTATCAAAGTTCGATAAGTGTCATACCCATGCAGATGATGAAGCACGTTATATTGTGGCTGGAATTTGTATTTTTGGTTTTGTACGTCCCGATGATAGTCAAGTCGAACTAACACTACAGCCACAAGAATATATTAATATACCAGCTAATACAGAACATTGGTTTTATTTGACACCAGAAAAACGGGTTAAGGCTGTGAGATATTTCTCTTCCACAGAAGGCTGGACTCCTCATTACACTTCTACGGAAATTCATTTTAAAAAATCATAGTATAAAGTATTAATTGAGGTAAATATAAACTACTCAGGTACTTACTAATTACTACTATAGTATTGTGTATTTTTTGTGATTCTTTCCGATATTTACACTCCCTCATTTATATGGTGTAGTTATGTACATCCTACTACCAAAAAAGATAGTACAAAAACTAGCCAATAAATTTATAGGTAATACCAATTTCCATGGATTAATACTATAGTTAGGCAGCACTTTAAAAATTTAAGTGATTAACACACTCTTGTCATAACTTTTTAAGTGTTTTGATCAAGTGTTAATATTAATGTTAATGTTAATTTTTAGATGTGTTATATGGATGCCTTTATACAACATCCCTAACCCCACTTTTTGACTCCCTCTTCCTAAGAGGGGTTAGGGGTGAGTCTCCTACTATTGAGAAATGTAAAAAACTTTTTTAGAAATGGTATAAACTATTGTAGAGGGTTTGATTTTCTAACCTCTATCATAAATTTGATATTGATTTTATCAAAGAATATGAAAAAATCTATAGGCAATAAGAAATGAATTTTTAATCAGGAATATAGGAAAGGCTTTAGTTCAGCAACTTAAATAAAAAAAATGTCTTGCTAATTGGTAGATTTTATTGCTCTATAAGCCTGACTAATAAATAAGGTCTTAAACCTCATTTTCTAGGGGGTAGAAAAAGGAATTTTTTGATTTTTTTTTACTTTCTGTTAAAGCTCAAGGTAATAATAACTAATAAATGAAATGATAAGCATATCGAGGATCAGCACCATTACACTCATTGTTTAACTCTTCTAGTTTAACCTGAAGTATATAGCATTAGAGGTTTAGTCTTACATATAGGTGTAATTAATTTTGTTTGCCTGTTTAAATCTCATTTTTTTTGCTTCCTATCTTAAAAAAAACAAGTATAAATATCTTCGTTATTCCTATTAATGCTAATCTAAAATTATACAATTCACTAAAAAAAACTATGAAATACAACAAGCTTGGCGATAGTAACCTTAATGTTTCAGAAATTTGTTTAGGCACGATGACCTATGGACTACAAAATACTATTGAAGAAGCTCATCAACAACTTAATTATGCTGTTGCTGAAGGTATTAATTTTATTGATACGGCAGAAATGTATCCCGTGCCAAGTAGGGCTGATACTCAAGGAAAAACAGAGGAATATATTGGTGAATGGTTAGTTAAACAACAACGGGATAAGTTAATTATTGCTACAAAAGTTACTGGTCCTAGTCCTAGAATTACATGGATTCGTGGGGAAAATCGTAAAGTTAACCGAGCTAATATTCAGCAAGCAATAGAAGATAGTTTGCGTGCTCTTCAGACTGACTATATTGACCTTTATCAAATCCATTGGCCTGACCGTTATGTGCCTCTATTTGGTGCCCCAGATTATGATCCAAATAATGAGTGGGATTCGACGCCTATTGCGGAGCAATTAGAAGTATTTGCAGAGTTAATTAAAGCTGGAAAAATTCGTTATTTAGGAGTAAGTAATGAGACGGCTTGGGGACTGTGTGAATTTTGTCATCTAGCAGAAAAATTAGGTTTACCAAAAATAGTTTCGATTCAAAATGCTTTTAGTTTAGTGAATCGTGTTTTTCATATTAATATAGCTGAAGCTTGTCGATTTAATAATGTGGGATTAATGGCTTATAGTCCTCTAGCTTTTGGTATTTTAACAGGTAAATATTTGCAAGGAGTTCCTGAGAATTCTCGTCTAGCTTTTTTCCCCGGATTTGACCAACGTTATCGTAAAACAAATTTGACTGAAGCGATAAAAAGTTATATAGAAATTGCCAATAAAAATAATATGACTCCGGCACAATTAGCATTAGCTTATGTGAATTCTCGATGGTTTGTAGCTAGTACAATTATTGGAGCAACAACTATGGAACAACTGAAGGAAAATATTAGTAGTGTGGAGATAAGTTTGACTGAGGAAATTATTGCTGAAATTGATACAGTTCATGCTAAATATCCTAATCCTACACCTTAGAATAAAATCTGAAGGAGTAAGGTAAAATTTATTAAGTTATAGTAGGTTATACTTTGGGGATACCAATTAATTTTTTAAGGTTTTACAAATAGTTTCTAACTTTAAGTTTTAAATAATTTCCTGAAATTACTGGGTTTTTCAAAGTTTTTAGCTGATAAAATCTTAATGGATAAATGCATGACTTCTGTGAAATAGTATGAGGTAAATTTATCTCGGATAAGTAGGGCTATGGACGTTGTATACAACGTCCGTACAACATAAGAATAATTAAGGCGCTTTTGGTTTTTTATTATCAAAAAATCTACTATTTATGTATTAATTACTGAATAATTAAAGTTTCACCTAGGTAGAAAGTTATTTACTTACTTTGGATATAAATTACTGTCAATTTATTCTGAAATACTTCTATTATTAATAGTGATTTATTTCTCAGCACGACTGCTATAATTCATTTGAATAATTTTTTTTTTGATTTACTTTTTATAGTGCTTTTACTTCAGTTATTTACAATTTACAGCTCAAAGTTGGTTCTAGAAAATATGTAAAAAAATAATGTGTAAATACCCTAGAATGTGATGCTATCTAAATTCTATAAAAGCGAAGGTCTATTTTTGTTTTTATGGAGAGAATGTGGCAACTAAATCTAAAACAATTTTCAGAAAATTACTGGTTTTATAAATATTTTTCTCTAAAATAATCCTGAGTTTATGTTGTAAAATATAACTGTTTTGGTTGATAAATGAAACTGAAGCTAGACAAGTTAAGTAATTTGTTGATCTTGAATACAGTTGGCAATTATATATCTTGAGTTGAACTTAATTTTTTGAGGTTTATCTTTAAGAAAACTAATTTATTGCAAATCCTGTATAAGTACGAATTTCTGGGGGATACAACCCTAATTTTTTTGACTTTTAGGAATACCTACTATTGATTAAATCTAAAGCTGTTCTATGTTCTAATTCATATTCGTAAATCCAATTTTTATGATTAATAATTTCTCAGTTCACTATACAACTATGTACCTTTTTTACTTTTAAATATCCTACAGTTAGTAACAAATATTTTTTGTGGTTTTTAGTAATTATAATTTTTCGAGATCAGTTACTTTAAGCTTATGGTCAATTAGGATATTACCCGAGAGTTTTAGTAATAATTTGATGATAATTATTTATGATATTTGTTCAAAAATAATCTCTTTGAAACTATGTTGACGTTTACTTTTGCTGACATTCGAGAGTTTAACAGTGATATCATCACTAGCACTGGTAATAATTTTGCCATTAGGACTCTAGGCAACTTCACGCAATTTATCTTGATGTTCTCCGATGTCTGTCAGCTCTCCCGTTTCAATATTCCATGTTTTTCAGATGCTCCCCGGCTTAAATATATGGGGGTTGGTTCTCACAAAAAGTGATTCTTTTATGAAATAATATCTTGATCTATAAAAGCCATTTAGGATTTTTTTCAAGAAAAGCGATCGCCTAAAAATACGAGGAAGGGATCAATGAATATGCTGGTTTATTAATTCAAGAAGAAAGGGGGGGTCGGTTAACTTTTGACTTATTCTCCATCCCCTATCAAAATAAAAGGCGACCAATAAAACGGACTCACATCTGACCTAGCATAACTTAATTTCGCCTGACGTAATGCTTCCACCTTGGTCATTCCTTGTTTCAAATTATCATAAAATTTCACCATAATATCCTTTGTTGTTCCATCCTCGGCATTCCATAAACTGGCTATGACAGCATCCGCACCTGCACGCTCAAATAAATAGGCAACTCCTGCTATTTCTTCTCCGTTGGAGTCCGCTTTCATGGCTGTTTGGCATGCACTCAAAGCGATTAAATCTGTATTTTCTAATCCTAAACGTGCTGCATTGGCAATATTAAAGGTTTTATTGTTGGCAAACAAAATAGTATTTTCTTCTAAACCCTGCTCACGGCAACCACCTTTTTGAAAGCAGCCGTGGGTAGCTAGATGCACTAAGGGAAAACCGGGAGATTCGTTTTCAAAACTGCTGAGGGTCGCTTTTTCTCGAGTTAAGGATTTTCCTGATAAGTTTTCCGCGATAATTTTCGCTTCATCTTCTGCACCGCGGAGGTTGATCTCTGTGGGCTGGGGATTTCCAAATGCCAATACTTTCAGGGACTTTGTCGGCTCTTTTGGCTCCTGTCTGGTGGCAGAGATGCGGGTCAGGTAGTGGATGGGATATTTGGCTATTAAATATTGCTCGGTTTGATTATCATATAGGGTTTCAAAGGGAATATAACGCAATTTTCCTGTGGGGATGATGGCTAGTCGTTTGGGGGAGTAGGCGGCTATTTCTGTTTCTATGGGGCGGATGAGATAGTCGTAGAGTTTTTCTTGGTTAGTGGCGTAGTTGTCGGCGTTGGGTTTTTCTAGTTGGCTGCGATATTCGGTGAGGATGCTATCAAATTCTTTAGCATCTATGGGGAGTTTTTTGACGAGGGTGGCTTGGTCTCTGGTCACGAGGAATATAGCTATGCTATCGGGGACACTTTTCAGACCAGTTAAAAGAGCAGGTTGAATAACAACGGTGCCCGGTGGAATATTGGCTTTGAGTTTGTCGATGTCTTTGGGTTCAAATTCAAAAAGCTCGGCAACTTCTGGATATTTCTGGCTAGCGTTTTCTGCGAGTTGGTTGTTTTCTGCTTGTAACTGCTTAATTTGTTGGGAAAGTTGGGTAGTTGTTCCATCTTCTATTTTGCTATAGAGAGCTTGCAATTTTTGATAGTTTTCTTCCCATTGGTTAATCAGTTTTTGGGCTTCTGGGTTTTTGACTTTGGCCTTAATAAGGCGGGTGTAGTCGGCGAGGTCGAAAGTGGTGGCTAGATTATACCATTTCCAAGCGGCTTCGGGTTGGTTTTGGTCGATGAGAAGATCGATCAGGGCGATCGGTGTCCACTTATTATATTGGAAATTTAAAAAAGTTTTGCGATTTTCTTTTTTTAAACCCCCACGAATTTCTAGGGTAATTTTTACTGACTTTTCCAAGTGGTCTATGGCTTTTTCTGGTTGGTTGCTATCTCGGTAAACTTTACCAATACTACTGAGAGTAGTAGATTCTAATGAGCGAGCGCCCACTTCTTGCATGATAGGTAAAGCTTTCTGTAAGTATTCTAATGCCTTTTGGGGTTGACCTATACTGCTGTAAACGTTACCAATATTATTCAGAGTAGTAGCTTCTTGTGAGCGATAGCCCACTTCTTGCCAGATAGGTAAAGCTTTTTCGAAGAATTCTAATGCCTTTTGGGGTTGACCTATATTAGAGTAAACTAGACCAATATTATTGAGAGTAGTAGCTTCTTGTGAGCGAGCGCCCACTTCTTGCGAGATAGGTAAAGCTTTTTCGTAGTATTCTAATGCCTTTTGGGGTTGACCTATATTATCGTAAACTAGACCAATATTATTGAGAGTAGTAGCTTCTTGTGAGCGAGCGCCCACTTCTTGCGAGATAGGTAAAGCTTTTTCGTAGTATTCTAATGCCTTTTGGGGTTGACCTATATTATCGTAAACTAGACCAATATTATTGAGAGTAGTAGCTTCTTGTGAGCGAGCGCCCACTTCTTGCGAGATAGGTAAAGCTTTTTCGTAGAATTCTAACGCCTTTTGGGGTTGACCTATGTCAGAGTAAACTCCACCAATATTATTGAGAGTAGTAGCTTCTCCAAAGCGATAGCCGACTTCTTGCCAGATAGGTAAAGCTTTTTCGTAGAATTCTAATGCCTTTTGGGGTTGGCCTGTTTGGTCGTAAACATAACCAAGACCAAGGTTAGCCACTGCCTCATATTTTCGGTCTTTAATTTTTCTAGCAATAGCTAAAGCTTCTTGAAGCGTTTCTATAGACTCCTGATATTGGTATTGCCCTATTTGTTGCTGTGCTGTTTTTATTAGTTGCTCTAACTTTTCTGCCTGAGAGTTTGAACTTTGAGCATAACTGCTTTGTGGTAATAGCGGCAGTATTAGGGCAGTTGTAGTCAGGGTTGTTATTCCTATTAGACAGGTAACAATAATTCGTTTCATTTTCTGATTTTCTCCAAATAAATAATTAAATAATTAATCAGGACTTATCCCTAGTCAGAATTCAGTCAGGGATGACTTTTGAGCGCCCCCCTTGGGGAGACAAAGGGGGGTTGAATTGTAACTTTTGACTTGCCCGTAGTAGTGCTATACCATTACTATCCAGGACCACCAAATATTATTCTTTTCTTGACTTTAATGTAGCAGTAATAATCCAAATTTGTCGCTCCGGTTCAAACTCCATCTTACTCACAACATAACGACTATTAATAATATTCCTCATCTCCCTGGGTATACCCTCTCTTTCATCCACCCGAATCACACTTTCTGGTTTAATCTCAATAGGATTCTGATCTGCATTTGTCCATACCAACCCATCCACTCCCACTTCAAAACGTCGAACCGTCCCTATTTCGTCTACACTACCCCCACGAAGAATTATTATCCCATCAGAAGCGGGCCACCAAAGGTCTCCATAAAAGCTAATCTCTTGAACATTAGCGATCGCTTCTCGACCACGACTTCCACCTTTTTTAACAGTAATATATTCAGAATTTACATCTATTACCCTTTAACCAAGTTGCTGACTTTATCACCTTTCTAAAATTTAGAGAAAAGTTAATTAAACTCAACCTAAATACAGAACAATTAGCCCAACTTTATCAAGAATTTGCAGAAGAAGATCGTCAACTTGCCGAAGAAGGAATCAATGAATATGCTGATTTATTAACTCAAGAAGATAGACTATGAAAACTGAACGAGGAGAAATTTGGATTGCCACTCTTAACCCCACACAAGGTTCTGAACAAGCAGGAATTCGTCCAGTTATTATCTTTCAAGAAAACACGATTTCTCAATTTACTACGACTATTATTACCATCCCTTTAACTACTAATTTAAGATGAAGTTCTTTACCTAGTTGTTTACTTATTCCCACAAATGAAGGTGGATTAAATCAAGATTCAGTTGCTTTATGTCATCAATTAAGAGTATTAGATAAAACTCGTTTAGGTCACAAGTTAGGAAAACTAAGTTCAACTATCGTAAATCAATTAGAAAGTATTGTATTATTTACTTTAGGTTATAAATGAAAAACATATTTCATAGCTCTAAAATTTTCCTCACCTCAACTAAAACTTCTGTAGTCAGGGTTGTTATTCCTATTAGACAGGTAACAATAATTCGTTTCATTTTCTGATTTTCTCAAAATAAATAATTAAATAATTAATCAGGACTTACCCACTGGCACTACACCAGCGTTAGGACGAATGCCATTCGCTCCTACATATGGCGTTTGCAGAATAAGATCGTCAACTTGCCAAAGAAGGAATCAATTTGAGGTACATTTATGGATAAAGTAGTATTCCCAAGATTCCTGCAACGGGAATTACCAAAATCACATCAACTTTGAAGCGTAAGATAGCAAACAACCCACCCATTAAAATTAAAGCTGAGACCCAATGAATTTTCACACCTTGTAATAAAATCAATGCTGCAGCAAAAATCATACCAATTACAGCAGGACGAACGCCTTTTAATGCGGTCTGAATTGTAGACGAATTCTTAATCTGTTCTAGTAAGTCGGAACAAGTAATCATCAACATTGCGGGGGGGAAAAAGATACCAATAGTTGCAACCAAAGAACCTAGTATTCCCTTGACGGCATAACCAATGAAAGCTGCACTAATGAGGATTGGACCAGGTGTTATTTGACTTAAAGCGATCGCACTCGCAAATTCTGTTTGGGTAACCCATCCATAATTATTGACAACAATCTCTTGAATCATAGGAATGAAAACATAACCACTGCCAAACAAAGTTAGGCTCATCCCTGAAAAAACGATAAAAAGTTTAGCTAGACTAGTATTTTCCAAAAAAGGAAGTGGAACTAAATACAAAACCAAGAATGCTGAGAGAACAAAGGAAGAAAGAAGCAATTTTGTCTTTGAGATTAATGGAGAAGTGATAGGACTAGAGATATTACTAGTAGATAGTTCACTAGCAGTAGCATCATAATATAAAAGGTAACCAAAAATTCCAGACCCTAGTACAATAAGTAAAGTTGTGTAAAATCCACCTACAAACTTGAGAATAATAAAGGCAGCAACAGCAATTGAAATAGACTTCCAATTTTTAAGTGTTCTAATTGTTTTTTTGCTCAGTCGCCATATAGCTACTAATATAATGGCAACCATAGCTGGGATAAATCCAGCAAAAGCTTTACTAATGGCAGAAATTTCACCTACTCGAAAGTAAAAAGCCGTAAAGCTGACAACGAGAAGATAAGTTGGTAGCAATACTCCAGTAGTGCTAGCAAACGCTCCTCTAATCCCTCGAATTTTATAACCTATGTAAGCAACAACATTTACAGCAACCGGTCCGGGAAGAACTGTTGCTAGAGAAATACCATCAAGCATTTCTTCATGAGATAGTAGCTTATGTTGTTGAACAATCATACTTTCACACACTGAAACTAGTGCCATAAAGCCCCCAAAAGCCGTACTCCCAATTTTCAAAAATGCCCAAAATAGGAAACTTTCTTTCTTTAACTTTGATTTAGCATCATTTGGGATTGAAGTATCAGTCATGTCGCCCATTTTACAAACCTCCTTCTAACTGGACTTTTGAAAAAAATAGATTGAAAATAATCTTAAAACCTTATATAGCGCTACGTGCTAAGGTTAGGACATTTTTAGATTCCTTAACAATATTTTTTAATACATGAAAGAAGTTAAAAGTGTCCTAACGTCTTTTTGTACTACTATACAATCATGTTTTTACCTTGAATCAACCGTTTTCTTGATATACCTACGTTTTTAGCTATTTTTAGTTCTTTCAGGTATTTCCCTTGCTAAGACTGGGTTTGGAGCCATTTTCGGTGTAAAAAATCTCAAAGTCCAGCTAATAGGTTTTACTATCGATCAGCGAGCAGCGAGATTTAATGGCCTCTAGTAAAGATAATTGTTGTTCTCGTCGTTTTTTATCTTTGACATCTATCATATCTCTGACTTGAGCTTTAGCTTTTTCATTTTGTAGATCAAACTGGGCAATTTCTTCCTGACTAAAGGTTCTAAATTCTCCCATATTTGTTTGATTTCGCTCATATCCAAGAGAGTCTAGAACATCCCCTGCAACACTTTCAAAAATTTTGACTTCTTCTTTTGTTGCTTTACTCAGAAATTTATTAGAATTTTTCTTGATAATAGGTTTAGATACATTAGACCATAGAGTACTAGATGATGATGTATTACTAGCTTCCCTTGAATTATAGAAATCCAACATTGTCGGGCTAAATTCTAGCTCTAGAAACCCACATAAATTATATAGACTTAGTTCAGGCGAATTAATCAGATCTTCATAACTCAAACTAAAAAATTGTTCACCTCTAAGTTGCTTTTTGATCTTTAAAGCTGCATGTTGGTCTTTTCTCCACTGTTGAGCAATATGAAAAAAATGCTTTTGTCCGACTACTGCTTCCTTGAAAGAAACTGCTACGTCTCGGCCATCTCTGTAAAGATATAAGTATTTGGCATTAGGAAGATAAGCATTGATTTGAGGAAAATAGTGAACATTAGCTAGGCTTTTGCAACACCAAATTTTGGCATCCCAAGCTTCAGCATAAATATCATAAACACTTGAGAAAACGGCAACTAATGTATTTTCCATACAACGAGACAAAATATTATTTCGGTCAAACTTGATCCTTTCCCAGGGAACAGGGTTTAATTTGATTAATTGACAAGTATCATTAACAAGCTGTTTAAAGTTTTTACTAACTGATAAATCACCATAGGTAAAGAGTAGGGGCATTAACCTTTGTATTATATGAGGAGGATGAGGTGCCGCAATGATACTTATTTCATTTAAGATAAGTCTCAATAAATTCGAGCCTGATCTTTGTGTACCAATCATTATTATAGGCAGTTTTGATGTCATATTTTTAAACCAATAAGTCTAGATATAATCCTATCATTCTTCAAAACGTCGAATCTTCCCTATTTTGTCTACATCATCCCCACGAATAACTATTATCCCATCAGAAGCCGGCCACCAAAGGTCTCCATAAAACCTAATCTCTTTAACATTAGCGATCGCTTCTCGACGACGACTTCTACCTTTTTTAACGGTAATATATTCAGAATTTACATCTATTACACTACCCGATCGACTATCACCACTGTTAAGTAACACAGTCCCATTACGAGGCAAAGAAACAGGAATAGGTTTCACAGTTGGTTTAGCTTCAGCTTGGACAATAGATTTAGGATTAGCGATCGCTTCTCTTGTCTCTCGGGCCATCAAAGTTAGGCAGGCCACCAAAAAAATAATTGTAATTCTAGTCATTTTTATTTTCCTGCTTTAATAAAAAGATTATCTATTACTAATCTAATCAATAATTACATTGATTTTATAGATTATTTCCACTTAATTTTTATTCATAAATCTTTCACAACCAAATGCTCAAATTGCTATAATAGATATTTGAATGCTTTAAAAGGGTGAAAATGCTTATTATAATTGCATCCTTTTCAAGATATTTTGATTATTACACGGAGTCAGTTTTTAAATAGTTTATCTTGAAATAAAATGCCAAAAATATGAAAGTTGAAAGCATATAAATAACGAAATACTTACCATAATCTAACTAAAACTATGAACACCAAAGAAAAAATAAATCAACAATTCAACCAATTAAATGAAGAGCAACTTAACCAAGTTGTTAAATTTATCGCCCTTCTAAAAATTTAGAGAAAAGTTAATTAAACTAAACCTAGAAACAGAAAAATTAGCCCAACTTTATCAAGAATTTGCCGAAGAAGATCGTCAACTTGCCGAAGAAGGAATCAATAAATATGGTGATTTATTAACTCAAGAAGATAGACTATGAAAAATGAACAATTATCTCTTACTAATCTATTCAATCATTATATTGATTTGATAGATAATTTCCACTTAATTTTTATTCATCTAAATAGTCAAATTCCTATAGTATATACCTAAGTCAAAACAGAATTTATATTTACAATTATGTTAGGAAAAATTGCCAGTTTATTAAGCTTTTTAGGAATAGGTTTATATTTTACAGGTTGGATTTATCGTTGGACTTACTTTGGTTATTTTCAACTAGAAGTCACCACCCTAGATTTACCTTTTGAATCATTTTTAATAGCACCAATACAAGTATTTTTAGGCAACATATCCATAGGAGACTTTTCCACTATTCTGCGCAGTATAAAAATAGCGATCGCGACTTTTATAATTGTTCAAATAAGTTTCCAAAGCATTAGATTTGCCAAAGAAGAATTAAGCAAAATTCTAGATAAAATCCGTTTAAAACTATTAAAATTAAGCCTCAAAAGTAAATACGATAAAATCTCTCCCTTTCTGCAACTACCCCTATATTTTCCTAAAAATAATCGCCAAAAAAAAGGCAAAGCTTTAATAAGTGAAATTGTCATAGTAACCTGGTTATTAACAGCCTTATTTTTCCTCGGTCAAAGTCAGGGAAAAGTTGATGCTATTCGAGACGCCCGCAACGAAACATCATTATTACCAGTAGTTACCTTAATAGCTCCAAAAGATACACTACCATTAGGCAGAAATATTTTCGATCTCACAGACGATCCTAACAGAAGTAATTTTCGAGCGATCGGAGACATTGAACTATATGAACAGCTAATACAAAGAGACTATAACAACAAAAGCGACGACAACATTCCCAAAGTAGTGTGGCGACTATTATTTGATGGAAACAGTCAATATTATATATTTCCCTCAATACCAAAAAACTCACAACCAAATGCTCGCCCTCCAGTTTTAGTCATTCAACAGAGCGAAGATGGAAAATATATCCTTATTCTCAGCCCTGAAACACCACCTCAACCTAAGCAAAATTAACAACCATTAGAACCTACTGTATGATGTAGTTCATCAATTTGAAAAGCCCTGTCAATGCAAAAATATTGATCTATAAAGGCTTTAGTATTTTTAGACTTAAAAAAACGTCTATTTTTCGGTCCTAAGAGCCCAAAATACTAACTTTTTGAGCTCTTCCTAGGCAGAAAAATAAAGGGAAAAATATATCCCACTACCTCCTCTATTAATTTCCTGTTTTTCTGTAGGGAAATTGCATAAAAAAAATGGGTTTCATCTCCCGTAGCGAAACCTCCTTACTTCTCCTACTGGGAGATGTTAAGGATGAGTCTCCTACTTCTGAAAAAGACTTTTTTAGCAAACCCTAACCTAATAATATTTAGCCTTCAAAAATGAGGCTTTAGACCCAATTATTTTGAGCAAGCAAACTTTTTTTTTGATAAATTTCAAGAATTACCGACTAACTTATCCCGCAAATGTTTAATGCGATCGCGTAACTTAGCCGCCTCTTCAAACTCCAAATTTTTCGCCGCTTCCTTCATCTGACTTTCTAACTTTTTAATCCACTCCGGAACATCATCCAAAGACAAATTATCCACCTGTTCATAAACCTCTTCCAACTGTTGAGAATTTAAACGGCGCGACACATCCAAAAACGCCAAAATAGCATTACTTTGTTTTTTCACAACAGGCCGTGGCGTAATATTATTCATCTTATTATATGCCAACTGAATACCTCGCCTTCTTTCAGTTTCATCAATAGCCTTAATCATACTATCCGTCAAATTATCAGCATATAAAATAGCCTGACCTCGGATATGACGCGCCGCCCTACCAATAGTCTGAATTAAAGAACGTTCCGCCCGTAAAAATCCCTCCTTATCCGCATCTAAAATAGCCACCAAAGAAACCTCCGGCAAATCCAAACCTTCCCGTAATAAATTCACCCCAATTAACACATCAAACTCTCCCTCTCTCAACCCCTGTAAAATCTCAATTCTCTTAATAGAATTAATCTCCGAATGCAAATAACGAACCTTAACACTTTGATCCTCTAAATATTCAGTCAAATCTTCAGCCATCCGCTTAGTTAAAGTCGTAATTAAAACCCTCTCTTCCAGCTTAACCCGTTCCCTAATTTCACCCAATAAATCATCAATTTGACCTTCAGTCGGACGCACAAAAATTTTCGGATCAACAACACCAGTCGGACGAATAATTTGCTCAACAATTCTATCCTCAGATTTTTCTATTTCCCAATTTCCAGGAGTAGCAGAAACCAAAATACATTGATTAACCTTTTCCCAAAATTCCTCAGATTTTAAAGGTCTATTATCCGTAGCACTAGGCAAACGAAACCCATGTTCAACTAAAACTTTTTTCCTAGCTTGGTCTCCATTATACATTCCTCGAATTTGGGGAACAGTCACATGAGATTCATCAATAACTAATAACCAATCTTTCGGAAAATAATCAATCAAACATTCCGGCGGTTCCCCTGCTTTTCTACCCACTAAATGCCGAGAATAATTTTCCACTCCATTGCAATATCCCACCTCCCGTAACATTTCTATATCGTATCTGGAACGCTGTTCTAAACGTTGAGCTTCTAACAACTTTCCGGCTTTTTCTAATTCTTTTAATCTCTCATCTAATTCTACTTCAATATCATTACAAGCAATTTCTAATCTTTCTTCAGGAGTAACAAAGTGACGCGCCGGATATACATTTAAAGACTCTAAACTTTGGAGAATATTTCCAGTTACAGGGTCAATATAACGAATAGCATCTATTTCATCTCCAAAAAATTCTACCCGAATAATTCTATCCTCATAAGCAGGTCCGATTTCCAAAACATCACCCTTAACTCTAAATTTTCCTCGACCTAAATTCAAATCATTTCTAGTATATTGAACTGTTGCTAAATCTCTCAAAATTTGTCGTTGATTAATTTCTTCTCCCACTTGTAAAGAAATAGCTGCTTTTAAATATTCTGACGGAATTCCTAAACCGTAAATACAACTAATAGAAGCTACCACAATTACATCTCGACGTTCAAAAAGTGACCTAGTTGCTGAGTGACGCAACATATCAATTTCATCATTAATAGAAGCTGTTTTTTCTATATATGTATCCGTTACCGGAATATAAGCCTCCGGTTGATAATAGTCATAATAACTAATAAAATATTCCACAGAATTATCAGGAAAAAAATCCCTTAATTCATTACATAATTGAGCAGCCAATGTTTTGTTATGAGCCAAAACTAACGTCGGTCTACCAACATTTTCTATGACAGAAGCTATAGAAAATGTCTTACCTGTACCAGTAGCTCCAAGTAAGGTTTGAAAATTATGCCCAGCTTGAATATTGGTAGTTAACTGAGCGATCGCTTGAGGTTGGTCACCAGTAGGTTGAAAGGGAGCTTGCAAACAAAATTTTTTCATGATTATTTTAAAATTAATTGTACCATTCTTCATGGTATCTTGAATTCGTCAAATTAGGATGAAAAGAAGGAAAAAAAATCGCACATTGACCCACTTTCTAGCCTGAAAGCGCGGATATTTCACTCAACTGCAACTCCAGCGAGTCGCACTTACATTTATCCCCCCCATGTTCGTTTAATGTCAACATTTTTAGGTATATTTATGGATAAAGTAGTATTCCCAAAATTCCTGCGATGGGAATTATCAGAATAACATCAACTTTGAAGCGTAAGAGAGCAAACAACCCACCGATTAAAATTAAAGCTGAGACCAAATGAATTTCAACACCTTGTAATAAAATAAATGCTGTAGTAAAAATTATACCAATTACAGCAGAACGAACGCCTTTTAATGCGGCCTGAATTGTAGATAAATTCTTAATCTGTTATAGTAAGTCAGAACAAGTCATCATCAACATTGCGGGGGGTAAAAACATACCAATAGTTGTAACCAAAGAACCTAGTATTCCCTTGACAGCATAACCAATGAAAGCCGCACTAATGAGCATGGGACCAGGTGTTATTTGACTTAAAGCGATCGCACTGGCAAATTATGTTTGGGTTACCCATCCATAAGTATTGATAACAGTCTATTGAATCATAGGAATGAAAACATAACCACCACCAAACAAAGTTAGGCTCATCCCTGAAAAAACCATAAAAAGTTTAGCTAGACTAGTATTTTCCAAAAAAGGAAGTGGAACTAAATACAAAACCAAGAACGCTGAGAGAACAAAGAAAGAAAGAACTAATTTTGTCTTTGAGATTAATGGAGAAGTGGTAGAATTAGAGATATTACTAGTAGATAGTTCACTAGCAGTAGTATCATAATATAAAAGGTAACCAAAAATTCCAGACCCTAGTACAATAAGCAAAGTTGTGTAAAATCCTTATACAAACTTGAGAATGATGAAGGCGGCAACGGCAATTGAAATAGACTGCCAATTTTTAAGTGTTCTAATTGTTTTTTTACTCAGTCCCCATATAGCTACTAATATAATGGCAACCATAGCTGGAATAAATCCAGCAAAAGCTTTACTAATGGCAGAAATTTCACCTACTTGAAAGTAAAAAGCCGTAAAGCTGACAACGAGAATATAGGTGGGTAGCAATACTCCAGTAGTGCTGGCAAATGCTCCTCTAATTCCTCAAATTTTTAACTTATGTAAGCGACAACATTTACCGCAACCGGTCCGGGAAGAATTGTTGCCAGAGAGATACCATCAAGTATTTCTTCATGAGATAGTAGCTTATATTGTCGAACAATTATACTTTCACACACTGAAACCAGTGCCAGAAAGCCCCCAAAAGATGTACTCCCAATTTTCAAACAATTTTCAAAAATGCCCAAAATAGAAAACTTTCTTTCTTTAACTTTGATTTAGCATCATTTGGGGTTGAAGTATCAATCATTCTGCCCATTTTATAAACATCCTGATCATAGATTTTATTATCTATTGATCAGTGATATTTAATAGCTTTCAGTAAAAATAATTATTGTTCTCGTCGTTTTTTATCTTTGACATCCATAATATCTCTGACTAGAGCTTTAGTTTTTTCATTTTGTAAATTAAACTAAGCAATTTCTTCGTGACTAAACGTTCTAAATTCTCCTAACTTTCAAAAATTTTGATTTCTTTTTTTGTTGCCTTACTCAGATATTGATTAGAATTTTTCTTGATAATAGGTTTAGAGACATTAGACAATAGAATACTAGATGATGCTGTAGTTATAAGCTTCCCTTGACTTATTTGAGGCCATGCACCGAAAGACAGCACTTGCTAATGTCTGAAATCTGGGACTAGGTCCTCACACGGTATCCCCGTGGGAAGTAATTTAACCTTCATAAGTATCAGAGTTATCCTTTTAAAGGACTGAGCAAATGTAAAACGTTAGAGTTTACTTAGGTCAAAGGAATTGCATACCCTCAATAATAGGATTTATCCTGACTTCTGCTGGGGTAGTTCACAGTAGCAAATACATCTATAAAATATCTATTAGAGTTTCTTGTGGTAAACACTACACAAAAAAGACCAGTAAAGTATGTAGGTTCAAATATTGCCCTATTACTGACTCCATACCTACAAAAATTAGCAAAATTGCTCTATCGCACTTATCTCGAGACCCATCCTAGCCAAGTTAGACTTCCTCAAGGTGTGGCCATTAGTCTCATTAGTTATCGAGCTGGTCTAATATTCTCCCAAAAGCCAATTTTATTACCAGGGGAATTTTTTGTCCCTTTAGAGTTGATTGAATCAAAAATTTATTGATAAATTAGTTTTGATTTTATACTCTCCGCCATATAGAACTTGGCTCCTTAAACAGTGAAAATTTCGACTCTTAAAGGGATGATCAAACTCCATCTACGAACCCCCAGAAAATCTCAAAGTTATTCCTATTTCAGGATATAAGAATATTAGTAGCCCTAGATAGTAGTGGTAGATAGAATAATTTGGTGATGGGTTTATTGGAGTATTGGTCAAACTTTTTTCTTTTAAGCCATCAGGTATAGGCTCATGAGCAATTGGCACGATACACTAATTAAGTTAACAAATCTTCACTTGACTGTAAAATTAATTATGCCAGAAGTAATGAGAAAAGATTAGAAGGAAGTAACCTCAAAAGCTAGGAATGTCACTTTGAACTTTTGATAATTATATGGATTTACTTATAATGTGGCCTCTAACTCTAATTGTATTTCCCCTAGGCGCATCTATTGGTAGCTTTCTCAACGTTGTCATTTATCGGATACCTGCAGGATTATCTATTCTGTGGCCTCCATCTCGATGTCCCAAATGTCATAGTAGATTAAAAGCTACAGAAAATATCCCTATATTTGGTTGGCTACGGTTGCGCGGACGTTGTGGTCATTGTCATAGCCCTATTTCTATTCGCTATCCAATAGTAGAATTAATTACAGCCTTACTATTTTTAGTTGTTTTTGGGAAATTTGGAATTACTATCTCTACCCTAGGCTACTGGTTTTTTTTTAGTTGGTTACTGGCTTTGTCTATGATTGACTTGGACACTATGACTCTGCCTAATCCTTTAACTCAATCAGGGTTAATTGTAGGTTTGTTTTTTCAAATGCTTACCACATTTGAAGAAAATTTTCAAGTAAATAATCTAGTAAATTATTTGATAATAGGTATTATTGGAGCGGTAGTTGGTCTATGGCTTTTTGACTTAATATCTATATTTGGTTCCATAGCTTTTGGGCAAACAGTTATGGGTGGAGGAGATGCCAAACTAGCAGCGATGATAGGAGCTTGGTTGGGCTGGAAATATTTATTATTAACTTGTTTTCTGGCCTGTGCTATGGGAGCACTTGTTGGTGGAGGAGCGATCGCCTTACGTTTACTAGATCGACGACAACCAATACCTTTTGGACCATTTTTAGCAATGGGGGCTGGTTTAACCGTTATCTGGGGTGATAATATACTATCTACTTACCTTAATCTTTTTTTTCCTGGGTTCTAATTTTTCCCTGAGTTCTAATCTTGATTTTTAGAGATTAGGGAGTTTGGCCACAGTTTTTTATATAAAAATACACCAAAATTATCAAACTAAATTTTACAATATTACATAGATTACTTGAATTTATAGTCCATGAACAGAAATTAGGATATAGAATTTTAATGGCATAACAAAGTATGTCATCAATGTACTCATCCAGAATTTTCTTATATTGCTCTAACCTTAACTTGTAGAACTAAAGATTTTTTGCCTGAAAACTTATTTTAATAAAAGTATAATGGTGAGCTTTAGCAAAAGTATAATCACAAAATAATTAACTCAAAAATATTTTAATGTCTCTATTTGATTGGTTTGCAAATCGACGGAAATCATCTCAGGACCCTCAACAGAGACCTGAGCGAGAAATTGCTGATGGACTTTGGATCAAATGTGAAGCTTGTGGTACTCTGACTTACACAAAAGACCTACAAGCAAATCAAATGGTTTGCCCAGAATGCACACACCATATACGAGTATCTAGTGAACAGCGAATTCAGCAATTAATAGATTTTAACACCTGGGTGCCAATTGACCCAGAACTCAGAGCAACAGACCCTTTAAAATTTAGCGATCGCAAACCATACAGTGATCGACTCCTTGAATATCAAAGAAAAACTGGGCTTCCAGATGCTGTACAGACAGGTATCGGCAATATTGAAACTGAACCTGTGGCCTTGGGAGTTATGGACTTTGGATTTATGGGAGGAAGTATGGGTTCAGTTGTGGGAGAAAAACTGACCAGATTAATCGAAAAGGCCACTCAAGAAAGTTTACCTGTAATAATTATTTGTGCTTCTGGTGGAGCCAGAATGCAAGAAGGTCTTTTAAGTCTGATGCAAATGGCCAAGATCTCTGGTGCTCTAGAACAGCATAGAGAAGCTAAACAGCTATATATTCCAATTTTAACTCATCCGACTACAGGTGGTGTAACTGCAAGTTTTGCCATGCTTGGAGATATTATTATCGCTGAACCAAAAGCCACAATAGGTTTTGCTGGACGGCGGGTGATTGAACAAACAGTTCGTGAAAAGCTACCCGAAAACTTTCAGACTTCTGAGTATCTATTGAAACATGGTTTTATAGATGCCATTGTACCTCGTACCCAGTTAAAGAAAACTCTAGTTAAGTTAATTCGCTTGCATAAACCTCATTCTCTTACCTTAATTTCCGATGAATCATTAGAAACTGGACCACACTGTCATTTACCCTTTCAGGCAGAGTCACATAATTTATCAACAACTGATAATAAAATTCAACCCACACCTCAGGGTTAAATTCTCAGTTTTTGATGGCTGAAGTAAAAAGGGGTGAATTGGCCCGAGAACATGAAAAATGTCCTTATGGTACTGACAAATTTTCTGAGAGAAAAAATGCCTGGAGAAGGCAGCAGAACTCAGCAAATCTTAGTCTGGGCCAAATCATTCTGTCTATTATCTAAAACTATCTAAAACCTTTGCTTTTCCAAGGACTTATGCTTTTGGGAGATATGGTCCTTTGTCTGTCTATAATTAAGTTTATTTTTTACTTGTCAGTCCCAATAACCCCCCTGAGAACTGTTGTCAAAAATTTTTTTATTAGCTTTATCTAAATTAAATTAAAATATAAATTAACAAAATATTATGGGTTTTGCAGATATATCAATCCAAGAAATAGCGGAAGACTTTAATGTCCATGTAAATGAGGTACTTCGTCTGTGTGACCAAATGAGGATTTCTTATAAACATTCTCAAACTCGTTTGGCCTTAGAGGATGCCAAAGCAATTATGTCTCATTTACTAGCTCAACAACAAAAGTCTGATTCCTAATAAAAGTTATTAAGTACTTGACTAATTGACACCTGAAGACCGATAAATAAAAATTAGAGAAAAGTTAAACAAACCTAAAGTTTTGTAACTTTTGGTTCCTGCATAAATATTTCTAGTAATCAACATACTTGTATTGGTTGATTAACTAACTTGCCAGTTTTAAGGAGAAGAAACTTGAAAAAATTTTTCATATCTGTGGTTTTTATAGTATTGCTGACATTTACAACGTTCATCAACAGTGCCACTGCTGCCAAATTAGATGATAATGTTCGTACTTTACCTCTGAATGAGGACAAAGAAGTTGTACTTACTATTAAAGAATACACACAAGGCAAAAGGGAATTTACTAATGTTTGTTCTCAGTGTCATGTAGGAGGAATTACCAAAACAAATCCTGATGTTTCTTTAGACCCAGAAACTTTAGCATTGGCCTATCCAGCACGAGATAACATAGAAGGTCTGATAGACTATATGCAAAACCCTACTACTTATGATGGGTTTATTGAGATATCTGAATTTCACCCAAGTATCAAGAGTGCTGATATTTACCCAGAAATGAGAAATCTCACTGAGGATGATCTATATGCGATCGCCGGTTACATTCTTGTACAACCTAAAGTTCTAGGTAAACAGTGGGGAGGCGGTAAAATCTTCCGCTAATATTCTTTTTGTTGAAAATATTGATTAATGATTTTAGATTATTGTTTTTTTGATGGGAGATAAAGTTTTCTGTTAATTAAACCCTAATCTAAAATCAGTTATTGATGTTTAATATTTATAAATAGGTAGGCATAAAATTTACGTTTTTACAAAAAATTTCAAAAAGAAACTAGAAGCAATTTATAAACTGTTTCTCACTGTTTTGAATTCATCAATTTTTAGAACAATTAAAACTACCTACCTAGTTACCAAAGTAATTAAAGTATCATGTTGAATAAATCATTACTGATTCGTTTTGTACTAACAATATTAATTATTGTTCAGGTAATAATTTTTGATACTCAACCAGTTCAAGCTGCTGTAGATTCATATGTCAAAAGGTATTTAGATGCAGAAATACCAGTAGGAATTAAATTAAATAAGCAAGGTGAGCTAAAGAATTTTTCTGCTGAAGATTTATCTGAGGGTAAACAAACTTTTGCTAAAAATTGTCTAAATTGTCATGTAGGGGGGGCAAATTTAGTTAATCCTTCAGTATCTCTATCCTTGGAAAAACTTAAGGGAGCAACACCTCCAAGAGATGATCTGAATAACTTAGTTGCTTTCTTGAGAGACCCGATGATATATGACGGTAGTAGTTATACACTTTTCTGTCGTCAAATTACTGAAAATTGGATGTCTCAACAGGAAGTAGAAAATATAGCGGCATTTATTTTAAGGGCTGCACAGAAAGCTCCTTATTGGGGAGTAGAAAATGTTCGCTGATATACTCCCTGGCCTTTACAGTGGGAGTGTTGTGACTTCACTGAAATTGCATAGCAGAAACATTAACTCCTGTCCCTATATTTTGATCCTTCCTCAACTTTTTTCTGGTCTGGGGTGAAGGTACATCAGAGCAATTTTCCTGCGCGGTATACTCCAGTAGGAATTTTGCATATAACCTCCCTACTGGTTTTGGCTGATGATGATCTGGTTCATCAATTTTAAAAATGCTGTCGTCTTTTTTCTTTAAACCCTTGAGCTGCTGTCAACTGTAGTCACAATTCAAACAAGAAGAAAATCACTTAGATAAATGCTGTGATGTATAATATTAATATCGGCTCTGAACCTGTGTCACTTCTGTTGCTGTAGATGCTCCGATACGGGGTGCAGGTGGGTCAGAAAGCTGGGAATTAGATATATCCAAATCATCCAGTGGTTTAACTTGAAAACTTGCAGAAATATCTGCTCCGTTAACAATAACTCCTAAAAATTTTGGCCCAGATGTACTTTCTTCATCTTCTTCGTCATTTGTTAGCTGTTCTATAATTTCTGTCAGTATACCTGATGTAGTATAATATGGTCGAGTTATAATAATCATTCCATCAGTATATGGCTCCAGAATAAAAGCGTCATTATTCTGGTTCAGACAAGAAGTATCTAGAATGACAAAATCAAAACGATGTCGGGAGTCTGAAAGTAACTTTTGCATTTCACTAGATTCTATTATTCTTCCTGGTTGTTTGACAACAGCAGGGCTAGGTATAATATAAAGGTTTTCTACCTCTAATACTTGTCTAATACAACTATTAATATCCCCATAATAACGGAGTGGTTCAACACAGCTATCTGGATCAGGAAAAATTTTGAGGGACTCAGCTTTTGATGGTGACCTTAAGTCGGTTTCAATGAGAAGTGTTCGTTTACCTGCTCGTGCCGCAGCGATCGCTAAATTATAAGCACAAAATGTTTTCCCTTCTCCTTTAACTCCACTACTCAAAAGCACAACTTTTGGAGCTTGACTTCCCTGAAGAGACAAGTTTGTCCGCAACTTTTCATAGAATTCTAGTTCTGGTGAATTACGCTCTATTAACAAAGGCATTTTCTCTAACTTCATATCTGGGTCAAAATTTATCACATCAGGCAATACTCCCAATAAGGGCACCTCTTTTTCTTTTAAAACTATTTTAATTTCTTCCCAATAATAGAACTTACCAGAAAGCATTCCCAAGATAAAAATTAAACCTCCACCAAGAACTATACCTGCAATTCCTCCTCCTACCATCATTAAAGGCATTGCTATTTCTCCTGTCTTACCTAGCTTACTAACATAAGCTTCCTCAGAAACCGTTAAACTGCTAGTTATCTCTGCCTCTGCTACCTCAGCATCTTCTAAGGTAGATCGCATCTGATCAAGACGAGACTTTTTCAGAGCAACTTTTTCTTGCAACTGAGTCAGTTCTAATTGCTTATTAGGAATATTTCTATACTCTAATTGTAATTTTTGCTCAGTTTCAATTGTTGTCTGTAATTGTCGTTGTAACTGCTCTTTTTGAGCTTTTAAAGCAATTAGAGTTTCTGCTAACTGTTGTCTTGTAGGGTCTAAAGAAGCATCAACTCTAATTTGCTCTACTTGTCTCAATGGTGCTGCAATACCATTACCTCCTAAAACTTCTGCGGCACGTTGTTGTAGTTGTTGTTCTGCAACTTGTTTTCGCCTACGCAACTCAACTACGGGTGGATACTTTTCTGTAAAATCTAATAATAATTTATCTAACTCATTTTCTACTTGATACAACTCTACTCGGAGATTTGCTATAATTGGATCTGCTGCTAGTGCCCGGGCTACATAAGCTTGATCTGCAGTTAACCCTAACTGTTCTTCTAAACTATTAATTTGAGCTTCCACCCCTTCTAACTGTAATTTCATCTGAGTTTGTTGTTGTCGGTTACCTGCTATCTCTCCTGGTAAAGCACCTGCTCTTGATGTTATCAACAAAGCTTCTTCTTCTCTCTCAAATTTCTGTAGTTCTTGTTGAGTGTTTCTCAATTCTTCAATGGCTGCAGGCAAGCGCTTATTGACTTCTTCAATAATAGCTCTTTGATAAGTAGTATTAATTTTTCGGCTTTGCTTGACTATTTCTGCCATCAGCATATTTACTATTTCTAGGGCTTTTGCCTTGTCTGTATCTTGATAAGATATTGTGTATATACCTTTTTTCTGTCGTAATTTCAGTATTTTTGGGTCTACCAAAAATTTTTCTGCTACTACTTTTCTAACTTCATCATTTAGCAACCTCTCTGTAGTAACTGCGGCAGCTTGTTCTTGAATTTTAGTACCAGTCTCAGAAAATAATACTGCAGGACGAATATTTATCAGTTTACCTGCAATTGTATGTTTTGCTTTAGGAACTGGCCGCATAGCAACTATTCCTGAAACACCTAATGCTAGTGCAAAAGTTGCGACTCCGACCCACTTGTATAGTTCTAAAACAATTAAATAACGTTTAACAATAGGTATAGCCATAATCCAATTTTTATTGATAAATAGAATATATTACAACTGAGTTTTTGGAGACTGTTTGTTATGCTAAAGGTGAAAAAAAGAATGTGTTTACATAATAAACGGAATAAAAGGACTTTACTTGAGGGCTGCTTTATCAAACTTAGACAAAACGCTACATAGCCTGACTAGTTGATGTTGACTTCTTGCTGCTGCTGATGCCGTCGGTGGTTACTCATCCACAGCTATTCACGGGTTTTTCCTGACTCCATTTCTTAAGTTGATACTTACATTCAGATGGCGGTTTATAGATATCCTACTATTAGGTTTGATATCATGGCGACTTTGTTCTGATGGTGTTTTAATGGGGTTTATTTCTCCACTTTTTTCCCATCTAACTAAAGTGCGGACGTTGACTCCTAATATTTCACCAGCTTCTCTAGGTTTGACGAATTTTACTACATTATTATTAAAGACAACTAGTTTATTATATCACTTGATAACGTAAGTTGTCAACTAACTCAATTCTCTATTTTTCATTGTTTAGCTATGGCGATCGCCTAATTTTTATATCATCTCCTGTTGAATAATTCCACTTTGGAGGAGGTAAGGCAGGAGGCTCTGTGGCTATCAGCAAGAGGATAAAATTGGCATTTACACAGAATTTACCGACTGGCACGTCCTGACGGTGAGGATGAATACCAGAAAGCCTATAAATATTCTGTTTTCAAGGTTATTTGTCTAGGTCCTTATTATACTGCAATTTGATTGATATTCTGCCTAGCATTCTTGAGTAATGTATTAAATATGCTACATCAGTTTTAAAAAAAAATTTCGACCCCCTAAAGCGGGACAATAAAGGAAAAAGAAAAACAGGGCAAAGGGCAAAAGGGGAAAAGAGAAAAGGGTTAAAGAGTTCTCCCGCCATCGCAGACAAGACGAAAACCAAAAGTGAGGCTGTGGTCGTCGCGCCTATTATAGTAGAGGCGAACCGCAGAACGGCAAAAAAGAGGATTGTTGCTCCAAGAACCGCCCCGCAGCGGTGATCGAGCTTTATTTCCATTTAGCCAAACACTGCCATCTGTAGGCGCACCATCATAGTTATCATGCCATTCATCAGCACACCATTCCCAAACATTCCCGTGCATATCGTACAAACCAAAACTATTGGGTGGAAAAATTCCCACATCTGTTGTTTCTTTTCTATATATTCCTTTTGGCGCATTACCGTAAGTGTAGTTGCCATCATAGTTAACTAACTCAGGTGTTATAGTCTCTCCAAAATAAAATGGTGTTGTTGTTCCGGCTCGACAAGCATATTCCCATTGACTCTCACTGGGCAAACTATATTTTCTTCCTGTTATTTGTGAGAGTTTCTGACAAAATTTTATCGCGTCATTCCAACTTACTCTTTCCACAGGACGACTTGCACCTTTAAACTTAGCAGGGTTATTTCCCATAACTGCTTGCCATTGTGCTTGAGTAACTACATACTTTCCCATGAAAAATTCCGGCACATCTACATAATGTTGCGGATCTTCGTTATCACGTCTTCCTGCTTCCGTCTCTGGAGACCCCATCAAAAACCTACCTCCGGGAATTTTTACCATTTCTAGAGAAACTCTATTACCCAGGTTTTCTGTCATTACTTCTGCTTTACCTTTAGTGCGGCTTATTATTTTTCCTGTGTTGTTCAGTTTAACAGTGGTAAACTCCTGGGTAACAGTTTTTTGTTGTGGTGGAGTAGAAATATCTGCTGGTTCTAAAAGTGCTTCTTGGTCAGAAGTAGAAATATTTTCTGTAGATGGTTCCTTGAGAAATCTTTGAGTTAAAACCGTCCCCACAAACCCGCTTCCGGCTAAACCTCCTAATATCAAAAATATGCGGCTTATTATTTCTCCTGTGTTGTTCAGTTTAACAGTGGTAAACTCCTGGGTAACAGTTTTTTGTTGTGGTGGAGTAGAAATATCTGCTGGTTCTAAAAGTGCTTCTTGGTCAGAAGTAGAAATATTTTCTGTAGATGGTTCCTTGAGAAATCTTTGAGTTAAAACCGTCCCCACAAACCCGCTTCCGGCTAGACCTCCTAATATCAATATTTGCCTTCTGGTTTTTTTGCCTGGGAGTTGGGTTTTAGGTATAGATCTAGTTGGAGTTTTTGCTTTTGGCTTTGGTTCCGACTTTGGTTTCGACCTTCCTTGTGGCTTTCCTTGTGGCTTTCCTTGTGGTTTTGATGGAGTTTGAATATTTAAACTTTCTAATAATTCTGTTGACTTTGGTGGTTGAGTTTCTGAAGTAGGTAAATTCTCAAAATTCTCTGGTTTTGGACTAAATGGAAACTGACTAAAATCTCCCAATTTTTCCTGAATAGCTATCTCATTCAGAGCTTCTATTGCATCTTCATCAGGACCTTGAGCCGCATTAAGTACCATTCTCCAAAGAGACTTAGCCTTTCCAAATTCTCTTTTGCTTTGTGCCCTAAATGCATCAAGTTTTAAAGTTGCAATATCAGCTAAAGTTGCATACTTTGGCATCAAAATTAAATGAGATTTTTCCAGAGGATCAATAGTAATACGAGGAGTTTGTTTTCCCTTATCTTGAGATAATTCTTTCACCCTATATTTTAGGTAATCATTCAGTTTTTCTACAGTTGCTTTTTGACCTTTACTACCTAACCCTTCTAATAATGCATAAGTAAAAGCTCCTTGTTGAAATTCTTCTAATTCCCAAGAATATTCATTAGGACTACAAGAAAAAATAGTAATTACTCCCTTTTCAATAGCTTCCAGTTCTGTTTGTTCTCCTATTCCTTTACCTCCCCTTCTTGCATCACCCTCATCTCTACAAGCATCCAATATCAAAACTACATTATCGGCTCCACATTTTTGAAGTTGTTGAATAATATAATTAACAGAAATTCCACTTTTTTGAACATTTTTATAACCATCAACAGGAATGAGATAATCAATACCATTCTCTCTAAGACCATGACCACTAAAAAAAAACCAAAAATTATCACCAATACCCATAAATGGTTCTTTAAACTGATTTTCTAACAAGAATTCTAAATTAGAACGAGTTGGGCGAGTATAATCACCATTAATCTCTGGAGAATAATCTGAGTAGTAAAGAACCTCATCAAAACCTGCTTCTTCCAGCAAAAAATTCCTCATCTTTTCAGCATCATTAGCTGCATATTTCAGAGGAGAAAAAAACTGATATTTCTGAACACCTATAGTAATTGCTTTATTAGTCATCCTTTCTCTGCTGTCGTTTAAACTTCAGCTTAATAGCACCTTTCCCACCAGCTTGGGCCCCATTTCCTAAAATACTAATTTTTCCTTCTCCATTTACTTCAACTGAAAGCTCAATTTCATCCAAAGCAATTTCATTACGAGTTTGTTTTTCAGCCCTAGTTAATAACCGCTCAACAACGTCAATTAAATGACTCATTTCTGATTCTAGAGTATCTACTTTAACTTCAAATTCTCCAACATTTTGAACTTTACTTTTATCTGATAATTTAGAAGAATTGCTATGAGAAAATTTAGGAGTAGGTGGAATAAAAGTATCAAGGCTTTTAGCTCCATCTTTCTGACTATTTTGATTAGTATCAGGAATATTAGCATCACCATAAGTAATAATTCTAATTGTGTCTGACATAAAAGTTATTTCTCCTTAACTACTTTTTATCTATCCGCCTCAAAAGAAGACCGACATTATAAATAATTTTAGCATAGGTTAAGTTTTCATCAATCCCTAAAAAGTAACTTTTCCTCGGAAGAGAGCTTAACCCACCGCAACTATTTTTGGGAGGGGAGCTTGTTGTCGCCGTGAGGGTACCTGATCAACCTGAAATATGCTGTATGTGTTCTGGTACTTATTATTTAGAAAAATTCCTAAAGCCCCTTTCAAATTGATGAACTGCATCGCCATCACCAAAACCTTTTAGGAACCTTGCATATAGGGAACTTACATCAGGTTGTCTCACTGTGTTCTACCGAGATCAAAACTACTGTAACCACAAGCATTACTCCATGGAACCCCATAATTCTAATTTTCAAACTGCAAACACCACAAATAGGTAGCCGCTTATTTTGAGAACAGTTGAATACCTCGCCGTTTTTTCAAGTTAAGTACAAAGTTCCAAAAAAAAAGAGAGCCTTTAAACCAAATTTTTAGGTAAATAATTTTGTGTAAATACTGAAAACATAATTTATTAATTTCCTTCTTTACTTATTGCTAAAAATTAATTCTTAATTAATTCCTTCTACGATTATTATTTCTACGATTATTTCCACCACCACCTAAAAATAAATTAGAGGCATCCTGTTGTAAAGAACGGAAAAACAGCAACAATTCCAGGGAACTTCTGACAGGAAGTGTATATTTTTCAAATAAATAATTAATTTGATTAATCCAAGTACGGTCAATCACAACTATATCCTCATTCTGAAGTAAAATATTTTGAGAACTATCCCCAAATATCGCTTTTTTACCATTCAGTTCTCGCCTAATTATTTTGCTTTTTTCCTTATCAAATCTAATTAAATTAATTGCCTCCAAATGTGCTGAGTCTACCGCTATACCATTGAGAATATCTATTAATTTGCTACCATTTGGAAGATTAGTAGTAGCCAAAGTATCATTAGGATGACTAAAAATACGAACAGTAATTTGTTGTTGACTCAAAGTTGACTTAGCAACTAACTCCCGGTTATAACCAAAATCTGATCCTGGTTCTAGTGGAGGCACAATGATAGCATCCCCATCCTTTAAAGGAATATTAGGCAAGTCAGTAGAATTTTGCAAAGGAGTATATAAATCAATTATTTCCTCGATCACACTACCATCACCTAAAGTCCGCCGAACTAAAATTCTGCGCAGATCCGCAGTTAGAGAAGCGCCACCAGCAGCGAACAAAGCAGAAGATACCTGACTTGCAGGGTAATAACCAGGTCGAGTCACTTCTCCATTTACAGTAATAATACCAGTAGTTAAAGCCCCTGCCTGACTATAGTTAGTGAGTAGTTCTCTGTCTTTCTCTTCAGGTTTAATAGACTTGAGAGAAGGTATAATGACTACATCCCCATCTTCTAAGCGTAAATTAGGAGGAGGACCACCTTCCTGTAGTGGAGTTAAAATATTTACTATCTGACTAACTATAGAGCCATCAGCTAAAGTCCGACGCACCTCTATATTCCGTAGGTCTGCTGTAAAAGTTGTTCCACCTGCTGCCGAGAGAGCATCTGAAATTTGATAATTTCCTCCTACTGGATAATAACCAGGTCTTGTAATTTCTCCAGCTATAGTGACTCGGACCGGACGTTGTACAACCAAAGATATTGATACTTCTGCATCAATGATAAATTGACTGAGGCCAGAAGTAATTTTTGCGATCGCCTCTGATATAGTTAAATTTTGCAATAGCACAGTTCCGATCAGAGGCATTTGAATTGTACCTTCAGGACCTATAGCTATTGTTACATTTAAATCAGGAAATCTTTGAACTTGAATTGAAAGTTGATCTCCAGGTCCGAGCAAATAACGTCTGAGTCGTAAATTTGGATCCGAGTCGAAATTAGGATCTAAAGGCGGAGAGCCTATAGATGGATATTTTATATTATTATTATTTTGTGAAATATTTGGTTGAGAATTATTAGGTAATTGAAGTTGCCCATAAGCAATTTTGGGAAAAATTAATCCAGCTAAAGTAATGGTTATAGTACTAGAATAAAAGTTTGCTAAAAATAAATAAATTAACTTTCGATAATAGTCATTAATCATAATTTTTAACTAGTTTTGTTTGATGCAATTTTCTTATTACAATAAGTAACTATTCATTGATTTTAACTATGTGATATGTGAAAAGTTAGAGTAACTTAATCTAATTGTAATTTTGATATTTAAGGATTATTTGAATGCGTTTTTTATCAGTGACGCTTGAGTTTTTTGCCCAATAGAAATGAGCTCTGGGAGATAGGGATCTATATCTGTTAGAGGTTCGATAGGAAATATAATACTTACTGCTACCCAAGGCATGCGCTTTTTAGAAGCCATAGCGAATCTATCAGCCCAAAACCAATCCCTAGGTTCTGGACTTCCTCCTCCAGGCCAAGCATACCACTGCATAATTGCATAAGTTTGTTCACTTGTCCAACCTCGAAAGAATCTAGCCTTTATATTAGGATATTGTTTTTTTATCTCTGTAGTTCCATTATCATCTTCTACTGTTTTCAAAGTAAATTTAACAGTCTTTTGGGAATCTATTTTCCAACGATTAAGCCCACTTATATCCATCCATTCTACTTGAGGCTTGTCTTCTGGTCCATTAGGAGTTAACAGTAAAAAAACTATTTCTCTAGTATCATTTTTAACTTTTTGCAGTAACCATTTATGATTAGAAATTATCAATTGTTGACGATATATTATTGGCAAACCAGAAATAGTTAATCCGTCTTTTCTTATTTGTCTTAAACTTTTTAAATAAGGTATAGAGGCTGTATTTTCCCATGACCATTTTCCTGCTATATAACCAGGCAAAGTTCCTACTACTAAAATAATTAGCAGAAATAGTACTAAGATCACTTGTGGAAATTGATGTTTTTGTAATTTATTGAAAGGATAAAGCATAATAAAAACCTCTGATATTTGGTGATAATTTTGATATTAAATCTAGTTAAATTAAATCTCATCAAGAAATAAATAAATAAATAAATACTTCTAATTTAATAAATAACCCTATCTATATATCAGATTTATTGGGAAAATCAAGTGAGCTTATGAGATAATTATCTACCCATTTCATAATTATAATTAATAAAACCAAAATACCAGCAGAATACATATCACCACCCCATCCATCATGTAACCAATGAAAAGCTTCATCCTGACCTGTACCATGAAAAATTGTTAGTACAGTATTTCTGAAAATATTTGCACTGACACTAAGTAATACTGCACTAACCAGTAAAAAAGTAGTCTGAATACGACTCCCTATCGCTCCATTCCAATAAAGTAACATTAAAGAAAAATAGAGACTAGTAAATAACATTTTTAAACCTACACAATGGGGTGCAACCTCAACAATTTTACCACCGACATATAAATATATTTGATCAATAGTAACGTTCATCTGCAACTGAATCAAAATAAACCCAGCAATTCCAGCAATAAACTTTTGTAGAGGTAAAGCATAAGGCTCAATTAAATAGGGAATACTATTAGGACTAGCAAGCAAAATAAATAGTAATGGCATACCCATTAATTTCAATCCAGGCATTCCTTTAAACCAAAGGCAAATTCCTACCAACATTATGATCAAAGATAAGTTGATCAAGTCTGGAATAGCACTGATATACCAAACTCCTGCAATTCCTAATAATACTGCTCCCAAGGGATGAAAAACATTAGCTAAATTTTGCCATTTTTGCCTATTAGTCCAAGCAATATAACCAGCAAAAGGTAAGCCTATTATTCCATGACTAAAATATTCATGTTCTACACTAATACTTTTATTTAGCCATCCATCGTACCAATACATGATCAGAGGAGCATACATCAAAAATATTAAGACAGCGATCGCTACTGTCAGTAAGTTTTGTTCAAGAGCAATAATAAATTTTTGACGAGTTGACATATTTTTTAGTTTTATTGTTTACTATTTCAAAAGTTCAAAATCTGTCTTTAGGATTTAATTAGTAATTATTTTGATAGTTATAGATCAGGACTTTATTCTTCTGATATCGAAAAAAGTGCCAGTTAGTCTAAAAGCTCACAAAATGAGAGTATTAGGATTTTTGGCAAAATAATTATAGAGGACAGCAAAGGACAAAGATATCTGATTACTTCCTCTATAATACCAATTATTAAGCGCTTGGCTCGACTTTAGTTTAACATTAATAAATACTATTTATAAATGGCATTCATTAATTATTATTTATGTGTCATCTATCTAGTAATTTGGAATACATTGGTAGAGCTATGTAACTATTTTTTTTAATGGAAATTAAACCATTTTTTTCTGAATCATAATTTTCTACTTATTACTACCTAAAATATTTTTTTCTAGCTATTTTAAAAGAAAATATTAATTTAAAAATAGTTAAATTATTAGACAATAAAAAGTCATATTATATGTTTCTATTTACCCTAGTTGAAAACTTAAATTACTGATTTTAAATGATATTTTTATAATAGTATCATAAATTTAAAATCAATTAAATAATTAATTAGGGAAAAAGAATTTTTATTATGTATTTCATACAAAGCTGATAGCTTTTTACTTAACACTTACTGACTGATAATTTGAATAATTGTCTCAACAACAAGATTAATTTGTTCTTCACTAATTACAGGATACATAGGTAAAGATAAAATCTGTTGACTCAGAGTTTCACTGTTAGGAAAATCTCCTTTTTTATAGCCTAAGTGTTGATAAGCTGGTTGGAGATGACAGGGTATAGGGTAATGGATACCAACAGAAATTCCTGCTACTCCTAATTTATCTTTCAGAGTATCGCGGTCTATTGGAGACTTGTCAGTAATTCGAATCACATATAAATGATAAATATGCCCAGTACCACTCAAATTCTGTATCGGAATAATACCTTTCTCTTTCATCGGACTGAGGAGGGTATCGTATTTTTGAGCTGCTTGGTTGCGATCGCTATTCCAACCTTTCAAGTAAGGAAGCTTAACATTTAGTACTGCTGCTTGTAAAGTATCTAATCTACTATTAGTACCTAATTCCTCATAGACATATTTACGAGGAGCACCATAATTACGAAGCATTCGCATTTTACTTGCTACCTTTTGGTCACTAGTAACGACCATACCTCCATCCCCAAAACAACCTAAATTTTTACTAGGATAAAAGCTAAATGCAGCAGCAGTTCCAATACTTCCAGCACGATATCCTTCTCTTTGAGCCAAATGAGCCTGAGCTGCATCCTCAAATATAATGAGCTTATTAGCTTGAGCAAAGTCTAGTAATTTACTGGGAGCTACCATTTGACCATAAAGATGTACTGGCAATATTACCTTAGTTTTGTTTGTGACAGCTTTTTGAGCAATTTCTAAATCAATTAATGCTGTTTCCTCATCGCAGTCTACTAGCACTGGGGTCGCACCAGTATGAAGTACACCTATTAAAGTAGCAATAAATGTATTAGCTGGTAAAATTACCTCATCTCCTGCACTAACACCACAAGCTTGAAGTCCAAGTGCTATAGCATCTG
Organism: Trichodesmium erythraeum GBRTRLIN201; assembly: GCA_018457135.1. Classification (GTDB taxonomy): domain Bacteria; phylum Cyanobacteriota; class Cyanobacteriia; order Cyanobacteriales; family Microcoleaceae; genus Trichodesmium; species Trichodesmium erythraeum. The sequence continues at coordinate 38,841 of JAGGDU010000148.1, read as the reverse complement.
TGCCACAAGCAACTCCAATAGCATTTTCAACTCCACAAGTTGTAGCAAATGAGGATTCAAACTTTGCCACTGCTTGACCAAGTATAAAGTCTCCTCTTTCTAATACTTCCTGAATTGATTTTTTGAACTCACTTTCTAGTGGTTGATGTTGTAATTTTAGGTCAATGAAAGGAATATTTTTTAGCATTATGTTCAAATAATATTAATAGTTCAAATCAACTATATTAGACGAGTCAACTAAGTATTTTCACTGAAAACCAAAGTTCATAAGCCTCGTCATCAAAGGAAGGCTTTATCAAATCTATTTGATAGTTCCTCCCTTAACCATTATTACAGTTTCTTGGTTTAATCATTATGGGGATAAATAATTTCCACTCGGCCATTAAAAGCGCCCAAAATTACTTAATCTACTACCTACTTCAGCAAGAGTCTTCAACTTGAAAAAAGACACCAAATAGGTTCTATAATTCTATATTTAAGTTGGTTATGGAAGATTAGCCCTCACTCCTGTGGTAAATCAATTATCAGTAAAAGCTAATATCAAAAGAGCTTTTGATCGGTTTCGGGACTTAAACAGAGGCATTAGTATTTTGATCATGAATTGTGAATGACAAGTTTTTCAAAGCAATGAGGAGATAACTCCCTAGCAGGTTAAATTTTGTTATACATTGTTAAACATTTGGAGCGTACCCATAGTATCGGATCAAGATTTTGCCATTGATAAATAGGTAGCCATGAAAAAACTTAGCTATATTAAGACTTATGTACTAACCCCAAGCTCCTCCAAAAAGTTGACTTGAGATGAATTTATATTTTTTTAGATAGCGAAAAACTTTAACACCGACCTACTTATATGGCTGTATATTCGTCCCTTTGTTTATAACTATCCACTTACAGAGAGAAAATACTGGGTTCACTTCCAAAAATGCCGGGTATATCGCTGCTATACCTCGTTTGAGTACATAATTTATTTCACGAGAAAAAAAAATTCCTAATTATGTGAGTCAGTATCAAGCTCTGACTAAGGCCAACAAAGAGAACTAATATCTGAAAATTCTCCTATCTTAAGTGTTTTTAGCAAACACATATATCACTTGACACCCTATTTGTTTATATGTAGTTCACAGGATGTGAGTTTCCTCATTTCAAGAAGCTGATGCAGCCAATAGATAACTACAGAATAAATTAAGAAAGATTCAAGAGGCTAGCTGAAAGTGAAAAAACAAATTGGGTAGCTGTAGGAAAAGATTTACCTAGCAAGAAAAAATTTATAGTTTTTGACAGCATATCAAAAGTGTAAATAAGTGGGAATAATATTTGCAGAAGATTTAAACCTGAAAGCATTAGGGAAGTTTGCTTGAGAAAATATTTGTTTAGACCCTATTCGTGAGTTTATTTTTGACTATTCTGGGTAAACCGATTATACATTTTACCAAACTAGACGCCAATAGTCAAAGTCAAATATGCCCTAATTGTGGTATTAACCATGGTAAGAAGCAGCTATCTGAGGGAGTTAATTCAAGTTGAGCTGTATCACTGATAGAGATGTGACTAATAGAAAGAGAATTAAGTACCATCACCGCAGATGGGAAAAAAGCTCACGGAGTGTAAAGAGGTAGTGGCAGGGGTTGATACTCATGCTAGGCTCTTTGATATAAAGTGAGAATTCCCTACCGTTAATGGTGGGGAGTATGTCAATATTATCCATAGAAAACAACATTTACTCACCCGGGTATCTATTCTATATTAATAAGTTAGGAAAAAATAAATGGCTTCAGCTACAGATAACAAAGAAAAACAAAAAGCTTTAGATTCAGTCCTCAAAACCATAGAAAAAACTTTTGGTAAAGGGTCAATTGTCCGTTTGGGAGATGCTACCCGCATGAAGGTAGAAACAATCTCGAGTGGCGCACTTACCTTAGATTTGGCATTAGGAGGTGGCTTACCCAAGGGCAGAGTTATTGAAATTTACGGACCAGAAAGTTCTGGAAAAACGACTCTAGCATTACATGCGATCGCCGAAACTCAGAAAAGTGGTGGTATAGCAGCTTTTGTAGATGCAGAACACGCTCTAGACCCTACTTATGCTGCTGCATTAGGAGTAGATATTGAAAATTTATTGGTCTCTCAACCTGATACTGGAGAGATGGCCTTAGAAGTAGTGGATCATCTTGTTCGTTCTGTAGCTGTTGATATTGTGGTTGTTGACTCGGTAGCAGCGTTAGTACCTAGAGCTGAAATTGAGGGAGATATGGGAGATTCTCACATGGGTCTCCAAGCTCGTTTAATGAGTCAAGCACTACGGAAAATTACAGGAAATATTGGTAAATCAGGTTGTACAGTAGTTTTCCTCAACCAACTTCGCCAAAAGATAGGTGTTGTTTATGGTAATCCAGAAACTACTACTGGTGGTAATGCTCTTAAATTTTATGCTTCGGTTAGACTTGATATTCGTCGCACACAAACTCTCAAGAAATCTTCAGAGGAATATGGTATTCATGCTAAGGTCAAAGTTGCTAAGAATAAGGTCGCTCCTCCATTCCGCGTAGCTGAATTTGATATTATTTTTGGTAAAGGAATTTCTAATGTCGGCTGTATTATTGACTTAGCCGAAGAGACAGATGTAATTAAACGTAAAGGTGCTTGGTATAGTTACCAAGGAAGTAATTTTGCTCAAGGTCGAGAAAAAGCTATTGCTTATATGGAATCTAATATTGACTTTGCCAAAAAAATTGAAAAGCAAGTTCGAGATCATTTAAGTCAAGGTGCTTTGGTTTCTGCTAATTCTGTGGCACGGGTTGATGAGATAGAAGAGGATGAAGATGAGGATGAAGCTCTAGAAGAAGAGTAAATTTTAGGGCGTTGGTGAATCAAGTCTATGAAAATTAAATTTGGCCAAAGATAAAATTCTTTTGAATTAATAGTTAGGGGATTATTATTAAACCATAATCACCCGCCAAAATCACCAACGCCAATTTTATCTGTGCCTAAGTGTTTCATCATTGCCTTAATTGAACTTCTAATTATAAACAATTTTGCATAGGGTAGAACAATAGGCACAATTAAATAATTTACCTAAATAATGATTATTTTTTTCTCAAAAAATTCAGCAACTCCCTATTTACTGTGTGGGGAACTTCTTGCTGAATCCAATGACCACAGTCAGGAATAACTTTTAACTGGAAAGGAGCAGCAATTAATTTATCTAAACCTTCTGTAAGTTTTTGGCTTAAAAAATAATCTTCTTTACCCCATAAAATTAAAGTAGGTGATGTAACTAGTTGTGGCTTATTAAAGTTTTTTAGCCAGTTTTGAGGCCAAAGAAATTGACGATAGTGATTAATTGCAGCTACTAAAGCTCCTGGTTTCTCTAAAGCTGCCTGATAAATCTGAGTAATTTCAGCAGTAAAAGCACTTTTACGAATTGCCTGTCCTTGGAAAAGTCCTTTGATAAATTCTCCTAAGTTTTGCTGAATTACCCATTCAGGAATTCCAGGAACTTGAAAAGCTAATATATACCAACTTCTGCGTAATTGATCTAAATTTCCTAGCAGTTCTTGAACGAATTTTTGTGGATGAGCTGCATTTAAAATTGCTAGACGGTTTAAATGTTGAGGAAATTTTTGAGCTAGGTGCCATGCGATCGCTCCTCCCCAATCATGGCCAACAATATGCGCCTTAACATAACCGCAACGCTCAATTAGTCCCCGAATATCAGCAGCTAAAGTATCTAAGTCATAACCATTATCTGGTTTATCTGAATCATTGTAGCCACGTAAATCTGGAACTACAACCTTAAAATGACGTGCTAATGCAGGCATTTGATAACGCCAAGAATACCAGAATTCTGGGAAGCCATGAAGGAGTATAACTAATTCTCCCTCACCTTGAGTCACACAATGCAGGCGAATATCATTAGTGTCTATAAAGAAATGTTTCCATTGAGATTCTAGAATATTCATAGTTTGTTATCAACTCTCCTATCTTGCCAAACTTCTTCAAAATCAATTAGTAGTAATTTGTTGTCAGCTAATGCTAAAAATTTAACTTGTTTTTTTGTACCTATAGATTAACATCTGGCTCACGTAAAATTTGTTCCTTAGTAACGAGCCTAACATTTATTGTCTAAGTTAAGGGAATAGAGAATCCGAAATATATACCACCATTAAGTAGTCTCTAACTATCCTCAAAAATGCCATAATATTAGTTACTTTTTAATTTTTATTCCAGACAATATTAATATATAGAGTTTTTGATCCTTTGTCAGATATACTTATTATATCTTTGCTTTTTCTTATTCCCAGTTAGGGTTTTCCCTAAAAACTAGAACTAAGTCTACCTACTTAATTATTATAGAGTGAGTATTTACAGCTAAAACTTAACCTTTAAAAACTATATTCGGATACCGGAGTTATACGCCATCTTATTTATTTGTGTGCAGTCCACTAGAACGAAGCGATTTTAGAGTTATCTAGTCTCTAATTGCATACATTAATATATTTATTGAGCCCTTCAAAAGCTTTGAAACAAAGGGAAGTCAAATAAAAAATAATACTATTAACTTTTGTAACTAAACACTAGGTTTTTAGATGTTAATAAATAAATATAAGTACCTACAAAAAATTATTTGCAAAGCGTGATGTTTATACAATGATTGAATTTCGGCTTTTAAAGTGTGTAGTTCCTAATTATTTACCCACTTATTCATAAGAAATATAAGAAATACAAAAAATTATGCTACTTATGAATCTCCCTATCTATAAATCACCCAATCTTTTGATCAGTCTTTAGTCGCAAAGATTAATGTATTTCATCTTTCAAGTACATTATCTGCGTTATAACCATAAGGTTTAACGCAGGGTAACTTGATGCTAAATGCCCTTATTCAGGCTTAGATATGCTTGCTGGAGTTTATTGGGTTTTTGACAAGGCTGAATCTGATTTTTCAGCAAATTAGCTAGTTCTTGTAGCTGACTAATAGCTTCAGTTCCTTCTAATTTCATTAATTCACGGTCATCTCGCATCTCTGTCCATGTAATACCATAATCTGAGACGAGAAAGCGAATCTGATGGTTTTCTCCCAAGCTGACCATAAATGATGCACTATTCATTTGACCTCCACAAGTGTAACAGGATGCCAAATATCCTCTCCTCTCTAGCACAGTTGCTAGAGCTTGTAAATTCATTACTAGGTCTTGTATAAATTGACGATGTTGTTCTGTAAGTCTCAGAAACACAGTTATCCTCCTATCATCACATCCTTAGATTCTCAGAGCCAACGAATTTTGTCAATAAACCCTGGTCAATTCTCAATAATCTCTAGTTTATTGTGCTTTTTTATACTTTCCCTATAATGTTTTTAAAATTAAATAAACACTATATATAGGAACCAGTCAATTAGATAGTTTTTTTTTCTTAGATTATAGAGTTTGTCAAATAAATTATTATAAAATTTTAATATTTAACCTATAAAATAGTCTAAACTCAATGATCCTTTCTCGGACATCTTTCAACTAGTCTTACACAATATATACTTTATCTTAACTAAGATTATAGTTGATACTAGTATCAACTATAATCTTCAGCTAAACCATTGTATTTTCAGGCATAAAACCATTAACTTTAAATTCAGTGAAATTACTGATTTAAAAACTCAAAAATGTAATTTTGGATACTAGTCTTAAATACAATAATTTAGCTGAATATTGTATTTTTAGGCATAAAACTATTAAATTTAACTTCAGTAAAATCACTGATTTAAAAACTTAAAATCTGAATCATACAAATAATTAATCATTACTATAAGTAAAAAGATATAAAAACTCATTTAATATTTTAATTTTACAAATTTGTCTGAGTTTATCTTAATTTTTTATTTGAAAAACATCAAAGTATGTGTTTATTTTGACTGATTTATGAGTTAATATTCTCTGCATTTAATACAATCAATATCCTTGAGAATGACTAATACGACTAACAAAGAATAAGTCAAGATTTTTTGATTGCGTAATAATTAGTAATAATTAAATTTATTCAATTTGCCACCATCCAAAAGCAGGGCCAATAAATCTAATTATTAACCAGGCAACAACAAGGAGTCCAATACCTATCCATGCACCAGTTGTAGTCAACTGCATAAATTTTTGACTTTGACTTTTAGTAATTGGTAGCCAAGAAATAAACCTTGCTTCTTGAGCATAATTTTCTCCAAGTGCTTCTTTACGACGCTTTGCTTCACCCATAAATGATTTCAACCTTTATTTAGTAATTTATATCCAATCATAACAGTAGTAAGGGTTTACTGAAAACGTCTTTTTCGGGGGTAGGGAGTCAGAAGAAATGGGAATTAATGAGGAGGTAGTCGGATATATTTGTCCCTTGTCTCCCTATGCTATTATTAGCCTAAAATGCTTTTGGGACTACGCAACCCAGGACTTTTTTTTGCCATAAAATACTACAGCCTAACGTAGGTAGCAAAAATTACTAGCTTTTTGGTAGTTCAAGCCCATATATGGAAATAATTTTGGGTATATCTAGGCAAACAAATTAGGGGACAATTCTTACTACACCAAACCTAGTAACCGGGCTATTTATATGCTCTGACCTGCTCACCTGCTGACCTACAGAAACTATCATCCCATTAGATAATAGATATGCTAACCCCAAATATACTTAAAATTGAATTAAAAATCCTAGTTTTTGGGTTATACAGCAATTTGCTTTAATTTAAATCCACATAATCATTAATCCTACTTCCTAATCCCTATTCCCTAGTTCAAATTAACCATGTAGTATCCAAATAATCAATTTTGGCAAAAGGACTAAGAGCTGTTAAAATTTGTTGACCATAACTACGACGAATCACACGACTATCTAACAGCGCAACGATGCCCTGAGATTCTCGCACGGGTGTAATAGCACGTTGCATATCTTGCAGTGCTTTTGGTAAAAGGTATAATCTAAACCAATCTAAACCTTGTTGCTTGTAAAAATTGACTCGCCCAGAGACTAAAGGATGTTCCAAAGATGGAAGGGGCAAAGTAGCAATTATCAATAATTTAGGTGGTTTGAATTCTTTTTGATGTTGTTGCCAAAACTCCCAACCAGTAATTAAAATTCCATTTTCTTCACTAAAAACAGTTTCCACTTGGACTCGGGAGCCAAATTCAGAGGCCAAAGTAGTTCCCACTTGACTTTTAAGTGGTACATCTCCAATGAGAAGCACTATTAATCTATTAATAACACTGGAGCTAATATGCAATAGAGTCCGAATTTCTGAAATTAATGCTGGTTGAAATTGAGGTGTATTCGGCATTGGTAAGCTATTGGGCAAATATAGTTGAATCATCTCATTGTGACGATCAGGAGAAAATTTAACACAAGTTATATTCCCTAGTCCCATGTTCTGTCTATAGGTATCAGCTTTTGCTTCTAGGTCTAATGCTCCTCCAATAATTACTACAGGTTGTTTAGTCCAAATATTCTTTAGAGCTTCAGATAAATCATAAGGAGTAGAGTATAAAGAAAACGATCCTCTCTGGCGATGAATTTCTGCCCACCTGAGTTGTCCATTGCTTTGCCACTGATACCAAAAATTATGATTTAAATTATGACTCTGTAATTCTTGATTTCTTAGAGTTAATGACAAACCTTCGATGAGATTTTGTAAAATCTGTTGCTCATGTTGTTCAATTAAGTAGCAACTGTAGGGATTAGCTGGATGTTGAAAAAGTGATTTTGTTAAGTTTACCCTTGTTTCACGAATCAAGTCAGCTTGATCGGGATAAAATTGCATCAATTGATTCCAATTAGTGGGTAAAAAGCTTGTGGTTAAAAAGCTTTGTACCCAGTTTTCTAAATAGTCTGCCCAATCAATAATTGTCGGAATACCTTTAGAAAAGTGGTCATCTTGGCATTGGCTCACTAACCAAGCTTTGGGCTTCATCAGTAGTAGTCCATTAAAATCAGGCTCTTGTAGCGGATAGATTTGAATTCCTTTTTTACTAATTGATGAACTAATCTGAGAGTTACTTGCCATTAATTTGGGAATTTCGACAGTTATTAAATGTTCTTGGACTGGCTGAGGAGCAACTAATATTGTTTTTCTTGGCCACATTAATACTGGTAACAGATAACTTAATTGATATTGTTGATTACGGCTACCTGGAGGTGAAGCTGTTTGAATTAGAGCACTACGCCCCAGTCGCAAAGCTCTTGCCACTAGCCGTGCCATTGTTAAATTATGAGGCCAGTGAGGTTGATTTTGCGATCGCAGAAAATTTAACAAGGATTGATGGACTTCTACTTCGATCACAGACTTTAAGTAAAGTAATAAAAGCCGTTAATAAAATCAGCTACTTTATTGTCAGAAGGTAAAGAGAGTTTCATTTTTACAGATTTTTTTCCCAAAATTTAGGATTGCTACTTACTACTCAACTCTTGCAAGTTAAATTATTTAACTGAACTTTATATTGATTATTTACTTATAAAAATTCAACCTCATTAGGGTTAATAATTAGAGCTAGAGTAAGCTTCTTTACCTTTTTAGCCATATAGGTGCAAAACATTGATTTAGCGATTTCTATACAATCTCTAAAATAAGAGAGATAATTGAAGCAAATAGCTCAAAATATACTCCACCTAAGGGGGAATTATCATTTATAACCAATATAAGCAATTATAAAAACTACAATTAGTTTAACCTGGTAAAGCTTTTATTATTTTGATAGGGGTGGGGAAGTTTAAATTTAAAATTAACTGATCAGAGATTGAAAAAAAAGTAATTTTCCTTGGAGAATACTTAATAATTTTTTTAACAAATTTTTCCATAGCAATTTCTAATATCAGCTCCAAATTTTATGGACTCAAATCCAGTTCTTGAAGTTATTCAGCAATTTTTTTGACAAACTAATTAACTAATTAGCAAAAATTATCTAAGATGCGAGAAAAAATAATCGCTGAGAAGTTAGTTATTATATTTTTTTTCTCAAAATCAAAATTATTCTATAGAGATTCAATTTATGGTTTATGAAAGCCATCAATAAAATCAATAATTGTATTGATAGAATATGGTACTGTTTGAGGTACTTGAATTCTGACTTCTCCTTCTGTACTTTTACTAACTTTATTTACTATTCGTTTACCAAATCTAGGGTGATGATAGACATGAAAATTTTTACCGCTAGAATTAATTACAGTTATTTTTGTTGGAGTCTGAAAAAACTGAACTCCCCTACAAAATTTCAACAAAACTTTGTCTTTATTAATTTTATTTACTTGTTGAATTGATTTATTTAAAACTGTACTTAACTGCCGAATTATTTTAGCTACTATAGGAGTTAAAGAATTGAAATCATGAGAGTTAAGTATCTTCATGATTTTGATAATATTTTCTTGAGTTTTATAACCATCAAGAAAAGGTAGAACAGTGATATAAGCAACAGCAAATATTTTTTCATCGCTGTTCATTGAAAAAGAAATAATTGTTCTACAAGAGTTAACTTCTATACAAGGAGGTTGATTTATATCTGGTAAATACTTGCTAATTTGATAATATGTAGCAGCTAGAGCATAATGGCTAGAAATATCTAAGCGAGTATCAACAATTATCTTCACTTTAGGAAGAGTCTCGTGAAAGAAACTTTTAATTTTCAGAGTATTGAGAGTATAAACTTGAGGTTGATCTCCATTAGGGCTCAAATCAAGCCAATCACAGGTGACAGCTTCTGTTTTAATCCCTAGACGAGAGGTACCAAAAATTTTTGCCCCGGTTAAATTTGCTCCTGTTAAATCTGCTCCAATCCAATCTACTTCAATTAAACAGGCACTAGATAAATTAACATGAACTAGGCTAGCATTTAAAAGATTAGCTTGGAACAAGTTGGCTCTACTTAAGTCAGCACCACTCAGTTTTGCATCACTAAGATTAACACAGTTCATTTGAGCGCCAGTCAAAACAGCCCAACGTAGATTAGCCCCGCTTAAATTAGCACCATTCAAATTAGCACCAGTCAAATTACTTTTTCTCAATTCAGCCCCACTAAGGTCTGAACCGCTGAGGTCTGCACCACTCAGGTCTGCTCCTTCCAAATTGGCCTCTATTAAATTAGATTCTGTAATAAAAGCAAAACGTAAGTTAGCTCCCTTTAAGTTGGCACCACTAAGATTAGTTTTTCGGAGTGTGGCTTCAACAAGACTTGCCCCACTTAAATCAGCTAAGGAAAAATTTGCCCCACTCAGTTGCGCTCTAATCAATTCTGCCCTAATCAATTTAGCACCAATTAATTGAGCTCTTTTCAAATTAACTAGAACTAAGTTGGCTACATTCAAATCAGCACCATTTAAATTTGTACCACTCAGATGAGCTCCATTAAGTTTAGTAATATTAAGTTTAGCTTTACTCAGATTAGAATTAGTTAAATTTGTACCACTTAGGTTGGCAATACTAAGGTTAACTCCACTAAGATTTACACCACTAAGATTCATTCCAGCGAGATTGGCCTCAAAAAGATTGAGATTAGTAAAGTTTCTTTCACCGGCTGCATATTTTTCTTGAAGTTCTTCGATTATCATTAGGGCGCACCCTGGTATCAAGCCCATTGTATTATGATTAATATAGGTATTGTTGGATTAGGTTTAATTGGTGGCTCAGTTGGACTCGATTTAAGAACCTTAGGTTATCCTGTTTTTGGGGTATCTCGTCGAGAACAAACTTGTCAAAAGGCGATTGCTCTTGGAGCTGTTGATGAAGCTAGCTTAGAACTATCTTTGCTATCTATTGCTGATTTAATATTTATTTGTACTCCCATATCCTATATTATCCCTACTTTAGAAGAGCTTATTCCTTTTCTGTCTCCCTCAGCAATTCTAACTGATGTGGGTTCTGTTAAGGTACCTATTGTTGAAGGTGTTTCTAAAATTTGGCCTAATTTTGTTGGTGGACATCCTATGGCTGGCAAAGCAGAAAGTGGAATTGAGTTTGCTCAATTGGGTTTATTTGAAGATAGACCTTATGTACTGACTCCTAATGAAAATACACCTCTAGAGTCTGTAAAGAAAGTTGAGGCAATAGCTAAGTTGCTCAAAAGTAAAGTTTATTTTTGTGACCCTTATGAACATGATCGAGCTGTTGCTTGGATCTCTCATTTGCCTGTAATGGCCAGTTCCTGTTTGATATCTGCCTGCATGAGTGAGAGTAATCCTACTATTGTTAAGTTAGCACGAGAGTTTGCTAGTTCTGGTTTCCACGATACTAGCCGGGTGGGAGGGGGTAATCCTGAGTTAGGACGAATGATGGCTGAACATAATTGTCTAGAGGTTTTGCGATCGCTAATTTCTTTTCGTGATGAAATTGATGAATTGATTCAGTATATTGAACGAAAAGATTGGCAGATTATTGAAGAAAAGTTAAGGTATACGGAGCAAAACAGAAGACTCTTTTTCGGTAATAAAAATTGAGATTGAAGAACAGGTTAATTGCAGTTATCACCTTATTAGTACTTCGGTTAAGCAGCCTAAAATATATAGGGGGGAACATTTTTTTACCTCCTGTAAAACTTATTCTCAGAACATAATTTATCAAAATCTTGTTGTGGTTACCCAAGGATTAAAGTAGCAATAAACTGCCCCTAATTTCTCTTTGTAAGGATAAAAGGGAGAAAGAGTATATTATTTAACACCATTTAAATCTTGCAAACATTCCCCACAAAAAAAATGTCTTAAAAATATATCTTGATTTTTTTTAGCCAGAAAAAATATTCTTCAATATCTAAATATAACTTTTCTATTTTGTCAAGTTTTATCTAAAAAAAAGATATTTATAAAGCATAGTTTTAAAGGAGAAGTTTAAAACATTATTTTTTTTTCAAGTAAGGCAGGAGTAGGTTTGGCAAGGTATAGGAGACAGGGAGCAGCAGCAACTGGTGTGGAATTCAAATTTGCCTGCTTGACTCCTAAATCCTTAAGTCTGAGGTCTAAAGTCTGAGGCTTAAGGCTTAAAGTCTGAGGCTTAAGGCTTAAAGTCTGAGTTCTGAGGTCTGAGGTCTCTTAACTAAACTAAATAATTAATTAAGGCTTGTTGATTAAACATCAAAGCATTTAGTAATATTGGCTTTTAGCTTTCTTAAGACCTTTAAAAAGTGTCTGGTATCATGTCCAAAAACTAAGTTAGCATTTTGGGCTAACTATAGTAGAAAAGTCAAGAGACAAATATATCAGAGTACCTCTTCTACAAACTCCTATTCTGTAGGCACAGAGCAGGTCATAATTTTTTTATTTGGTTCATTGAGATGAATGGACGTTATAGCACATTTATAAACCCTCAAACTCAGTCAAGGATTATTTCTGACTTCGCTTCTTGTCCATAGGACTTACTGAAGAGATAATTAACAGTATTTTTGACAAATCCTGCCACAGGTACAGCAATTAATAAACCTAACACCCCCCATACTTGCATCCCCACTAATAAACTCAGTACAATCCAGACAGGATTGAGGCCTGTAAAACTTCCTAATATTCTAGGGGCAACAAAATTTTCAATTGCTTGTTCGATTAAAACTATCACAATTAAAACTTTTATTCCCAGCCAAAAATTTTCTAAAGTTATTAATAAACTGACGATAGTTACACCCAAAGCAGTACCAAAAGGAACTAAAGTCATCAAGCCAATTCCTATGCCAAATAATAAGCCAAAAGGAGTTCCTGTAAATAATAAACCTAAGGTCATAGAAACACCCATCAAACATGCTAGCATTGCTTGGCCAAGAAAATAATTTTGAAAGTTTTGTTTTAATGATGTCCGTACATGAATATCCAGGTGATTAGGTAACCAATTAAATATTCCATTCCACAGGCGATCGCCATGTAGCATTAGATAAAAAGTAATAACTATGGTGATTAAAATATCAAAAATTCTACCTACCATATTAAGGACAAAACTAATAATTTCTCCTGTAATATCTTGCAATTGAGAAGATAAACGTTCTGTAAGTTTATTGGTGATAACTGTTAAATTAATTGGCAGTTGATACTTAGATGCCCATTGGTCAAATGATTCTAATTGTTTATTTCCTGATTCAAGCCAACTAGGAAGTTTTTCAATAAATCCGGTCAGTTGTTCTAATAGCAGGGGAATCAGAATAACTCCCAAGACTAACATAATTACTAATGCTACTAAAAATACTAAAATAACTGCTCGGTGTCTTTTACCTCCATGTTTCTGCAAAAAAAGTACTGGGTAATCTAACAAAAATGATAGTAATGTTGCGGAAACAGCTATTGTAATTATCCGACCAAAATACTGAAATATTTGTAGTAAAGCCCAACCATTTATTACAATTATTGGTAATGCTAAGTACCAAAATAATCTTTGATTTAGTAATTTCAGCATTTTTTATATTTATGATATCTGCAAGTTTTAAATTTTAAGGAATAAAGAATATTAAGTAGCGTATAGGAAAGAAAAAATACTATAGATGGTTAATACTATAACTACTGTTAGCTAAATATTTTTTTTCATGAATTTACAATAAGATAGAGATGTTGAATTAAACATCTCTATTGTAATGATGATTTGACAGAAACTGATATTAATTATATCTGCTGTAAATTATCCAAACTTGATAAAACTTCTTGACTATGAATAGTGGGTTTTACTCCTAGAAATATCTCCTGTAAAATCCCACCTAGGTTAATAGTAAAAGTATGTCTCATAGAAAAAAAGTTTAGCCACGAACCGTAAGCTTTACTTATAGTTCCATCCGTATCAGCTAACAGATGATTTGACAGAAACTGATATTAATTAGGTCTGCTGTAAATTATCCAAACTTGATAAAACTTCTTGACTATGAATAGTGGGTTTTACTCCTAGAAATATCTCCTGCAAAATCCCACCTGGGTTAATAATAAAAGTATGTCTCATAGAAAAAAAGTTTAGCCACGAACCGTAAGCTTTACTTACAGTTCCATCCGTATCAGCTAACAACGGAAATTTTAAACCTTCAGAATCACAAAATTCTTGGTGAGAGTTTATATCATCTGCACTAACACCTAAAATTTGAGTGTTTCGCTCTCTGTATTTTGGTAAGTCTTGCTGGAACCTACGGGCTTCAATTGTACAACCAGAAGTGAAATCTTTAGGATAAAAATAAAGTACTACCCACTGACCACGATAATCTGATAAAGAAATTTCTCTATCTCCTATGTTAGTGGGCAGGGTAAATTCTGGTGCTGGTTGATCTAACTCAGGTAGTTTGCCTCCAAGGGCCCAAGCATTGGGAATAAAATTCAACCAAGTTATTAGAGCTAGACAAATAACTAAAAATATGGTCTGAAAATGCCGACGAGATCTCATAATTGCTAATCAAAATTATACTTTATATAAGTTTACATAAATTGTGGAACAAATTTTATGTAGAAAATTATCTATATATTGTCCCATCTAAACGAGCATCTAATTAAATTACATAAAAATGACAGAAAATTTACCACAAATATCGGGTCTAGCAACAGTATTAATGGTCATTGATAATCAAATAGCTACCATCGAAATTAATGGATTCAATGCACCAATAACTGGAGGTAATTTTGTTGATTTAGTAGAAAGAAATTTTTATGATGGTGTGAGATTTCATCGCATCGAAAATGGGCAACAATTTTCATTAGTTCAAGGAGGGGATCCTTTTAGCAGAAATCCAGATATTCCTTTGGAACTTTTAGGAAGTGGTGATTTTGTCGATCCAATAACAAATGAATTTAGATTTATTCCTTTAGAAATTAAGCCTCTAGGTCTAGGACAACCAATTATTTATAATCAAATAGTTTCTACTCCTGTAGAATTGCCAAACGTAGCAGGTGCTATTGGAATGGCTCGTACAGAGATTTTAAATTCGGCATCTTCTCAATTTTATGTTCCCTTGAATGATATACCAGTATTAGATGGTGGTTATGCAGTATTTGGTAATGTAATAGATGGGTTAGAGGTTATTAGAGCACTAGATTTAGGAGATACTATTACTGCTGCTAGAGTTACTCAAGGAATAATTCCTAGTCGAATTTCAAAAATTATTACTGATACATCCCTGCTGAATAATTTTATTAATATTGTTAATCGCGCTAATATTCCATTACCGATTGATTTTTTTGAAGTCTTAACAGAAGGAGATGATATTTTTGAAATTTCTACAGAGTTATCTCAACAGGTATTTGGTGTATTGGGGCTGGAAGGAAATGATGAAATTATAGGTTCAATAATTAATGATGTTATTAATGGTAATCAGGGAGATGATATTTTAAATGGTAGGGATAGTTCCGATTACCTTCGAGGGGGAAAAGGATTAGATTTATTATTTGGTGGTCTTGATAATGATATTTTAAATGGTAATTTAGATAATGATACTTTATTAGGTGAGCAAGGAGATGATTTTTTACGGGGTGGTAAAAATAATGATATATTAACTGGTGGTGAAGGAAATGATATTTTAATTGGTGATGCTGGTACAGATAATTTGCTAGGAGAAGCTGGTGCAGATACTTTTGTTTTGGCAGTAATTAACAATGAAGAAGATAATGCAGATACGATAGAAGATTTTAATTTTTTGGAAGGGGATAAAATTGGTGTTTCGGAGCAAATATCTGCTCTTTCTTTTACTCAAGAAGGTAATAATACAGTAATTGAAATAGCAACTGAGGAAGGGGAAAATAACATTATCCTTGGTACTGTGAATAATTCAGTAGCAGAGGAGGTTAGAAGTGCAACTTTCTTGTTTGATTTTACTACTATTTCTTTGCCTGATTCGCTACCTTTTGGAGATGCAGCTTTGAGAGTTGGATAATTTTTTATAGCGTGTCTCAAGTCTCTGAAGTCAAGTTTTTTTCTTATTTTCTATACCCTGTTTTCCTTGTTTACTAGTCTTTAGGGAAAATTCTATATATCTTCCCCACTAAAACAAATAAATTTTGTAACTCCACAGTGTGGGAATTGCTATGTACTCAATTTGCAAAGTTTGAGAGGATATTTTTTCAAGTTATAGCTGTTACTAAATAATACCATGAAAATCAATTTGTACTCTTTAATGAATGATCATAACTATTAAGGAATGGTTAAGTAATCAGGAGTAAGAATAAATAGTTTAAATATCATTTAATTGCTTTTAATTTTCCTTTTTATTCTCAGAAAAATTAATCAAATTTTTCTAAATTTACCCAGATTATTTTGAAAATTGTTTTTTAACTCTTGGTATAAGAGATTGGGTGATGGAATAAACCTACTTTTATACCCTGATTTGGTGTTGGCTATCAATTGAAAGGTTTAGTAGAAGTAGGATATATTAATAGAACAAATCTGGAATTTAATGCCCCAATTTTTTGATGATTTAGATTTGTGATACCAAGGGAAATAAATATTTGTGACAAATGGTAAGGAGATTCTATTAAATTTTTCTATCTATTCTCTTATTTATTAGATGGAGAAAAATGTAGAAATTTTTTTGAGAAATTAGTCTTACTTTTTCCATATTTAGTAACTTATTAACTTTAATTATATTTGACTATCTAAAACTGAAAAATTCAGGGTGGTAAATAATTATAAAATAGGAGATAAAATATTATTTTAAAATAGTTTTGTTTTTAATATAATCATTAATTTAATGATCTTTGATCCCCTCATCACTTTTTATGGACAGTTAGATTAAAAATTGAGTATAATTAATGAAGTGGTAAATTATGGATAATTAAGGAGTTAATAGACTAATGGACAAGACACAAAAGTTTTTAGAACAATTGGACTTACCGGATCTATCAGACCAAGATGTGGTAGTGGAAATGGTAATACAGAAGGCATCACAACAGGAAGAAACTGAAAGCCAACAGGAAGATATTGAAAGCCAAGAAGAAGATACTGAAAGCCAAGAAGAAGATACTGAAAGCCAACAGGAAGAAGCTGAGGGTCAAGAAGAAGATACTGAAAGCCAAGAAGAAGATACTGAAGGTCAACAGGAAGAAGCTGAAGGTCAAGAAGAAGATACTGAAAGTCAAGAAGAAGAAGCTGGCCAAAGAGAAAAAATTACCATTCAACTTAATACCTCAAGTGCTCCAGTAACAGCAGCTAACTTTGCTGACTTGGTAGAGAAAAATGTATATGACTCTCTAGCGTTCCACCGATTTGTAGAAGGGTTTGTGATTCAAGGTGGGGACCCTCAAGGTCGAGACCCCGATTTTCCCATTGAAGATTTAGGCGGGGGGGGTTATATTGATCTAGAAACAGATGAGAAACGAGAAATACCTCTGGAAATCAAAATCGCAGAGACAGGAGAAATTGTCTATAACGAGGAAACTGATGAAGCAGTTGCTTTATCCCATGAAGCAGGGGTAATAGCTATGGCTCGTACTCAAGAATTAGATACAGCCTCTTCACAGTTTTACTTCGCCTTAGAAGATATCAGCGACCAATTAGATGGTGGTTATGCTGTGTTTGGTAAGGTGAGTGATGGTTTTGATTTTCTGCAAGAGATTCAAGAAGGCGATCGTATTCTCATAGCTAGGGTAGTAGAGGGAAATATTTCTAGTAGAGAATCAGACCTTGTTACTGATTCTGATTTATTCAATGAATTAGCAAATAAAGATGGCACCAATAAGGTCAAATATCTGATCTCAATGGATGAAAATTCTGAGAATAATGCTGATAGTGATGATAGCACTCCAGACATTGGGGATCCTATAGAACCTGAGAGATCCCAATCTCAAATTACACAAGATGAAAATCAAGCTACTAATGGTGACGATGTAATTGTAATAAATCAAGTGGATGAATCCTCAGTAGTGATGGGTTTAAAAGGTAATGATGAGATAACAGGTAGTGATGGTAATGACCTCATCAGTGGAAATCAAGGTAATGATTCTCTTCTCGGTTTAGAGGGTAATGACTGGTTGCGAGGTGGAAAAGGAGATGATGAATTAACAGGTGGAATGGGAGATGATTATCTAATTGGCGATCATGGTACTGATATCCTGACAGGTGGTGCGGGTGCAGATAGTTTTATTCTGCGAAGTAATACTGCAATAGAGGAAATAGAGGAAGCTGACATGATTACTGATTTTAATGTTGGAGATAATGATCGGATTATTGTCATTGCTGAATTTACCTCTTCTGAGGGCTTAAGTTATGAATTCATAGATAATGATACAGTAATTAGACTGCTTGACAATAGTTTTATATTAGGAGTAGTAAAACAAACTTCTATTGAAAATGTTGAAAATAACATTCTTGTAGTAAATTCTGATGATTATGCTTTACGTCTTGGTTAATTAATAGCAAGGGTCACAACTTTGATTAGTTCGTTAGACAATTTATTTATACATATTATGATTATGTTTTAAGTTGTACTAGCGGACTTTTCATTTTATCTATTTTGGATAAAGTTTGCTGACTCAATTCAAAAAAATTAGTTTAAGTTCAATTAAAATAACTTTAGCAATGAAATTTTTAGCAACTGTTACTTTTGTCATTTCTTTCATATACTTGAGTTTATCTGCGCCAATTATGGGAGCTAATTATGAAGATGTTAATCATCTTTTAGAATATAATTGGTGTGTATCATTCTTATGGAAACAATGTGACCTAACCAGAGCAAATTTTCATGACATTAATTTAAAGAATGCTAATATGTCGGGAGCTAATTTAACAGGGGTAAATTTCCAAGGTGCAGATTTAAATGGAGCTAACCTTTCCGGAGCTAATTTAACAGGAGCTAATTTAGAAAAAGCTAACTTATATAGAGCAGATATCAACAGAGCAAATTTAACAAATACTAATTTAACTAGCACTCGTTTATTAGAAGCTGATTTAACTCTAGCAAATTTAAATCATGCTAATTTAACTGATGCTAATTTGTTAGAAGCAAGACTCTGGGGAGCAAGTTTGGCAGGAGCTAATTTAAACAATGCTAGTCTTCATGGTACTAACTTAGAATATGCTAATCTTGCTGATTCTAATTTAAGTGGAGCGGACTTTCATAGTTTCTCTTTCAGAAGTTATAAACAAGAAACTAATTTAAGTAATGCTAATTTGGAAGGTGCAATTATTACTAATACAGATTTAAGTGGAGTAATTATGAGGGGAACTATTATGCCTGATGGTTCAATTAATGAGTAATTAAATGGGATTCGTTTCATTTATCAGTTAGGGTTTTTCGATGGAAGGACAAAAAATATCTTCCTTCTTATACTACTTATTGAACAAGAGGAATAACTTGTATCCATCCTGAAGAAAATAGATTTGTATCACCTAGAGGATGTACCTGTATTGAATCTTTTGCTTATCCCTTTATATTTAAAGGTACTACAATGGAAAACTATGCACAAATTTGTCATACTGTACCACCCCTTATTACCAAAGCATTTGGCTTTTACATAACTAAGATTTTAATAGGATAAGAAGTTAATCCTATTCATTATGGATATTTCGAGTAGTAATAATCATCACTAAGATTTTAATAGGATAAGAAGTTAATCCTATTCATTATGGATATTTCGAGTAGTAATAATCATCAAAACTGCATTAGAAAAGTTGATACTAAAAGTCAGGATAATCATTTTCCAATTCAGTTAAAACTACAGTTTTAAATTGATATTTTTGTTCTCTAGCTTTTTAAGTTATAGCTAACTAAGTAAAGTTTACCTCACCCTTTAAGAATGAGGTAATTTCAACAAATTAAATCAAATTAGGACACTTAAAACTTACCATACCCAGTCGCACATGAGAACCATCTTTGAAAATAGCTTCTAAGGAAATTTTCGACTCTGGTGCAATCTCAATTACTTCTATTTCTCCCCAAAAACCAGAATGTTGAGCATAAGGATACTCAGGATGAATTTTACCTACATCTGGACGATGTAAATTAGCAGGAACTTCCCGCAAAACTTTACCTGATTTAGTTAAAGAAATTAGTTTAACTGTGACTGGAGAAGATTTTTTTCCAACTACCCACCCACCTATACAAATAGAACTAATATTTTGCTTTACTCCTGGTGATGGTACATCTATAGAACATCCAACTATTTCTGGATCTTTATCATACATAGAAAGAGCAACTTCTACATTTGTTTGAACTCTTAAACTAAAGTCTTCTTGTTGTCGAGTTAAATGAGGATGATAACAAGGATCTTCGTCTATTAAATCTTTCCACCTTTGCTTCATATTCTGAATTTCTTGTTGGAAACGTAGTTGTTTTTCTCCGGTATTTTCTACTCCCCGACTTTTTGACTCGTGGTGATATAAAACGGCGTGAGGTAAATAAATATTTCGATAACCTTTATATATTATTTTTAAACATAAATCTACATCATTAAATGCTACAGCTAACTCTTCATCAAATCCTCCCACTTGCTCAAATACTTCTCGCCGACACATTAAACACGCTGCAGTTACGGCAGAATAATTATTCACAGAAATAATTTGACCTTTGTATCCAGCGTCGGTGGGAGAAAAACCTCGGTGACTATGGTCTGCAACACTTCGCATTCCTAGTACAACTCCGGCGTGTTGAATTGTATTGTCTGGATATAATAATAAAGCTCCGACAGCTCCTATTGTTTCTCTTTGTGCTTGCTCAACCATTGCTTCTAACCAGTCGGCTGTTTTGACTTCCGTATCATTATTTAAGAATAGTAAATAATCACCTTCTGCTTTCTCTACGGCATAATTATTGAGTTTGGAGAAATTGAAAGGAATATTCTTTTCATAACATTTGAAACGTTCTGGTTGTTGATTTTTCCACTTCTCAATAATAGATAATGTTTCTGGTTCATCACTACCATTATCTATTACTATTACTTCATAATTTGGATAGGTAGTTTGAGTAAATATTGACTCCAAACATCTATCTAAAATATTTCCTAAATTCCTAGTGGGAATAATTATACTGACTAATTTTTGTTCTGATATTTGATATCGGACTCGATAAAAACCAGGATGGTTGGGCACACTATAAACTGTTCCCATTTCTCCTCTTCTGGCTAATGCTTCAGTTAATGTTTTTTTAGTAGTTTCTTTTGATATTTCCCAATCTATTTCTCCTCCATTTTCCGGAATTCTGCTGTGATAAAGTACCTTAGGAATATGAAATATTTTTTGACTTACTTCGCTTAAACGGAGAATTAAATCATATTCATAACTACTTTCATATCCGACTCGAAAACCATTCAATTTTTCCAATAATTCTCGGCGATATATACACAAATGACCTGTATACATTCGGGATAAAAATGAATCTGGAGACCAATTTGGTTTAAAGTATGGTTCAATTAATTTTCCTTCACTGGTCAGTTTATCTTCATCAGAATAAATCATATCTGAATCTGGATATCTATTCAGAAATAACACCATTTCATAAAGTGCATCTGGTGTTAAAATATCCTCAGGATTTAATAGAGTAACAAAATCTCCTGTTGCTAATGCTAATGCCGCATTTAAGTCTGTAGCAATATCCCTATTTTCACTTTTTATGACTAATTTAATTTTGTTGTTTGCTTCTATATTTTGCGGAAGTTTATCAGAAATATAGCAAAGTTCCCAGTTAGGATAAATTTGATTTATTAATGATTCAATCGTCTTTTGAATGTATGGAGATCCTGATTTTTCTTGCAGTATAATACTAATCAATGGTTGGTATCGGAAAATCTTTAAATTTTCTGACATTTTCTTGAGTTGGTCTGAGTTAGGTAAGTTTTCCTTAAGCCATAATTGATAGGTATCTTCTTTTTCAATAACAGGACTAGAAGGTAATGGAGAAATAGGAACTTTTTTCTCTTCATTTTTTTCAATAACAGGACTAGAAGGTAATGGAAAAATAGGAACTTTATTCTTTTTCCTATTATCTTTTTTCTTTTCCCTTAAAGTATTTTTTTTCGGTAATATTTTTTCTAGTTGCCCTTGAATTTCTGAATCATCTGGATTAATTTGTAAACCTAACTGATAAAAGGCGATCGCTCCATGAGTTTTTCCTTTTTTTACTAATGTATTCCCTAGTTGTAAATAAAGTGTGTGGTCTTCTGGCTTAACCTCTAACGCTTTGTGATAAAGCTTCTCATTATCGGGGTCATTTTCTATAGCTTTACGATACCATTTAATTGATTCTTCTAAATCTAACTCAGCACGTTTTTTCAGAGCATGTCCCAATTTTTGATAAGTTTCTGGCAGATCTGCTTTTAATTCTAAAGCGCGACTATAGGGGTTGATCGCCTCTTGCCAATTTCCTATTTCCCAAAGAGTATTTCCTAAATTAATATAAGACCAAGTAAAGTCAGGTTTTAATTTTATTGCTTGACGATAGGCTACAACAGCTTCTTCCCGTTTCCCTAGTTTTACTAGACAGTCTGCTAAGTTATTATGAGACCAAGAAAAGTCAGGATTTAATTGTATAGCTTTGCGGTAAGCCATAACAGCTTCTTCCCATTTTTCTAACTTCTTTAGAGCTTCTCCTAAGCTGTTATAATACCAAGAATTATCTGGTTTTATTTGACTTGCTTTTTCATATACTTTGACAGCTTCTTCCCATTTTTCCTGTTGGGAAAAAACTTCTCCTAATTTTCCATAAGGTATATCATATTGTGGATAATTTTCTATTGCTTGACGATAAGCTTTTACTGCCTCTTCTACTTTTTCTTTTTTTTGGAAATATTCTCCATATCTGTAATAAATTTCTCCAATTTTTTGCTTAATTTCTGTAGAATATGGTTTTAGTTTTTGAGCATTTTTATAATTCTGTAAACTTAGCTCTAACTGCCCCTGCTTTAGTAAACTATCTCCTAGTTTTTCATAAGCTTCAAAACTATTTGGATCAGCAGATATTAATTGTTGATAACAAGCGATCGCCTGTTCTAATTTACCATTTTCACTCAGAGTATTGCCAGTGAATAAAAAATCTTGTGCAGTAGCTTTTCCTGGTTCTAATCTTATTGCCTGATATAGGTATTCTGCTGCTTCTTGTGACTTATTAACCTGAGTATAAATTTTCGCTAAGTTTCGATATGCTCCCGCAAATTCTGGCTTAATTTCAATTGCTCTTAGATAATTTTGTATAGCCTGTCCCCACTGTTTTTGTTGAGCAAATATAGTTCCTATATTTGCATATACTTCTCCAAAATCAGGCTTAATTTTTAATGCTTTATTGTACCAATCTAATGCTTCTTGTAATTTACCCATAGCTTGTAAAGAATTACCAATTATTTTATAAGCTTTGGGTTCTGTTTTAGTTTGAATAACTTGCTTACTTACAGCAATTGCTTGTTCCCATTTTTTCTGGTTAACGTAAGTCTCTGCCTCTACCATATAAGTTTCTATATCTTCAGCATTAACCGTCGGAGAAGTTGTTGGGATAGTTGCTCTCACAAGAGTGTTATGACCATTAACTTTATTACTACTTAAACTACCAACTAAAGTATCTCCAGAATTTAACTCTTGACTAGAAATTAAATTGTATTTACTCGCTGCTCCTAAAGTATCATCTGAATTTTCTATTTTCTTACCATTTACCTTTAATTCTATCGCTTTCCGACAACAGACTGTCGCTTCATCTAAGTTTCCTTGCTCTTTTAAAGCTTCTCCTAAATTTTGATAAGCTTCTGATGAATTACTATTTAATTTAGTTGCCATTCGATAACAAGATATTGCGTCATTTAAGCTACCTTCCTTTTCCAGAGTTTTCCCTACATTCATAAATTCTTCAAAGGTAGCTTTTTCTGGTTCTATAGACAATACTTTATACTGACAATATGTAGCTAATTTTTGATTGCCTAAACTTAACCATACTTTCCTCATATTGCGATAAGCACCAGCAAAATCTGGTTTGATATCTACAGCTTTTTGATAATAGGATATTGCTTCTTCCCATTTTTGCTGCATGGCATATAAACTGCCTAGATTAGCATATATTTCCGGCCAATTTGATTTGATTTCTAACGCTTTTTTGTACCAATTTTCTGCTTCTGCTAATTTTCCTTGAGCTTGCCAAGTATTCCCTAAAGTTTTGTAGGCAGGAAAATAATTATCTTCTATTTTTATTGCTAATTCGCAGGAGGCGATCGCTTCGTCAAATTTCTTTTCTGCTAAATAAGCTTCTGCTTTTTTGTGGAAATTTTCTGCTGCAGTTTCCTGAGGATTTATTGATGCCATATTCTTTTTTTTTAGCTACTATTAATTAAGTTTATTTATGGGTTTGACGGTCTCAAAAAAAACACTTACAAACAAAACCTTAAGCACTTGTAGCTTGAGGTTAGGCTAGTATAGAAATCCAATTTTTTGTAATGCTATACAGACCTTAACTTAACAAGTAACAGTTTTTTTCCTTAAGATTTACTTGATCAGTATTTTCTAACTTAACAAAGAAGATGATAAAAACACAAAGAGTAAACTAAATGTTTGCCAGAAAATTCAGTATCAAATATTCTGCTATTTTTGTTGAGGAAAAAATAAAATTCAGTATTTTAACTCTCCTAACTCAGCCTTAGACACTGTTAACTTATCACTCATAATTAAAAACTGAAATAACTTACTTTCTTATTCTATTTCATTCACCTCCCCCCTTTTTTTTTCAAATAAGGATAATCTTAAAAAATATCTACAACTTTTAGCATCTGATTTAATGAATCTAAATTCACTAAAATATCTTCCACTAAAGAACTTTCATACATTATATTTCTCATTGGATAACAACTAAATGTTTCACCAATTAAGTAGTAATGCTCAAGTCCTAATAATTGGCTAATATGCCAATAATAGTATCTGAGATAGTGGGGTGAGAAAAGTTCGATAACTTTTGTCCCTGGGTTACAGAATACTATATTTGTTAAACCACTTCCATGAGGGGCCACTATGATTTTGGCATGGGCAAAAGTGCTAATCTGATTTTCTAGGGATATTGACTCTGGAGTAACATAAGTAAAACCAAACTGGCGTAATATATCTACTACTTCTGCTTCATTCATTACTCGACGATACTTAGCATTACCTCTACCTATATATATTTTTTCCGGAAAGTATGACTTATTATTAGTTATACCTCTAAGAAATACTTCTCTTAAAAATTTTAATCCCCAGGGTTGTAACCATCCCAGATAACTAGGATATGAAGGGACGACTAATTCTGTTGCTTGAACATGAGGATGGCGATCGCTTGCCAAAATTTTCTCTTGTTTGACACCAAGAGTTTTTAATGTCTCTCGTTGAAAAGGTTGTTGATAGTCATTAACTATAAACCAATCTATTTCTTCTAAATTAATACCCTGACGCAATATCTCTATTCTTGGCAGTAGGTCTACCATCCAATGAAAATAGACATTTCCTGATAACACCGATAATACTGCTACCTTACCATTAATTTTCTCTAGGGGGGGCAGTTCTTCAAAACCAAAAATCCGATGTTGACTTGGGTCATGCTTTGTACATCCTGGCAATGGAGATGGATATTCTCTGGACAAGTCTGACAATAAATAGTTATCTGGAGTCATAATAGCAATGCCGTAACATAGTCTCCAGTAATTTTTCTTGGGCATTATCCAAGCTCTTCCCTCCGGTACTGTAGTCACGAAGGTAGGACTCCGGGAAAGTTTCTGAAAGTAAGAAAGCCCTTCTTTATCATTTTTTGTATCTTTTGTCAAACTAAGTATACTTTCCTCCTTACTTACAGATGTTAGGGAAGAAGGACTCATCCTCTCATTTTTCCCAGGAGTTAGAGATTTTTTCCCCTCTTTTTCAAGGGGGTTTAAAAGTGATATTTCCTGACTCAGCAAATCAATATCTTGACTAAACTCACCCTGATCCCTAAGACTATATATCCCTTGAGCAGGAGACTTTGGGTCAAACCACTGATAAATTTGCTTTAAACATGCACTACAATTTAACCCAAGACATTCTAAATCTTTCTTCTTATTTTCAACACTTACTTTAATAGGAGATTTTATAGATTCTTCTCTATATTCTGTTGCTAATTTTTCTAATCTTACTTCTTTATATCGTTTCTGATAATTATTACCATCTAATTTCTGCAACCAATCTTTTGTAGATAAATATAATCCCTCTAACTTTGGATAAGGCAAAAAATCATTATTAAAATCATTATTTAATATATCTTCTACTTTTCCGGATAATACTTTACTATAATAATCTCTTGCTGCCTGCCATCTTTGCTGTTTTTCCATAATCTTACCCAACTCAAAATAAATCTTTGTCGTCTGATTAATTCTATTTTCATTAAGTAAAATTTGCAGAGCTATTTGGTAACTAATAATTGCTGAATTTAACCGTTTTTGTTTAGCCAAATTATTCCCTAATAACCAATAAATATCTGCCGAATTTGGTTTAATTTTTAACGCCTTATGATAAATATTTTCAGCACTTTTATAAAACTCATTTTCCATCAATACATTGCCAAAATTAATATAATAACTCAGCAAATACCGAGATATTTTTTGAGAAGATTGCTGATAATTTTCTGAATTAATATCTAACTTTTTTAGCTCTTTAATAAAATTCAACACAGCTACTTTTGTTAAATACATTTTATCATATTCTATATGCTCCAAATTACCTAACTTCGACTCTAATACCTGCCAACAACCATCAACAAACTTATTATTAGTAATTACATTTTTTAAGTAAACAAAAGCAGTTTGAAACTTTCCTATAGTCATTAGAGAAAAAGCACAATCACTATAAACCAATAAATTATCTTTTTTTCCCTTCAATCTAATAACTTCTTGAAAAGATTTTACTGCCAATTCATGCTCCCCAATTATTTGTAATGCTTTACCCAAATTATAATGGGCTTTGATCAATAATGGGTCTAATTCTATAGCACGATAATAAGCAGCGATCGCCTCTATAGGATTTTCATTTAATAAAGTAAAACCAAGATTATTATATAAACTTGCTGAATCAGGCTTTAAAACTAAAGCTTGTTGATAAACCTCAATAGCTTCTGACCTTCGATTCCAATTAGCTAAAATACGACCTAAATTATTATATCCTTCTACAAAATCTGGGTTTAATTCTATGACTTTTCTATAAATATCAACTGCCGCTTGATAATTTCTTTCCCTTTCAAAAATAATGCCTAAACCCAAATAAGCATTAATGTAATTCGGTTTGATAACAATTGCATTTTCATAGCATTGAATTGCTGATTCAAAATATCGAACTTGATAGAATATATTACCTAAATTATAATATAATTCTGGCCATTTTAGTCCTAAATTAATCGCTTTTTGATATTGATTAGCTGCTTCACTCAGCCATTTTTTCTGACTGTATAACCAAGCGAGAAAAGCATGAACTTCTGCATATTTTGGTTGAATCTCCACAGCTTTTGTATAAGCATACATAGCTTTTTCAAAATTCTCTTCTGCTTGGTAAATTTCCCCTAATATTCTGTAAGCATGAGCGGAGTTTGGTTGTATTTCTAATATTTGTTCACATATTTCTATTGCCTGACTTAAATTGCCTTTAGTCAAATATGATTTTGCTAATCTGAGATATTTTTCTATTTTCATCGTCAAATATCAATATAGGATATTAAAGCATTCCTAAATTAGGTTGTAGCATTTTATTGTAAGTGTTTGGAGACCAAACCCCTTCTGCTAGAGTTTGTAGACCAAACCTCCACAGTTTTTTTCACAAATCATTTAGGATTACTATAGATTAATTTATCTTTTTAGAAACAAAGACTGATGTCAGCCAAAAACTTTTATCACAATACAGTAAAAAATGCTTTAATCAAAGATAGCTGGAATATTAAAGACGACCCTTTAATTTTATCTATTAGCAAAAAAAAATTTATTTGTAGATTTGGGATCTAAAAAATTAATTATCACAGATAAAAGTAACCCAAAAATTGCTGTAGAAATTAAAAACTTTATTAATGCATTTCTAATTAATGATTTAGAAAAAGCTCTAGGTTAATATATTTTATATAGGGAAATTTTAAGAGATAAGCAAGAATCCAGAATATTATATTTAGCAATTAAACAATCAGCTTATGAAGATATTTTTGAAGAACCTATTGGTAAGCTACTTTGAAAACGAAGTATTGTAAATTTGTTAGTTTTTGACCAAGTAGAGTAAGTAATTTTACTATGGATTCAATCACAAACTATGATGAAATTATTTATCCTATTTTAAAAGAATATGCAAACCTTCCTTATCCCTATGGAAAAGTCAAACGTCATTTGATTTTCAGTGAGGATAAGTCGTATTATTTGTTTCTGACTTGGGGCTGGGAAAATAGGCGAAGGTTACATCGTTGTATTGTACATTTAGAAATTATTGGTAATAAAATCTGGACTCATGAAAATAAATGGTTTAGAAGATGGTATTGCAAAATTTTTAGTGAATGCAGGTATTCCTAAAAGTCAAATTGTTTTGGGTTTTCATCCAGTAGAGGTAAGTTCCCATAGTGAATTTGCGGTTAATTAGTTTCTACAAAATGCTGCGCAGAACCAACATATTTAGTAGGTGCATTTTTGTTGGGGCAAAGATTCACTAACGGCTTTCCCCAACATCGAAAGCCGAGCATTCCGTCAGAAAAAAGGCGAAGCCCATGGCGCCAAGCTATATGCCATTACCCCCTACTGTGGTGTACTGAAATGAAAACCGCTGTAAATATTTGACTCAAAACAATTAAAGCAGACTTCTCAACTTAGCTAAAACAAAATTCCCCCCTAAAGTTAGGAGGGACTCAGTATCTTCATTTTTGGGTTATACCCACATTTAAAATCATATTTATTAATTAATAACTAGACTTAGAAGATTTCAAAGTCAGTACCTTGTAATGGGTTATTACTATCAAAAACAGTATTATCAACCCGAGCAATTGGAGTTTCATTACCTGCAACTGCTGATCCGTCTGGGTTGTAGTATACTAAACCAGTATCAGGGTCATAGATGATTGCTGCTGAATTAGCTCCATCCTCATTAGGACTAAAGTTCTCAACAACCGCAAACTGTGCTCCTGATAATGAATCGCCAGGACGTGCTCCTGTCAAAGCCTCAAAGTTGCCGCCACCGAAGTTATTAACAACTATACCTATCTTATCTCCTTGATCCCTATTAAAGTCTGTTAAGGAGTCAAGTCCGTAACTACCATCCTCATTATAATAGAAGAGGAATTTATCAGCTCCAGTGCCACCTGTTAAAGTATCACTACCCTTTCCACCGAATAGGAAGTCATCCCCTACACCTCCAGATAGAATGTCATCCCCTTTACCTCCATCTAGAGTGTCATTACCTTCATCACCCGTTACAGTATCAGAATCTCTCCCTCCCAGTGCGACGTCATCTCCGGCCCCACCTTGTACTAGGTCACTTCCGCGATCGCCGAAGACAAAGTCTGCTCCTTCACCACCTTCTACACTATCATCACCTTTACCACCATAGAGAAGATCATCTCCTGCACCTCCAGCTACGGAGTCATTTCCTTGGTTACCTGAGATGGTGTCAACGCCAGTACCAGCCAATACAGTATCATCACCAGTACCTAATAAAACATCATCATCGCCATCACCTGCTGCCACTAGATCGTCGCCAGCCCCTGTTGAAACAACATCCGATGCAGTAGATCCCTCAATAGCGTCTGCTGTTGGGCCTCCTTGTATGTCTCTGCCTCCATCTCCTCCTTCTATAGGTCTGTCTACAGTTGGGAGTGTATCAAATCCACCATCAGGTTGTTCTTCTTCGGGGATATTATTAATTAGGTCGTTAATGTTGCCGTCAATTAAGCTAGTCACTTGCTTACCTCGTTTTTTAGAGTTTACTATTGCTAATTTATGTGTTATTCGCTCAAAGAGCTAATTTTTAGATTCTGTATAGATGACCTTTTTCGTTCATTTATATCTTTGTTTATATTTGTAGGAAAAATTTAACCCTTGTCAATCAGACATTCCAAGGATTTTTATTGTTCCCATTTACTAACTCTCATCTGATTAGATAATTCCGGTTTCAGAAGGTTAGGGCAGGAAAATTTCTGGGACAACAGATACAATTTTTAGATATTGATAATTATGCACCGTTGGGAATACTTTTACATCTTGAAGAATATATATTATTTTGTCTCTGAATAGATAATTTTCTCAATTAATAAAAATGAACATTTAGTAGTTTAACATAGTTCTGTCTATTGTCAATTGTCTAATTTAACGACTAATCTCAAATTTTATAATCATAAACTTAGCTATTGCTTTCTGCAAAAATATTTAGGTAGTCGCTGGGTCATTTGCCTACTTTTAACTCCTTGACTAAAGTTATGCTTTTGTGATAGGTAATTAATCTATCTCTTCACGGAACAAGTTTAAATTTTATTCGTCTTCTAACTCTTAATGCTTAATTTTGGATAGGCATTTAGTAAGTCAGATAACACTACTGTCAAACCTCAAATAAATTAATTAATATTTTTTTCAGTTATATTATTTTGAGTGATATTATTGGTAGATAACTTATTAACAAAATATTAAGACTCGAATAGTTATGACCACATTCATAACAAATAAAAAAATTAGGAGTTTGGTCTTGCCATAATCAAAAACATTTGTTATAGTAGAAAATCGTAACCCCAGGAGAGGTGGCTGAGTGGTCGAAAGCGGCTCACTGCTAATGAGTTGTACGGGAGAACCCCGTACCGAGGGTTCGAATCCCTCCCTCTCCGTTGTTTTATTTTTCACATTATCACTGCATATCTCTGAGGCCTAAGGTTTAAGGTTTGAATTCTTATGAGGCTGATGTTGAATATTTTTTTCTTACCTTAAAAGGCTATTCCTATCCCTTATCACAAGTAAACTTCTGACAACATTGCGGATATTAGGAGAGAATGGATGAATAATATAGTAACTAAGTGAAAATATTTAAGTACTCAAAAATAAAGTATTTTTCAAGAAACTTTTTTCCAGGTAAAAGGCTCTTGAAGACTTAACAGATGAATTTTGTATAATGCTCAGGTTTTATATCAGTAAAGATACTTATAAAGCATGGCTTTAGAAGGATAAAATTAAGACTAATTTTTTTTGTTAAATTGAATAGTGAAGGCTTTTTTTAAAAGTTTAAGAGTCGATCAAAAGAATAGAAATAGAAGAACTTTTGCAACAATTCGGCTTGTTAATTTATATACATTTTTCCGGCTTCGGTTGAAGGCAAATATCAAGATTAAAGGTTAATAGTATGGTGAAATGTAGATAATAACTTTTTTCCATATCTAGGAATACTTAAACTAATGATATATCAGGATTCTATATTTATTCAGCAAGCTGTAGTTAAATCAAATTATTCTACACAAAACAACTAAACAATTTCGGTAGGTCTTACTGGATAGATAAATATTTGCCAGTTGTATTACAAGAGTTTCCTAATAAGATTTCCATAGCTTAAATGTTAGCCCTAAATACGTAAATGAAATTTCCTAGAACCGTAGCTTAATTTTTTAGTCATTTTAGCGACAATTTTTTCATTGCCTCTACAAACTTTTGAGAAATATAAGGTAATATCCTCTCATTCTTGCTAATCTCTTTGCCTTCTGTAAATATAACTAAAAGATATGGCAGAAGATTTGGTAACTCTATATAAGCAAAATTGTGATGTACATGAGTATCCACAATTTCTCTAGACCATATCTTAGCATTTTGAGGAAGACTTTCTTTTAAAAACCCTATAGTTTGACTTTTGGTTACATATTTTGCATCTTGTTGGCTAAGATTTTTCTGTAACAAATCCATTATTTTTCCTGATGCTTGACGGGATACTGCAATGCCACCCACAATACTATGTAATAGACGAGCTGTTGCATTAGTTGTAAGTATATTTCGATTTTCCATCAATAGTCCTTGGAAAATCCGTTCTCGGCCATAAGGCCCATAAAACCATGTTTTTTGATTAACATTAATAGATTTTAATTCAGGCCACTTGAGAGATTGAAAATAACGGTTGATAAAATTACGTTGATATTTCCAAGTTTGAAAAGGTCCCGGTGATAATTCAGGTCCACTGGTAGTTCCAGTTAAAACATCTACAACTAGACTGGTCCCATCATGATTTGCAGAAAGAATCATATCTCGAATTGCTCTTTCTAGCTCTGGTGAAGTTTTGACCATTCCTTTCTCTAACCATTCATAAATAGCCACAAGGTAAAATAAATGGACCATTCCTCCTGCATACATCTTCTCATCACCGCGATCGCTCCAACCCCGCACTTGCTTTTGCCAAAACTCTGTGGCATTCTGAATATTTCTGGTTATTGGTGAATTGTAGACTAACCAAGTTATAGCTATTGCCTCGGAAGTTAATTCTGAAAATTCTAACTGGGTTGCTTCTATAATATCTTTACCCAGAATATTGAGTTGCTCATCTTTATTAAAGAATGTCATTTCAGTTATCAGTTACAGGAGATTTCATCTAAGTTTATCTTAGAATGTTGAATATAAATGTAATAGTAAATATCAATAATTTATAGCTCTTGAGAATGCAATTATTTGGGAACTAAAGCAGCAAATAGAATGCATTTACCAATTATTCATTAAACTTGTAGTTTAATCACCAAAAAAAACTGACTGCTTTTAACTCTAGTATCAGAATTTATAGTTGTAGATTTGCTCACTTTACTACTATCTCACTACAATACTAATATTCTAATTTTATATGAAAAAAATTTTGTTCCAATGGATGGTTCTACTCGGAACAGTATTTTTATGACTAAAACTCTGAATTAAAAAATTAGTAGCTCTATAGATATAGTGATATTTATAACTAAACTCCTTTGACTCTCAGAAGTCTAATGCCATTTTCAAAAAATTTTGTAGAAATATGGAGATTAACAATGTAAGAACTTTTTTGATTTGGTATAACTGTAAAAATGACTAGCTGTAAACAAAATTGCAAAAATTGTATAAGCCAATTTTTTTATCTCAGTTAATATGTAATTATTCAGCTATTGAATGCTTACGGTGATATAGTTGATATTCAATATTTTTAATAGGTTTATCTCACCTATAATAAAAAAGGAATAGTTTCCTATTTTATTGAGTCTTAATTTTATCCTATTGTTTGTACTTTTACAGAATAAATTTTGGAGGTATATGAATATATTAATTTTTCGTTATTAGGGATAGAAAGCAGATAGCTTTAAATAAAGGAATATTATTATACTATGCTTTTTAAAATCTATGGATTAACGTTTATGATCATCAAGTATGATTGAGAATTATAGATATTATTCTCGCAGTATTATCTGTATATCTAATCTATAGATTAGGTAATTAATTTTTTTACAAAAAAGTTGGTGTTTTTTCCACATTTTCCCTAACTCTTTCTCGATTATTTATCAATCATGCTTAATAAAATAGAGTCTTACTAGTTTTCATATATATGTTAGGCGTTAGTTTGGGTTTAGTAACTTATTATATAACTTCCCAAGGATACATGAAAGGATTATATCACTACATATCAATAGTTCAATTGATTGAAATTCAAGATAGAGGTGAAGTAATTATTTACTCTACATTTCATGGTAATTTTTTTTCTATCAATGGTGATTATTTTCCTCTAGCTTACTATTATTGAGGTTATGATTATGTATATGTTAATAAGATGGAAAAAAAGATAAATTAAATATTCGAGTGGATTTAAAAAATTGGATTGAAACTTTACCCTCTACAAGCTCACGTATATATTTGATATATTATGGAGAATATATGAATCTTTTTAAGTCTTTATCTGCACAGCAATTGATAATTGAATCACAGGAAATTATTGGTAATGCGAATATACTATGGCTGATTCCTAAGCTTAATAAAAAATGACGAATAACTAGATTATTAATATCTCGAAAAAAAATTAATAAACTTGATTAGTGTATAGCTATAGTTGAAAAAAATGATGATTAACTAACATATTAATAGCTCAAAAAAAATCAATAAAATTGATCATAATTTGCCTATAAACACTTATCATCTTTAAGTATAAACTTTTAATTTTCCCTCGATTTATAAATTACTTTTATTTCCTCCAAAAGCAATATTTGTTAGCTGAAAACTTACAGATTTTAGAGGGCAAAGACAAATATTCAGCAGTTATAAACAGAGTTAACAGAGTTATTTGTGTACTTTATGAAAAAAGTTTTGTCGGATATTAAACCTTATCTGCGATGGATTATTTTAGGAGCTACCCTATTTTTTCTAGTTAAAACTCTGAAAGACAACTGGGAACAAGTTCTGCAAATTAGGATTAGTGATTCTGGGTGGATAAGTTTAGGAACTGCTTTTCTGATCACAATAATGGCTCATGTCTGGTCTGGATGGGTATGGTTTTGGATTATTAAAGAATTTAATCAATTAGTTAATTTTCCTTGGGCTATTAGAGTATATCTGCTGACGAATATTGCTAAGTATTTACCAGGAAATATATGGCATTTTTATGGGCGTATTACTGAAGTAAAAAAAGTAGGAGTACCTATTGAAATTGCTATTTTAAGTGTATTAATAGAACCACTGTTAATGGCAGCAGCAGCTTTAATAGTTGCTTTAGTTGGCTCTACTCAAGAAAGTTTTTTTTTACAATTATTCTGTTTTTTTTCAGTTATTTGTATTATTCATCCACGAATTTTAAACCCAATCATTAAGTGTTTAGTTAAAATTAAATTAAAGTTTAAAAAAATTGATTTAGAGCCAGACAATGAATTAGTATTAGAACGTTATCCTATCAAGCCCTTTGTGGGAGAAGTTTGTTTTGTTCTGCTTCGAGGTTCTGGATTTTTGTTGACAATTTTGGCATTTAATTCTATTGAATTTAATCAAATTTTATTGATATTTAGTGCTTTTAGTTTCGCCTGGTTATTAGGTTTAGTTGTTCCAGGAGCTCCTGGAGGTGTTGGGGTATTTGAAGCAACTGCTTTAGCTTTATTGGAGCAAAAATTTGCTCCTGGAATTGTTTTGAGTGCTGTTGCATTTTATCGCTTGATTAGTGTTTTAGCTGAAACTTTTGCTGCTGGTTTAGCTTGGTTAAAACAAAAAATTTAAAACTAAAAATTTAAAAGTTAAAGCTATAAAATTTAGGAATAATTTATGAGATATTTAAGAAGAATTAAGAGAAATAAAATTCCTTTTATATTTTAACTCCTAAGGTCTAACATCACTAATATCTCATAACTGAAATATGATTCCAAAAGAAGTAACAAGTCAAGTTATTGTGGTCAGTTATGGAAAAAAACCATGGAGGATAAAGATATCGGG
The DNA here is from genome assembly GCA_018457135.1 of Trichodesmium erythraeum GBRTRLIN201. GTDB lineage: Bacteria > Cyanobacteriota > Cyanobacteriia > Cyanobacteriales > Microcoleaceae > Trichodesmium > Trichodesmium erythraeum. Next base: position 3,588 of record JAGGDU010000148.1, on the reverse strand, counting down.
ACAGCGGTTGATATCATGCTAGACTTTTCATATATTGTAATAATCTCTGACTGTTCGCGGTTGGGAGTATATCAACAAAGGTTACAAAATTTGTGAAAGTATTTAAAACACTTGACCCTAAACAACAGCGCAGTCTAATGATTTTATTTTTAGCTGGTTTATTATTTTGGTCAAGTATAACTACTTTATTGCCAACTTTGCCTCTATATCTAAATTATATCGGAGGCACAAAACAACAAATTGGTTTTGTTTTGGGTTGCTTTTCTATGGGACTATTATTATCACGATTTATTTTAGCGCCCATAGCAGATACAAAAAGTCGAAAGTTGGTTCTAATAGTTGGCACAAGTGTAGCAGCGATCGCCCCACTCGGTTATCTACTATTCAAGTCTTTTCTTTTTTTAATGTTAGTTCGTGCTTTTCATGGCATTAGCATTGCTGGAGTTACCATTGGTTATACTGCTTTAGTAGCTGACTTGTCTCCTCCTGGTCGTCGGGGAGAATTAATTGGTTATATGAGTTTATGTACTCCAATAGGTATGGCTATTGGACCTACAGTAGGTGGTTTTTTAGTAGAAGCTAATGAGTATGTGCCTTTATTTATAGTTTGCTCTACTTTAGGAATTGCTAGCTTATTATTTAGTATTCTTGTTTCAGAATCATCTGCAATAGCACAAAAAAATCTCCATTCCCATCAGTTTGAGCAACAAAAGTTATGGCAAATATTGGGGAGTCGTAGGGTTTTGGTTCCTGTTTTTGTGATGTTGATAGTAGGTTTAATATTTGGCACAACTACTACTTTTCTACCACTGTATATTCAGGAAAATAGCATAGCTCTGAATGCTGGAATTTTTTATACTGTAAGGGGCATCACTAATTTGCTCATTCGCATTTTTACTGGGCGAGCTTCTGATAAATTTGGTCGTGGCGTTTTTATTAGTAGCGGTCTAGTATTTAGCTTATTGGGTATGTTGACTTTGTGGACAGCAAATAGTAGGAATATGATTTTACTGGCAGCTATTTTGGGGGGGTCTTCTAGTGGTTTAATCTTACCAATGATGATTACTTTGATGACTGACCGATGCCCTCCAGATCAAAGAGGCAAGTTTTTCTCTCTTTGTATTGGTGGCTTTGATGTAGGAATAGCTATAGCTGGACCTACTTTCGGTCTTGTTGCCGAACAAATAGGTTATAGAAGTATGTTTGCTATTGATGCTATTCTTGCTTCCATAGCGATCGCTACATTTATTACTTTGTCAAACAGTAACTTGCCCCATTCCATCAGATTTGCTTTTGGTCGGGGGCAAGATACTTATGCTATTAATCATTAAAACGGGCCTGGAGGGATTCGAACCCCCGACCTCATGGTCCGTAGCCACGCACTCTATCCACTAAGCTACAGGCCCTTTTGCATATTTTTAGCATCAGATTAAATGAAACTTTTTGGGAATCAGTTTTTCTTTTGCACTTAATAATATAAGTATAGCATAAATAAATAGAATGACAAGGGATTTTTCTAAATTTGAGCAAAATTTAACTCATTTGGACTCTGAGGGTGCAGTTAAAATGGTTGATGTCTCTACTAAAGTGCAGACTATACGTCAAGCTGAAGCAGCGGGACAAGTGCGGATGTTACCTGAAACTTTTGAGGCTATTCAAAGAGGTAATAGTCCAAAGGGTGATGTTTTGGGTACTGCTAAATTAGCAGGAATTATGGCTGCCAAGCAAACTGCTCAACTTATTCCTTTATGTCATCCGTTGCCTTTACAAAAGATAGACATAGAGTTAATTCCTGATCCTCATTTACCTGGATATCAGATTCGGGCAATGGTGAAGACTAAGGCGGAAACTGGGGTGGAAATGGAGGCTTTGACAGCGGTTTCTGTGGCTGCTTTGACTTTGTATGATATGGCTAAGGCTTTGGAAAAGTCTATTTCTATTGAGTTAATTCGTCTTTTGAGTAAGAGTGGCGGGAAGTCTGGGGATTATATGGTGAAATGAAAACTCAAAAGTCAAAAGTTCAGTCAAAACTAAAATTGAAGTACGCAAAATCAATTTTTAATTTGCTGTTTAATTTATGGCCAGGTAATTTCATCTGATTCAGGTATACTACTGCTGGGCTTTGTTAAATACTTTGGGAAGGTTTGAATGTTAATACTTTGATTTCATATATTTGTAATTTACTGATTCTGTTAATTAACTCTAATCTCTAATCCTATAAGGGTCAAAAATGGACTGGTTATTTTTACTGATAGTTATAGCAGTTTTGGTTATGAGGGATTCTATATTTTTTTAGATAAAGAATATTTTCAAATAATCTCCAAATTACTGAGTTGCCTTTACAATGTTTGAATAAATTGAACAGTAATAAATTTTTTAAGAGTATTTTATGCCTCCTCGTTGGCCTCGCAAACCTGACCGTAATGATCCAGAGTTCCGGAAGTTGGATGATCGAATGAATTTTGCTATTCATGTAGCTACCTTTGCTGCTAGTAATTCTGGTTTATGGTTCTTCCGTAATGTCACAGCAGCAAGTTGGCCTTGGGCTATCTGGGTAACAGGTGGTTGGGTATTTTTATTGTTAATTCATGGATTATATATTTTTGTACTTGCAGATTATACCACCACTTCTAAGGATTCTGGATAAGAAAATTAGAGTGATTATGTAGCTTACGAAATTTAGGTTGAATTATTATTATGGCTAATGGTAGTACAACACAAATAATTGAAAGTTTGGCAGCAGAAATAGGGGATAAAGTTTATATGGATATTACTGGTTGGCATCTCTATTTATCTGATGCGAAACTACATTTAAATTTGGCAGAAAAGTTTTATCCTATTCTGACTGAAGAAGTACCTTCAGAGGCTCAGGTTATGGAAATATTACAGGGTGTTCCTGTTAAGTTAGGTGCTGGTAGAAAGCAGGTTCCTTTGATAGATTTATTGCCAATACATTGTCAGAGTGATCTGATGGAGGTTTTGGCAGAGTTTCGAGAAAATATTTAATTTTAACCAATATTCTTAGTAAGCATTCAGCTATTAGCGCTTGCTACTTAAGTTTTTTTGTGAAGTCATTGAAAATCTTTGCTATTAACACCTAAGGTTTATGGATTCACTTTAATTTATATTTGATAATGAGAGCTTGAAATCTCTCAATACTTTTTACAAATTTATTTTAGATAAAGTCAACTGCTGAATGTTTAAAAAGAGGAGCTGAGTGATAAATAATGTCAATTTTAAGAAAGAATAATTGTGACTTTTTTATCATAAAAAATTATCTGAAAAATTAGTTTGGTTGAAGTTATCTATTAATTCCTTAAGCTTTCAATAACTTTCTGGGTAATCTCAGGATTAATTATTAATTAACTTTAACTCTATAATCTTTTATTTTGTTAGTTTACTCTCAGTAAAAATCAATAAAAAATTAAGGTCTCAAGCTTCCTCGTTGAGCTAATAAATAATCTGCTGGTTTCTCAGAAATTACGGATATTTTATTGGAAAAGTTTAAGTTGAGCTAATAAATAATCTGCTGATTTTTCAGAAATTACGGATATTTTATTGGAAAAGTTTCAGGGGAAATTTATAAGT
>JAGGDU010000147.1:3800-20801 GCA_018457135.1 Trichodesmium erythraeum GBRTRLIN201 | reverse complement strand
GTTGCTGATGACAACAATCAAAAATCAAATGAAGCACAGATAACTGTCGAAGTTGAGAATCTGCCAGCCATAGCTACTGATGACAATGCCAGTACAACAAAGGGAGAACCAGTCACTTTTGACATACTTGAAAACGATATTGATGACTATGACAAGATTGACCCTACTACAATAGACCTAGATCCATCTACAGAAGAGCAGGAAAATACAAAGGTAGTAGAAGGAGAAGGAACCTACACAGTAGATGAGACCGGAAAGGTAACCTTTACCCCTGAAATTACTTTCACTGGTATTACTACTTCCATTACATATACTGTTCAAGATAACTTGGGAGAGGTATCCAACGAAGCAAATATTTCCATAGAATTCACAAATATAGGAAAATTAGAAAACGACAGCACTACCACCCCGACTAATACCCCCGTCACATTTAGCATCATCAATAACGATGAAAATATCGATCCTACCACTATCGACCTTGACACTGAAGCTTCAGAAAGACAGAAAACATTCACACTACTAGACCAAGGCACATTTACCCTAGAAGATGAAGGCAACGTTATTTTTACCCCCGTGGACGATTTTGAAGGTGAGGCATCTATTCCTTATGTTGCTAATGATATTTTTGGCAATCTCTTGAAAGCAGCAAATATTTCCGTAGAAGTGGTCTCTATTCCAACTCCAGCGCCAACTCCAGCGGCAACTCCAGAAGTAACTCCAAATAATTCAGAAACTATAGAAGAGTCTCAAATAGATCATGACCATTCTTGTCCTCCACCTCCACCTAGACCATTTGTAGATTTACCTGTTGTACCTTTTATAGATATGAATTCCCAATTTGAACAGCTTTCATTTGGTACAGAAGATAGCGAAGATATTGAAAGTAATGACCTGATTCAAGCAGCTCAAGTAACTTTTGATGCCTTGGCAGGTGACGATCAGATCAACGCTTCAGATAATAGTGACACTGTGTTTGGTGGAAAGGGTGAAGATACAGTTATGGGTAATCGTGGCAATGACTTTCTTGGTGGTGATGAACAAAACGATTATATAAAGAGCGGAAAAGGTGACGATACAGTTCGTGGAGGTAAGGATGATGATACAATATCAGGTGATGTTGGCAATGATACCTTACTAGGAGATCAAGGTAAAGATTTACTTATAGGAGGTACTGGTGGTGATAATGACAAAGATGATACAGGGAAAGATCTGCTCAATGGTGGTAGGGGTGATGATTTATTAAATGGAAACCGAGACAATGATACCGTCATGGGCGGTAAGGATAATGATGAAGTCTATGGAGGTAAAGGTGATGATACAATCTTCGGAGAAAAAGGTAATGATACGCTCTTTGGTGACGATGGTGATGACAAGATTGTTACAGATCCTAATTCAAGTTCATCAGAAGAGGGAATAGGAAAAGATTTGGCTTATGGCGGTCGCGGCAAGGATATTATAGCAGGTCATCGTGGAGATGATATAGTGAATGCAGGTAAAGGAAATGATTTCATCTATGGTGGTAAAGATAATGATAGCATCTTTGGCGACCAAGGAAACGATACTCTTTTAGGAGAAAACGGAGATGATACAATTTTTGGTGGCAACAATAATATTTTTGGTGAGGATGAAGACTACATTAATGGTGGTGTCGGAAATGACTACCTCACTGGCAACGATGCTGATGACGTTATTATTAGTGGTGAAGGCGATGATACAGCACGAGGTGGTAAAGATGATGACTTAATGTATGGTAGTTCAGGGAATGACCTCATGTTTGGAGATCAAGGTAATGATATTATATGTGGTTGTGTTGGCGATGATACCATATATGGTGACAGTGAAAAACCTCTACCTGTAGCAACATTGGGAACGCAAGGTCATAAAGACAAGTTATTTGGTGGTACAGGAAACGACCTTATGTTTGGTAATCAAGATCAGGATACATTGTATGCAGAGGAAGGTGATGACACTTTGTTAGGAGGTAAGGATAATGATGTATTGTGTGGCGACCAAGGAAACGACTCTCTTTTAGGAGAAGCAGGTGATGACTTATTGTATGGAGGGGAGGGTGATGATACTTTCTCTGGAGGTATTGGTAGCGATACCTTCCTGGTTAACTTTGACCAAGGAATAGATGTTATTACTGACTTTAATGTTACTGAAGACTTCCTTGTATTAGGTAATGGACTAACCACTAATGAACAAAGCTTCACTTTGAATACTGTTGATGGTAACACTTCAGTATTCTGGAATGATATATTTGTAGTCACTTTAGAAAATTTATCTGCAACCTCAGAGCAGATAGAAACTAGATTCACCAATATTAATAATTCCTTAATCATCTAATTAGGGAATAGGATAGGAGCGAAAAAACTTATTCCCTAGCTGCAGTTATATCAAATCTAGTAGCATCGGTATAATATAATTGCTATTGTTGAAATAGGGGATGAATTAATAGAATTCACAAATATAGGAAAAATAGAAAACGATAGCACTACCACCCCTACTAACTGGGGTTTAGACCAGGGCAAATGCATCTAATTTTTTTGACAAATGACCAAGACTAGGTTCTGAGAATGGGGTCTGTGAGACATCTTAGCTCACGCTTCACAAGCGCTATTTTCGAGTTAGCGATCAAACTCCGTTCTGCGCTATGCAATCGCGCTAGACCTTGAACGATAACTGATATGGGAGTATTTATATTTGTTCTATCTGTCTGCAATCACTTTGATTGATGAAATCAAAAGCAAATAATGTTTGAGTTTTATTCCAAACATTATAGTCTGCAATCACTTTTTTTTGAGGAGCATCAAATATTATTGTTTGACTTTTCTTGTGAAAACTAACAGTATACAATCATGTTTAAGCAATCAAAGTAAAATAAATAATATATAGTCGTTTCACTTGAGATTGAGATCAGCGTTTCTTGCTATGAAAGGATTTCATGGGAAAAATTGTTTCATTCTTAATTAAAATAACTATATCTACTACTTCACAGTAAAATAAAATCCTTCTAGGGAATATTTTTCCTTGTTTGTATTCTCTAATTTATTATGGACTGAATAAAACTTTGAGAAGGTAATTATTGTTCCATCCAGCTCTGTTTCGTTTATTTTTGATTCTGGTTTTTACAGTTTTTTCTTGATTCAATAAATTTAAAGCTATTTGCCTGATTATTGCGAAATTTTCTGGAGCATTATCCTTTCTGATTCTAGAATCATCTTCTTGGAATTGAACATCCAAAACCCAATTTAATTGGTTTTCAATTCCCCAATGACCACGAATAGCTTCAGCTAAAACTTCAGCATTATTATCTAAATTACTAATGTAATATCTTCGTATCTCTAGTTATTTCCCCATTTTTTTCAGAGCGAAAGTAATCGACGAAGCCAATTGATTTGAGATTTTTTCATTCCCCAAATGGATCGACTTCATCCACAATATTACTCATCATATAATAGTATCGACCTTCGATACGACCACGAGTTAAATCAGATATACAATAATCACTTTGTGGGCTTTTTTCTCTTTCATTTTTAAATAATTTATTTAGTAATTTTTCCACCCTTTGATAAAAATCACCTTGATTTTTTTTCAAAATAATTACATAGTCAGCATTTTTTTCTGTAATTTGTTTAACAATTTCTTTTTGACATCCCATAGCATCAATAGTCACCAAACAACCAGAAATAGATAAAACTTTGAGGAGTTTGGGAATTGCAGTAATTTCATTTGATTTATTGTCTACTTTTATTTGACCTAAAACTAGGCGATTTGCTGTTGCCCAGGCACTGACCATGTGAATGGGTTTTTAAGATTTTTTTTGGATTGCTGTAATTTTTCTGGGTCTAGACGTGCAAAAACTCGCGCAAATGTATCGTGAGATGGAATTCCATTAGGCAGTTCTAAAAAACTTTTTAGCCATTCATATTTAGATTCACCATAAGCTTCTATATCCACCCATGTATTCGCATCACAAATTACAGCACAAATCGTAATTATAATAATATCAATTAATTTATGACGTTTAGTTCTATCTACCCTTGGGTATTCTAGTTCACTAAAATACTCATAAATACTCTTTTTTGGCTTGAGTTTCATTGTTAAAAATTTTTATTATTACTATAAAAATTATACTTAAGGAAACTATAATATTCAGTTTTAAGTAGTTTTTTTTAAGTCTTAATTATGAAATTTATTTGATAGTTTTGACGGTTAAAAGTTTGGGTATTTTTTGATAGTGATTTAAAAAGCGATAGACTTCCATTGCGCTTCGCGATCGCATAGTTTCAAAGAGAAACTATCTTCTTAGTCATTTGTCAAAAAAATTAGATGCGTTTGCCATGGTCTAAACTCCAGCTACTAACACCCCTGTTACATATAACGATGAAAATATCGATCCCACCACCTAATATCATGTTCAGATGATCGCTTATAATCAAGCCAGAATCATTATTAGAAGTAATCATCCGAATATGATATAAAATATTAGAGTATGCAAGGTTCCCGGTTCCCCTATGTAATGTTTAGAATGCCATTCCCACCATATTTGCAAAAATAGCATGAGACAAGGTAAACAAAATCATAGTTAATTATTCTCATCAGCTTGTAGTAAACCCTAAGCATTACAGAAGCTACAGTAATGAAGTGAGTCTATCTTGCCTAAAAACTTCTGTCATCAGTGGATGTTCCAGTTCCAATCAGATTCATCTAATAATTCAGAAATGCAAAAAAAAATCCTGTAGAACTTATACCTTTGACCTAATTAGTAGCGGTATAAGTCCTAACAAGATAGAAATATTATCTAATCACAAAATCATCTGTTGTGAGAGCAGGAGCGCCAGTTAAAGTGGCAAACTGACCACCATCTCCAAAACCATTTGTGGTGCCATTAGCATTGTAGAACAAAGTACCATTATTAGAATTATAAACAATTATAGCGTCACTAGTAGCAGCATCACCCTTACTTTCTACAGTAGCAAACTCATCCCCAATATTTTCACCAGAAGCAGTGGTAATTTCTGTGAAAGTTTTCAAGTCAAGCAAAATCAAATCTAGATCAGGGTTAAAGTCTGTAATTTCATCTACTCCTAAGTTCGCCTGGCTAAATTTACTATTAGCAGCAAAAATAAACCGGTCAATACTTGCGTCTCCCGTTAGAATATCATTACCCGCACCACCATTGAGTCGATCGCGACCTTGACCTCCACGGAGAATATCTTCCCCCTTACCTCCTAACATCTGGTCATTACCCAGACGACCAATTAAGGTATCATCTCCATGACCACCGAAAATAGTATCATTCTCGTAACCACCATTGAGGCGATCGCGACCCTTTCCACCAATAAGACGGTCATCACCACGGTTACCTTTTATATCATCGTTGCCATCAGCACCATTAATAGTATCATTACCACCGAGACCACTGAGACTGTCATTACCACCTAGACCATTAATCTTATCATTACCCGTACCACCTATCAGGTCATCATCTCCTGGAATTCCCTGAAGAGTTTGGTTAGCAGTAAACTCATAAATAGTAGTAGTGCCACTAACTTCATTAGCAACTACTAATAATGCCTCCCCATTGGGGCTATCTTCTGGAGAGATAAACTTAAGTCCTTCTGGTCCTAAATCTCCTACCGCACTGGTCTCAACATCTGCCGTGAAATCACGGTTGTTGATATATTGTACAAAACTAGGTTCAGTGGGTTCGCTAACATCATACACCATAATTCCACCTATGCGTTCTAAACCAATAAAAGCATAGGTTTTATCGTCTAGAACTCCTGTAGTTATAGCTTCAGGTTCAGCTCCCTTATCATCGCTACGAGTATCAAGAGAATTTTCATCGTTGTCAGAATTGAAGTTATTGGGGAAGTCTTTGCCAGTAATACGTTCAAAAGCATCCCCACTATCGAACACTAAGTTGCCAGCGGCATCCCAAAGACTAAAGGAGCGACCCCCATAAGCAAAGATTTGGTCGTAGTCCCCATCACCATCAATATCCCCTTCTGTGGTTGTTACTTTCAGACGGCCTAGAGCAGCTTCATCCTTTATGGCATCAACTTCAAAAACTTCAGGATCGAGTACATATTCCTCATCTCCTACCCGTACTTCTTCTGAGAAATTATCATAATCTCTTGAGTCTCCTTCATTTGCCGTCAAATAATAGGCCTTACCATTACTCTCAAAAGAGGCAATACTATCTGGTTGAAATAACCCAAACACAGGCCAGTTACTTAGATTCAAACCATCATCTTTATCGCTAGGATCAATTTGATTACTTAGTGTTGAGAAATCAACAATACCTAGAACTACTGGTACTGGAGCAGAGTTGATAGGAATGGTACCATCTATAGGAATTTCTTCATCTAACAAACCGAAGTCATTATCATTCAATACCGCTAACCGTCCATCTGGTAGTAATGATAAACCTTCCACCTTATCTCCAGCAGTGTAACCAATGGAAGGTAAGTTAGTTACTTTAATTTTATTAACTGCTTGAATACCCACTGCTGCTAAATCATCCGCAGTTTGTTGTTCTAGAGTTTCACCCTCTGGTAAACTTGGCGCATCATCAGCAAGCAAATTAGTTGCACCTTTGAGGTCAATCTCAAAAATAAACTTTTTGGCAGTAGGATCAAAAGAGGAGTCTCTTTCTACTACAAAGAATTTACCATTGCCACCATAGACAGCATCTCCAATTTTATCAACATTGGGACTGCTACCTAAATCAGACTTTTCTAAGAGATAAACATATTCTGCTACAGCTTCTCCAGTACTTGGGTTAATACCTAACATTCGGATAACACTGGAATTGTCGGAAGTTTCGCGATCTGGATTTTGTAGAGGTGTTTGAATAAAGCTATAGAGAATACCTGCGTCTGTATCCAGGGCAATAGCTTCAAAGCCACGGTTCCGGCGACGGTTAGAATATTCTTTTGGTAGGGTTTCTGTACCAAAAGTTCCTGCTTCTGCTTCCGTTTCTGCTAGTGCTGCTGTTCCTTCAGGTACAAAACGGTTGATAAGTGAACCATCAGTATTAAAGTGGTAAATAGCAGGGCGATATTCATCTACAGTCCAGAAAGTATCGTCAGCAGGGTTGATCACAATACCTTCAAGGTCTGCACCAAAGGGGTCATAACCTAGTAAATTGCCAGATAAGTCTACTGGTTCTTCATCTACTCCTGCTATATTAGGTAAACCTGTAATGGGAGTTGTACCGTCTTCCCTGGTGAGGAGAATTTGTTCAGTTATTTCAATATCACGACTATTTTCATCTAATGTAAAACGAACAATTCTTGCTTGATAGTCTGGCAGAGCAAATGGTCTTTCATTTTCTCCATCATCATCTACATCTGTAGGTGCGCCGTTAGGTCCCCGGTCTGGTACGGTGACAAATTTTAAGTTGCCCTCTTCGTCTTCTCCTTCAAACCATAGCCCAGATAAACCACCCAGGAGAATATCTTGACTCCCTTCAGTTGTACCTAAAACTGGGAGATTGGAAAATTCAAATTGTGTTAGGTTAGGAAGACCGCGACTGTAGTCTTTGACTCCTAATGATAAAATATCTACAATAGTGGCATTGTTAATATCTAACACCGCCACAGCATTATTTTCTTGCAGAGTGACAAGAGCTGTATTGTCATCGGGAGAAACAGCAATATATTCAGGTTCTAAATCTTTAGCTGCATTTGTTTCAGGTCCGAAGATCCGCACACCACGGGAACGTAATTCTTCTTCCCGACCAATGAAAGCAGAAAAGTTAGCAGTAGAAACATTTGCTTGAGTTAAACTATTGACTCCATCAGAAATATCAATAATACTAATAGAACCTTCTGGGTCGTTAGTATAGTCATCATTAGGTTCTCCTTCATTTGCTACTAATACCTTTGTTCCATCGGAGGTAAACGTCAGCATATCTGGTAATGCACCTACGTTAACTTGTCCAAGTGTCTCACCATCAGCATTGAAGAAGACAACTGTGCCTGGGTCCTGTTTAGTGTTAGCTTCAACTGCTACTGCTACAATACCACTCTCATTAACTGCAACACTATTAGCACCTGCACCGAAAGAGGAAAGATCTATTTGATTTTCACGAGTTGGGTTGCTAGGGTCGCTAATGTCTAATACATCAATAGTAGCACTGTTAGCATTGACAACAAACACTCTTTGTGTGTTGGGGTCATGGGCGATAATTTCCGCAGCACTCTCATCAAAGAGTCCTGTTTCATAAGTACTTAATAGTTGGAGTTTTGGATCAGTCATTAATATTCTAAGTTCTTTAGTTCTATATACAAGACTTACTGTTAAGTCCCCACGCATCTAAAAATATACACTATCTTTAGAGGTTAGCGGTCCTTAGCCTATGCTAAGTTATAAGATATAGTAATTGTGCATAAGTTTTGATCTAGTTCAGGACTTAGGCAGAGCCGTCATCAAACCATAGATATACACATATATATAGTAGGGGCATAAAGCATTGGCCTTCTACAGATAGGGTAATCATCACGAAGTTTGCCTAAGTCCTGATAGCTTATAGACCGATACTATACTAGCAGCTTATGTTTAAGACAAGTTTAAGTAGATCATTAAAAAAGATACCTGCTTGTAATATATAATATAATTTAGGGTTATAAGGTACCCCTAAGACCGCAAGACGCCCACACTACATAAATTTTTACCACTTACCCTCTCATAATTTTTTCGTAATTAGCTGCATCTTAACCTTTGACTTAAGAGAAGTTAAGATAAGTTAAAAGTTAAAAGTTAAAAGTCAAAAGTTAAAAGTTTTTCTTCCTCAATTCAGCCTTAATCTTTCACTCTTCAGATAAAATTGCTATAGCTATCTCTATAATTATCACCTTTGTTTTTGTTCCTAATTTACTCCTTTTTTCCCTCCTCAAGAAACTAATCTTCTAATCCAACCATTAACAGTAAACCGACTATTTTCAAATGCTTGAGAAGGACAAATTACAGGCATTACTTCATGTCGGCAGCGGCTATTAAAAAAAACAATTGAATTATTAACAGGTGTAATAGTCTTATAATTATCATGATTTATTGCTCCACCACCTTTCAATTCAGTATCATAAATTCTCAATTCACCTCCAGAAAAAGCCTTAGGTTCTTGATAAAAATAATAAACATAAGTAATTTCTCGACTAGCAGTTTTTTCGCTACCCGCATCATTATGAATTTTGTAATAGCATCCATCATTATGTGCCGTTAGTTGCACTTCAATTTCTGATATCTCAAAAGGACGAAACTCTAGTTGAGTTAATACTTCTGGCAATATTTCTAATATTTTGCTTTGAATAAGTCCTGATAATTCAGGAAAATATTGTGAAAATAGTACATAAGATTGGCGATATTTATCTGCTTTAGTTGTTGTAGACGATTCAACATATTGCTCTTTTCTTTTGATAGCTTCCTTAATAGCTGTTTGATTATTTTCAGGCAATAAAAAATTTTTAATTTCTACATAATCAGCAGATAAAAAAAGCGGCTTAAATTTTATTTTTTCTGGTACTTGATTAAAGCCATTTCTTCCTAAACTATTTATCTGTAGTTCATTCAGTTTTTGTTGAGCTTCAGATAGTAATGTAGCTGGTGAATAATTATTTTTTTGAGACAAAAGACCAGTCATTTCTATAATTTTTAGAGCTACTGTTGCTCGTTCTTGTGTAGGAAGTTCTTGATTTTTCAGAATTTCTTCTAAAGTATCAATTGATTGGAATAGTAATTTGTTTACTCTTTCTATAGTAACAATATTATGATCATTAAAATCGTGATTTTTGTTAACTTTTGGTTCCGTGTACATAATTAAACTTGAGAATTTACTAAGGATTTGATAATACTTTACCTTGATAATTTATCTTAACAGCATTTTCCCAAGTTATAAAGTACATATAAAGTATATATATTAATAGTTCAAAAAAGTAGGTAGTAGAAAAGGTATCAGGTATCAGGTGTTAGGTATTAGGCTTAAAATTAACAAATTGATAACATCTTACTACCAAATACATTTATTTTGGCCCGTTAAATCTCAATGACTTTTTACTTCAATCATTTTCTATCTTTGCTCTCTACCACCAAACCTAAAACCACTAAACCTACTAACTATCTTTACCCTCTACCAGCAAATCTAAAACCATCAAACCACCAAACCTAGTAAACCTTAACATATAAATAATTACTAATGGTCAATTAATAATTTGGCATTCTTGGCGATCGCTCTTAAATTTAATCCCAACACAAAAATGAAAAATCCTGGCTTATTATTGCCTAAACTTAGACAAAAAAAATTAATCATACCACAAAAATTTTAGGCAAGAAGTCTATAGAAACTAGTAGAAGAAACAAGCAATAAATATTTACTCCCTCCTTTCTCCTCCCTCTTCTTTCTTCCTTAAAATCTTATATAATTTTGATTGAAATCTAAACTTTAATATCTATGTCCAAAAAACTTGTACTAATGGATCATGACGGTGCAGTAGATGATTTTCTCTCCACTCTTTTACTCATGACTATGGAAAATATTCAACCCTTAGGAGTAATTGTAACACCAGCTGACTGTTATATTGAACCCGCAATTAGTGCCACTCGAAAAATTTTAGATTTAATAGGACGTTCTGATATTCCAGTAGCAGAAAGTACAGTCCGTGGAGTTAATCCTTTTCCGGTTTTATTTAGAAGAGATTCTTTTGCAGTTGACCATTTTCCCATTTTAAATCAGAAGGAAAATATCAATACTATTTTAATTTCTGAACCTGGTCAAAATTTTATGGTAAAAGTTTTAAAATCTGCACCAGCACCCGTAACATTAATGGTAACAGGTCCTTTAACAACTGTTGCTACAGCATTAGATATTGCTCCAGAAATTGAGTCAAAAATTCAAGAAATTGTCTGGATGGGTGGTGCATTAAATGTACCAGGAAATGTCAGTAAAGACATGGAACCAGGTCAAGATATGTCTGCTGAATGGAATGCCTATTGGGACCCGTTTGCTATTGAAAGAGTTTGGCAAACTCAAATTCCTATTGTACTTTGCTCATTAGATATTACTAATAATGTTCCCCTAACTTCTGAATTTTCTCACAAATTAAGTAAGCAAAGAAAGTATCCTATTTCTGATTTTGCCGGACAATGTTATGCATTAGCAATCTCTCAAGACTATTATTTTTGGGATGTTTTAGCAACTTCTTACTTAGCACATCCAGAATTTTATCAACTTCAAGAATGGGAAACTGTAGTTATTACAAAAGGTCTCAGTCAAGGCCGGATAAAAGTAGAAAATGGTGGGCGGAAAATTATGGCAATGGAAACGGTCGATAAAGAGAGATTTTACACTTATATTCTTCAACAATGGGCGCGGTAGAACTAATTAATAGTTAATAATTAAACTTACCTTCAGACATTGTTGAACAAATTTAATAAATTATTTATAGCAAATTTTTGATTAATCCTGTATGACACTACAAACAAAGTGTTAGAACATTGATATAGTTAAAATTCTGTATAACTTATAATCAATAATTTGAACCTGGCTTAACTTAAGCTGATAACTCAATACTTAAAGCTTAAAGCTATATAATACTTTAAAGGTAATTAAAATATGAACTCTGAACTTTTTGAAACTAGTCGTTTATTAGATCTAATGCCTGCTTCTGGTCGCATGATGACAAAAATAGTCGGAAAACCAGAGCAAACTACAATTATTCAAACAACGTTTCCCGTACCTTGGAAAAATAATCGGGTCATATATTTAAACTTTGATTTATGGATGAATTTACCCAAAGCACAAAGAGATTTAGTTATGTTACGAACTGTAAGTTGGTTATGTGAAATTCAATGGTTTAAACCTAACATAAATCAAGGTATTTTTGGAGTAGGGTTAGTAGGAATATTTTCTCAATTAACAGAAGCAGACGTGTTTGGGCTCTTAGTTGCTAGTAGTCTAACCACAATTGGTTTAATGAGAATTTGGCAAAGAAACCATAGCACAAAAACAGAACTAGCAGCAGATGAAATGGCAGTTCGAGTAGCAACTAGACGGGGTTATGAAGCACCATTAGCAGCTAATCATTTATTACACGGAATGGAAAATGTTGCTAAACTTGAAGGGCGCAATAGTTTTAATTTCACTGAATTAATTAGGTATCAAAACTTAAAAGCGATCGCTGGTTTATCTCCAGTAGGAATACCAGAAAAAGTCAGGAAAGAATAATTTTTCAAAGGAACAAGATGCTCCCAATTCACTAGGGAGCCTCATAAAGATAGGTTTTGACACGGATAATAGGGTAAGACAAGGTAGACCGGCAAAGCAAATAGACAAAAAACCAGAAACAGGAAAAATTATACCAATTGAATAAATGTTTGTCTGACTTTATCAGTATAAGACTCACCTCTAATGCTCCCATGAGCAGGAGCATCTAAAAAAATCATCGCCCTTAGTATAACGATCACCCTGACTTACCTTCTAGTTAAAACCTCTGATCATTTAACTTGACCCTTTCCCCATAATTTAACAACATCTCCAAAGCTGTCAAACGATTTTGCCAAGTCTGAACTTGATAAGCATTTTGCCTAGCATGATCACTCATATTACTTCTAAATTTTAACTGGAATTTCCTCAGCTTTCTCTTAGCAATATTAAAATTACTATGATCAGGACTATCAGCCAAATTTTCCAAAGCTGTTGCTAACTCCCCTACCTCATTACCCCAACTCTCAAGCTGAAGCTCCCTCAGGAAAAGTTGCTCATTTCCCAACAAAAAACTCCATTCTTTTTTCAAAGCTTGAAAACGATCTGCAGCAGCAATAAATGGTTGACGGTAAGGAATTACACCCTCCACAACTTTAGCTGTTTTACCAAAAGTATTTAATGAAGCTCTTCTAGTATTATCCATTTCTACCCCACCTTGAGTACGAGTTAAAAATCCATGGAAACCACCAGTAATTCTTTCCGCCGCAAAAATAATATAACCCCCAGTAGGTAAATCTCGAGCTGCTTGAATTTGGTCTACTGCTACAATTTCAGGAATATTCAAAAGCTTAACCGCCGGCGTTATCAAAGTACTACCTAACACTCCAGTATTTGTCAGCGGTTGAGTTATTCGCTGAAAACGATTTGTATCTAAAGCGTAAGTCATAGGAGTCAACAAATCAATATCCTCATTCATAACCCAACTTTCCCAGTCTTGCTGAATTTGATCAAAGCGTTGATGACGAGGAAAAGGAAACACCGCTACCGAAAAAATTAACCTTGGATACTTCTTTTTGAGAAAACTAGAAGTATTAGCAACAAAACTATTAACTTGGTTAATCTTAAACTCAGTCCACCTCCACAAATTCTGGCGATCCCGTGACGAAATCTTCATCGGATCTATCCCATACAACTGCCGAAACTGATTACGCGCTATTGTACTATAACCATAAGAAAAATTCCGTTCAGGATTTTGAAAAGGATAGCGAATATAGTCAAGGTGAATCCCATCAACCTCATACCGACTAGCAATTTCATCTATTATATTCAGCAAATATTGCCTCACCTCAGGATTCGCAGGATCCATATAAACCTTGCCATCTAAAGGATGTCTTTTGCGACCCCTTTTATCAGTCATCACCCAACTAGGATGAGCCGAAATTACCGGACCCAAATAACTATCTCCTTGACCAAGAGCCTGGTTATGAGCTTTGTTCCCCACTGCAAACGCCCAAATCCAAGGGTGTAACTCCATATTCCTTTCGTGGGCTAACTTCACCGCCGCCTTCAGAGGATCCCAAGAAGTTGTCAAAGGATTTTGTCTTGGAGCAACATTACTAGGATAAATCGTATAACCAGCATTAATGGTTTCAAAGAAAACAGTATTAATACCAGCAGCAGCAAGTCGGTTAAATACCCCAGCCAAACCTCTTTCAGACCTCGCCCTCACAATTGTTCCCCGGTCTAACCAAACAGCTCGAATCTCAGCTCCCGCTCTTTGACCATCAGTCGGGTAGTTATTCCACAACATTTGCCTTGCTTGTAGCCATTGGTTTCTCGCAGCAGCGTATTGTTTAGCTTTTACCTGTTGGGGAAAATTTTGAATTACCTGACGCACTTTAACAATAACTTGTTGACCACCCCTAATTTTTTGATTTCTTTGAGCAATAAACCTAGCATTGCCAGTACTCGCAGCCAACAAACTCACATCATCTGCTGCCAGATCAACTTTTACATTTGCAGATTTAGCTGCTATCAATGCGCTTTCAAATCTACCAAGGAGATTATTTAATTCCTCTAACATGGCATAAGCTTTCGCCCTGCTAATTGGATAATTTCCTTGTCGAATATCTAAACCAGGAGATGCTGATCCTGATGAAGGGTCTCTTTGAGCACTTGGTACTTCTATTGGTGGTAGAGACCTGAGTAAGCGCATTATAGGATGACGGCGAGAAGATGATGCCCTTGTTTTTGTTTCTTCTTGAGTCCGGTTCCAAATACTCCCCCTATTATTATTTTGTAGAGTAGAGTTAGTACTTGAGTCAATAACTTGATCTTTCTCACCAACAACTTCACTAGCCTGATTTTGTTCTTCTTTTTCTTGTTGGAGCCTTTGCCAAATATTCCTACCTCTATTATTAGTAGTCTCTGTAGTTGAATTTTCAGACTCACTAACAGCAGTATCTTTCCCACCAACAATTTCACTTTCAGGAACCGTTGTTATTTTTGATCCTAAATTACTATTTTGGCTACCTAATTCTTCCCTTGCTTGAATCAAATTTTCTGGTTCGTTTTCAGTACCGCTCTTCTTTTCCTGCCTTCTCAGCCAAATATTATCTTCATTTACAATTGAATTTTCAGCTATAGGAGCAGTTGGATTTATATTTGAATTTTCCCCAGTATTTACAGAATTCCTTTTAGGTTGAACTCTAACTGGACTCACACTTTCCTTCCTTGAACTCGGCGAAGGGTTACTTCTTGGGTGAATTTTTACCGGGTTGGAGTTATTAGCATCAGATACACTCCGTCTATTATTTTCTAAAGAAAAAATATTATTATTTCTGGCACTAAATTCTGGTTGACCTTGATAACGATTCAAAATAGCCTGCAACCAAATACTATCCACAGCAGCAGATTCAGTATTTCCCCAATGCCAACCCAAATAAGTAACTTGAGGAGTAATTACTACTGCTGAAGAACCAGAAGTTCCCTTCCAAGTAGCTGCAGTTGTGCTATTTAAACCGGCTGGAATTAATATTCCACCTGTGACTGTACCTACATTATTGGTTTTTGGTGCCCAATTTGTAGATTTTGTACAAGTTAGATCTAAACAACGATATTTGGGTTCTGGTATTGTCGGTTGACTTAGAGGAAAAGCCCAGTAAGAACCAAGTAGCGATCGCAACTTTTGCCTTACTCCTAACTGAGATTTTTGACCTATTTGACCACTAGCTATTAATTTTCCTCCACCCTTCACCCACTCTTCAATAATTTGTACTTGAGGTTCAGTTAAAACTTCAATATTTGGTAAAAAGATCACCCTTACCCCAGATAGCTCATCTACTGTTTTTATTTGTCTTAAATCAATTGGTTCATAACTAATACCGAGAGCATCTATTCGTCTAATAACTTGATTCCATTCATCTGTATTCTGGAAGTCTCGAATTATCCCTAATAAAACACTAGCTCTACCAGCTTTTGGTAACAGTACCATTAAACTTAGTAATGCACCTAACAAACTTGGTAGAAGTAGTAAATTTTTTTTAGACAAAGCTTTTTTTTGTTTTTGTTGATTCATGACTCCTCACTATGATATTAAATTCAATTAACAACTAAATATTAAAAACTATTAATAATTCTCGTAATTTCTAGTTGTCTCCTTTAACTGACCTTTTCTCAGATTCAAGAATAGGTTATATAGCACTCGCCATTACTATTAAAACATTCTCACTCCTCTCACAATTAGTCACAACAAAAATTTAGTTTCTGTACATAGTTTTCCCAGTTGATATAATCTCACAATTAATATCTAATTATGTAGAATATTGTAAAATTATGTACAAGTTTTTAACTTCTGTAGTTAGCCATGGGGAAATATTTCATGAGATTTCAAATTTATTTGATAATTATAATTTTGATCATTTTTTTTAGTATCTATAGGTACAGAAAAAAAAATCGTAAAATCTCAATGACTTGATGTCAATAAAACTTAGCTAACTTATAAAATAAAAATTAAAGATTATTTATAATAATTTTGTCGGCATTTACTGAGCAATTATGCTCAAACAGCAGTCAGCTATCGCCTATTAGATTCATAGTCTTTAAAGGAGGAATTAGCATTAAGATATTTCCCATAATCAGAAGTCAGAAGTGAAATTTCTATGTCAACTAATTACTGTTAATTGATAACAGAAAAAGGGGTTGACAAAAAAATTGACATGACATTGTAAGTATAATAGAAGAAATGTACTATGTAAAAGTATTAGGTATCAGATATCAAGTGTCAGGTTAAAAAACTAATCAAATGATCTAATCTACTTTTCATTCTGTGAAGCTCCAAAAAAAACTACAGGTCTTCCCCTTGCATCCCCCTCAAAACCATGATATTGTGTAATTAATGGGGGTAACTTGCCCCTAAACATGACTTTTTATTCAAATAGAATAAATTTTAAACAGGGCTTTCCTCGGCTAAGTTTTGGCTAACTCAAAACTTCTGATTTTAGATGAAGCGATCGCTCATCAAAAAAAACACCATAAATTGGTAAAACACCCATTTTTTTTATCTAAACCAAGAATTCATCTGGGGATGATTAATCTACTTTTGCATTCTGTGAAGCTCCAAAAAAACTACAGATATTTCTCTTGCATCCGCCTCAAAGCCATGGTATTATGTAATTAATGGGGATAACTTGCCCATAGACATGACTTTTTATTCAAATAGAATAAATTTTAAACTGGGCTTTCCTCGGCTAAGTTTTGGCTAACTCAAAACTTCTGATTTTAGATGAAGC
>JAGGDU010000147.1:0-3700 GCA_018457135.1 Trichodesmium erythraeum GBRTRLIN201 | reverse complement strand
TGGTATTATGTAATTAATGGGGATAACTTGCCCATAGACATGACTTTTTATTCAAGTCTGCAAAAACAGCAAAATTGGAAAAACAGTATAAAGATTGAATTAAAGAGAATTTGCAGGAGAAACCTCATAAAAAATCAAACATATTTAGAATAATGATATTAGCTAAAAATCTAGGATATTGTAACCCTAGAAAAGTCAAATCATTATTCTGGTTCAACCACTTCATTCACAGGGAAACGATCAATCAACTGCATAGCACGATGAGCATTCCGTCGTAAAGCATCCGACAAACAAGGCACATGAGGAATCTGAGACAAAAAATCCAAAGTCCGACGTAACATCCGGACAACATCACCCTCATCAAGACTTGCATTGTTTACTAGCTCCTCCCATTCCACTCCCAAAGCCCACTGTTCAACCAAAGCAATCAAATCCCGCTCCAACCAGACAGGCAAAGCCACCTGATGCCGATGCTGCACCTGAAATAACTGATGTCGTAAATTGCGCAAACTTGCCATTGCCTCCTTCACCTCAACAGACAACTCATAACGAGTCCAACTATCAGGTCTAGTAATCTCTGTCACCAGACCAGCACAAGCAGTAGCCAAATGGTGTGGGTCAAGTTCGTCAAAAGATCCAGACATCAAGACCAAACCAAGCCATAATTCATTATCACCCCGAATTGCCGCACAAGCTTGACCAACCTCAGTCGGCTCGACCCCATGGAGACAGCCAAAATATTGCAAAATTTCAATTAGATGGAGAAACTCTTGCCAGTGACGTGCTAACTTATCCTCCAACTCTCTCTGGCGATCCTCTATTTCAGCCCTCAACATTTCTACCCGTCGCCAACCCTTGATCAGAGTACGAGGGTTCCCCCACTCCTTCAGAGGGTGTGCCTCAGCTTCTGCTTCACATATTGCCAGTTTCTGCATTTGTGCTAAAACTTCTGGAGGATCTACCGGAAGCGGTACCGCTGGAATTTGTTGAGCCAAAACCAGAGAAATTTCATCTCCCTTGCGACATTGACCTAAACGAGAACCCATCTCTTCAGGGACTTCCATGTAGTCCACAGCAGCCAACCGAGGGAAGTCCGCCTGCAAAGTCATTACATCCATTGCTCCTACTATATACCATCGATTATCCTTACCCAAACACAAGGAATAAGAAGACTGACCAGAACCAGGAACTTTTGCTACTAACACGGCTGGAATAGGTTCTGCAGTAGACTTTTTCGCAGTAGGAACATGCTTTCCTTTCAAACTAAGCACAGTTCCCAAAATTGCAAAAGACAAAGACAAAGACATTTCCCTAATTCGAGTTTCCTCTGCCTGCCTTTGCAAAATCCTCAGTAGTCGTTTCTCCTCTTTGACTTTTCCCCGTAACTTTTCATAACTAGCCAGTAGTTGTTCAAGATTAATCCAATCATTATCTTCATAAATTCCCAGTTTATTTTCTAGAGCTTTCAACTCCTTTTCCTTGAGTTCAATTTCTTTTCTCTCTGGCAATAAAGATAGGGTAGACAAATACTGACCAAAACTACGTTCTACTAAATCTTTTGCCTCCTGCAAAGTATGAGTTTGTAGTAAATTCAGCACCATACCATAGCTAGGAGTAAACTGGCTCACCAGGGGGTCAGCTCCTGAAGTTGCCAAATAAGCTGCCTCTTTGACCCCCTCAAACCTAGTTTGTACAGTTACAACATAACCTTGAATATCCATCCCTCGTCGTCCTGCCCTACCTGCCATTTGCAGAAATTCTGATGGTTTTAGGAGTCGGTGCCCATCATCTGTGCGTTTTGAGAGACTGGAGATAACAGTTGTACGAGCTGGCATGTTTATTCCTGCAGCCAAGGTTTCGGTAGCAAATACTACTTTGATTAAACCTTGCTGAAATAATTCCTCAACTAATCCTTTCCAGACTGGTAACATTCCGGCATGGTGAGCTGCTATTCCTCTAGTGAGAGGTTCTAACTGTTGAGATTTCCCTAGATCTGGGTTGCGCTGGAGAAATTTCTGAACTAGTTTTTGTAGTTTAGCCGCTTCTTCTGGGTTCACTAAGGTGAGATTGCTCAGTTGTGCTATTTCTGCTACAGCACGAGCGCATCCTCTACGGCTGAATATGAAGTAGATGGCTGGTAACATATCTCGCTCTTGGAGCTGAGATAATACTGTTGATAGGGCTGGTTCTTCTTTTTTATCTTTTTTGTCTGTTTTTGGTTGTCTACTTTTAGGCTTAAGTTGAGGATTGATTCTTTTTTGATTACTATTGAGTAAAGAAAATAAGCCTTTACTATTGGAGAAATTAAATTTCAGAGGGACTGGTCGAAAATCAGAGTAAATTAATTCCGTCGGCCCATGTACTCTGAGAATCCAGTCTGTGAGTTGATCGCTATTAGCTACTGTAGCGGAGAGGGCTAATAGTTGGATTTCTGGCGGGCAGTAAATTATTGATTCTTCCCAGACCGTGCCTCGCTGGCGATCATTCATGTAGTGGCATTCGTCTAAAACTACTGCTTCTACTTTTTCTAAGGATGCGCCTACTTCTCCAATGTGAGTACCATAGAGCATATTGCGGAATATTTCTGTAGTCATCACTAGAACTGATGCTTCCCGGTTGACGGATGTATCTCCTGTCACTAAGCCCACTTTTTCTGGCCCAAATAATTTGCGGAAGTCCCGCAATTTCTGGTTTGATAGGGCTTTGAGAGGTGTGGTATAGAATACTCGTTGTCCACGACTTAAGGCCCGGTAAATGGCATATTCTCCAATTAGGGTTTTGCCTGAACCTGTGGGGGCACAAACGACTACTGATTTTCCAGCGTTTAGGGCAGCGATCGCTTGTTTCTGGAATTCATCTAATTGAAATGGAAATAAGGTCTTCAGAGCCAGCTCTTGGCTGTTCTGGGTTGAGTATGACACTAAAATTTATTTTCTTGACTTTACAAAGGTTATATTATACAATCTTTCTCCCTTTCTGTTTTTGATCAGGAAGAGGTATAGACTTTATGCTTTTATTTTAACTGTATTTTTCAAAGGTTTAAGATTTGAGCGGACTAATACTATTTCAGAGAAGTTAACTTTCCTTTAGTGGGAGTCCCCTGTTCATGTATTAAGATTTGTTTTGCTTAAGGCTTTGATCCCCCTCAATAATGAAAATTATTTTACATATAAAGTATATATATTATAGTTTATTACTATTTACAATATTCTTTTTCATATTTGGTATAACTCATAAGTTTTGCCATGAAAGATCTGACTAATTTTCATACTAAAATTATATCAAATCTGCTTAGTTTGACAGGGTATTTTTTTTAGTTACAGCTATTGCTAAATAAGGGATAAATTTGGTAGCTATACTTATAGTTTTGAGTGTTGACTGAATTAAAAAATAAGGATAATATTTTAGTCATCAGTTTTTTTTTACTTACTGCCAAGGCAAGTTGTATTAAATAGGGTCAATATTGAAAAATGAAAAGTGCTTATCCTATAAATAATCATAAATTAGTAGGAAACTGGGAACAGGAAGTAGGCTTTTGGAAAGTTTCAGCTCCTCTACAACTATTTAATTCTGAACCAGAACTTAGGACTTCTTTTTCTACTAATAACAATTCAAGAAAACTGTGGGGAGTTAATCCTATTACAGATATATAGCAATCCCATATTGGTCGCAACAGATATAATAGTAAGAATAACAGATC
>JAGGDU010000146.1 GCA_018457135.1 Trichodesmium erythraeum GBRTRLIN201 | reverse complement strand
ATCTGTTATTCTTACTATTATATCTGTTGCGACCAATATGGGATTGCTATATATTGTTTTATAATTGCTTTTATCCTTGCTACTAAGTCCCTATTCCCTACTCCCTAAAAATACTTTTTTAGCAAACCCTATTTACAAATATGAAAATGAAAATCTTACCCAAAGAAACTACTTCTATATTTACTAGAGATGGTATACGTTTAGATGCTGATATTTATCGCCCTGATGCAGCAGGTGAATTTCCAGTAATATTAATGCGACAACCTTATGGCAGAGCGATCGCCTCAACGGTAGTCTATGCTCACCCAACATGGTATGCTGCTCATGGTTATATTGTGATTATTCAAGATGTGCGGGGTCGGGGTACATCAGAGGGTGAATTTGAATTATTTGCCCATGAAATTGAAGATGGAATTGATACTATTAATTGGGCTGCAAATTTACCAGGTAGCACTGGGGAAATAGGAATGTATGGATTTTCTTATCAAGGCATGACTCAACTATATGCTGCTAGTGCTAAATCTCCTGTTATAAAAACAATTTGTCCGGCAATGATTGGTTATAATTTATATACAGACTGGGCTTATGAAGGAGGGGCTTTTTGTCTACAAACAAATCTAGGTTGGGCAGTTCAACTAGCAACAGAAACTGCTCATTTACGAGGAGATGAACAAGCCTATCAAGAGCTTTATCAAGCTTCGAAAAATCTGCCTTTATCTACTACAATTCCTGCTTTACCTGAAGTGATTAATGAGTATGGAAAAGATTCTTTTTATCATCAGTGGATAGAAAATTATCAACCTGGTGAATATTGGCAAAACTTATCACCAAATATGAAAAATGTAGATCTACCAATTCTACATATCGGCGGTTGGTTTGATACTTATTTACGGGGAACAATTCATTTATATAAAGAAATGGCTGGTCGGAGTAAATTCTTACAAAAATTAATTGTAGGTCCTTGGTCTCATATTCCTTGGGGCAGAAAAGTAGGAGCTGTAAATTATGGTTTAGGAGCTTCTAGTTTTATAGATGATATACAAATATTATGGTTTAATCAGTTTCTCAAAGGAATAAATACAGGTATATTTGAGCGATCGCCTGTTTCTTTATTTGAGATGGGAAGTAATGAATGGCGTAATTTAAATTCCTGGCCGAGTAACAATTACAAGTTCTATTATTTGGCTAGTACAGGACTTGCTAATGTTAGAGAAGATTCGGGGAGTCTCACGCAAAGCTGTCCTAATATTTCTGCTGATGATAAATTCGTACATGATCCTTGGCGACCTGTTCCAGCATTAGGGGGTCATGCAACGTTTCCTGCTGGTTCTTTTGAACGTTCAGAATTAGATTGTCGTACAGATATTTTGACTTATACTTCTGAGTTTTTCAAGGAAGATTTACACATAGCAGGAGACATTTCTGTAGATTTACATTGTACAGCAGATACAAGTAGTTTTGACCTTTCTGCAGTGTTATCTGAAGTGACAAAAAATGGGAATGTTTACAATTTTACTCAAGGTTATATCAAGGTTATTGATAATAATTTACCTGTGACAATTTGTTTGCAACCAACTTGTATGAAAATTCAGAAAGGTAATGCTATAAGATTGAGCTTAAGCGCAGCTTGTTTTCCTGCTTATATAATTAATCCAGGAATAGATAAATCACCAGGGGAAGTAAGATTAATTGACTCCAAAATTATTACGATAACTGTTAGTTCAGGAAAAAATTATCCTTCTGTAATTTCTCTGTCTGTCTAAATTGAAATAGTTGAAGATTAGGAATAATAAATAAGGGGAAAAATAACGTAAATTTGTTTACATATTCCTAGCCATAAACTCTCAGGGATCCTCACTTTATTTTGGAATAATTTGTGTCCCTGAATAAATTCACTTTCGTTGGTTACTAAAAACTTAAATAGTTCCAAATCCATACTAATAGTATTAAAATTAGATATGACATTAGTCATCTCCAGATAAAACAGGATACAAATACTAATTTAGTAGCCACTTACCTAAAAATACAAAGCTTTTCATAAAAGACGTTGCCCTAGACCCTAGACCCAAGATTTTTGGTAAATTCTATATAAAATATCAAACTATTTGTCTGTATGACCAATACTATGAGTGCTAACTTTTGTTAGCAATGCACAGTAAAAAGTTTTCTACATTGGAGGCTTTTCCCAATGTTTACAAGATTTTCTTGGGTATTATTCTTACTAAATATGTCGGTTTAGTTATTGGAGTTCACAGAAGTTCATTCGCAAGACCCAGGGGGTGAGGTGACCTATCAATAATTTGGCCACTCATAGTGATAAAGGCCAAAGTACCTCTAAGGAAAGATGACACAATAGATATTAAAATTATTAGTAGTCTTTGTTATAAGAAACTATAAACCTTTGCGCATAAATTACCAGTATTTGCTCTCAATTAGGAGGCAAGGATAAGAATAGAATCAAGTTTTATGCTAGTGACGAGAAATTACAGCCGCACAAACAACCCGGAGCACTTAGTAAGTGCAACACCTCGGTCCGCCCTTGAGGTTCGGTTACCACTAACTCCCCTGTACCTAATAGCAGGGGAAGATATCAAGTAACTTCTCCATCAAACAGACTTATCCAAAACCGCTGCATACCTCTGGTACCAGTACAAAATAGTAATTTACTCAATAATTCTAACCCTAGTTGATTTAACTTTTCCTCCGAATTATAGGCCATTACACCAGAGCGTCTAGGATTCATACGGCTACGAAAGTGTACTCTAAACTGTTCTAAATAAAAGGATAATTGTAAATGACTTTCTATCGGTAACTGTTTTTGGCTTAACTGCTGATAGTCAAGCAAAAGTTTCCTAATTGGAACAGTTAAGCGTTTGGCCAAGTAACAAACAATAATTACTAGGGCTTTCGCTTCGATCAGTGTCAAGGGAAGGCGTTGGCTGTTTTGACGTAAAGGATTTGTACTACGCAGTCGCCACAAAACTACCCGAGATAGAATAATCTCTTGTAGTTCCAGTTCTTTGACAACTTTCAGCATAGCTTCAGCTCCTCCTAGTTGTAGGGCTTCAATTGCCAAAAGCATTAAATCGATTTGAGTCTTAGTTCTTCGGGGACACCCACTATTAGGGAGAGATATATTTGGTAGGTTATCCAATATCAATGGTTTAGATGGATTGGGAGAAGTTTTTAATTCCATTACTTTTACAGCAATATTCTATACTTCTTTACACTATTTTGGTAAAAATATCAAGACAGTTAAAAAACTATCTATGCTCAAAAAAAACTAAATAATAACACTGAAATTACAAGTTTTATATTCAGAGTTTTTAGTTGTGTTTAGCAGAAGGTCTGCACTGAAAATGATAGAATCAGTTTAGAATGAATGGGTTCTAGCATTCTACAATGAGTGTCAATTTTCAAACTTTTATATTCTATATTATCTGGTTAATTAACAGTTAACAGTTAAATTAATAAGTAGTAGTGATTACTCATGTTAACTCAAAGATTTGGTTTGTGGGAACAAGATAGATACTCAATTAATTTTAATAGTTTAACTTGTTATTTGTCAGAGTTAAAAGACTAACTCACTTAGTATATTCAAAAAAAAATCATTAACTCAATTAAAAATAGATAGGCTGTGGTACAAAGAAAGATATTATTAACTATTGTAATAAGTACCGAAAATATTTTAGTTAGCTATTAATAAATGGATTAAAGATGATGTGAACAGTAAAAGACTAGGCAAACTTATATTTAATGGTAAATGTCAGTATAAAACCTTTATTTATGATTAGTTTAAGCAGCATTTATTTGTCAAAATTTTTGTCGATTTTTAAGTTAAAATATCTAAAATAGGTAATGTCAAGGTAGTTATTCAAATATCATTAATATTATATAGATTTGTTATTAAAATATATCATTTACCATATCATTTACCAAAAAATATAATGCTTACTTTGTTACTTTTAGTCTAGAGAATAGAACTGTACTTGAAATAAAACTAAGTCAGCTAAGAAACATAGAAAATTAGCTAATACTAGAAAAGACTTTTACAATAAAAATTCTAATCAATTATTATCAAAATATCATATTATTTTAGTCTCAAAACTAAATGTTAAACTTATGCCTAATTAATGATTAGTTAAGCCTGTAAATAATGCAGAATGGAGTAATTTAAAATCATCTTAAAAGGTGAAGGAAAGACCAGGCTTAATTATATTCAATCAAACCTCATGGTAGATTAAATTAAGACAGTAATTGTAGTCATGTAGTCAATAAACCTTTGGCTTAAAAAAAACATAATTTTATTCAATATAATTTATTAATTAGATGTAATTTGAATGCTACAATTAATATCAATTACAGAGCCAAATTTTTGCTGAAATATTTATTAGCACTATTAAAATTTGAAGGATATCAAGGAGTACTATTTACACATAAGTAAATTAATGGAGTTGTGGGGCGTGCCTTGTGTCTCATTACAAAAGTTAACTTTTTGACAAAATACTACTAATTGTTATATTTTTATGGCCATTAAGAAAGTAATTGAGTACTTCACAGATTCATAATACGAGAACCTCAAGCTTTTTATTTGCAAAAAAGCGTGAAGTTAAAGATTCTCAATTAAAAAATACTATTACTAATTTGTACAATTAGAGATATTATCAGTCGATGTCTACATCGTAGAGCTACTATTTAACCCTAACTAATTGGTTTAATCAGTTTGGGAGTATGTCCCAAAAATAGATATGCTTTTATTACTGAGATTTTCTTTAATGATACAATTGCGAATATGAGTTTCTAATAATTATATAACCTTTAACAAAGTCACAAATTAGAAGTTGTTTTTTGTGACGGAGATTTTGAAGGTGCCCCCAAAAAAAATTTTGCTTTAAAATACCGGGTTTTTGACCCAATGATTTTAATAAGTATTTAGTATCTGAATAGTATTAAGCAACTACAATTGGTTGCTACAAATCTAATATATTTTCAATTTTGACTTTTGACTTGAACAACAATGGAACTAAAAAATTTAATCCGCGAAATCCCAAATTTCCCTAAATCTGGAATTATATTCCGAGATATTACTACTCTTTTAAGCAATACAGATGGTCTACATTACACTATTGACATTTTGACAGAAAAATGCTTAGAATTTAAACCAGACTATGTAGTAGGCATCGAATCCAGAGGGTTTATTTTTGGTATGCCTTTAGCTTATCAGTTGAATGTAGGCTTTATTCCAGTTCGCAAACCCGGAAAGCTACCCGCAGAAGTTTACTCAGTTTCTTATGATTTAGAGTATGGCCAAGACAGTCTAGAGGTACACCAAGATGCAATGCCAGCAGGTAGTAGAGTTTTAGTAATTGACGATCTGCTGGCAACGGGTGGAACTGCAGGAGCTACAACTCAATTAATTGAAAAAGCAAAGTGTAATTTAGTGGGTTTTGCTTTTGTTATTGAGTTAAAGGAATTAGGTGGCCGTGAAAAATTACCAAAAGTGCCAATTATTAGTTTAATTGAATACTAGACATTTTAGTAAGCAGTAAATTTTGCAATAGGGAGGGTTGACCCTCACTTTATCCTTGGTATGAATGGATATTCCTATCAATTATCAATCTTTGGTAGAAAATATTGATGTATTTTATGTTAGTTTGGTGGATAGAAAATTGAGGTATAACCAGGTAAAATAACTAATTGCAAGTGAAATTTTTACTTATATGTTGAAGGAATTATTACAAGCAATTTTGAAGAAATTATTACAGGCAATTTTAATTTTATTATTACCACAGGCAAAACAACTAATTGCTAGTGAAATTTTTACTTATATATTGAAGAGATTATTACAGGCAATTTTGACTTTATTTTTAGCATCTGCTCTTTGTTTTGCTGTAATTCAATTAGCTCCAGGCAATTATTTAGATACTTTAAGTCAAAATCCCCAAATATCTCAAGAAACTATTCAACAACTTGAGCAACAATTTGGGTTAGATAAGTCTGCTTTAGAACAATATTTACGTTGGTTAGGAGAAATTATTAGAAGTGGAAATTTTGGCAGAAGTTTTGTTTTTCAGCAACCAGTAGCTGATTTATTATGGGAGAGAATACCAGCTACTTTAGTTTTATCTATTTCTTCCTTAATCATGACTTGGGCGATCGCTATTCCTCTTGGTATTATTGCTGGAGTTAATCAAAACCGTATTTTAGACCGTTTTTTACAATTAATTAGTTACACTGGTCAAGGTTTTCCTAGTTTTATTACTGCTCTATTATTATTATTTTTAGCCCAAAATATTTCTCCTTTATTACCAGTTGGAGGAATGCAAAGTATTGACTATGATGACTTCTCTTTTGTGGGTAAAATTTTAGATATGGGTTGGCATATGATTTTACCGACTATTGCTTTAAGTATTACCAGTTTTGCTGGTTTACAGAGGTTAATGCGGGGGCAATTATTGGATGTTTTGCGACAAAATTATATTCAAACGGCGAGAGCGAAAGGTCTTCCAGAGAATAGAGTGATTTATGTTCATGCTTTGAGAAATGCTATTAACCCTTTAGTAACATTATTGGGATTTGAGTTTGCTTCATTGTTAAGTGGTTCGTTTATTGCTGAATATTTCTTTAACTGGCCAGGATTAGGAAGTCTAATTTTAGAAGCGGTAAGAAACCAGGATTTATATTTAGTTATGGCGAGTTTAATGATGGGAGCTTTAATGTTAATTATTGGTAATTTATTGGCAGATTTATTATTGAAAGTTGTAGACCCTCGGATTAAGTTGGAAAGTATTAAGTGATGTCGAATGAATATTTTTAGAGTTGGAAAAATGGTGATAGTTTGTGTTGACACTGATCTTTTTATGAAAATTACTATACTGGGAAAATATAGTAATACTAAATTAGCTTGTGATAATTAAAAAACTAGAAATAAAGTCTGGAAAAATTATTGCCCATGGCATATTTTCTTTTGCAAAAAAGCGATAATATTTTAGACAAAAAAAATTAGGGATACGGAAAAATAACTAACATTTTTGAGTTGAATCTAAATAAAAATGGAGAATTTTAAAATAAGTTATTATAGTTTATTTCCTGACAGTTTAACATCAGGGAAGACTTGAATTTTAACAGATATATTTTATTAGTAGTTTACTTTGATATGTCAAGTTATTTACTCAAATAATTAGAATTAATTGGTAATTTTAAAAATTAATGAAATTAGATTATCACTGTTACATTAAGACAAGATGATTCCCGAATTATCAAGGAAAGTTTACCAGAAAATATGGCAGTTATTAATTTAAACAATTAGCCTCTCGGTTGTATAACTATTCAAATTGTTAAAAATATATGGCATAAATTAAAAGTCAAAAGTAAAATTAAAAGCGCCATTTAGCAATTTTTAAGGTTTATAGTAATTGAGTAAATCTGTCAATAGTTTGACAGTATATATAAAAAATTGCTACCATTGTAGACTGTTAATTTTTTTTGAAAATAATTATATTTTCTATTTGACTATGGTACAAGAAGTAGAAAAAATACGTCAGAGGGAGTTCCCAGAAGCAGCTCCCACTGCTAATCCAGTATTTTACAGAACTTATAGCCGTAAGACAAAAACTGGCCGTGAGACTTGGGTAGAAGTGTGCGATCGCACAATTGATGGCCTGAGAAAGTTGGGCCAACTCACAGAGGAAGAAACAGACTTACTCTATCGGATGCAAAGCCAACTGAAGGCCTTATCCTCTGGTCGTTGGTTATGGGTCGGTGGCGTGTGATTCGTTGAGTCGAAACGTAGTGCACAAGACACTTTAAGTCAATAAACTACGAGGATGACTCCCAAGGCTTAAAGGATTTGTAGTAAAAGTTAATTATCTTTTAACAAACCTACAAACCATGGAACCTTGAGAACTGTATAACCTTGTAGGTGAAAGTCCTACCCTCCAAAGCGTGGGAGTGAAAGCATTTCCCCTATCTAGAGACTGATTATCAAAGGATAAAGCGGGGATAAACGCTGGTAATACCGAACCATAAGGTAAATCCCAGCAAGCAAGAACACATGGATAACGAAAGTGAAGGTATGTCTGAACGGTCGTAACCCAGTAAGTAGCGAAAAGAATGGTTGATACGCTGCAGTCAAAAGACACTGAGACAAACGGAACCTGAAAATACCACCATTATCAGGTCACGCCCTCCAGTCTCCGGCCGAGTAGTACCATCCTAAATGTTCAAGCAAAGGTTATACGGAACGAAGTAATCCTGTATTGGCCCTCTAAAAGGTCGATTTTTGAGTAGGTATCAACTGTATGCCACTACAGGAAGAGATGGAATCAGAAGCTAATGCTTATTTGTAATAAATAGGATATGCAGACAAATTCCCGATGATTTGGAAGATGGAGTTTTGAATAGCAATGAATAATGACTAAAACACGGAAAAATCCGATGGTGGTATGGACACCTGTGAACTGGCGAAAACTAAAACGCGTGGTGTACAAGTTGCAAAAAAGAATCTATCAAGCTGCTCAAAGGGGAGATGTCAAGGCGGTAAGAAAACTGCAAAAGACCCTGTTAAATTCTTGGTCGGCTAAAATGCTGGCGACTCGCAGAGTAATACAGGATAATAAAGGTCAGAAAACTGCGGGTATTGATGGCAAGAAAAGTCTAACGCTCAAAGAAAGAGTAAACTTGGCCAATAACTTAGTAATGAGCCATAAAGCCAAATCTACTTGTAGAATATGGATTCCCAAACCAGGGAAGACAGAAAAAAGACCTTTAGGAATTCTGACAATATCTGAAAGAGCAAAGCAAGGGCTTGTGAAGATGGCAATAGAACCTGAATGGGAAGCTAAATTTGAACCTAATATTTATGGTTTCAGACCGGGCAGAAGTTGTATGGATGCCGTAGAAGGAATTAAAGCAGCAATAAAGCAGAAAAGTAAATATGTCTTGAATGCTGATATTGCCAAATGCTTTGATAATATTGACCACGAAAAGCTGTTAGATAAAATTGGAACCTTTCCAAAAGTCAGGAGACAGATTAAAGCTTGGCTCAAGTCTGGAGTATATGACAATGAGTCGTGGTTCCTAATGGATGAAGGTATCTCCCAAGGAGAAGTAATCTCAGGGTTATGGGCAAATATCGCCTTACATGGGATGGAGAAAATTGTTAAGGAATTTGCTTATAGTCTTTCGGGAAAAAAGGTTAAAAATGAGAAAGAAATAACTTTGGTAAGATATGCAGATCATTTTGTAATACTTCACCCGAATTTGAATGTGGTTACAAAAGCAAAAGCCTTAGTAGAGGAATTTCTTAGAGGAATGGGGCTAGAACTCAAACCAGAAAAAACTCGTTTAACTCATACACTCATTCAGGTAGGAGAAGAGGAACCGGGTTTTAATTTCCTTGGCTTTAACATTCGTCAATATCCAGTAGGAAAATATACAACAGGCAAAAATACATACGGAAAACCATTAGGATACAAAACCTACATAATGCCAAGTAAAGAGGAAATCAAAGCTCATTATCAAAGATTAGCCTCTGAGATTGACAAATTCAAATCTTGCAAATCTCAGATAGATTTAATCAAGGGATTAAATCCAATTATTACTGGATGGAGTAACTATTACTCAAAAGTTAATAGTGCTAAAACATTTAAGGAGCTTGACCACCTCTTAACTTTAAAATTAATTGCATGGGGTAAGTCTAGACATCATCACAAGTCGATAAAAGAGACGATTAAAAAATATTTTGGCACCAAAGGTAAAAGCAATTGGATATTCAAAACAATTGAAAACGGTAATAGAATCTGTCTTGTATATCACGAAGACTTTCAGATCAAAAACTTTGTGAAGGTAAAGGGAGAGAGTAGTCCATATGATGGAAATCTAATCTACTGGACTACCCGTATGGGAAAAAGTGCTGAATGACCAACAAAAGTTGCCAAAGTGCTCAAGAAACAATCAGGAAAATATACAGAATGTAGTATGTACTTCACCAGATGAAGATGTAATGGAAAGGGAAGATAAGTTACAGACTGCTGTCATTGGTCTTCTGTGAAATAGAAACTTAGCTACCAAAGCTTGTGTAATCATGTATGTGTAAGCTTGGGTAAGTTTAGGAAAACAGTAAAGATAACTACAGAAATTACTAATTACTACATAATCACTGCCATGACATCAAAACCAAACGAGACGGTACTTATGACAAAAGCCAAATCATTGAGGAGCCGTGTGAGGTGAAAGTCTCATGCACGGTTCTGAAGCCGAGTCACCACAGCGATGGGGTGGCTTAGGGTAATACAGAATGGATTTTACAACAGGGAAACTTTTCGGGGGCTTATAACTGTTCGTCCACTAATATTATAGATTGGTACTCCTTCGGTCTATTGATGGACTTAGCTATGATGGGCTGTGGTACGGGTGCCGTATTGGAACCACATGTGCGACTCGTTGGCTAGTAAAAACTGCTAAAAGCAGGTATAGCAAGCCTTCTAGGTTAAGAAATGATTTGAAACATCGGCCTAGAAAACTCTTATGTCCTTGATGGTGAAATTCCATCCGCCCCGTTGTTGGGTTGACAGCATAGGCCATAGGGTAGAGACTGAACATCAATCCCTAAAGCTGGCCTAAATGGGGTCAAAGCTCTAACTACCAAATGAGTGAGACTTTTAGCAAAGGCTGACAAGTGGACGAATAGGAAGGTAATTAAACTCTCGTAACTAATAACAACTTCAAAGGTAGCTAAGGAGTTTAGGACGAAAGTCAGGGGGTCTTTGAATAATCTTATATGTGGAAGATTATTAACAACCATGTTGAACCCTCCGGGAGAATTTACCCCACTAAATCAACCGTAATAAAGGTATAAGGGAACGAGGAAACCTCTTTATGACACCTAAGAATATAGGTCGAGAACTTAGGAAGCCATTCAAGGTCAATCTGCGCAAATGGACGCAGGTCTTAGAGAGAGTAGGATTGAGTAAGAAGCATATCTATGCAGACGTACTCACTGTTAAACGTAATGTAGGGTAACAATTAGCGATGAACAAGGCTAAAACACTAAAAAGGAAGCTAGGAAACTTTAGAGCATTTTTAAGTGTGGCATGGAATACAGATGATATACTGAATCAAGTAAGTGTTAATC
This sequence comes from Trichodesmium erythraeum GBRTRLIN201, assembly GCA_018457135.1. Classification (GTDB taxonomy): domain Bacteria; phylum Cyanobacteriota; class Cyanobacteriia; order Cyanobacteriales; family Microcoleaceae; genus Trichodesmium; species Trichodesmium erythraeum. Next base: position 10,206 of record JAGGDU010000146.1, on the reverse strand, counting down.
CTAACCTTAAATTGATAGACATTTATTGGAGACGGGTCCTGAAGAATGTATTTAAGTTGCAAAAGTTAATTTACAGAGCATCCAGCCGTGGCGATATTCCATTGAAAGTGTAAATGCCAAAGACTTCTGAGCACAAGTTATTACGCCTTGTTGCTGGCTGTTAAACGGGTGACACAGTTAACCCGGTTAGAAGGCTGTGGGTGTAGATGGTATTAAAAATCTACTACAGATTCAACAATTCAACCTGATAGACCTACTTGCATCAGGTTATCTCAAAGTAAGTCCAACTCTAGAGTCACCGATACCAAAGCCAGGTAAAGATAAAAAATGTCCATTAGGCATCCTGTTTGATGTACGATAGGGTCTTACAAGTACTGGTGAAACTAGGTAGGTTACCTTTTGAGGGATGCACGTTTGTAGTCAGTAAAAAGCTCTTTGATAAAATGAAGGTGCTTTTATGACAGAGATTAGGTCAATGGGCAGGGTTGTTGGCATCCAAATAAGTTAGACAAATGGGTTAAATAAGAGTATTTCCCCAAAATTTAGAATAACAATTGGATTATTAAAAGGGGGGAATATATACTAAACCAATACTCAGATGTACCTATTACAAGGCACATCAAAGTTAAAGGTAAGAAATCACTATTAGATGGTGACTGGACTTATTGGACTAGCAAAATCGGTACATACCCAGGTGTAAGAAAGGAAGTTACAATTGTGTTAAAATGGCAAAAAGGTAAATGCGCATGGTGTGGAATACACTTTAGACCAAGGTATAAATCAAGGTTGACCGGGTTTTTCCTAAGTCTAAGGGTGGTGATAATACCTATAAGAATAAATAGGTATTGCACCAACATTGCCACGACTCTAAGACTGCTGAGGATTTAAAAGCAGTAAATTATTAGGACTCATGAGGTCTTAGGTGGAATTTTAAGGATGTGCCCTTGAATTGGGACGTTTAGGAGAGGAGCCGTGTGAGGTGAAAGTCTCACGCACGGTTTTGAAGACGAGCAGACTCTATAAAGGGCAGCCGGAAATGGGTTTGCTTAGTTTAACTATATAAATCAACTACCACCGATTCACAATTATCTAAATATTGTATTGCGAGGTGACATTGGTACTACTCCTGCTGAGTTACGTCGTGAGCTGACAGAAGTAAAATGTCATCAAGACAAAGCAAAAGCAGAAATTTTTGTTGGTGATAGTCGTCAAGGTTGGGTAGAGTCTTATCGAGCTTTGTTGGAGTTGTCAACAGATAAGCAGTTTTCAGGAAAAGTTAATGTGATCATTGACTTGAGTCATGTTAGACCTGCGGGAGAGCCTTTAAAGGGATTTGGAGGTGTTGCGAACCCGGTAAAATTAGTGCGACTCGTTGGCCACTAAGCTAGGAAACTAGATATAAATGGCCGTCCTTAGTCAACAAGTGAGGGAAACCTCGACTAATGGATAACTCTTATGATCTTGATGGTGAAATTCCATCCGCCTTGTTGTTAGGTTGACAGCGTAGGCCACAGGGTAGAGACTGAACATCAATCCCTGAAGCTGGCCTAAATGGGGTCAAAGCTTTAACTACCAAAAGAGTGAGACTTCTAGCAGAGATTGACAAGTGGACGAACAGGAAGGTAAGAAAACTCCCGTAACCGGGAACCATCCCAAAGGTAGCTGTGGGATGTAGGGCAATAAGCCAGGGGGTCAATGGGTAATATTATTAATTTGATATTATCAACAATCAGACAGAACCCTCCGGGAGAGTTTACCCCGCTAAATCAGTCGCAATAAAGGCATAAGGGAACGAGGAAACCTCTTTAAGACACCTGATAAAATAGGTCGATAAATTTAGGAAGCCATTCAAGGTTAGTCTGCACAAAGGTTGCAGGTCTTAAGGAGAGTAGGATTGGGTAAGAAGCATAATCATGCAGACGTACCCACTGTTAGACGTAATGTAAGGTAATAATTAGTAATGGAAAAGGCTAAAACACTAAAAAGAAGAATGGACAAGCCAGAATCCTTTTTAAGCGTGGCATGGGATACAGACGATATACCGGATAAAATTTGTGTTAATCCTAATCTGAAATGGAGAGACATAGATTGGAAAAAGGTTGAGAAGAATGTATTTAAGTTGCAAAAGTTAATTTACAGAGCATCCAGCCGTGGTGAGATCCGCAAGATGCGCAAATATCAAAAACTTCTGATCAAAAGTCATGACGCCTTGTTGCTAGCTGTTAGAAATGTGACCCAGGACAACCAGGGCAAGAAAACTGCTGGGATAGATGGGATCAAAAATCTACCTCCAATGCAGCGACTCCACTTGGTGGATTTGTTAAAATCACGTGACCTTAAAGCTAGCCCAACTCAGAAGGTCTCAATACCAAAAACTGGTAGAAACCAGAAGCGCCGGTTAGGCATTCACTCGCTGTACGACTTGGGACTGCAAACTTTAGTTAAGTTGGGCATGGAACCAGAATGGGAGGCTCACTTTGAAACTAATACCTATGGTTTTAGGCCGGGTCGGTCAACAGATGACGCTATTCAGGCGATTTACCTCAGTATCAACGACGAACCAAAATATGTACTGAATGCTGACATATCCAAATGTATGAGCGAAGTTAACCATCATGCACTGCTAGGAAAAATAGATAAATCTCCCTATAGACAATTAGTCAAACAGTGGCTAAAGTCTGGAGTATTTGACAAGAGTCAATTCGATCCACCTCTCTTGGAGTTAGGTACACCACAAGGAGAGGTAATTAGTCCCCTGCTAGCAAATATCGCTCTACACGGTATGGAAAAATGCCTACAAGACTTTGCTGAAACACTACCAGGAAATAAAAGGGATAATATACAAGCATTATCTTTAGTAAGATATGCCGGTAACTTTGTAATATTACACAAAGATATTGAGGTAGTAATGCAGGCAAAAGCTGTGGTACAGGAATGGTTAAATAACATAGGATTGGAACTGAAACCGGAAAAAACCAGAATTGCTCACACACTAGAAGAATATGAAGGGAACCAGCCCGGATTTGACTTTCTAGGATTCACAGTTAGGCAGTGGAAGGTAAAAACAAGCAAGCAAGGGTTCAAAACGCTGATCAAACCATCCAAACAGAGTATTAATACTCATTATCGGAAAATGGCAGAGGTATGTGATACTCATAAAAGTGCTACTGTCAAGGTATTGATAACTAAGTTAAACCCGATAATAAGAGAATGGGCTAACTACTTTTCAGCGGTAGTCAGTAATGACATATTTCAAAAGCTAGACCATCTCTTATTGAGGAGAATATGGCGATGGGCAAGCCGGAGACATTCTAATAAGTCAGCAGCCTGGGTGAAAGAGAAGTACTTTCCTCACAGAGAAGGAACCAAAAGTTGGGTACTTAAGGATGAGGAATATATACTAAATCTACACTCTGATGTGTCTATTATAAGACACGTTAAAGTTAAGGATAATAAATCGCCCTACGATGGTGACTGGATTTATTGGAGTAGTAGAATGGTTAACAGTCCAGGCATAAGGAAAGAAGTTTCGACTCTGTTGAAAAAGCAGAAAGGTAAATGCGCATTTTGTGGGCTAAGTTTCAGACCAACGGATACTATGGAGGTTTACCATGTCATTCCGAGGTCTGAAAAGGGTAATAGCACAAGCAAGAACAAAGAGTTATTACATCGACACTGCCACGATACTAAAACTGCACTAGAGAGGGAGACATCCCAGTCGGAAGATTGAATAAAGCTCCTGAAATACCAGAAGGATACCAATGGGTAGACAATATGGTAACTCTATAAAGCAGGGATGTACCTTTGAATTGGGGCGTCTAAGAGAGAAGCCGTATGAGGTGAAAGTCTCATGTACGGTTTTGAAGACGAGCAGGTTCAATAAAGGGTAACCGGAAATGAACTTGCTTAGTTTAACCCAGAATTATATGAACGTTGTGGGAACATTTTAAATCAAGCAGTTGGGCGACAATTAAATTCTGTGGAGTGTTGTTTGCTTATTGACGAAGCAGCAGTCACAATAGTTGCCGGGAATATTCGAAGATGTTTACCTGAAGGTGCTTTAGTACATACAGCTTCAGGGTTGGTAGCTATTGAAAAAATTCGGATTGGCGATCGCGTATTAACGAGCCAAGGATTTTATCCTGTGACCAACTTCTTTGACCAGGGTATTCAGTCTTTATGTCGTATTCAAACAGAAGATGGATATTTTGAATGTACTCCTGATCATAAAGTTGCTGTGCTACAAGATTTGTATGGTAACTATAAAATGATTAAGGCTAAAGACTTACAAGAAGGCGATCGCCTAATTTTTGTCCCTCAAGCAATACCGGGTACTCCCACTGAACTACCTGAGTTAAAAGCTGTTCCATCATCTGAGGCCAAACTCATAACGATACCCGCTCTACAGAGCGAAGTTGCTTATTTTCTAGGATACTTGTCTGGAAATGGATCGGTTGGTTCTGATGGAGGGCAAGTTAGGTTTCGAGTTTCCCAAGATAGTCCGGAAATTCTGGAGCGACTGATTAATGTTGCTCAAGAGTTTGGTTTGGAAACACATAGACTGAGAACGCTGGAACAATTTCAAACTCAAGCTTATGAACTTGAGTTAAATAGCAGCACTCTTAACAAATATCTGTCACAGTTTAAACAGCCATCTAACTCTGTTTGTATTCCTGAGTGTATTCTGATGGGAACAACAGAAATTCGTCAAGCTTATTTGGCAGGTTTAGTAGACGCAGATGGTTGTCATTCTCAGGGTATACTTTTAACTTCAGTTGACCAAGGCTTTCTGCGACAGGTGCAAGCATTATATGCATCTTTAGGAATCACTACAAGATTGTGTGGTTCGGTGCAAAAGCCAACTGGAACATGGGAAGGTGAGTTGGTAACTGTAAGTGAGGGTGGTTATGAAGCAGTAGAAAAACTGATGATGAATTACTCGACTCAGTTCCCAGTGCAAAAACCGAACCACCTTAAGTTTTTCCCAGACCAGGGGTTTCCAAAGGAAATGGTTAGACCTTTAGTAAAGACTTCTCAAGATCATTTGGGCAAAGTTCACAAGCAGATGATTTTTCCTTCTGTGAAAAAGTTTGTGGTTGATGCGACAGATTTAATTCCGGTGAAGGTGAAAAAGGTTGAGATGGATGTGAGGGAAGCATCAACTTATGATATTGAAGTTGCCAGTATTCATGAGTTTGTTTGCCAGGGAATTTTAGTTTCAAATTCAGCAGGTATCAGGCAGGGGAGTAATAGCGATCATATCTTTACTGTAGCGAAGGATAATCTCTGGCGACAAGATGAAAATGGTAACTGGGGTATCGATCCTAAAAGAGATGCTCTGCGAATGGCAAATCATACTCATGTTTTCCACTACAAACCAACATTAGAAGAATGTGTAGAGGCAGTGAGAAAACAGTTTTATTCTGGTGAAGGCGCCATTCAGTGGGCAGGTGAAGCGGTTGCTCGTGCTAATCGTGATCTACTTTTTACTCCAGAAATAAAGAGTGATTTCTTGAAAGCGTATGAAAAAAATAATGCTAAAAAGTGGTTTCAAGAACACTATCCAAATATTACTAATGATGAACTGGAACATCGGTTAGCGAGATTAGGACTTAACCCTTGTCATTCAGGGGATACTTTAGTATCTACAGACCAAGGTTTAATTGCAATTCAGGATTTAGTAGGTAAACAATTTCAAGCATTGGTAGATTTGCGTTCTATAGGTTTATCTGGTGTCAGGTTAACAGATGCGATCGCTTTTGCTACGGGAGTTAAAACTACCTACCAAGTTATTCTGAATAATGGAATGCAAATGCGATGTACTGGAGACCATCAACATTTTACTAGTCGAGGTTGGGTTAGTACTAGAGATTTAACTGATGATGACAATATTTATATTCAAGGAGGAGCGGGTCAATTTGGCAAAGGTACTATTTCTGTTGCTCAAGCTCAAATGCTTGGTTGGTGGTACAGGGATGGATATAATGTTAAGATAAAAGCTCGTAGTCATAGTCATGGCGGGAAGCAAGATTATTTTGCTACAGGGTTTGTTTTTGACCAGGATGACTATGAAACTGCCTACAATGTTGTTGAAAAAGCAGTTGCATCAATTACAGAAAGAGAATATGTAACTAAACTACATAAAGGAGTCTATGAATTCCCAACCCAATATCCTAAATTAGAAAAGTTTTTTGCTGATTTAGGTATAGTTGGAAAAGAAGAACTTCCTAATAATTTTCTTAGTCAATCTCAGGAAGTTTTAATTGGTTTTTTACAAGGAATTTTTAGTGCAGATGGCATAGTATATGAAGATTCAAGAAGAATCAAACTAACTATGGTTTCGGAAAAACTTCTCCAACAAATTCAATTAATTCTCTCTAATTTAGGAATTATTAGTACAGTTGGATTAGTTAGGGAAAAAGATTACATAGGTGTACCTTATAGGACTGTTAATGTAACTCATGAAGTTAGTTTATGCCGGGGTAGTTATGAACTATTGATTTCTAGTTTTAGCTTCAGTTTATTTCAACAATTAATTGGCTTTCCGCTATCGCCAAGTAAAAATGTTAAGGCTGAAAAATTGCTAGTACAAACGTTAGCTAATTATTCTGAGTCAACTATTAATTCTAAGTTCATATCAAAGGTGAAAAAAGTTGAAGAATTTGGAGAGGAAGTTGTTTATGATTTACATGTTCCTTTAACTAATTCTTTTATCGCTAATGGTTGTTTAACTCACAATTGCGGAGAAATTATTGGTTCAAATTTTCACTGTGTGAGCGGAGATACTCTATTAATTACTCGCGATAGTATTCACAAAATAAAAGATGTTGTTGGTCAAAAAATTGAAATTTGGAACGGCAAAAATTGGAGTCAAGTAATTCCTTTGAAAACAGGAAAAGACAGAAAATTATACCGGGTCAGATTTGGGGATGGTTCCTATCTTGATGTGACAGAATATCACAGATTTTTTGTGAAAGATCGGTTTGGTAAAAAGTATGAAGAAGTACAAACAAAGGATTTGCTAACTCATAGCAAATATGCTTTAGATGTGGAACCTTTTATCATAGATTATCATGATGGAGATTCTATCAATTTATCTTATGCTTATACATTGGGTGCGGCTCTAGGTAATGGAACCATAGACCAAAATAGTAATGGTAAAATTCGGGTTTATTCTCACAAAGCTGAATTAATTTTTGCTGGTAATAAATCACTGGAACGACAATATAATTATCTACCTTCTTTTGTGGATGTTATAGATTTAGGGTTTTCTGGAGAACTACTGCGTCGTCTACAAACTGAACCTGATGCTTTAAATACTATTGCTAGTTGGAATAAATCCGCTATTCTTGCTTTTATCGCAGGATTAGCAGATACAGATGGTTCTGAGACTAAAGGTAATGGAATTAAAATTTCTGTATCTGATTATGAACGAGCAAAAAGACTGCAATTATTGTTGACAAAATGTGGTATTCGTGCATCAGTCAATTTAATGGCAAGTCGCGGTTGTACTACAAATTTAGGAGAAAGAAATCAAGACCTTTACTATTTACAAATTACTGATTGTAGAGAAATTCCTTGTCAAAGACTAGATACAACTAAGGTGTGTGAAGCTAAATTTCAAGGTAAATATCAAACAATTCAAAATGTTGAAGAATTACCAGGATTACATGACACTTATTGTTTTGAAGAGCCGGAATTTCATAAAGGTGTTTTTGGCAATGCCTTGACAGGAAATTGTAATTTATCGGAAATTCATCTCAATCAAATTGAACCAAATAACTATAAAGAACAGGAGGAAGCTTTTACTGCTGGTGCCCTTTCTGTGGCAACTCTACTTAAGCATGAGTTCCTTGAACCTCGCTATCGTTATAGTCGAGAATTAGACCCTATTGTAGGAGTATCTTTTACTGGTTTATTTGACTTTTTTGTAAAAGCTTTTGGCATTGAATGGTTGCGTTGGTGGCAAGCAGGTCGCCCGGCAACAGCTCAAGGTCTGGAGTTTAAACAACAGGAGGCAAAATATTTAACTCGTTGGCGGGAAATAGTGCATCGGGTGGTGTGGGATTATTGCGATCGTCATAACCTTAAGCGTCCCAACCGTTGTACAACAGTTCAACCTTCCGGTTGTCTTGACAAAACAGCATTGAGAATATTTAACCAAGGTTTGCTCTATGCAGATGAAGTCGTCACACCTGGCAGTGGAGAAACAGTAGGATTAGGATTAACTGTTCGTAATGGTATTGGAGCTTCGACAGCGATCGCTAATCAACCAATGGAACTGGTAGAAATAAAACTGGCTAATGGCCGGAAATTACGCATGACTCCAAATCATCGGATGAGTGTCAAGGGTAAGTGGATACATGCTTGTAATCTTAAGCCAGGAATGTTGCTTGATTACAGTATTGGTGAATATCAAAAACGAGAAGATACTTTACTAATACCTTTACAGTTGGAAGATTATACAGAGGTTAACAACTCTCAAACTTTAGGTCATAACGGTGGTGTCTTGACAAAAAAAATCATGACTCCTGCAAGTATGACTTCAGACTTAGCTTACTTTTTAGGTTGTTTATTCGGCAATGGTTGCATTGTTCAAAACAAATATCAAGTTTGTTTTTATCATAGCAGACTTGATGTTTTGTATGGTCTCCAAGAAAAAGGCAAAAAATTATTTGGTATTAAAGGCAGTTTAAATGACTTTGCTAACGGTCGTTTTGAATTATGCTTTGCTTCTCGACAGTTATTCTACTGGCTGCACTTAAACCAGCTTGTCAAAACACAGAAAAGTGAAGATTTAGAACGAATACCTCTGAGTTTACGTCGCTCTTCACGAGTTACTTTGCTATCATTTTTCTGTGGTCTGATAGATACTAATGGATATGTTCCTCAGGATGGAAAACTATCCATAGCTTCAGCTAGCTCTGATTTTATTCACAACCTGCAACAAATAGGGGAATCTATCGGACTGTGTTTTAGTATATATCAGAATACTAAAGGGGAGAACTTACAAAATCAACACAATAATACATGGGGATTATGTTTGAGTCCTATGTTGTCTAATGTTGATGCTTTAGATTATCTCAACCATAACAGTATCAAATGTCAGGAAGGACCTGTAGTTATATCTAAGTGTGTGTTGAATTATTCACCATACAAAATTGAGTCTGTTAATATTGGTGCAGTGTGTGATTATTCTTATGATTTTGCCATTGAAGGTATAAATGATAATGACTCTTGGTATTGGCAAGGTGCTTTGAAATCACATAACACCAAGTCTCTGTTAACAAATGCTTCCCCTGGTTGGCATCCTCCTTTTGGGTTACGCTGGGTGCGACGGATTACTTTTGCGAAAAATGATCCCGTAGCATTAGCTTGTCTTGACTATGGTTATTCTGTAATTCCTGGGCAGTCAGGCAAAGATGAAAATGGAAATTTACTTAACGATCCTTTTGACGAACGGGCTAAAGAATGGTTAGTAGAAATTCCAGTACAGGTATCTTGGATAGATTTGCCTGGGGTTGAAGAGATTGCTATTGAGAAGTTTAGTGCTACTGCTATGTTTGATTTTTACATGGAAGTACAGAAAAATTGGACGACTCATAATAGTAGTAGTACCATTTTGTTAACTGAAGCAGAAATTGAACCTTTGGGCAAACGCATTTATGAAGCAATTCGCGATGATGAGGGTTATATTTCCTCAGCATTGTTAGCACGGTTTGATGCACCGTTCCCTCGGTTACCCTTTGAACATATCTCTAAGGATCAATATGAAAAAATGCAAGAGGATGTGTTACAACGACGTAAGTCTCATAATTTCTCCGAGTTGATGAATGGTTATGTGTTAGCGAGTGAGTTACCAGAGACAGGACCTCAAGATCCTGCTTGTTCTGGGATGGTTTGTGAGTTGAAGGGTTTAGAACCCGAAATTCATTAGAGCTAGAGGTGAAAAAGAATGTCGTAGTGCATCTAGCTCTAAAATGTAAGTAAAAAAACCTTTGAAAGGGGGCAAAAGGGGAATTTCTCTCCCCCTTTTTTTTTCTTTATATTGAGAAGGATTATTATAATTCAGTTTGCCAGGGTAAAAAATAAAAAAATCAACTATAAGACAAATTTAAAATTCAGCTCCAATACTTTATAGTTATTTTATATTTGACAAATTGTCTTTTGACAAAAAATTTAGAGAGAAATTAGGATTCCTTTATT
>JAGGDU010000145.1 GCA_018457135.1 Trichodesmium erythraeum GBRTRLIN201 | reverse complement strand
AGGGTTGTGTCTGATGAAAGTTGGCAGGTGCGAACTGAAGCCCTCCGACAAATAGTAACTGGTTGGAAACACGAGCCCGGAATTTTAGAATTACTCAAACCAAGGGTTGTGTCTGATGAAAGTGAGTTTGTGCGAACTGAAGCCGTCGAACAAATAGCAACTGTTTGGAAACACGAGCCCGGAATTTTAGAATTACTCAAACAATGGGTTGTGTCTGATGAAAGTTGGTTTGTGCGAACTGAAGCCGTCGGACAAATAGCAACTGGTTGGAAACACGAGCCCGGAACTTTTGAAATATTTTATGACAACGCCCTCAACGATCCCTTTGAACGTATACATGAAATTCAAGACAACCCTCGACAAACAGCACTAGAAGCAATAGTCAAACAATACCCAGACCATCCCCAAACCATCCCACTATTACAAGACAGAGCCGAAAACGACTCAGACGAACAACTACAGATCTGGGCAAAAAAGATATTACAGCAATATGCAACATAGCCATTCCCACAGTTCTGACACACATTTACGATCGCCCCCAACACCCAATAAAATAGACAAGACCATACCAGAGGGCCCAAACCCAAGCAACCAGTCTTAATATCCAACCTAAAAGATCATGTAAAACCATAACTACTCAAAAAACAGCCCCAACCCCATACCTCCAGCCGCCCACCTCCCCATTTACCAAAATGAACCCAGCCAAAACTTTAACCACATTAACCCCAGTCAAACTCTGGTTTTATCTCAGCCTCACCCTAGCCATAACCTGTGGAATTTTAGGAATAATTCCCGCCCTTAGTCATCAATATATAGTCCAAGACGACGCCCGGTCCCACATCTTTTGGATGGCAAAATTTCTCAACCCCGAACTTTTTCCCAACGACATTATTGCCGACTATTTTCAATCAGTAGCCCCCCAAGGATATACCCACCTTTATAAACTATTTTCCCTCATCAAAATTCCACCCTTATTACTAAATAAAATCCTGCCAATAATATTAGGATTAATCACAACCGCCTACTGTTTCAAAGTAGCAATACAAATATTACCCATCCCACTCGCAGGATTTCTCAGTACATTATTTTTAAATCAAAATCTTTGGCTAAAAGACGACCTCATCTCCGGCACCCCCAGAGCATTTTTCTATCCCTTATTCCTAGGATTTCTCCATTACTTCCTCAAAAAATCCTCCCTAGGAATAATCATAACAATTACCCTTCTAGGATTATTTTATCCCCAAGGAGTTTTCCTCAGTGCCGCCCTCCTAACCTTAGACTTTCTCCACCTCCCAAACCAACAAAAACTCACCATATTAACCATAGGTTTAACCACAGCATTCCTCATACTTTTACCCTACGCTTTAAACACCTCCGAATATAGCCCAATCATTACATTAACCCAAGCCAAAAAACTACCAGAATTTTTCCCCGGTGGTAGAGCATCCTTCTTTTCAAACAACAACTTTGACTTTTGGTTAACAGGCGATCGCTCCGGCATTATTCCTCCAGAATGGCTATCCCAATCTTTTCTTCCCCCCCAAGTTTGGGCAGGATTATTATTATTCATTTTCTTAAGCTTCAACAAAAAAAATATAACCCAAAAAATCACCAACAAAATAATCCTTTTACCAGAATTAGCCTTAGCATCAACCGGAATATTTATAGCCGCCCACCTATTATTATTTCGACTACATCATCCCAGTCGTTACAGTCAACATAGCCTCAGAATAATCATGGCTTTAGCAGGAGGAATAGCCTTCACATTAATCATAGAATTAATCAGAAAAAAGCTCCATCTCCTCAACAATTCATCCAAAAACCAACCACTCCAAAAAATAAGAGCTATCTCCATATCTACATCTATATATATAGTATTAACCTTAATTATTATATATCCAGCCCTAACCAACAACTTTCCCGTAACCAATTATGTAGTCGGAAAAGCACCCCAACTTTATGAATATTTAGCCCAACAACCCTCAGATATTCGCATCGCCTCCTTAGCATTAGAAGCTAATAATATTCCCACATTTGCCAAACGTTCAATATTAGTAAGTTCCGAATATGCTTTACCTTATCACCAAGGATATTATAATCAAATCAAACAACGAGCCAAAGATTTAATCCAAGCCCAATATAGTCCGAACCTAGAAGAAGTCAAAAAAATTATCCACAAATATAAAATTGACTTTTGGTTATTAGATTCTCAAGCATTAACCTTAGAATATGTCAGAAAAAACCATCGTCTTCAACAATTAAATTATACCGCCGCCAACCTAGTTAAAAGTCAGATGGAAAATGGCATAACTCCCACCTTATTAAATGTGCCAGAAAAATGTCGAGTTCTAGATATTCATAACTTAGTTTTACTAGAAGCAAAATGTATTTTAGGAGTAACTTCTAGTAATTAACTTATCAAGGAAGCTCAGTCAGGAGAGGAAGCGAGAAAAAATAATTTTGCAGATCAATTACTGCCTTTAGCTAATAGCTGAAGATTCAAAATTTACAGCAATTTTTATCTTAGTAGACCGAAGTAGGGAAGTTGCATATAAAGTCACTACAAGATTTTAGTTATAGGGATGTAATTTATCAATTTCAAAAGCGCCCTAATGCCTACAAAAAAAAATAAATTACTAAATTGAGGTAATTATCTTTTTTCTTTCAAACCTTTAACTCTTCTGAAAAGCTAATTCCTCCTGATAGCTAACAGCTAAATGCTTATCTCTTAACCCCCTAAATTTTCTGACTCCTAAAAAAATTGCTGTAATTATTGAGCAAAAAAAAATAGCCGGAAAAAGGAAGTTATCTTGGCAAACGAGATTTTTTTTGATATTATAAAAGTATGGTGGGGTGAACTCGCATATACTTATGACTTTTTAATCAACGCAAAAAAAACGACCCCGATTATCCCAAGAATCAATTAACCTTAGTTAACCTTGAGAAAAACGAAATTCCCAAAGAAATTCCCTTGGCAAACGAGATTTTTTTTGATATTATAAAAGCAAGGTGGGGTTAACTCGCTTATACTCATGACTTTTTAATCAACGCAAAAAAAAACGACCCCAATTATCCCAAGAATCAATTAACCTTAGTTAACCTTGAGAAAAACGAAATTCCCAAAGAAATTCCCTTGGCAAACGAGATTTTTTTTGATATTATAAAAGTAAGGTTGCGTTAACTCGCTTATACTCATGACTTTTTAATCAACGCAAAAAATAAATACGAATATCAGCCCAAGTCTACCCCTAAAAAACGAGCAGTTATAGGCGTAGATATTGACATAAACGTTCTAGGGACTTGTAGTGATGGAAGCAAACTTGCAAACGTCAAAGCCCACAAACAAGCAAAAAAACGACAAGCTCATTAGCAACCTTTTACCAACCTTCCCTTCCGTTCCGTTCCGTTCCGTTCCGTTCCGTGAAAACATAGAAAAAGCACAAAAAAAAATAGCTGATATGAGACAACATCGTTACCTAAAAACCACAGCACCATTGTAATTGAAAACTTAAACGTCAGTAGAATGCTCAAAAATCATAAACTCGCCAGTGCAATAGCAGAATGTAGTTTTTATAAGTTTAAACATCAGCCATCATATAAATGTGATAATTTTAGTAAAACAGTTGACCTATATTATTGTAAACAGAACCAAGACCAAAGTTAGCATCTGCCTCATATTTTCGGTCTTGAACTTTTCTGGAAATAGCTAAAACTTATTCAAGTGACCTTAACTATGACTGTACTTTAATACTGTACCTTAATAGCGATCGCCTATTACAGCTAATAAACCACATCATCACAACCCAAACCTTCTAGACACCCTCCATGGAACATCACTACAGTAGTCTCCTGAAATAAAAACCGCTGTAACCGAAAAAACACCTTATATTTTGCCAAATTTAGATTCACCTAAAATACCTGATAAATTTAATCAAAGCATTGTTTTTCGCTAAACTATACTTAGCCAACTATTAAACAAGCAACTATGACAAACCTAAAAAATAAAGTAGCATTAGTTACAGGAGCAACCAGAGGCATAGGCAAAGGCATCGCAATAGCTCTAGGTGAAGCCAGCGCCACTGTATATATTACAGGACGTAGCCTCAAAAAACCTTATATCAACGATAGCATTTCCGGTACCCTTGAAGAAACCCAAGTAGCCGTTGAAAAAGCCGGCGGTAAGTGTATTGCCATTCAAGTAGATCATACCGATGACGAACAAGTCCGTTTACTATTTGAGCGCATCAAAAACGAACAACAGGGACAACTAGATATATTAATTAACAACGCCTTTTCAGGAGCAGGAGCCCTCAAAGATGCCTACAGTCAGCCATTCTGGAAATCTGAACCTCATCTTTGGGATAGTGTGAACAACGTAGGTCTTCGCAGTCACTATATTAGCAGCGTATTTGCTGCCAGAATGATGGCTCCTCGTGGGGGCGGAATCATTTTTACTATCTCCTCCTGGGGCGGAATGTCCTATCTATTTGGTGCCACCTATGGTGCCGGGAAAGCAGCAAAGGATCGTTTAGCTGCAGACATGGCAGTAGAATTAAAACCAGATAATATTGCTTCCATATCTATTTGGCCAGGAATTGTCAGCACCGAGCGTATAATTAACTTAACCCATCAGTCAGATAATAGCAATATTTTAGATACATTTGGTGATACAAAAAATTGGGAAACCCCTTTCTTTATAGGCAGAGTCATTGCAACCCTTGCAACCAAAGCAAATATTATGGACCAGACAGGAAAAGTCTGCATTGTTGCTGAAGTTGCTAAAAAATATAATATAATAGATGAGAATGGTAACTGTCCGATATCTATACGTTCTCTTCGTTTTTTGCTTCCTATTACTGTTCCTGCCCTCAGAAAATATGCATGGTTAATACCAAACATCAAAGTTCCTTGGTTTTTATTACTATGGGGAAAGCTAGCATCACCTCAAATTTAAACTCCCATTCAATTTTTTTTCAGGACTTACCCAGAAACACCATGTTTAGTAGCTTGCTGGCATTCACCTTCTACAAATACCGTATTATCGACGAGTTTAGGTAAGCCCTATTTTTTATAGCGCTTTTCAAATTGATGAACTACATCGCCATAACCAAAACCTTGTAGAGACCTTGTATATAGGAATTTTGCATAACAAAAATGCGTTTCATGTCCCGTAGCAAAACATACCCACTGTAGTTTACCAACAGGAAAACTGCTGTAACCAAATAGGTTGATATCCTCCCGACGCTGCTCTGATAAAACAGCGCGGGTCTTCTGCCAACATTTAAATAAAAAGGAATAGGAAGTCAGGAATAGAAAATATTTTCAACATAAATGAAACCTTATATTTAGAAAAAAGTGTTATCAGCTATTCAACCGCCAGACCCAGACAAAATCTAATTGTTGCTGCTAACATAGCAATAACCAGAGAATAATGGAATACTCCCCGAAATAATTTTGAAATATATATTTCTCAAGTAGCTTTCAATGAAACAGCTAAAGGCGATCCAAAAATAGCTCAAAATAGAATACAGTTAATCAAAAACCTTACCTCACTTATTTCCAATGAAACTATCACAGACTTAGCCCAGAACCTATTGATCCCCTCCCACCGAGGAGATAGGGATGAGTTATGCTTTTATGAATTTAACCATCAGCTATCATATATTATTTCTTTTTTGATTTTAACCTAGCAGTAATAATCCAAATTTGCCGGGACGGTTCAAACTCCATCTCACTCAAAACATAACGACTCCTAGTAACATTCCACAAATCTCTCAGAATAGCCTCTCGGCCATCTACCCGAATGACACTTTCAGGTTTAATCTCAATAGCATTCTCCTCTGCATTTTCCCAGACCAACCCATCCACTCGCACTTCAAAACGTCAGCTCTCCCCTATGTCTTTATCCCCTGTTCCAGGAATAACTATTATCCCATCAGAGGTTGGATACTAAAAATCACTCCTATGGTTAGACTATATGGGGTTAATATTAGTAATATTTTATTTTTTACTACTTTTATCTCTTTTGATCATTATACATCGAGAATTAATACTTACTAATGCACCAGTTTAGCGATCGCCATTTTTTAGTATCACCTTGGCCCAAATCAGCAAAGATACTGGAATCGGTTTTAAAATTAATTTTTATTTTTTAATTTTATTTGTCCCCAATAGACTAGGGTTAGCGATCGCTGATGTCATATATTTTACTACTATTATTCTACTACTATAGTCAGACAAGCAACCAGAAAAATAATTGTAATTTGAGTTATCTTCAGAATGCATCAGATATAAATATGAATTATTGCGAGAAAAACCTTAAATTATTTCTGAAAAAAACAGTAGAAATCTGAAAAAAACAGTAGAAATTTAACCACCAAACCCAAGCTAAATAAATTCTGAAAACAAACAAGTTTAGTATCCCAACCCAGGGCAAAAACTGAGATTTAAACACCAAACCCCACAAGAAAATATTACCATCTATTTAGGAATACTTCAATATGTGCAATCACATTATGATATAAGCATTCAAAATTCAGTATTTAGCTATCAGCTAGAAAAAGAAATTAACCTCCAAAAATAATTAAAATTTCTCCAGAAAAAATACAATTAACTCAACCGAGTAATTGATCAACTTTATAGATATTTTGTAAGCATTCAGTATTCAGCTATAAAAAGGAACTACCATCAAAAAAAATATTAAAAAAAAGTACAACAGGAAAAAGATAATCAGCTCAACTTAGTAATTTATTACCTTTATAAAATTTTTACCCATCATTAACTAAGAAAAGCCGAGAGCTAACTGCTAATAACTAAATGCTTATATTATGGTTTAAAAAAACAAAATATAAGTAAAATAAAATCATAAAAAATCAAAACAAATAGAAAATTTTAGCAGAATTACTAATTTATTAACCGTATTAGGAGTCGGCTTATATTTTATATGTTAGATTTATTATTGGGCTTAATTCAGTTATTTTAAACTAGAAGTAACTACCCTATATTTGCTCGTAGAATCATTTTCAATAGTACCAAAACAAGTATTTTTTGGAAACTTAGGAAGTAAAAAAAAATCGCCTTTTTCAGAATAATATGGATAGCGATCGCCTCCTTTTCCTGAAAAACATAGAAAAAAAACATAAAAATTTTCAGGCAAAAACACACAAAATTCTAAAATAATGGCATTTAAAATAATTAAAATTAACTCTAAAAAATCAAACCTATAAAACAACCAATTACCTACAATAATCTCTTTATTTTTAAAAAATTAACTACCAAAATACAAAAAATAATTAATTAAATAAATCATCATCACCTTCTGTTTATTAACAACCCTATTTTTCCTCGGTAAAACTCAAATAAATCTGGATGCCATACGAGACTCCCGTAGAAAAACATCACGCTTACCAGTAGTCACCTTAATAGCCGCAGAAAACTAATTACCATTAGGTAGAAAAATCAACAAAAATAAATTAATAGACGACCCTAAGATTAACAAATTTCGTATTATCGGAAACATAAAATTATACGAAGAATTACTCCTACAAGATTACAATAACAAAAGCGACCCCCAGCTTTCCCAAAATTATCTGGCGACTACAATTTGAGACAGACGGCCAATATTATATTTTCCCATCCCTGCCACCAGAAGCCCCATCAAATGCTAGCCCTCCAGTCCTAGTCATTCAGCAAAGCGATCGCGGAAAACATGTAATTATTCTCCGATCCAAAGCACCATCATTACCTTAGTCAAATTATGCCATTCATTAAAAACTTTTCACTCTCCCAGTCCTCAAAGACCTAAGTCCGTTATCCGAACATCCCTCTCCCACTCCATCCTCTTCCCCTTCTGGGATAAGTGAAAGTTAAGAGAAAAAGATTAAGAGGAGTTTGTAGTAAGTCTCCTACTTCTGAAAAAGACAAAAAAGACCAAACCCAAATTAGACTTAAGCTACCCTGATCAAGATGCACTTCACCATAACAGTGCATTCTTGTTTTCATACTAGGTATAAAAATTGATCATCATACAACAAACATCCTTATAGTTAACCATTACCATGAAGATATTCTCAAACCCTAAACTCAAACTTATCCAAAGCAATAACTTAAAAAAATGGCCTTTCGGTCCTACTAACTTATGACTTCTAACTTCAGGAATAATACACCCAAACTATATAGACCAATAAAAACTTTCTCAGTTGACGCTCTATCTGTTAGAATATATCACCAAGAACTAGAAATGGCTAAAGACGCTGCCTTAAGCGTCCTTGAATATTTGCAAAACTTGATTACTAGACACCGAAAAGCAAATGTTATTCTAGCAACCGGAAATTCACAAATTATGTTTCTTAGAGCCTTAACTACTTTAGGTGGTATAGACTGGTCTCAAGTAACTTTATTTCATTTAGATGAATATCTAGGAATTTCCGCAGATCATCCTGCCAGTTTTCGTTACTATCTCCAGGAAAAAGTAGAAAAATTTATTACTCCTCGTCAATTTCATTATATCCAAGGGGATACAAATGAACCCTTAGAAGAATGCGATCGCTACACTCAACTATTATCCGCTCAACCCATCGATCTAGTTCTTCTAGGCATAGGAGACAATGGACACTTAGCCTTTAACGACCCCTCCGTAGCAAATTTTAACGATCCTCAAACAATTAAATTAGTCAAACTTGACTTAACCTCCCGTCAACAACAAGTAAATCAAGGCCATTTTCCTCATCTTGATGCAGTTCCCCAATACGCATTTACAGTAACCATTCCAGCAATTTGTTCCGCAAAAAAAATCTTCTGCCTCGCACCAGAAAAACGAAAAGCAGAAGTCATCAGAAATATTTTGTATAATCCTATAAGTACAATATATCCTGCTTCTATTTTGCGACAAAAATCTCAGGCAACATTATTTTTAGATACTAATTCCGCTAGCCTCATTTCTAAATAAAGGAAGAAAAAAAACTTTCGATCATGATCAAACCTTTGCTGCACCCACATCATGATCAAATCTTTGTTGCACCCACATCTTGCCAGGGACAATTTTGCCTCATACTCAATAAAATCCTGTGAGTACCAAATTTAGTAGTACTCAGTATAAAAAAAGATAGAAACCAGGTTAGTATTAAATACCCCAACTAACTAGCATCAACCTCACTCAAATCAGCCCCTTCTTACCATAGCAGTCAGCATTTAGGGGGAAAAATATTTTTCAATACCATATTTAGCCACAGAAAACTCACTTCAGTGGTTACTTGTAACTTTTGAGTTGTCCGTAGCGTTATAACTTATTATTCAATTATTCAGTAATAATTCAAAAGATTTCCGTAAAGACTTAATATCTCCCACCCTTGCCACTAGAAGATTATCTTTTCCAGCATCTTTTAAGCGAGAATTCCAATACTGAACGCTATCAGGATTATTCATCCAAAAATTGATCACCGTTTCTACAACTTTATCTGCCCTCCAACTGCGCTGAGAAGAAATAGTTTCTACAGACTTGAGAAACAGATCTAGGGAACACTTACGGTTTCCTAAATATTCCACATTTAAGTTATCTTCTCCTTGTAGTTTTTGTTGCTGATTAAAAAAATGTAGTACTGGAGAAATGCCTAAAAGTTCAAAAGTATATTGCATTTACCCTTTTCCTCCTAAAAGTTTCTCAAATTATGGTGTATAGCAATCCCTTTGACAGCAGTTTTGGAGTTAATGAGGTACAAAGTTTTACAACTTTAAGAAATATGGGGATAGGAAATAGAGATTAGTATTAAAATATACCTCACTCTCCTCAAGAGTGCCGTAGTTATCAAATATAGATATTGTATCCTTTAAATAAATAGGAACAACTCCAACTCTTATAACTGATTTAAGATTATTATAGCCCCTTAAAATTAGCAGTCTTTTCAGGTGAGTGCTAATTTATTTAACTCTATAAACCAGATGCAAAACTTTTATTTATTCCTTGAAGTAATAGTCACAACTTAATGACTTATTTTTAGCAATCTTCAGTCATGAGTGCTAATAGTTTACTGAATCAAATTTTGCGGTTTAAGAGATTAATATATTACTTAAATAATACTAATTTAGTTCACCCGTCTTTGTCAAATTATTTACATTGAAAACAGTGCTTTTTTTACAAAACTTTACAAATAGGAAAAATTTTTTTTTTATATGTATTAAGAAATTCTATGCCTGCTTATATCCCAAGTTTAGTCAAAACTAGAAAGTAAAAAACTTCACCTTATGAATATTCCCTACCCTCTAAACACCAGGGCGAACCTATCTTATTCAGGAGTTAGCCACAGAGATCAAACCATAGAGTATTTTTAGGGAGTGTTTCATATTGAAGATCCAGAGCAAAAAAGCCTTGCAGACTCTACAACATATTTGGGTAGTATTCTCCAGGATAAACATCCCTACTAGATACAGATATAGATACAGATACAGTAGCTCTGGGTAAGTCCTATTATTTTTGAGATGGGAAGTGGGCAAAGGTTTTATGACTCAAAGTATTTTTGATAATTAAATTCTCAAACCATTACCGGGAAAGGCTTTCATCATTTAGATATATTTACCCTGCTCTAAATAAAAAAATCATCGTCAAAATTCCCTTGGTTGTAAAGCAGTCAGCTTAAACTGCTGGATGAAAACAACAGCTCCCGGTTTTAACCACTAGTTAGTTTGACATTCCTCACAATTTCCCCTAAAAGATAAAATACTTATTTACCATCCTGAGAATAGAACTGAGTATAGTTTTAGTGGTCAACGAATTAAACCAGGCTTATACCAAACTAAGTAAGAAAAATTGATAGATGCAGACTGTAACGCTACTGCAAATATTAGAGCAAAAAGTAACCTGAATGGTTACCACAGACAGACCCTTAAGCATCTTTGGCTATACCATTCAAGGTAAAATTTCACATGACTTCAGTCCGTCAAGTTTATGACCCTTAATAATTTACAAGACTTTAGTTAGTAGAATGTCAAAAGTAAATTTATCAAACTTCAAGATAGATGTACCTCTAAAGATGTAGGATCAACATTGGAAAACTTAATCTTTCTCAACTATAGTCGTCAATATATAGAGAGGAATCACCTTGAATCAGCATCTCAATGGTATACCAGCACACGGTGGCCATCTAATTAATCGAATTGCCACACCAGCAGAACGACAAGAATTTATCGAAAAAGCTGAAAGCTTGCCAAAGATACAACTAGACAAACGGGCTCTTTCAGACTTAGAAATGATAGCTATAGGAGGTTTTAGTCCCCTCAATGGCTTTATGGACAAAGATGACTATGAAAGTGTAGTTGTTGATATGCGTCTTAAAAATGGTCTGCCTTGGAGTATACCTGTAACATTATCAGTATCAGAAGAAGTAGCAGATTCAATAAAAGAAGGAAGCTGGGTAGGTCTGTCTTCTCCAGAAGGAGAATTTGCTGGAGTTTTAGAATTAACTCAAAAGTTCCACTACAACAAAGCTCATGAGGCAATCAATGTTTATAGTACACAAGAAATCAAACACCCAGGAGTGAAAGTCCTGTATGATGCTGGCCCAGTCAACTTAGCAGGCCCAGTTTGGTTATTAGAACGTCATCCTCACCCATTATTTCCCAAATATCAAATAGATCCAGCTGAGTCCAGAAAACTATTTCAGGAAAAAAATTGGAAGACAATAGTTGGTTTCCAAACCCGTAACCCTATCCATCGTGCCCACGAATATATTCAAAAATGTGCTTTAGAAGTAGTAGACGGTTTATTTTTACATCCTTTGGTTGGTGCTACTAAATCAGATGATATTCCTGCTGATGTCAGGATGCGTTGCTACGAGATTATGTTAGAAAAATACTTTCCTGAAAATCGTGTCATGATGGCCATTAATCCCTCAGCAATGCGTTATGCTGGCCCGCGGGAGGCAATTTTTCATGCTTTGGTGCGGAAAAACTATGGTTGTACTCACTTCATTGTTGGACGAGATCATGCTGGAGTTGGAGATTATTATGGAACCTATGATGCTCAATATATTTTTGATGAGTTTGAACCTAGAGAGTTAGATATTGTCCCAATGAAGTTTGAACACGCTTTTTACTGTACTCGTACCCAAGGTATGGCCACAAGTAAAACAAGTCCAAGTACAGGAGAAGAAAGAATTCATCTATCAGGGACAAAAGTGCGAGAAATGTTACGTCGGGGTGAGTTGCCACCACCAGAATTTTCACGACCAGAAGTAGCAGCCGAGTTAGCTAAGGCTATGAAAATCTAAAGGAAGTTAAGCTAACCCTACTGAGAAATTTTTCAGGTGCCAAAGTGTTTATCATTGCTCTGTTCGGGCAAGGGAAATACGCAAATATTGGTAATAATGGCTCAAACTCAGATATATCAAGAAAAAAGTTGATTAAAGAACTTATCTGAGAAACTGATAAAATTTCTTTTCCGGTGAAACCTCCACTAGATAGTAAATAACTATAAACCAGAGGCGGGTTACAAGAGCTAGACTTTATTTAAAGGAAAGCTTTTAACCCGTCACCTCACTGATGTTAGTTAAAGAAACTCTGGCTTTGTCAGTAGTTCAACTGCCAAAATCAAGTTAATTTAAAGTAATAAATTAACTGTTGAATATAATTATAATTGTTTTATACTATTGTCTCAATTAGTATATATTATAACTCTTAAGGTGGACACTGACCCGGATGAAAAATTGAAATAGAAATTTGGGCACCAGCATCAAGTGCCCCTAAATACTTGATCGAATATTCTTTTCATCCCCTATCCAAGGGAAGGCTATTGACCTGATTTTTGGGTCAATTATATAGAAAATTAATCATAGTGTTGTTATGTAAAGTTCTGACTTGACTTAGTTTAAGGTAAGACATTAAGGAAAAAGCATGGGATTAAAGCGGCGGGAATTTCTGCAAAGGGCTAGTTTGGCCCTAGGAGTATTGGGAATCAATCAAGCAGGGTGGTGGCGCCTCCAAAATTATTATTCAGAAGCCTTAGCTCAAACTACAGGAGGTAAATTAGCATTCTTAGTAGGTATTAATGAATATCTAAATGCATCTCTGTCTGGGTGTGTTACAGATGTGGAGATGCAACGGGAATTGCTAATTCATCGGTTTGGTTTTTTACCTGCTGATATTCTGACTCTCACAAATGAACAAGCTACTAGGGAAAATATAGAAACAGCTTTTATTAGTCATTTAACTGATCAAGCTAAACCAGATGACTTGGTTGTGTTTCATTTTAGTGGCTATGGTAGTCGTGTGACTAAGATGATTGATCAAAATAAACAGAATGAATTAAGTACCTCAAATTTAATTTTTCAAAATAGTCTAGTTCCAATAGATGGTATAGCTTCGAATAATGAGGGCGCAGAAATAAATGATGTTTTAGAAGAGACTCTCTGGTTATTATTGCGATCGCTCCCTACGAAAAAAGTAGTAACTATATTAGATACTAGCTATGTATATCCTGGTAAAAATTTGCAAGGTAATCTCAGAATTCGCTCTCGACCTAGTTTGACTACAGAGCAAATCAATATGAAAGAGAAAGCAATGCAAATGCAACTGCGACATCAACAAAATATTTTAGGAGAACAGGAAATTTATGAAAGTCAACTCAAAGGCTTAGTTCTTAAGGCTAGCCAACAAAACCAATTTGCTACTGAAGCTGACTGGAATGGTTTTAGCTCTGGTTTATTTACTTATGCTCTTACCCAAAATTTATGGTCTACAGCCCCCGCCACCAGACTACAAATTAGTTTTTCACAAGCTGCTGGCGAGGTAGAACAAATAACTGGAGTTAATCAGCAACCAGAGTTTAAACAAGCAAAACAACAGAACATTGCTCAATCTACAAAAGTACCTACTATAATTCCAGTAGCTATCAGTAATCAAAATATCTTTAATCCTTTATTACCCTCTGCTACGGGTGTAATCACTTCAGTAGAAGATAACGGCAAAACAGCAAACCTATGGTTAGGAGGATTACCAGTTAGTATTCTTGATACGGTTACATCTTATTCTCTATTCAAAACTTTTCCTGATTTTGATTTAGACTTAAGCTTTGAATTACAAATTCAGAATCGAAATGGCTTAAAAGCAAAAGCTTCCGTTATCATTGACACTAATAATTCACAACAATTATCAGATATAAACCAGGAAAATATCAACGACCAAACACAAAAAACTTCTCAAAATCTTCTTCCTAATCTTCAACTTTTGACAGGATCTCTGGTACAAGAAAAGATTAGAGTTTTACCTCAATCTCTGAATTTGATGATAGCTCTAGACCATAATATGTCAAGAATAGAGCGGGTAGATGCTACCAGTGGTTTTTCAGCAATACCTAAAGTTACCGTAGTAGCAGATACACAAGCCGCTGATTATATATTTAGTCGAGTAGAAGAAACAACTATCGCTCAAAGTTCTTCTGCTATTTTACCCTCTACTTCTCAGGGTCATTATGCTCTATTTTCTCTGGGCAAGGTACTTATACCTAAGACTATAGGAGAAAAAGGAGAAGCAGTCAAGGGAGCAATAGAAAGGTTACGTTCCCCATTGGAAACCTTACTGGCAGCTAAGATGCTACGCTTAACTAAGAATGAAGGATCTACTCAAATCAAACTTAGAGCTAACTTGGCTACTGTTACTCCAAATGCAAGGTTAATTCTTAAGCGAGAAACTTTGGGGGTTAGGGATGGAACCACAAAATTTTTAACTGATATCAATGAAGATATAGACAAATCTGAAATTAGTAATTCATTAGGAACTTTACCCATTGGTAGTCGAATTCAATATCAATTATATAATTATGGCGATCGCCCAGTCTATTTTATGTTAGTCATTTTAGACAGTAGTGGGCGCTTTTTTGTTGTCGATCCAACTATATCTAATCAACTTGAGAATGATCCTCAACTTTCACTAACAGAGTTAATTGTTTCTCCGGGAGATAGTGTAAATATACCTCCAGTTATTAATAATTCTTCTAAAAATACAAAATCTTTGGGATGGAGGGTAATAGGTTCTGAAGGATTAGAAGAAAGCCTAATTATTTGTAGCCATCAACCATTTAAGAAAACAATTGCAACTCTTGTTGATGGAAAGGTGTTTCAAATTAGAGATGATCAGCTAATTAAAGAAATATTGAATCCTTTAGCAGTCGCACAAGCAACTTTACAAGATTTACAGAGTGCTAGTCAATTAGCTACTCAATCTTTAGAGTTATCAACGGATAATTATGCTCTCGATATTAATAGTTGGGCAACTCTGAGTTTCGTTTATCGAGTTGTTAAAAAAACACTTTGACTAGAAAATATTAATATAGCACTACCTATTTAGACTGCAAATATTTATAAATTTTCCTGGCTTTTTCTTAGAAAACTGGGATTTGAAAGCAATTGCTATGAGAAAAGTATTGTATAGCAGTTTTTACTTAAGTATACCACAGTAGGGACGTTGTCTGAAACTCCCTACAAGGGTTTTTGTTGAAAAAAGTGCATTCCATCTTTCTGAAAACCCCTATAATTACACTTGATATCATTTAGGATCTATTAAAAAAAAAGCCGAAAAATTTTTGTGTTTCGTTTATTTGACTCAATTGTTATGCATAAAAAAAGAAATATTTTCTAATGCTAGTTTGGTTACAAGTCAAATCTGAACAACTTCGATCCCTTTCTACAGTTAATTTTGGGAAAACCATCTAGTATAGGCATCTTCTCCCCCTGGGCATGCCTCATAAACCTGAAATGTGTACATAATTCCAGTCATAAGGTACGAAGTCTTAACTTTGAAGTTAAATTTTACTCTGACTAAATTTCAAAGGCGTGAGAAGCTCCTAGCTTTCATCACCAATTCTATATTTAAATCCTATATTTTCACCGAAAGCACCCGTGAACCAGCTTTTTACAATAAATTCTATATTTTTTTAGATATATAGAAAAAAAAACAAAGTTTGTGGGTTTATTCCTAATTAATCCTAATTATTTAAAAAATATACACATAACACATATTGGTATGAATGTCAAAATAAATTTTGTCGTATTAACACTCCTGATAAAGATTTGCAAAATTATAAAAAATTAGTTAAGCTAAGTAAAATCATGATCTATAAGGAAGTAGCTAAATGGTTGCAACACCAGTTAAAATTAAATACGAAGTTAAAGACGAGTCCTTGGCTGTTTTAGGTAAACAAAGAATTGAGTGGGCAGGTAGAGAAATGCCTGTTCTACGCCAAATTCAAGAACGCTTTGCTAAGGAAAAGCCATTAAGCGGGATTAAATTAGCAGCTTGCTGTCATGTTACTACTGAAACTGCTCACTTAGCGATCGCTCTGAAAAATGGTGGGGCTGATGCTGTATTAATTGCTAGTAACCCTCTATCTACTCAAGATGACGTAGCTGCTAGTTTGGTTGTAGATCATGGTATCTCTGTGTATGCTATCAAGGGAGAGGATGAAAAAACCTATCTGCGTCACGTAGAAATAGCTTTAGACCACAGGCCAAATATTATTATTGATGATGGTAGTGATGTTGTCGCTACTCTAGTAAAAAATAGACAAGATCAACTTCCTGAACTTATTGGTACTACGGAAGAAACTACTACCGGTATTGTTCGTTTGCGAGCAATGTTTAATGATGGGGTATTGACTTTTCCGGCGATGAATGTTAACGATGCTGATACTAAGCACTTCTTTGATAACCGCTACGGTACAGGTCAATCAACTCTTGATGGTATTATCCGTGCTACTAATGTTTTATTAGCTGGTAAAACTACTGTTGTTGTAGGTTATGGATGGTGCGGTAAAGGTACAGCACTTCGCGCTAGAGGTTTAGGTGCTAATGTTATTGTAACTGAAGTTGACCCAGTTCGCGCTATTGAGGCGATCATGGATGGTTTCCGAGTTATGCCAATGGCAGAAGCGGCTCCATTAGGGGATCTATTTATTACTGTGACTGGTAATAAGCACGTTATTCGCGGCGAACATTTCAATGTCATGAAAGATGGAGCGATCGTTTGTAATTCCGGTCACTTTGATATTGAAATTGACCTGGAAACTTTGGGTAAGAATGCTGATAATGTCAAGACAGTTAGACCTTTCACTCAACAGTACACACTTAAGAATGGTAAGTCTGTAATTGTATTAGGTGAAGGACGGTTAATTAATTTAGCTGCAGCAGAAGGTCATCCTAGTGCGGTTATGGATATGAGTTTTGCTAACCAAGCATTGGCTTGCGAATATTTGGTTAAGAATAAAGGTAAATTACAGCCTGGTTTACATTCTATTCCTACCGAAGTTGATAAGGAAATTGCTCGTTTGAAATTACAAGCTATGGGTATTGGTATTGATACTTTGACTGATGAACAGCTTGAATACATGAATTCCTGGACTGTTGGTACCTAATTGTTTCTTTTCAGAAGTAATAATTGGCTTGAACTAGTACTTAGTATTTGCTGACGAACTATTAGCTTCTGAAGGTTACTTAGGATATATAATGGGGGTTTTATTTAATTCCCCCATTAATATTAATTATTATTCATTTGCTTTATTTTTATTAGGGGAATAGTCTCTTGTTTTATTGATTTCAATAAATAACCAATATTAAGAGAAAAAAAATGTTGTTTGTATTAGGGTAAGAGCAATGTTTATTATTTATTTCAAGTAATAAGACCGAAAAATTATCTGGCTTATAGTCTCGCAAAAATAACAATTATTATTTATTTTAAGTAAAAATATCAAAAAGCATCTGGTTTATAATGGAGTTTTAACCGGATATATCTTAATTTTTAAAGTTATAAATCAGTGGCTAAATTATCTGTAGAATTACAACAATATTTTTTTGATGAAAAACGAACTCCTCAAGTTACTTTGAGAGATATTATTGATTTAGCAGGAGAGAGAATTTTTGGCTTTTTATTCGTAATTTTGTCTCTACCTTCAGCTTTGCCTATACCTGCTCCTGGTTATTCTATTCCATTTGGAATTTTATTGTTTTTATTGGCAGTTCAACTAATAATTGGTTCTACAACTCCCTGGTTACCTCAGAGTTGGTTAAATAATACAATTTCTCTTCAGAAAGTACAAGGAATTTTGAACTCTGGTATTCCTTGGTTACGGAAAATTGAGTTGATATCTCGTCCTCGTTTGAGTTATATTTGTACGAGTATTATTGGTAGAATTGTGGTTGGTTGCGCGATCGCTCTTATGGCTATCTCAATGATGATACCTATTCCTGGTACTAATACTTTACCAGCGATCGGGATTTTTGTTACTGGCTTTGGTTTGTTAGATGATGATGGTTTTATTAGTCTGGTTGGTTTGGTACTCTGTTTAATGGGTGCAATTTTAAGCGGTCTAATTCTGATATTTGGTTATGAGGTTGTTAAAGGTGGAATTAAATTAATTAAAAATTTTCTTACTTCAAATTAGCAGCTTTTAAGGATATCTGGGCATATTTTTCTAGTCTAATTATCTTTCCCTTTCGCACTTCAGTTAGATACAATTTATATCTTCAAAATACCCAAAACAAATTTTTCCCAAAGTCTTGATTTTAAATTTATTTGTGCTATTATATAAATAATGGGAAAGATGCGCTCATATATACTTATTTCAAAGTTAATTAATTATCAAAGCATCCATGAATTAACCCCTCAAGTAATAATATTTACTCAATAGTTACAGTTTAATAACTGAGTTACAGTTTAAGAACTTTAAGCATTGATCTGTCAGCTAAGAAAAGGAATTAGCTTCCAAGAAAAATTACAAAACTTTCCATTATTATGAGGTATGCCCACGGGAGTAAAATGTTCCCAGTCGCTACATAATTTTTACTGTTTACCCTCTACCTCCATACCCGAAATATCCTGTAAAAGTCCGACACCAAAAAGATGATTAGCTTTTGGCTCACCATGACTTAGGAAAAGCACTTGAGCTGACTGCTAATAGCTAGCTTTTAAAGTATAAGTTAGAAACTTTATTATTTTTGCTCTGGATAAATAGGCGATCGCTACTTTTGACTAAAAACCAGGTCTCAAGTCGGCTCTTTCCAAGAACTATATTTTATCAACTACTAAATGGGCTGTAATTAATAGTAATTAATAACTGATCACCTAGTCAAAAATTTCTGCAAAGCCAAGCCATTTTGAATTTATTTGTGCTACTATTTATATAGTAGGAAAGATGTGCTCATATATACTATTCTACTTATTCTCTAGTACCCTATATCTCCTTATCTGACTCTCAAGACCTAATTTATAACTTTAATAATTTAATAATTTAATAATTAACAATATTCCTTTCTCCTTCTCTGGTTTTCCTTTTTTCCGAAAACTCCTTATAGAAAATTGGAGAAAATATTAGGGGTTATTAACCATATCTATTCACCTCCCTCAAAAAATCTTGATACCTATATATAAATAAGGAGGAACTTATGGAAGAGAATGGAAAAATCTTAGGGATATGAGCAGTAATAGTAGCTGTAGTAATTCCTATAATGGGGTTGTTCATGGATATTGTGGGTTTTGGTATTGATCTTGCGCAAGTTTGGTCGCCTTCTCTATTGATCAAAAAAACAGACCGCTTTTCTTGTGAGTTACAGGATAATACAAAAGTTTGGACTGTAATGTATGACGGTGATCAAGGTAAAAAACCATGGTTAGGTATTGTCAAAAAAATGGGGGGAGGTTGGACGACCGCTAGACGATGTGAAGAAGTAGAAAGGCGCTTAGAATATTTGCGCAAGCATGGTTTATATACTCTAGAATATCGCAAAGACCCTAATACTCCACTGCAGGAAGTTATTTGTGCGAAAACTCTTAAAAGTGGTAATAATTGTCCATTATTATTGACTTTGGATCAGGGTGTGGATGGTTATCAGGCCTTGGTAGATATGACTAATGCTTTGTTCAGTGATGAGACATTTGAACAGAATAGTGAGGCAAGGTTGGCAAACTCTAATTTTTCTAGGGAGTTGCCTGTGGTCTATTTAGAGCCTTTTTTGGCTAAGGAAGATCGCTTGGCAAGAAATTAGAAGGTGGTACTAAAGGAGCCCATCCCTAAGCGTGACTAACAAATTTCTAGCCCGGAGCAACCTACTCCTAATTTTTCTAACTCCTCCCAGGAGGGTTTGTCAGATGGTCTAATGCTAGAAAAATTCTGTCTGATAAGTGTCTATAGGCAAAAATATAACTATTGCTTGACTTATTTTTTAGGAAAGTTTGAACTTGCCCTTCGTTTACTTTAATAAATTGGTTATTAAAGTTTGATGGGTAAGTCTTAGCTCACAATATTTATATATTGGATCTTGAGCGATCGCTCACTAGTTTAACTAATAACTAATAACTAATAACTAATAACTAATAACTAATAACTGATGACTGAAATGAAGCGATCGCTTGAACATGGAAAAATACAGCCCTTTGTATTATTTAATGGTACAGTTACCCGGGTAATATACCTATACTAGGTATTTTTACTGTTTATTCTGTACATCATTTACCTAAAATATACTGTATTTGAGTCGAAATATCTGGGTAAGTAATTTTGATGTTTAATATGATAGTTTTGAGGTGAAAAGCTGATAAATGAATAAATAATTAATGTATTTTATATTGGTTTATCTATCAAAACTCGGAACTAACAAGTACTTTAGCGGTTAGCCTGAGAGCTTTTTGTATTCATGCTAAGCAAAAAGATAAATAAAGCTGACTATTTTTTTCTTTTGCGTTTGACTCTGGCTTCTAAAGCAGAGGCTTATGGTTAAGAATGTGGCTGAGGCTTATGAGTTTCTTTCTGTTTTTATTAATTTCGAGCAACATTCTGATTTTAATTTTCTATATATATAAGTTCATCTGATTTTTTTTCATCTCATCTTACT
This sequence comes from Trichodesmium erythraeum GBRTRLIN201, assembly GCA_018457135.1. Classification (GTDB taxonomy): domain Bacteria; phylum Cyanobacteriota; class Cyanobacteriia; order Cyanobacteriales; family Microcoleaceae; genus Trichodesmium; species Trichodesmium erythraeum. The sequence goes on along the minus strand of JAGGDU010000145.1, from coordinate 750 downwards.
TGCAATTTTCAGAATTTATTCACTAATCAAAAAAACTGCAATAAATCAATAAAAAATGTACAAACAAACAAAAATCATGATGTAGTAGTAGCCCGAGATAGTTATCGTATTATTAATGTACAACAAGTTTTTTGGGTTGTCAAGGGGGCGACCGGTTTCAGTTAAAATTTTGAAAAATCTAGGCTTTTGTAGGAGCAGGGAAAACCTAAGGGTGGGGGTTATAGGATTTTTCAGGAGCAACCACATTCTTATCAGCAAAACCTAATAAGGGCGAATGGTCAGACAAACTCTACTGGCAACTTATAGTTGTTTGGTTGCCTTATCTGAGCTTACCTACCTTTATTGCCCTGAGAGCTAATAACTGAATGGGAAAAATCATTTATCAAAAACTGATTACTATTTGCTGGCTGTTGGGGGGTAAATTGAAAAATCATTTATCAAAAACTGATTATTATCTGCTGGTTTTTGGAAAGGTAAATCATTTATCAAAAACTGATTACTATCTTATTTTGGCAGATAAAAATGGTTTGAGGTGGTAAGGTAATATCTGTAGAGTTAAGGAAATTCCTGGAAAAAGCACAACCCAAATGAAATTTCTTCACGGCTGAGAAACGACTTTATTATTTGAGATAAATTTTTTCCTCAATTTTTCCAGCTCTTAGCTGATGGCTAAAATTAGCGATCGCTCAAACACGAAAAAATATTTGAACCGAAATATCTGTCTGAGTACTTCTGGTTTTTTGCCTAATT
>JAGGDU010000144.1 GCA_018457135.1 Trichodesmium erythraeum GBRTRLIN201 | reverse complement strand
AACAAAGCATACAACGGTCATGCCCAGCAAAAGCTGGTCACGCCGTGTATGCGGGACGTTCCAGCCAACCAAGAGGAAAAAATGAAGAACAATGTGTTGCATTAACTAAATCCCAATTCATTAAACGGATATTAAATATTGGTTTCACAAAAAAATAACATGAAAATCTCAATCTTCCTATTAATCTTGTTTAGCATTCACTTTAATGAATCAATTTCAGCCCAAAATTGCAAAGAGCTTGATGATTGGAGTCTTCAAGTTTTGAATGAGTTTCCAGATTTAAACTTAAATTCACTTAGGTCAGGAAGTAAAGAGTACAACAGAATAAGATTTAATCTATTGTCTGATAAATACTTTATCCCAGTTTTTGGTAAATCATTTGGTGACCTCGGTCAACCCAAAAGAAAAAGTATTCACTCTAAACTTATTAGGTGTAAGAATAATGAAAAATATCCCAATGCCGCATGGTTGGATTTTCTCTTGTGGGGAACATTCTCCCAAGAATGGGTGTACGAGAAAGCTGTTGAGGAAATTCGTTCACTCAGAAATCAGAGATTAGAGTATGAAAAGGTTTTCAAAAATATTGAATCTGGTCAAGTGTCATTTGAGAAACTAAGTGAATATAAAAGACTTTCTTTATCGAACTTTCCAAAGCTTTTGCCTTCAGAGATTAATTCTCTGACTAACCTAATTTCAAAAAGTGAGATTAATATTGCAAATCAAGAGTTAATTTCAAATGCGGAGAAAGTCGCAAACTTAGAAACCAAATATAGTTCATTAGAGCAATTACTTTCATTTAGACAAAGAAACTATCGAATGTACTCGCTTGCAAATGATGATATTAAAAGAAGGGCAAATGAAGTTGTTGAGAAAAAGATAAAATCTATCCTGCAAACTATTGTTCCTGATGAAAAACAACGTTTAGTTCTGATTACTGAAAGCGAAGAGGGTGTTTTTCAAATCAATGATTTCTATAGAGAGTTTAATCAAAGATATGCTATGGTTTCAGAATATGGTGAGATTAAAGAAGTTGCCAATTTAATTTTACAAAAGAAAACAGAAATTATTTTAGGAAAAGCCCAACAAATAAAATTAAAGATTAAAAATGCAAATAATGTCGAAGATATACAAAATATTGAATCCATATATTTGTCATATGTTAATTCAAAAAATTCTACAATATCTCAATTGAAGAATTTATCTTCTAATCGTAAAGAAGAAATAATAGAAGAAGAAAGGAGTGTAAAGCTGGCTAAAATTGAAGAAGAAAAAAGAAAGGAAAAAGAACTGGCATTAAATCAGCTTAAACTACTTGCAAAAGGAGGCTATTCAAACTTCACAGAAACCCAATACTCTTTACTAAAAGACGATTTTAGCTACTCCAAATCTACGAATAAAGATATTTTAGAATTAGTTGAAGCAATGAATTCCAAAAATGGTGTATATCTTATAGATGTTGATAGAAGTACATGTGCCAAGATTCTTAATGTAGAATCACAAAATGAATACGTTGAATTTGAGACTGTACTATCAAAGAGAAGTAAGATATATAAAAAATCAGGAACTGTTGAATATTTATATGACATAGAAGCAGGTATGAAAATAGTAAGCTACTCTGCTTATCAACGGGCTCTTGGTTGTTATAATATTCAAGAGTATCTGAAACCTGATTTAAGAATATTTGCAATTAATAAAGTTTATAAGCACAATGAATTAAATTTCACGACACAATGGAATACAGAAACGAAAAAAAGATTTTGTTCGACAAGAGCTTTTTACGATGACTGCCGAAGCGAATGTTGGCGAACAGTAGAATATGGTGATTCAAATTACCTATTCATTAGGTCAAAAGGAATAGCGAAAACTTATATAAATGGAGGGCAGTGTTATGAATAAGATAAAAGGCTGGCTGGAACAAAGTGCAAAACGGCAATACGCCCTAAACGGGCGTACTGCGTTTGCACGCGACCGTTAGCGGTAATGCGCGCTCAATATAAGAATATGAATATCAGGTGAATAGAGC
>JAGGDU010000143.1:6093-21775 GCA_018457135.1 Trichodesmium erythraeum GBRTRLIN201 | reverse complement strand
TATAATAGGTTACTTCTAAAAGTGTAGCTTAAGTTTATGAAATTAGTATAACATAGCCGATATCTCTAATAATTACTAGAGGTGATATGAGATGATAACTCCCAATTCCTTGGAGGTTAAATTCCTCTCCTCTTGGTTAGGGAATAACTTTCTAGGTCAGGTAATTTGAGGTAGGGTTAATTACTCTCGGTACATGGCCTTAAATGTCAGCTTTGGCTATAGTTCTTTAGCCAAAGAGGCAAAAGTTGTTACTCCAAATCTAGTGAATACTAATTCTATTAAAACTATCGTCACCTTAGTTCAGATTAAAGGCTTGCAGTTTGTTTTCCTTTGCCTATTAAATATGATAGTCCCTGTAGTCACATTCACAGAAATTACGCAGGTACGCTATATATAGCGTACTGTCAACTCGGGAATTGTCAATTACTTAAATTAGTTTTTTTCGGATAGATATACTTTATAGATATTATAGTCATTTTAAATAAGAATGAGACACTATTTGGCACAGTAATTACGAATAATTTCATCAATAGATGTGTTGATAAGTGAATATATTCTAGCTCTTTTTAATGCACTAAAATCATGTTCTATGCCATTTAAATCAGGAGAGCATTTTGGCAAAAATAGTAATTGATGACCCTTGCTTCTACTAATTGTCTAATAACCTTTTTTATATGAATTGGTTAATTCTCCATAATTAGTACACTGGAAATTTTTAATGATGGCAATACATCTTCATTTAACCATTGTTCATATCCCACGGCATTTAGGGTTCCTTTAAATATAATTGGTGCCATTAAATCTTTTTCCTTTTTTCTTCTCCCAGCTACTAAATTTTATCTTTTTCCTCGTTTTACTTCTGGCTCACCATCAACTTTTTTCCCTTTTTTTGACCAGGCATAAATACAGTCTTAATTATCTTCAAATCTTGATTCATAAATAAATAATTAGCGTTTACTTCCAATTTTTTTTGATGATATTTCGTAGTTTATGATCATATTTTATTCTTTATTCTCTATTTCTTTCTCTATAACAAAGTTGTTTTTTCAATGAAACTTAATTGTTTTCAAAGCATAAAATATAGCTATAGAATTAACTCCATTTTTTTTTGCTCTGTTTGCTAATGAGCAATTATTGATTTGGTTTTATATCTTTTTCTAGTTCTTTACAATCTAATTTTATTTGAATAAATTTTACCTTTTCTAGTTCTTTCCAATCTAATTTTATTTGAATAAATTTTACCTTTTCTAATTCTTTCTAACCTAATTTTATTGGACAAAATTTCACATTACTTGCTTCCAATTTTGGGTGAGATAACCATCTATATATCGAAGCTCCTCCTATCCCAAATATATCAGCTTATTTGGTAATAATACCAGCATCTTCTACAAAAGTTATTACTTTTTTTTGAAGTATAAACTGTAAGGCATAGTTAAAAATAGTTGCTAGTTGACTTGATTTTATTCAACTCAATTTTTGTCTTAATCTTAATTTAAAAAACTATACTTTTGATATATATTATCTAGTAAGAAAAAAAGAATATGTCTAAACAAATATAGTAATCCTATCTGAAAAGTGAAAGAGATCGGTAGCTATAAGATACTTATGCTGAAGAGAGAAACCATAATTAACAGTGATTAGAGCTATTTTTCAAAATACTAGTAATTTTTCATAAATGATTTAGGATTGCTATAGATTATAAATTGTTAAATTGAATTGCTAAAAAAATTTTATAGTTAGACAGCAATGGCATAATTATATTAGTTTCAAAAAAACATGGATTTTAATTATGTTGTAATTAGTTAATATTTACTTCAATATCACACAAATTATACAAAAACAAACTTGAGAACAGCAAAGTAAAAATATTAGACATGATAAAATAAACCATTATTTAAGAAAATAGTCTTTAAATTCACAATATTTATGACGAAATATTAAATAATAATTTTTTTCAGGTATATCAGTATATTTAATCTTTGATGACACAGTAATTAATAAAAAGTATGGGTTAAAAATTGATGGCGTACCTCCTCTCTTAGAAGCACTTACGCGATAAAAATAAAGTGGTAAAGAACATACAGTTATTTGCTTTCTCTCAGCTACGAAGCTCGTGGTATAGGAATAGTTAATTGTATATATTTTAATTCTCAAACTGAACAGTTATGAATTATAGATTACAGGATTTATGAACCAGATACTGACAAGAAAACAAAAAAACAAAAATATAGTATTTCCCATAGTCATAAGATACACTAGTAGGGCTAATTTTTATAGCGATCGCGAAACTGATGAAACCTTATTCTATAGACTTTAGAAAAAAAATTGTAGAAATTTGTAGCTACCGAAAAAATGTCTATAAGGAAGCTGGATCATAGGTTTGGAGTCAGCCAAAATTTTATTCAAACCTTAACCAAAAAATATCAATAAACTGGAGATATTAAACCTTTACCTCAAGGAGGAAGTCCTCCTTCTCAGCTCAATAGTGAAGAATTATTAATCTTAGTAGAAATAATGGGGAAAAATAATGATGCAACTAATGAGAAATTATGAGAATTAATCGAAGTAGCTACAGGAGTAAAAGTAGGAAAAAGTACAATCATTGGATAACTGAAAAGTTAAACTACAGTCTCAAAAAAAACATTGTATGTACCTGAAAAAGAAAATGTTTAACTCCAATATAAGAGAGTAGAGTATTGGGAAATAGTTAGAGGGATAAAGATCAATAATTTAGTCTTTATAGATGAATCAGGAGTAAATTTGGCAATGCTTTGATTATATGCTAGAGCCTTAAAAGGGAAAAGAGTCAGAGGATAAAACCTCAAAAACTAGGAAAAAATATCTCAATCATAGGAGCTATATCCTGAGAAAAAGTTTTGGCAAAAATAAATATTGATGGAGCATTATATGGAGTAACTTTTGAGGCTTTTATTGTTAAATAAGTATTTCCATGACTGTGAAAAGGAGATCCTGTTGTAATGGAAAATGGGAAAATTAATTTCTCCTAAATGGTGAGAGAAGTTATTGAATAAGTTGGAGCTAGTCTGTTATTTTTACATTCTTATTCACCTGATTTTTATTCAATTGAAAACTTTTAGTCAAATATGAAAGCTATTCTAAGAATAGTTAAAGTAAGAAATTATAAAGATTTAATTGATGCCATTACCTCAACTATATTAAAAGTTAGTCAACAAGATATTCGCAATTGGTTTAACAATTCTTGTTACTGTACCTCATAGCTATGGGCATTGCTATAGATCATATAGATAATGAATGTAAAAAAAAATAGTACTTAATGCTATAAACAAAAAAAAGTACTATTTCAAACTGTATTAATAGATAGTAAGTATACAATACAAAGATTAATGACATTAATAGATAATTTAGAAAAAAATATCTATTAATGTCATTTAAAAAGTAATCGCTTAGTTTATGATACAGGCGGGGTATAAAAATACAAAAAGATTCAATAATTAAATTGGAATGAGACTGAAAAAGTCTTGGGAAAAAGAATGAAAATCAAAGGTTTTCCACAAGACAAAAAATTAAAAATATTTTGGGATACTGTGTCTGCCAACTTCAGCAGAATATATTGTCACTAAGAATCTAAATAAATCATCACGCTGATGATTTATAATTTTAACTCAAACTAAATAGAACATTAAAAAAAATCACCACAGAATTAAGTAATTAACAAGTTTATAATTTTGCCAATATCGCCTGCGAATAATTAAAAAAAATATATTGCTTGTGCAATCAAGCGTATAGAAATTATTAAAAATATTTGCTTTTTAAATAATAAAAAGTATTCATTCAAGAACAGCCACTAATTATTATTGAATTGGTCTTATCTCATAATGAAAATATCTTTTAATTATAATGAAGCAAATTTTAACTTGAATCAATGAAGGTTTTTTTGAATAAAATAAAATATTTAAGCGTTCGCTTCCCGTGGAGTTATCCGTATCACACAAAGCTATAGTGCAGGTGGTCAAAATTGTCATGCCCTATATATATAGTATCTTTGCCCAAGTCCTGATTCAAAGATTTTTAACATTCCTTGTCTACTCAAAATTATGATTATAATATGTGTGAGGGAAATAGGTAATTGTTTATCTTAGTAGTAGTCGAAGTAAAGATATAGAAATAATGCTCGAAAAATTATCTGAAAAAGATTATGCATGTTCCTTATACCTACGACTATTGATAAAAAGTTATTAATGTAATTGATGATGGGATGAGTAAAACTGAAACAAGTTTTATATTTAATATTAGTTGTAATACCATTAATATTTAGTTACTTGGAAGAATAGAAACTAGGTATATAAGAGCAAAAACAGATGATAAAAAAGGAGATAATCCTAAAATACCAGATTTAGAATAATGAGCAAGAATTGGTCTACATTAATGGTAGTAAAACTCAAAAAAAAATGTCACCCTTTATGGCTAGAATCAGTTAGCGATAGAACGACCTTCTGCTGCACAAACACACTATAGGTAAAGCCTTAAAAAAAACAATTTGCCACATACAAAAAATTACAGTTACAGAGAAACAGATGAAGAGAATAGAATTGAATTTCTGACAAAAATCCGCGAAAAAAAGCTATAATATTTAGTATATATAGATAAATCCTGAAATTGATAAAGTGAGAAGATTATGGTGATTGATCGATGGAATTCAATTGGAAAAATATATTACGATTGACAATTAGGAAGAATAAGTCTGAGGATAAGTATTATAAGTGGTTTGTGTCAGGGAAAATTAATTGCTTTATTCGTTTGATAGTTCTTATAACCATTTAGTTTTTGAAAAATGGTTAACATAAAAATTGTTGCGATAAATAAAAACATGACTACTATGAATATTTTATGGCAATACAAGTTTTCACAAGCCCCCAAAAATTCAAGAATTAATTGAGTCAGTGGATTGTGAAATTGAACATTCATCACCATATTCTCCTTACTTAAATGAAATAGAACATTATTGGTTTTCCATTAAAAACCTTTTCAGAAAGTCAGAAGAAACAATAGGAGATTTTAGAAATAGAGTTGATTATGTTGTTAAGTTGAGGTTTTAACCTTTGCTTCAATTGCTATAATCTTTCATGTTTTATTTTTTCTCTTTACTTCTGGCTCGCTGCTGAAGAACTTCTGGTGGCGGACCATAATCTCCATCACTGAAGTATACTCGTTCTACTATATTTTCCGGTTCCACTTCAATCCACAGACGGGCACCTCCGGCTTGACTTTTATTGGGTTGATGGGGCTGATAAATTATTTGGCAAGAACCATCAATTTTTAAAGCGTGGCAATAATCTTTTTTATTTCCTACTTTCACCGCTACTGCTGGATAAGAGGTTCCATTGTCTCGGTTATAGTCTATAGTCTTTCGCAGAACATGGATGATAGTCTTAGCTTGGCGTTGAAATTTATTCCAAGTTCCTTGAGGACCACGACGACCTGGTTTAATTTCTGGCATTCCTCGATAGTTAAGCGGAATTTGCCAAAGCCTTTTGGCTTTACGAGCACCTCGAACACGATCTTGATTTAGTAGAGTTCTTAATCTACCTGTAGATATATTCAGTAAAAAAGCAGCTTTTGTTGTACTTACAAATGAGATAGTCATAACTATAACGTCTGAGTTATTGAATATTTTCTTTTAGTAAATTCAAGTAGTTGTTAAAAATTGTTAAAAATAATATTCTAATTGGACTTTGTTATTCATAATTTAGATGACATATCAATTTTTAGGAGCTTCACTTCAGGCAAATCAAATTTTTTACAAAATAGGGCCGATTACTTAATTCCTAGAAGAATAACACAGATTTATTACAATAACATAAACTCTACAGATAAATTAAGAACACTTAAATAACTTTAGGTATTAACCTTAGGCCTTTATAGATTTACTTTAGGCCTTCTTAGTAAGACATTATCGTGATAGTAATTATACTATACACTTTAGTTATTGATAGTTTATAGAAGTATTAATGATTTTTTTAGCTTATCCACTTCTTGTCCGATAATTGAATTAAGGATATTTGTCTTCTAAGCAAGCAATAATTCCCCAAACTTTAGGATTTTAAACTGATACAGAGAGAAGCTAGCAGCAATCTTTTATGCAAGCTTTCATTTTAATTTGAGCAACAAGATATCCATACTATTGACATTAAATACTGATTATGCTAGCAGATATTAATAAGGATAGCTGTAAAGTTAATGTTTATCAAATACGTGTTTTGCCAGAAATAAAAATTAAGATTGGGTGGAATAAAAAAGCTTTATGCTGTAAAGCCAAATCAAAGCAAAAATTATAGAATCAACCACCCGAAACATTTATGACAGGTACATAACTATCTATTCAATCTAATACTAACATACAAAAATTAATCTCTTATAATACCTAATATAAGGTCTTATGTCAACCCTTGTTATTGTAGAATCTCCGACTAAAGCCCGCACCATTCGCAACTATCTACCCTCCGACTACCGCGTGGAAGCATCTATGGGTCATGTGCGTGACCTACCACCTTCTGCCGAGGAAATACCAGAAAAATTCAAAGGAGAAAAGTGGGCACAGTTAGGGGTAAATGTAGAGTCAGATTTTGAACCAATCTACGTTGTCCCCAAAGACAAAAAGAAAACTGTCAAAGAACTCAAAGATGCTCTGAAAGAAGTTGATGAATTACTTCTAGCCACAGATGAAGACCGTGAAGGAGAAAGTATAAGTTGGCATTTATTGCAACTACTAAAACCAAAAGTTCCTACTAAACGGATGGTCTTCCATGAAATTACTCCAGAAGCTATCCGTAGAGCAATTGATAATTGTCGTAACATAGATGAGCAGTTAGTCAGGGCACAAGAAACTCGTCGTATTCTAGACCGCCTCTACGGTTATACTCTCTCACCTGTACTTTGGAAAAAAATTGCCAGAGGTCTTTCTGCAGGTAGAGTACAGTCAGTAGCAGTCCGACTCTTGGTTAACCGAGAACGCCAACGTCAGGCTTTTAAGCGAGGAGGTTATTGGGATTTAAAGGCTAGTTTAGAACAAGAAAAAACTCCATTTGAGTCTAAACTTGTGACCCTTGGGGGGACAAAAATAGCTACTGGTAATGACTTTGATGAAAATACAGGCAAAATAGTTGAAGGTCGTAATGTTATTTTATTGGACGAAGCTCATGCAGAAGCTCTCAAAGAACAACTGCAACATAAGCCTTGGACTGTTAATAGTTTTGATGAACGAGCTGTTAGACGTAAACCATCTCCACCATTTACTACTTCTACTTTACAACAGGAAGCTAACCGCAAACTACGAATGGGTGCTAGGCAAACAATGCGGACAGCCCAAAATTTATATGAACAGGGCTTTATCACTTATATGCGGACAGACTCAGTACATTTGTCTGATGAGGCGATCGCTGCTGCCCGAAGTTGTGTTGAGAAAATGTATGGCCCGGAATATCTAAGTTCTGAACCTAGGCAATACACTACTAAAAGTAAGGGGGCTCAGGAAGCTCACGAAGCTATTCGCCCTGCAGGTAAAACTTTTCGCACTCCCCAGGAAACAGGATTGAAAAATCAAGAATTTGCTCTCTATGACTTAATTTGGAAAAGAACAGTAGCTTGTCAAATGGCTGATTCTCGTCAAACCCATATTACAGTTAATTTACAAGTAGAAGATGCTGGTTTTCGTTCTAATGGAAAACGGATAGACTTTCCTGGGTTCCTCCGGGCTTATGTTGAAGGGTCTGATGACCCCGAAGTATCTTTGGAAAACCAAGAAGTACCATTGCCTGCTATAAAACAGGGAGACCATCCTGCTTGCACAGAAATAGAAGTAGTGGGTCATGAAACTCAGCCACCTGCCAGGTTTACCGAAGCGTCTTTGGTAAAAACTTTGGAAAGTGAAGGTATCGGCCGTCCGAGTACCTACGCTACTGTTATTGGTACTATTGTTGATCGTGGTTATGCCAAACTCCAGAGTAATGCTTTAGTTCCAACATTTACTGCTTTTGCTGTTACAACTTTACTGGAAAAACATTTTCCTGAGTTTGTAGATGTCAAGTTTACTGCCCGTATGGAACAAACCCTCGATGACATTTCTATGGGTGAAGCTCAGTGGGTACCTTACCTTAAAAAATTTTATTTTGGGGAAAGTGGACTTGATACTCAAATCAAGGAACAGGAAAATCAAATTGACCCTAAGTTGGCCCGAACTATTGAGTTAGATAATTTGGATGCTAATTCAGAGATGACTTATCGTATATGTATTGGTAAGTTTGGTGCTTATATTGAGGCAGAAAATGGTGAGAATATAGTCAAAGCTTCTATTCCTGAAGATTTAACTCCATCAGACCTAGACCCAGAACAAATAGAGAAACTGTTGAAGCAAAAAACAGAGGGTCCGCAGGAGTTGGGAATTCATCCAGAAGAAGATAAGTCTATCTATATAATGACTGGTCGTTACGGTCCTTATGTGCAGTTGGGTGATGATTCTGAGGGTAGTAAGAGGAAACCAAAGCGAGCTTCTTTGCCAAAGGGTGTCAATATGGAGGATGTAACTTTGGATCTAGCGGTAGGGTTATTATCTTTACCTCGTACTTTGGGAACTCATCCAGAAACTGGTTGCAAAATTCAAGCTAATTTAGGACGTTTTGGCCCATATATCGTTCACGACCAGGGAAAGGAGGATGGTAAAGACTATCGTTCTTTAAAGGTTAAGGATGATGTTTTGACTATTACTTTGGAACGTGCTTTGGAGTTATTAGCTCAACCGAAAAGATCGAGGAGAGGTAGTGCTAAAGCTGTACTTCCCCTCAAAGATTTGGGTAAACATCCTGAAGATGGAGAAACAGTAGGTGTTTATGATGGTCGATATGGACTTTATGTGAAGCATGGTAAGGTTAATGCTTCTTTGCCTAAGGATATGTCTGTTGAGGATGTAACTTGGGAAAAGGCTCTAGAGCTTTTGCATGCTAAGGCTAGTAGTAAAAAATCTGCTCGTGGTAGGAAATCCACAAAGTCAAAAGCCGAAAATAACTAGGGTTTGTTCTTCTTGATCTTTTTAAGGAGTAGGGGGGTCGGCAGGGCATTTTTATTCTCAAAGAAAGCTATCGCATAACTACCAAAATTGAAGGCAGTTTAATATTTTTTTCTCTCTCAATGTCTCATTTGAGAAAAAAATAGCATGATCGCTTATTATAAAATATTTTTAGATTCCTCACTTAATTAGGGGTAAGATAGAGAATAAAAACGCCCTGAAGAGGTGGCTAGGGACGTTGCATAAAACATCCCTACAGAAGAATGGGGAAATTTCTCCACAGGTTATAAAAAGTAGATTTTTAAAATTTATCTTTAACCCTTCTGATTTAATTTTTAGGGAGAGAGTAGGGAGTGGTAAGTAGGGAATAGTAAGTCACAAGTTAGGATTAATGGTACGGTCACGAGGAGGTATTAGCAAGAATTGTCCTTTGATTTTTCTGTAATGGTTCGTGCGAAATCCGATCCATGGATGAGCTTAAACTACTAAAAAGCTGGTACTTTTTGCTTAGCAAATAATCCTAAAGGCTTTATATGTCATACTTTTAGAATTAATCAGCTAGCGCTAAATAGGGTTTGCTGAATAAATTAGACAATGCTTTATTTCTTATTCAAAAAAAATAATAAATATTGATTATTAGACTTTAATGAAAATATAATTTTAAGTAATTAAAAAAAAATACCAAAACAAAAAAAGTGTAAAAAAAGAAAAAAAGTTTCTTGCAAGAAGGTAGAAAGGTTGATTAGTAAAAAAGTAATTGCGTACATAATTGTGGAAGTTTCAGAAAGTTTTGCTATTACTTTGACTAGACTAAATATTTTTTTCGTATTGCCCAAGTTGACCCTCAATATGATTACGTAATCTTTTATCTAATTTAGCTTGTTTCATATGTTTTTTATCAATATTTTTGGGTGCTCAACAAACCGGCAGATAGCTCCCATAAAATAGCTCTCAGATGAAGTAAATTTTCTATTTTCGCGCGCGACTCTGTAAATTGGGTCTCCATGAACCGAATCTGGATAATTATCTGTGTAGTTTTTAAATTATTTAATGGTCACTTTTACATCTCCTGATTCATTATAGTTATCTGAACTTATCCTTATAGGAATCAATTTTTCTTAATATTTTAAATAATTATTTTCTGAAGTTGACTTGAGTTTTTGATAAAGTACAATAGGGTTTTTCCTGAACTGATAAAAAATCGAAATACATCAGAGATAATTTGAGATTTTTTACCAGACTATTTGCAAAATATTTGAGATATAAAAATCAATTTTTTCTCAATATTTTCAATAATTATTTTCTGAAGTTGACTGCTTTTTTTCTGAATTATGCTATGGTTTATACTCAAAAAAAAATGGGGAAAATTATGTCTAATTCAACATGGGTGACCAGTCTTGTTGTAATAAGTTAGCTCGATATTAAAAGAATTGACAATTAATATATCCATTTCCTTATTGACTTTTTTTTGCTGCTGTTAAGTATAAGAAAGATATGCATTATTGAGTATTTATTTTTCTAGAATATCGGAGATATAGTCATTTGAAATAAGAATGAGACGCTATTTGGCACAATAATTACGAATAATTTCATCGAGAGATGTGTTTATAGGTGAATATATTCTAGCTCTTTTTAATGCACTAAAATCATGTTCTTAGTCATTTAAATCAGGAGAGCATTTTGGCAAAAATAGTAATTGATGACCCTTGCTTCTACTAATTGTCTAATAACCTTTTTTATATGAATTGGTTAATTCTCCATAATTAGTACACTGGAAATTTTTAATGATGGCAATACATCTTCATTTAACCATTGTTCATATCCCACGGCATTTAGGGTTCCTTTAAATATAATTGGTGCCATTAAATCTTTTTCCTTTTTTCTTCTCCCAGCTACTAACTTTTCTCTTTTTCCTCGTTTTCCTTCTGGCTCACCATCAACTTTTTTCCCTTTTTTTAACCAGGCATAAATACAGTCTTGATTATCTTAAAATCCTGATTAATCAATAAATACAAGGCTTTTACTTCCAAATTTTTTGATGAAATTTCGTAGTTTCTGATAATATTTTATTCGTTCTTCTCTATTTATTTTTCTATAACGAAGTTGTTTTTTTTAAGGAAATTTTATTCTTTTTAAAGCGTAAAATATAGCTTTAGGATTAACTCCATTTTTTTTATCTGTGTCTGCTAAGGAGCGATTATTTATTGGGTTTTATATCTTTTTTTAATTCTTTCAAATCTAATTTTATTAGGCAATATTTTGCCTTAGTTGCTTCCAATTTTGGGCGAGATAACTATCTAGATATCGAAGCTATTTCTATCCCAAATATATGAGCTGCTTCGGTAAACATACCATTATTTTCTACAAAATTTATTACTTTTTGTCTTAAGTCTAAACTCTAAGGCATAGTTAAAAGTAGTTTCTAGTTGACTTGATTTTCTTATCCTCAATTTTTGTCTCAATCTTGATTAAAACGACTATAATTTGAGATTTTTTAGCAAACAATTTGTGATGTATTTGAGATATGAAAATCAATTTTTTCCAAGATTTTAAATAACTATCTTATGAAGTTAACTCGAGTTTTTTTTATGAAGTACAATAGGATTTTTACTGGACTGATAAAAAACAAAATACATCAGAGATAATTTAATATTTTTCACTAGATAATTTGTGAGATATTTGAGATATAAAAATCAATTTTTTTACAAATTTTAAATAACTTTTTTCTGAAGTTAACTAGTTTTTTTTCTGAATTATACTCTGGTTTATCCTGAACAAAGAAACTAGAGATACATCGGAAAATTATCTATAATTAAATATTGAAAACTAGTTTTATTGTAGTAAGTTAACCCAATATTCACAGAATTTAAAATTAATATATCCATTTGCTAATTGACCTCTTTCTGATGCTCTTAAACATAAGAAAGATATACATTATCAGGTATTCCTTTTTCTAGAACATCAGAGATAATTTGAGATCTAAAAATTAAATTTTTCTCAATATTTTCAATAAATATTCTCTGAAGTTGACTGATTTTTGCTGAATTATGCTCTAGTTTCTCCTCAACCTAAAAAAACTAGAGATACATAGAAAAAATTATTTCTAAGTTAATATGAGCAACAAGTCTGATTGTAATAATTTATCCTAATATTCAAAGAATTGACAATTAATATATCTATTTCTTGATTGACTTCTTTCTGCTGCTATTAAGTATAAGAAAGATATACATTATCGGGCATTTATTTTTCTATAATATCGGAGATAGTTTGAGATTGTTGAGCAAACAATTTGTGATGTATTTGAGATATAAAAATCAATTTCTTTAGAAGATTTTAAATAACTATTTTCTGAAGTTAAGCTATTTTTTTCTGAAGTATGCTCTTTGTGATGTATTTGAGATATAAAAATCAATTTTTTTTAGAAGATTTTAAATAACTATTTTCTGAAGTTAAGCTATTTTTTTTCCTGAAGTATGCTCTGGTTTATACTAAAAAAAACTAGAGATATATGGAAAAAATTATGTCTCAGTCAACATTGGAAAATAGTCTTGTTTTCACAAGAAAACCCAATATTTAAATGATTGATAATTAGTATTTCCGTTGCTATTTAGTAGAATAAGAATATATATCATCAGGTATATCTATTTCTAGAATCTCGGAAATAATTTGAGATTTTTGACCGTACCATTTGTAGGGTATTTGAGATATGA
The DNA here is from genome assembly GCA_018457135.1 of Trichodesmium erythraeum GBRTRLIN201. Taxonomy (GTDB): domain Bacteria; phylum Cyanobacteriota; class Cyanobacteriia; order Cyanobacteriales; family Microcoleaceae; genus Trichodesmium; species Trichodesmium erythraeum. The sequence continues at coordinate 9,025 of JAGGDU010000143.1, read as the reverse complement.
CAATTAATTTATCCCAAGATTTTAAAGAACTATTTTCTGAGGTTAATTCTGTTTTTTTCTGGAGTACGATAGGGTTTCTCCTGAACGAAGAAAAACTAGAGATACATCGGAAAAATAATGTCTCAGTTAACATTGGCGACCAGTTTTGTTTTAATAAGTCAACCCAATATTCAAAGGGTTGACAATTAATATGTCCGTTTCCTGGTTGACCTATTTCTGCTGCTGAAAATATCAAAATATTGGAGGCATGATTATTTAATATTTCTATCAAGTTAAGTTCTTTGCCTGGTGGTAAATGTTCAGCTACTTCTAAACACATAACTAAATCAAATTTGCGTTGTAAATTTAATGGGTGAGTTAAATCATGGCAAATATATTGATTTTAATTTAAGAAACTTTGTTGTGGGATAAAACCATCTACACCGATAATTTCTGTAACTCCTCGTTTATTGAAAATTTTCAGATATTGACCTACACCACAGCCAATATCAAGAATATTTTCTGGCAAAAATCTCTGATAAATATACTCGAATGGTGGAATATCAATAAATAATTTTTCTAAGTGAAAATTTGGCTCAAAGACGCCATGTTGATGATTATCTGTTGATGGGGAAGTAGGTGATTCGCTGAAGGGAATTAAGTCTTCTCTGGAAATTAAAGGAGGGATTTTTATAATTTGATTTTCCCAAGATTTAATAATAGTTGTAATGACATTGGTCCGGTAATCATTTTTAGCTATTAAATCGGAATAAGAAAGTTGCGATGATTTGATGGTAGGAGGTTCTAATTCAACATGGTTTAAACAATCTTCTTTTACCTCAACTTTTTGTGCGTAGTTAAGAGCTATATATGTTAGGTCTGAGTTAGAAAACTTTTCTCCTCGCATAATTTTTATATATAGGTCATACCATTGATAACATTCTCCTTTAGTATCTCTACTTTTAAATCTTTCTAGCACACCTAACCATCCTAGTAAAATTTTTTTGAAAAGTTGATTAACACTTCTGATAGGAAAGTGAGCTAGACAAATATCTGATAATTCAACACTGGGTATATCGCCATTTTTGCTTGTTACTCCATGACTACCTTGATCGATTTTAAGTTGATAATTAATACTACGGCTAGTTTTGAGGATAATTTTAAAATACTGTGGATTTTCTTTTGTTCTTCTGTGTTTAAAATTTGATAGTAAATGACTTGTATTAGTAGGTTCAGGAATATAGGTTTTCCAAGGATAAATACCTATCCCATTTTTAGGAATGACTGAAAGTGAATTAATAAATGATTCTTTTGATGGTGACTGAATTAATTCATCTGCATCATTGGAACAATAAATTCTGGAAATAATGATGTAGCTACTCTTCTGTAGAAATTTGTCATTTTATTATTTTGATTATGAGCCATTTTATAGTCATCAATTACACAAAGGTTGAAACCTTCTTGAATAAGTTTGTTAATGATTTTTCTACTATTATCTGTAGAACCATTATCGGCTAATACTAAAAAGTCAAGATAGTTCAAATTATGACGAATAAAAGTTTCTAAAACGTCTTCCTCGTTTTTAATCATGGAAATTCCCACAACCAAAAAATCTGAGTTAATTTGATTGGAAGTCAAATCAATATTTTGCTCAAGTTTCCTACTTTTAATTGTTTCCAGACTCTGATGAAAAAAATCTATATTAGGATTCAGTTCAATAGCTTTTTCATATTCAATAATGGCTTGAGCAAAATTACCTTGTTTTTCCAGAGCATCCCCTAATTCATAATAAGTAAAAGCAAAGTCTGGCTTTAAATTTATAGCTTGTGTATAGAGAGCGATCGCTTCATCTAACTTTCCCTCACGTTTCAGTTTATTTCCTTGTATGATTAAATTTCCTGTAGTCATTTTATTAAAAATATTTCCTTGATTAATTAGTTTGACTTTTCATCAGATGAGGCAAAGGAATTTCAGGAACTGTTTTTCCGAGAAAACTACATAATTTATCCCAACAATCTCTTTCCTCTCAACTTATCAGTAATTTATCATTGAACATTAAAGAATTTTCTCGAGGAGTAACACCAGAAATATTTTCATGTTGTGAAGCACCCATAAATATACTGGATTTTACCCACTAAAATATTTCCATCCCTCCCTCCTCAGTGGAAAGTCATCAACGTTTTCATTCTCTGAAGCTCCAAAAAAATCGCGCCCCAAAAGATTTTCCGCTGCATTCCCACAAAAATTGTGATATTATAAAGACTATAATGGTAAGTTCGCCTATACGCATGACTTTTTATTCAACTAAATTTTCACACTTAAATTTTCACACTCAGAGATAACAGAACATTGAAGAATTTTCTCAAGGAGCAACACCAGAAATATTTTCATGTTGTGAAGCACCCATGAATATGCTGGATTTTACCCACTAAAATATTTCCATCCCTCCTCAGTGGAAAGTCATCAACATTTTCATTCTCTGAAGCTCCAAAAAAAATCGCGCGCCAAAAGATTTTCCGCTGCATTCCCACAAAAATTGTGATATTATAAAAACTATAAGGGGTTGTTCGCCTATACGCATGACTTTTTATTCAACTAAATTTTCACTCTCAGAGATAACAGAACATTGAAGAATTTTCTCAAGGAGCAACACCAGAAATATTTTCATGTTGTGAAGCACCCATGAATATGCTGGATTTTACCCACTAAAATATTTCCATCCCTCCTCAGTGGAAAGTCATCAACGTTTTCATTCTCTGAAGCTCCAAAAAAATCGCGCGCCGAAGGATTTTCCGCTGCATTCCCACAAAAATTGTGATATTATAAAGACTATAAGGGTAAGTTTGCCTATACGCATGACTTTTTATTCAACTAACTTTTCACACTTAAATTTTCACACTCAGAGATAACAGAACATTGAAGAATTTTCTCAAGGAGCAACACCAGAAATATT
>JAGGDU010000143.1:0-5993 GCA_018457135.1 Trichodesmium erythraeum GBRTRLIN201 | reverse complement strand
ATCGCGCGCCAAAAGATTTTCCGCTGCATTCCCACAAAAATTGTGATATTATAAAGACTATAAGGCTAAGTTCGCCTATACGCATGACTTTTTATTCAACTAAAATAGTATAGTTTCTCAGGGATTAGGAATGCTGCAGAAAGGAAAATCAATGTAAAAAATAAGTTTAGTGGTTCTATATAGAGAGGGATATAGCTAATACCATGCCCCGCATTTCATGTCGCGCAGCGAAACGCGAATCTAACTTTCCCTCATATTTGAGTTAATCTCCCTGCATCATTAAATCTCCTGTAGCAATTTTATTAAAAATATATCCTTGATTAATTAGTTTGACTTTTCATCAAATGAGGCAAAAGAATTTCAGGAACTGTTTTTCCGAGAAAACCACATAATTTATCCCAACTATCTCCTTTTTCCCAACAAATTATCAGTAATTTATCCGGTTTACTTTGAAAGTAATCAATAACTTGTTGATTATGACTTTCGTAAAAATTTATATACTCATCTGAACAATTCTGTGGATGACCTAAACCATAGATTAAATCATAGAGATAAGCTGCTCTATCTTGTAGTCGAAAATAATGATTTAAACAACTTTTAAACCAAGTTTGAGAACATTTCCTTATGGTTAATATAAATTTACTATTAGGGTATTTTTGATCGAGCCATTTGTAAATCAAAGGCCACGGATAATCTTCAAAACAATCATATTGATTGACTACTCTATGAACATCATCAAAATTATCTAATTTAATTTGGTAAAGCAGTTTGTGATTAGTCAAAGTATACCAACCATAGTGTTTATATCCAAGATTATTTAAGCAAGCTCCCAAAGTTGTGGTACCTGTTTTTCCTAAACCAATTCCAAATATTTTTGTTTTCGATAATTCCTGTTTTGAATTGACAGATTTTTCTTTTATGCGAATAGTTAAAGTAGGTTTTTGACTAGGTTGTTTAAATCTACCAAACAAATTATCAATACATTTTTTAGTCAAACCAAGTTGTAAGTATACTTGATATAAATATTCGTAGCTAATTACTGAACTGGAGTTTAATTCCAGTGCGATTAAAAAATTAATTATAGCTTGATGATAATTTTTATTCTGGAAAAAGCAACAACCTAGACTATTGTAAAATCCATAAAAGTCTGGGTTACTTTCAATAGCTTGTCTATAATAATTAATTGCCTGATTTAACTCACCTTTTTTTTGTAAAGCTTTTGCCAGTTCATAACAAAACCAGGCAGAGTTAGGATTAATTTTAGTAGCTTGAAAAAACTGAGCTATTGCTTCATCTAAATCTCCTTTTTCTGTTAAAGTTTCTCCTAGTTCATAGTAATACCAAGGAAAACCGGGATTTAATTCTATAGCTTGTTTGTAAAGAGCGATCGCTTCATCTAGCTTCTCCTCTTTTTTTAATTTATTAGCTTTTGAAATGAAATTATTAATCACTGGAACCATAAACTTTTTATAAATGGGAATAGATATTTTTATCTGATAATTTTTATCAAATTTATATTTAATTTCTAATTCAAATAAATACCCAAACTTTTCTAGACAAGTTTTATATTTTTCTACCACTATTTGCCTAATTTGATCATCAGAATAATGGGAATAGTACTTTCTTTCAGTTTGATTAGTATGAGGCAATTCAAATAGCCAAGGATTTAGATCAAGATTTCATATAACTTTCTAAAAATCTAACTTTAATTTATCAAATATATAGGTATAATCTACTAATATTTACCCAAAATTATCCTCTATAAATTTATATTTTTCCTCCCACTGAGCATGGTTTTTTTTGAAATTTTGTGGAGATATTCCTGAACAAAATAATTTTTAGATAGATTAAGTAATTTGAGTAAATCAGGTCTTGTTTTTTGAGTGTAACAAAACTGTGAGGCTACTTTATCCCAAGGGTTTCTAATAACAGTAAATTTAAAATAATTATTGAATGTATCTGAGGGTACTTCTAATTTAATATGTTTAGCCATCAAATGTTGAAGACCACCTGTTTAATATTTATTTGGTAATCCCAAAAATTACTTTTTAGTTCTAGGATGAAGAAAAAGAATATCTTCAATAAAACTACAATATATCTTAGAATATGTGTTTTTGAGTTGTTTGTACTCTAGAATATTCAATTTCAAGAATATAGCCTAATAAATTGTTTTGAATTTTATCAAGATATGGTAAATTTTCCTTTTGTTTTTTGTTGGAACCTATATTTTTTTTTCAGCAGGTCAAAGAGAGGCAAAGCTCTGGGGCATGAGCTAATTATTTAATGTGTGAGAACCTTCATTCTACTTGGTTTTTTTCATTCTTAGTCTCTTTATTCCTCACCTGTATATTTTACTTTTTTGTCAAGTACATTTTATATAAATTAAGATGAGCTTACCCTGCTCTATAGAGTTAATTTGAGGTAAATTTGCATTTTTTATATAGTACTAATTTCAACACTAACTTACTTATCTTTCCCTAAATTCATGTAAATTATTATTATGTTTACTTCTTCTCTACTACCCTAATTCCCTGCTTTCCTAATAAATAAAATGTAGAATTTTTTTTAGAAACAGTATGAGATTTTTCGGGAACTCCTAAAAAAAATACAATCTTACCAGAAAAAACTATATATAGAACCTCGTCAGCTAATGAAAAAGTATAAATTTTGAGGTTTGAATATTGGGAAAAAATGAAAAAGATAGAGCCTAAAAACTTAGTATTAACAGTACATTAAATTAGTATTTTATTAGAAGTAAATAAGGCGACAGAATTCTACACCAATAGGCTCTGGTACTAGAGTATTAAATTATTCACAATTTTATCGTGGCCTAAAAATTACAATTATTACAGCAACTAGCTTCACAAAAGTCATAGTATTAATGACAATTAACCCATTGATGGATGGTAAAGTCTTAATAGTTTAAAATGGCAGATACGGTTTATAACTGTCTGTAGATAAGTACTCAAGTAAATATTGAATATATGATTTTTCATAAAGTATGTCTGTGTTGAAATTTGTCCCTATATAAAACAATTAAAATTTAACTCAAATCAACTATGTAGAGGAGCTTGAAGTCAGTATACAAATCTTAATATAGCCAAATTTTTTTTACGCCTATCTACTTACTTATTCACAACCTTTTTCATATAATTTCCCCATAACTGTGCGGCTTGTTCACTACTACCATAAGTAGGAGAGTTATCATCATTTCCTAGCCAAATCCCTGTAACCATACTTTCGTTAGGAATATATCCAATAAACCATATATCTATTCCTTGGTTAGTTGTACCAGTTTTACCTGCTTCTCCCCATCCCAAATTAGCACTACGACCTGTACCATGCCTTATAACATCTTGGAGCATTTGAGTCATAATACTTGCTATATATGGTTGTATAATAGATTGGTTTGCTTGAATATCTCCTTTGGGGTTTTCACAATTTGTGTCTGGTATGTATGAATAAATACAGCGACAAGTGTAAATATTATTGCGATCGCGACAATCACTACTATCTATAATCTTTCTAATAGTATGGGGTTTATTGGCCACTCCACCATTAGCAAATACCCCATAAGCACCAGTCATTTCCAAAACATTAACTTCACTTTGACCCAAAATCAATCCAGGTACAGCACTTAACTGAGACTTAATTCCTAAACCCTTTGCCATTTTTACCACTCTATCCAAACCTACCTGTTGAGCGACCCGCAAAGCTACCACATTCTCAGAAAGTGCCAAGCCATCATACATATTTCTATTACCACTACTCCGTTGACAACCTTCATAAGTTTGACCCATCCACCCAAAGGAACTACAAGAATATAATTTTTTTGGTGGTATACCCTTTTCTATAGCAGCGGCATAAGCAAAGACTTTAAAAGTAGAACCTGGTTGACGTTGTGCTTGAGTAGCTCGATTAAACTGACTTTTTTTGTAGTCTACACCTCCAATCAGAGTTATGACTTCTCCATTTCTTGAATCTATTGTAACTATAGCTCCTTGAGAAAAGCTAGCATAAGAACCAACTTGATTAATTGTATCTTGCAAAGTTCTTTCTGCATAGCTTTGAATTTCAGGGTTTAAAGCCGTTTGAACAATAAAATTTCCTTCTTTAGCTAGGTCTTCTCCTAGTAAATTTTCTAGTTCACTAAAGACATGACTATAATAATAAGGTGCTATTGTACTTTGGATAATTTCTATAGCTTTCGGATTAATTTCTATGAGTGATCGCCTAGCTCTATCTGCTTCCTGTTGGTCTATCATACCTAAACTAAGCATTCGATAAAGAACCCCATCTCTTTTTTCTATAGCTATTTGATAATTTTGTACTGGATTAAAAATATTAGGTGCTGGTAATATTCCTACTAATGTTGCTGCTTCTGATAAAGTTAGGTTTTGAGCGCTTTTACCAAAATAAAATCTTGCAGCATCTTCAAATCCGTATAAATCTAATCCTAAATAGACTTTATTTAGATAAGCTAATAATAAATCATCTTTACTATAAAAAGTTTCTAATTTTAATGCCGCTATCGCTTCTCGTATTTTCCTGCTGGCAGAGTCTTCGGTGCCTACATAATCTCGAAATATACTTCTTGCTAGCTGCTGAGTAACTGTACTACCTCCTTCGCGTCTACCATCTGAACGTAAATTTGTCAATATTGCCCTGACAACTCCAATAGGGTCTATACCGATATGCCAATAAAAGCGACTATCCTCAGAAGCAATGACTGCGTCTGGTAAATATTTAGAAAATTTAGATATCCGCCCCAATTCATAATGGGAGTTTGTATAAACTGGACGTAGAGGTGTTTGTCCATCACGAGCATAGATAACTACTGGGCCTGTAATTGGATTAGGTAGAGGGTATACCTGAAATTTTGTCCATTCAAGTAGAATAATTAAACTCACTAAAGCAGTGAATCCAGAAATACCAAGTAAACTATAACGAAAGGCTTGAGTATACCACGCAGGAGGATAAATATACCGAACTTTAACAGTATCAGCTAATGCAGGTGGTCCTAGAGTTAATATATCACCATGACGTAAAATCAGACTATAAATCTTTTTTTTGCCATTGTAGAGACCATTACGAGAGTTTTCATCTTTTATTATATAAGGGGCGTCAGCCTTATTTGAGTTTCGTGAGATAGATAAATGAATCTTACTAATTAGGTGATTACGAATAACAATGTCACAAGCTTGGGAGGAGCGTCCGAGCAAATAACGATCACCCAAAAGAGGATATTTTTTAGTTGGAGTAGCTTTTCCTTCCTCTATCCATAGTTCAGGTACTCTAGCATTAGGTCTAATTGCTAGTCTAGAAAAGTTGACACTAGCATGAATAGTTTTTATCATCTGGGTAATATTACCCAAAATAGTTTGAGAATTACGAAGAGGCTGAGAATAATTCATAACTATAAGCAATAGATAATAGAGAAAAATCTACCTTCGTTCCATAACTAAATACATTTCAGTTAAGGATTTTTTTCGACAGTTCTGTAATCTAAAAAACTCATCTTAAAATTTCATTCTTTATGAGTTTTGGTCTTATATAAACCTTATTGTCTTATAACTCTCCTTCATTCTTTATGAGTTTTGGTCTTATATAAACCTTATTGTCTTATAACTCTCCATACTCCATTTCTTGATGTCAATCTTACCTACTAGCAGGAATTGAAGAAAAAATAGGCTAAAAATAAGGTTAAAATCTTATACAGGATTTTTTTTATCTAAAATTAATGTTTTCTTAAAATATCTATATTCTAGCTATTAAGCTACATATTTAAGTCACAGAGATTTCATAAATTTAAGTATGTCCAGCTTATCATATACTTTAACAAACTGACAAATAGATTGGACACAAATCTAGTTTTGTTTAGTTTCTTCGATAACCGTTTTTACCAATATATTTCCTCAGACACTCGCCGAAATTATGTTATAGCAATCCCATATTGGTCGCAACAGATATAATAGTAAGAATAACAGATCTAA
>JAGGDU010000142.1 GCA_018457135.1 Trichodesmium erythraeum GBRTRLIN201 | reverse complement strand
CGCACCACTAAAGATAGTTAGGATAAATGTTTGAGTATTTTTGGAGATGTCTAATAAGGAAAATCCATTTCTTAATAAAATTCTAGAATATCATTTTCTATAATGCAACACCAGTGAAAAAGTATATTGTTCATGGACTGTTTAAATTAATTCCAGAATTATAACTTTTGTTGCATAAACTTTGAAAAATTAATTGGTTATAAAAATAGATATCTAACAAATAAAGATGATGCCATGATCACAGTTTAAATGCAAAACAGCAAATCGGATTTTATCTGGGGTTAAACTTAGGTAGAACTTATTCTAAATATAGGAGAGAGACGATTATATTTTACTTTTTTCTAAAAGTACAGATCAAAATATTTTTAACAGTGGGGGAATAAGAGTAAATCGTAGCTTTGAATAAATAGAACTGCGACTGACTGGTTTAGCAGTAAAGTATGATAATTGAACAAAACAAATTGTTAATAAGCAACAATAAATGTTATTATAATTAATTCACAGTATTATTTATACTTAAACAGTCACTGGAGCAAAAAAATAGACTCAAAAAAGACAACTCAACTATTTTACATTAAAAAGGTATAGACCTGCGTGGAAGCAAAAGTTTTTGTCATAGCCTTATGGTATCAAGGTAATTCCCTTGTCTATAATTACTTTGATGAATTTTTTAACCAGAAGATGTTTAAGTACTACTAGTAAAACGTTGAATTGAAGTTAGGGTTTCAATTAATTATGACTACACAAGTATCACCGAAAATCAATAGCCTTGGAGACTGGGCATCCTTAGCGTTTAAAAAGTATTTTTATAAAACTCTCAAACATGAAGCAGAGGTACTTAAAGATCAAGATCCAGAACAACTCCATCAAATGCGGATAGGTATGCGTCGTTTGCGCTTTGCAGCTAAAGGTTTTAGACCTGTTGTAGCTTTGCCAAAAGCTGCTAAAAATCAAAGAATTGGTAAAATTGCTCATTGTTTAGGAGGTTTAAGGGATTTAGATGTGCTTTTAGAAGCTCTAGAAAATCAATACAAACCAAATTTACCTACTTCAGAACAAGTCGAACTAGATAAAGCTTTGCAAAAGTTACTAAAACAGCGTCATCAAGCTTTTAAGAAAGTACAAAAAATTCTTGGACATCAGAGTTATCTAATGTATAAGCAGAAATTTCAGGAATGGCTAGATAACCCAATTTACAAAGATGTTTCTCAACTACCCATTCAAGGAGTATTACCAGATTTATTATTACCTGAAATTAGTCAATTATTTCTTCATTCAGGTTGGTTAGTAGGGGTAGAAAAAGAGAATTTAGAAACAAGTGATAATCATAATTTCTTGCTACAAAAAACTAATTCCAAATATCAAGTCATTAAAATTAATAATGATATTTCTGCTATAAATATTAGTGATGCTGAGGAAGAAAGGCTACATAGTTTGCGTAAGGAAGTCAAGCGAGTTCGTTACCAGATGAGTTTGTTTACTGAATTTTATGGTTCAACTTATGAGGCTTATTTAAAAGATATGAAAGAACTCCAAGAATATCTTGGTGATATTCAAGATAGTGCAATTATCAGAAAATTTCTGGAAAATATCTGGCACACTAACATTGAGAAAGTTCTTCCCAACTTAGTTATGCAACTAAAACACAGCCGAGAGAAAGCCTTGCGCAAATGGCAAGTTTTGCAAAGACGGTATCTTAATATTCAAGTTCGACAAAATTTTCGCTCAGAATTATTGCGACCTTTGAAATAAAGAGCAGATAAGTTGATATTTTTAGCCAAGAATAGACAACAGCTTAGATTTAAGAATTCCTTTGGAGAAAATTTCTGTAAGCATTGCTTTGATAGAGTTATGTCTATTTTTGAACGCCCCTGTTACTAGATATAATGTTCTAGTTAATTTGATTGAAGGGTGCTTTGACGCGATCACAGATCTGATCATAATTATAATGGGACACTCATTACAGAGCAGCCTACCAAACTGACAATTTAATATTATCAGGACTTACGCAAGTACGCTATATATAGCGTACTGTCGATATGAAATTCTCC
>JAGGDU010000141.1 GCA_018457135.1 Trichodesmium erythraeum GBRTRLIN201 | reverse complement strand
CAAAATTCCTATCCTTTAGGTTTCATGGCTGAAGCTAACCGATATTTTTCCCAAATTTTTCCCAGTCATATCTATATATATATGTGCTGAATTTTCCCACTTTGCAAAATTCCTATCCTTTGGGTTTCATGGCTGAAGCTAACCGATATTTTTCCCAAAATTTTCCCAGTCATATCTATATATATATGTGCTGAATTTTCCGACTTTGCCAAAACTGATAACTTATAACTTATAACTGATAACTAATAACCCAAATGGCTTCCGATATTACTGAAAAAGGTCTCGAAAATATTATCTATCAAAGTCTCATCGACGACTGCCAATATTTAGAAGGTAACCCCAAAGACTACGACCAAACCTACTGTATCGACACTGAGAAACTTTTCCAGTTTCTCCAAAACACCCAACCTGAAAAATTAACAGAAATTTCTAACTACCACGGCGCCAACTGGGAGAAAAAACTTTATGAACGCCTCCACCACCAAATAGAAGAGAAAAGTATAGTCAATATATTACGTCAAGGTATCAAAACTGGAGAAACCCACCTCGAACTTTACTATAAACTTCCCACTTCCCAACTCAACCCCGACACTATCGAAAATTTCCAAGAAAACGTTTTTTCAGTCACTCGCCAACTAAAATACAAAGAAAACCGTAACTTCTCCCTCGACTTAGTAATTTTTATAAACGGTTTACCAGTTATTACCTTCGAGCTAAAAAACCAACTAACCAAACAAAACTTTCGAGACGCCATAAACCAATATAAAAATGACCGACGCCCCAGAGAATTATTATTTCAATTCAAACGTTGCCTAGTACATTTTGCCCTCGACGCCGATGAAGTTTGGATGACAACAAAACTCAACGGCAAAAATACAGAATTCATACCATTCAACAAAGGCAAAAAATCAAATCCTGATCTACCTTTTCCGGATACAGCAGGGAACCCTCCCAACCCCAACCACATCAAAACAGATTATTTGTGGAAAGAAATTTTAACCATAGAAAGTCTCGGAAACATCATCGAACATTACGCCCAACTGATAGAAAAAGAAGAAGATAAAGACAAAGACAAAAAAACAGTCAAAAAGCTAAAACTAATCTTCCCCCGCTACCATCAACTCGACCTAGTCAAGCAACTTTTAACAAGTGCAAAAAAACATGGAGTCGGCAACCGCTACTTAATCCAACATTCTGCAGGTTCCGGCAAAAGTAATTCTATAACCTGGCTGAGTCATCAACTCGTAGAACTGAAAAATATTACCGAGAAAGAAAATATTTTTGATTCAGTTTTAGTCGTGACAGACCGCAAAATTTTAGATAAACAAATTAGGGAAAATATTCAACAATTCGCTCAAGAAGACAAAGTCGTAGAAGCAACCAAAAACAGCAAAAAATTAAAATCAGCCTTGGAAAACAAACGGAAAATTATTATTACAACAGTGCAAAAATTTCCATATGTTGTCAAAGAAATTCAATCTTTATCCGATCACAAGTTTGCCATTATTATCGACGAAGCACATTCGAGTCAAACTGGCAAAAGTGCAGCCAGCATGAGTGAATCTTTGAGCAAAAAAGATTCGGAAGTAGAAGAAACCACAGAGGATAAAATAATCCGAATTATTGAGTCACAAAAACTTTGCCCAAATGCTAATTATTATGCATTTACTGCCACGCCAAAGAATAAAACTTTAGAGTTATTTGGTGTCAAAAATCCAGAAGATGGAAAATTTTATCCGTTCCATAGTTATTCCATGAAGCAGGCAATTGAAGAAGGATTTATTCTGAATGTTTTGCAGCATTATACGACCTACAAAACCTATTGTCGATTAGAGAAGAAAGTTATAGACGACCCTGAATTTGATAGTAAACAAGCAAAAAAGAAGTTAAAACAATATGTAGAAGAGGATCAAGAGAGTATCCGCAAAAAGTCAGAAGTGATGATTGAGCATTTTTTATCAAAGGTAATTGCTCAGGGAAAAATTAATGGAAAAGCTAAGGCTATGGTCGTTAGTAATAGTATTAAAAGTGCGATTTATTATAAAAAAGCTTTTGATAAATATTTGAGAGAAAAAAAATCTGATTATCAGACTATTGTTGCTTTTTCTGGAAGTAAAGAAATAGACGGCAAAAAGGAAAATGAGTCTTCTATGAATGGATTTTCTAGTAGTAAGATTACAGAAAAATTTAATGATAGTAAATATAGGTTTTTAATTGTGGCTAATAAGTATCAAACTGGTTTTGATGAACCGTTGTTACATACTATGTATGTGGATAAAGTTTTATCTGATGTGAAAGCAGTACAAACTTTGTCTAGGTTAAACCGTTCTTGTGAGGGAAAAACAGATACTTTTGTTTTAGATTTTGTTAATTCTGCTGATGAAATTCAGAGAGCTTTTGAACCTTATTATAAAACAACTATTTTGAGTGAAGAAACAGATAGCGATCGCCTCTATGATTTAGAGGATAGTTTAGCAAGTTTTCAGATTTATTCTCAAGAAAATGTAGAGAAATTTATGAAGCTTTTTTTGAATTGTGAGTCACGGGAAAATTGGGAGTCAATTTTAGATATTTGTGTGGAAAAATATAATTGTGATTTGCTAGAGGAGGAAAAAATAGAGTTTAAAAGTAAAGCCAGGAGTTTTGTGAAAAATTATCAATTTTTGGTGCAAGTAAAAAGTTTTAAAAATTCCAATTGGGAGAGTTTAAATAGTTTTCTGAAATTGTTAGTTAATAAACTGCCACAATTAGATAATTCTGATTTATCGGCAGGAATTATTAATAGTGTGGATATTGAGAGTTATCGAGTAGAGCTTCTAGCTAGTCAAAGTATTAATTTAAGTGGAGAAAATACCCTATCTCCCATTGCCAAGAATATTGTTAGTGGAAATTCTCAAAGTAGGTCAGATAAAGTTAGTCAAATAATCGAAGAATTTAATAACCGCTTCGGTGGTAATATTGTTTGGCAAAATGAGGGTAGGGCATGGAAATTTTTATTAGAGGAGTTGCCAGAAAAAGTCAGAGGAAATGGGGAGTATAAAAATGCTATAAATTATAGCGATCCGCAAAATGCCAAACTTACCTTTGAAAATAAATTCAATCAAGAATTACGGCGTTCTACCCGTGAACATATAGAAGAATATCGTCAATTTACAGGTAATAAAAGTTTTCGAGAATGGTTAATTAATACTTTATTTAATCTTGACTACGAGCAAGATAAAAATGCTTAGAAAAATAACTATATACTAATCCGTTTATCCGTGGAAAAATCTTGATTTAGTAATATTTAACTTATGAAAATATAGAATAATATATTCAATTTATATGCAATCAAAATTTTCTATTTAATTAATACTTTATTTAATCTTGGCTATGAGCAATATTAAACTACTTCAAAAAATCACTATATACTAAATACTAACCCGTTTATTAATAGCAAAATCCTTTAAAAAAATACTATATATTAATCCGTTTCTTCCTCTTAAAATCCTTTTCAATTTTTCTATTTATATTAATTAAGACTTGATTAAATATTGACTATTATTAATATTAAACTACTTTAAAAAATACTATATACTAATCAGTTTTCCGTATAAAAATCCCTGTAAAGCTATGTTTTATTCCTGAAAATATAGAATAAAATTGTTAATTCATTAGGAAAAAAGATTGATAATAGTTAATTAATACCTAATTTAATCTTAAATATTATCAGGAAAAAATGCTTGAAAAAAACGTAAAAAATCTATATATAAAACAGTTCTATTCGCGAACATTGAGTATATAGAATAACATAGTCAACTTACAGGGAATAAAAAAATTAGAATAGTTAACTAATACTTTATTTTATCTGAACTATTTTACATAAATAACTATTAGGAAAAAAGGCTTAAACAAAGAATAGTATACTCACCCATTTATCCATAGCTAAATAAAGATTTAGCACCTCTTACTAATTATCTTTAGAACTAGACAACCACTTAGATTCTATCTCTCTAATCTTGCCATTTTCTCGCATTTCTAAAAGTTTAATATCAAGATTTTTGATAAAAGAGTTATCAAGAGATACAATAAAACCATAAGGTTCATCAGCAAAATTAACTGGGGACAACTTTAAGCGCTGTTCACGATCATTACGTAAATAATATTGAAGAGCAGGAACATCAAAAATCACACCATCCACTTCATTTAACTTGAGTAAATTAATTGCATCTACTAAAGTCTCAGTCTGATTAATACGCGCCTCATATTGCTTAGCCCACTTCTCTCCAGTAGAACCTTTAATAACAGAAACTCTTGCATCCTTAATATCTTGAGGATAACTAAACTCTGTAACTCTTTGATTAGTTAAAGAAACAGTTAAAGCCGTAGCTATACCAGCAGTCAAAGAAGAAATTGTCACTGTAGTAAGAACCATCCATACTCCAGTAATAATACGCCCAGATTTAGTAACTGGAGTCATATCGCCATATCCTACCGTGGTTAAAGTTACCAAAGCAAACCACATAGCATTGCCTACTCCATGGAAATAATTTGGAGGAAATTGTTCTTTATTACGCCTTCTTTCGGCTAACCACAGAAGGTTACCCATTATAAATAATAAAACTGTTAACAAACAAACTGAAGAAATAAAGGCCAGGCCAAAAAAAGGTCTAATTATACTCCAGACAGTAGGACTCTCAGGGCTAGCTAATAAACCAATTTTGGCATAAAAGTAGGGTTGAGTAAAAGCAACTTTTTCTAAGCGCTCAGAAGTTATACTTATTGGCCCAATAATAATATCCAGTTCACCTTTATTTATACTGTCAATACTATTAGCTACACTATTTTGCGGCACAAACTCATATTCCAGTCCTTCGGATAAAGCTAATTCTTTCCATATCTCAACACTAATACCTTTAAAAACATTATCCTTGATTACAAAAGGAGCGGCTCCAGCTACACCAACTCGTAATTTTTCGGCTTGCGCTGGTAAAAAGATATTAATGACACAGCTTATAGCAATAAAAGTAAATAAATTTAGTTTGTTAAGCATTTCTCAGAACTAAAGTTAGCTAATTCAATTTTAATAGTGATAATTTTTTTTCCCAAAATCAGGCATAATAATCAAGTTAATTTTTTTGTATACCATTGATGGGCTCCCACTTAGAAACTTGTAATATCAAAGCTGACTTTGATATGATATAACACTTTGTAGGTTGACTTAAGAATCACTGTAAAATTAAATAGAAAAATGACAAAAACAGACGACAAAAGAATTGTTAGAGATTATTTTAATTCCACTGGTTTTGACCGATGGCAAAGAATTTATGGAGATGGCCAAGTAAATAAGGTACAATTAGATATTAGGAAAGGGCATCAGCAAACCATTGATACTGTCCTCAATTGGTTGCAAGCAGATGATAATCTACAAGGGTTATCAATATGCGATGCTGGCTGTGGGGTTGGTAGTTTGAGTATTCCTTTAGCTAAATCTGGAGCAGTTATTTATGGTAGTGATATATCAGAAAAAATGGTATTGGAGGCATATCAGCGTGCCAAATCTAGTTTAATCAATATAGATAATATTAATTTTGTAGCTCAAGACTTAGAAACTTTAAGCGGTAAGTATCATACAGTTGTTTGTTTAGATGTGTTGATTCATTATTCTCAAGACCAAGTTGCAACTATGATTAATCATTTGATCTCTCTAGCAGAGTCACGGTTAATTATTAGCTTTGCACCAAAAACTCTCGCTTTAAGTATATTGAAAAAAGTTGGAGAGTTATTTCCTGGGCCAAGTAAAACTACTCGTGCTTATCAGCATCGGGAAACTGATATTATCAAAATTATTGAAAGTAATGGTTTTTCTATCCAAAGACAATCAATGACCAGCACAAGTTTCTATTATTCTCGTTTACTAGAAACTGTTCGCAAGTAAAAAAAATGTTTAATAAAATTATAGTTTAATTAAGTTTTAACTGTATTTAATATCAATAAAAATTTTCTGAGAAGTCGTAAGTAAAACTCTAGTGAAAAATAGTCAATAAAATATCAATATTATTAATGATAATTAGGAGGTTATGAATTCAGGAAAAAATCATGGGTAAAGCATGAATAAAAATCAAAATAATCGTAGTTATCTAAAGGTTTTAATATTTATAAAATTAGATACAAAAGTAATTTAAGTTATCAGTTAGTATCTTTGGTCAAAGCTTCGCTTTTTATATCGCGTAGGAAAAAAATTATTCGTTATACCAAGGTTTATCAATATTTGCTTTATGAATAGAGAACTTTTTAGGAGTTAGGCCTCATGAGTTATGAGTCAGAATGAATGGCTTCAATACCATTCTCAGGTGATAAATTATTTTTTTTGTCAAATGGAGAGAGCCTATAAATTCTTTTTGTCGCTCTTACTATTTGAACACATTTTTTTTGCATCCTTGATATTATTCTCCTGGGTACGAAACAGGGTTTTTTATGTACCTACGAAAATAGTACATCTAATTAAAGTATTCAGATTCAAATATTTAATTGATATTTAATTGAGTATTTTTTTCCCCAACTTTTAAAGGATAACTTTGAGACTGGATTTTTTTCAATCACAGAAACTGAGAGAAGAATTAAAAAGTTGAGAAGAGTTCAGAAACTAATTGAGTAAGAATTCAGCTATCAGTAATAAGGCAATGTTTTTGTCGTATATTCAACTCTGCTTTTATCTAAAACCAAAAGAAGGAGAGTCAATAACTGATAGCTGACAACTGAGTACTTAACTAATTGCGCTTACAGCCCTTTGCTTTGTTATGTTATTAAGGTACAGCTAGGGGAATAATATGCCCATAATACATAACTCACTATCTACTTTATACATCATTTGCTCCTTATTTGCTGCATGAAGCAGTACACAATTAATGACAAAAATTTCAAAGATTTTTTTAGTAATTGCATCTATATTGGGAGGTCTATCTGTAGTAGCTGATTCTTTCGCTGCCCATGCTTTGAAAGACAAGCTAAGTCAATACTCTCTTGATATTTTTCAAACAGGGGCTAATATACAAATGTATCATTCCTTAGCATTATTAATGGTATCTTTTTTATTAACAATGGAAGATCCACCATCATCTTCAATGGTGGTGTCTGGATATGCCTTTATTGCTGGAATAGCAATTTTTTCTGGTAGTTTATATGTTCTGAGTATAACTGGAATAAAATGGTTAGGAGCCATTACACCTATAGGTGGAATAGCATTGATAGTGGGATGGAGTTGTATAGCGATCAGTGGTTGGAACTTAAAATTATAAAAAATTGATAATTTTAACTAGTTCTGAAAAATATGTAGATTTATGTCAAAAAAATAGCAGAAATGTAAAATCAGACTATATTCAAGGTATACTATAATAAAGCAAAGCTATATAAATCTGGGTATCCGGCTTCTGTGAGTTACTGCCTTAATCCCAATTGCCCCGACCCCTCCGATCCACTTAATAGTGGTCAACGCATCTGTTGCCAATGTGGCTCACAACTGGTGCTGCAAAATCGGTATCGTATTATCAAGCCCCTTGGGGGTGGAGGTTTTGGTAAAACTTATCTTATAGAAGATCGAGGGGTACAAAAAGTTCTTAAGGTATTACTGAAAAATCATCCAAAAGCTATATCTCTGTTTCAACAGGAAGCACAGGTACTTATCAGTTTACGAAATCCAGGTATTCCTAAAATAGAGAAAGATGGTTATTTTACATTCAAAACAGCAGATAGTAAAGAGCCTTTACACTGCCTGGTAATGGAATTTATCCACGGCTCGAATTTGATGGATTGGATGAAGAGTCGACGCCATAAGTCCATCAATCAAACTCAAGCAATAGATTGGCTCACACAATTATCGGAAATATTGGACAAAGTTCATAATAAAAAGTATTTCCATCGAGATATTAAGCCTCAAAACATCATGCGCAAGCCAGATGGTCAATTGGTGTTGATAGATTTTGGCACAGTGAGAGAGGTATCTGAGACTTACTTGGTAAAAGTTGATCTTGGGCAAAATGTTACAGGAATTGTTTCTCCAGGTTATACAGCTCCAGAGCAAACGAATGGCAAAGCAGTACCTCAATCAGATTTTTTTGCTTTAGGACGTACTTTTGTATATTTATTAACAGGTAAATCCCCAACAAGTTTTCCCGAAAATCCACGCTCCGGAAAGCTACAATGGCAAAAATATGCCCCTGAAATATCAACAGAATTGAAAGATGTCATAGATTATTTAATGGCACCTTTTCCGGGTAATAGACCTCAAAAACCAAAAGTGATTTTGAAGTGTCTGGCAGAGATCAAAACAAAAAATAGCATAACTGATAATTCTCGGAGTTATACTGCTGGTCAACAAAGTTATGCAACTAGGGAAGATCCAAAAGTATTAACAGAAAGAACTAAAACTAAGCAAAAAGTCAAGACAAAATTCAAAACAAAAACAAAAACAAAAACAAAAACAACTACAAAAACATTTAGTAATAAGTCAATAATTAGATTAATAAATAACCTAGTCATAGGGTTAACAATGTTGCTATTGGGAGGGGCCACTTTTCAGTTTTATGGCTTTTGGCGCTACAACATATTTCCGACTAATCCGGTTTTTTTATTGCGAGGTTTGAAAAGTAGTCGATTTTTAGACAAAACCTTAGATAGTTATATTGGAGAAGTAAATGCGATCGCTCTGACACAAGATGGTCAAACTTTAGTCAGTAGTGGCTTAAATACCATCAAAATTTGGAACCTCAAGACTCGGCAACTAAAAAACAATATTAAAGATGCTCATGCAGATAAAATAACTACCCTGGCAATAAGTCCTAATGATGAAATATTAGTAAGTGGCAGTACAGACAAAACTATCAAAATATGGGATCTCAAAAATAGTAAACTCTTAAAGGATATCCTAGGTCATAATGGTCAACTGAATACAGTTGCCATTAGCCCAGATGGACAGACATTAGTAAGTGTTGGCAGTGATAAATTAATGAAGCTGTGGAACATTCAAACAGGTAGTCGAATACTTACTCGCTTACCAGATAAGGAATCTGAAGTAAATGCTCTAGCTTTTAGCCGAGATGGGGAAACTTTATTTACTGGTAGTAGTGACGGTACCATTAGATTGTGGGATCCAAGTACACTTACTCGCAGACAAACTTTACAAGGTCATACACAGGCAGTTAATGCGATCGCTATTAGTCCAGATAATCAAATCTTAGCTAGCGGGAGTAATGATGGTACCATTAAACTATGGGATTTTAATACAAGAAAAGAGAAAACTGTAATTAAAGCAAATGTAGGTAAAGTTAAAGCTCTTGTTTTCAGTCCTGATAGCCAAACGATAGCTTGTAGTGGTGACAAAATTACTATTTGGAATCTAATTACCAAAGAAAAAATACAGACATTTTTTGGTCATTCACAACAAATAAGTTCTCTTGCTATTACTCCCGATGGCAAAACCTTAATAAGTGGTAGTCTAGATCAAACTCTCAAAGTTTGGCGAATACCATAAACCTATTTCACTATTCCTGAAACCAATATATTCAGGTAAGATCAAAAATCGTGAAATCCCCAAAATTATCCTTTGTGGGATCAAATCATAAATATCATTTCAGTTATCATTTTAAAAAGACAAAAAAGAGGAAACCATACTTAAGTTTTATAAACAAATGATGTTACCAGACATAATCTAATACCTGATTTTATGCTGAAATTAATATATAAGAAAAAAGTAGGTATAGACTAAATTATATCCTTACCCTACTTTTATTTTTAGTTAATTAATCAACATTACTAGAACTTAAAGGTGGTTCTCAAACTACCTACCCAAAGAGTTTCATTATCCTCATCGTGATTGGGATTAGTAATCACAAACAAACCAGGTGTAATTGCTATAAAGTCATTAATCGCATAACGATAGAAAATTTCAACATGGACAGAAGTATCAGGGTCTTTCAAATTATCATCATTACCACCATCTGTAATAATTGGTGGTACACCAACAATAATTCCTCCTAAGCTACCGTCTTTAAATAAGTCAGGAAAAGCAATTGTAAGTGCGCCATTAATAATAGTGATGTCATCATCATCATCATTATTACCATCTTCAGGACGCGCCCAGGTAGTACCAAACCAACCCCCAATTTGGACATGATCGTTAAGCTTCCACTGAGCTTCAAGTCCAATATTATCAGCCGTAGTTCGTCTGCCATCAAAAGGGTCTCGTGCTCGGAAACTTCCTGTACTAGAGGTAACATTAACCTCATCCTTAATAAAATACTTACGAACATAGTTAACTGTAAAAGCTAGCTTGGAATTAGGTTCAAATGCAACTTGACCAAACGCACTATGTTCACCATTAAATAAACCATTTCCTTCTCGAGGATTTTCTGGCTCTCCAGCTAAATAACCAGCATTAATTTGCCATTGTTTAGCAGGTTTGTATTGAACAATTAGTCCTCCATCATCAGGTCCACGATAGGCAGTAGGGTTATATCGTCCAAATCTTGAAGTAGCGCCAGAACCACTACTTTCAAAGGGAGATAAGACAGTCTGAAAGTCATCGACTTCAACCCCTTGAGGGCCAATAATTACCTGTAATTGATCACCAACAGGAAACTGATAAAACAATTTATCAAGAACCACTGTATCGTCAGGGTCACTTTCATCTGTACCCAATCTGGTCATAAGAGTATTAGTTAAATCCCGGGCACTCCAGTTAGGAATATCTCTGGCCTGTAAACGAGCTCTGAGGCGGTCTTTACCCATAAAGCTAGTGTCAAAGTTCAAACGAACCCGATAACCTAATGCAGCTTCAGTTCTATCGTTTTCACTTTGTGGTTCACCACGAGCTTCTGCTCGTTCTCCCCAAGTATCAGTCACCCAAAATAGAACTTCACCATTGAGCTTAGTAGTTGTAGAGAATTGATTCGCTTCAAGTTCTGCTGTTCTAGCTTCAAGGGCATCAACACGACCACGCAACTCTGCTAATTCTACAGCAAACTCTTCTTGAAGTCGTTGTAAAACAGCCAAATCATCACGAGTTACTAAATCTGCAGTTGCAAGAGCAATTAACTCTGTAACTCTCTCTAAACAGGCATTTAAACCTGCTGCAAACTCATAACGAGTCATTGCCCGATTACCTTTATAAGTACCGTCTGGATAACCAGCAATACAACCGTAACGTTCTACTAGAGATTGCAAAGCTTGGAAAGCCCAATCAGTAGGTCGTACATCTGATAACTGAGATACAGATGTTACTTGTCCCATTGGGTCTGCTTGCTCTAATTCAGCTCCTGGAGTTTTGAGGGAAGGGTCTTGAAGTTTTTGCAACCGACTATCTCCTGATACTACGTCTTCTGAAGTAGTATTATTTTGTGGCTCTGCAGGTAACTGAGTAGTTGTATTGGTATTGATATTTTGAGCATTAGCCAGTTGTTCTACAGAAACCTGATTAGCTAAAGCCGAATTAGCTATTAATAATGCAGCTGCACTGAACGCACCTGGAGTTTGCTTAAGAACGTTCAGGATTATTTTAGTCATATTGATTTTTCCTCACACCTTTTAGTTAAACTAGGAAACTATTGTTCCGTTCCCAGAAATCTACAAAAATCAATAAAATTTTAAATTATCTGATTGATTGTCTATCTCTGTTCTTGCTTTAACCGGAACTGCATGGCAGCAGAAATCTTATAGGCTGCCTGACTGCCATTACTAGATTCAAGCTAGGGTTTGCACTCAGACAACAGTTAGAGCAAGTGAATAATAGTGCAACTATCCTCCAAAGTTTTGGTTAGATAATTTAGATATATTAGAATACAATTTTTATATGACACGTTAGCACCTCTTCTACCATAGTGCAAGTATCTTGAGGATTTTAATTTTTAATACAACTTGAGAGAACAATAAAAAATTCACCAGAATAATACTCCTTAGCTTTTATATTAGCTAATCAACACTGCTAGAGCCTAGCTAAGGGTTATTTATAGAAGCGTTCATTAGGAATTTATTGACTATACCAATTTCGATATTCTAAGTGCTAACATTTGTTAAAAATGTGTGGTTAAATTAAAGTTTGTATACTGGAGACTATCTCCTAATATTTACCAAAAAATTTTTAAAACTCTTTAACTTATATCTCCTTGTATGTAGGCGGAAATAAAATATCTTAATTGGCAATACCCAGGCGGTTGAGTTAGTTATCAGGAAGTCGGCCACAAGTTTGGTCTGATCCCAGCAACCCTAACTATTGTGTTTGTAAGATTCTAGCATGTAGCTAGCAGCAATAAAATTTTCAACTATCAACCTTCCAATTCTCTTTCGTACTAAAGGCAATATCCATTGGCATTTAACCGACACTCCTTTTCAGGAGAATGGGGGTATAAATACCAATGTTTTGATAATGAAGGAATTGTTGATGGTTGACTGCTATTTAATTTTCGATTCCTTTTTGCCAAAAATCTAGAATCTGAATTGAGTTCTTATTGTACCAACCCAGAGAGTTTCATTATCCTCAATGTGATTAGGGTTAGTAATCACAAATACACCAGGAGTAATGGCAATATTGTCATTCATTTGGAAGCGATAAAGTACCTCAACGTGAATAGAAGTATCATCGTCTTTCAGAGAATCATCATCACCACCATCAGTAATAATTGGTGGTACACCAATGATAATACCTCCTAAGCTACCTTCTTTGAGTAGGTCTGGGAAAGCTAAAGTCAAAGCACCATTAACAATAGTGATATCATCTGTATCATTGTTATCTTCAGGACGGGCAAAAGAGGCACCAAACCAACCACCTATTTGGAAACCTTCAGTAATTAACCACTGGGCTTCAAAGTTGATATTATCTGCACTAGTCCGTATACCCTTAAAAGGATCTTTGGCTTTAAAGCTACCTGTACTTCCAGTTAAGTTCACATCTCCTTTAGGATGGAAGCCACGCACATAACCTGCTTGAAAAACTATCCTATCATTTGGCTCAAAGGTAACTTGGCCAAATCCACTGAAGCCACCATTAAAAATACCTTTACCTTCTTGAGGGTCTTCTGGATCTGGTGCAGCATAACCAACTGTCAACTTAATTGCGTCGTTGAAGGCATAAGCAAATTTAACACCAGCATCAGCTGGAGCACGATAAAAAGTAGGGTTAAATCGCCCAAATCTTGAAATAGAACCAGAACCACTACTATCTAAAGGTGTAATGGGTCCCATGAAGTCGTCCAGACCATAACCATTAGCTGCTAGTTCTATTTGACCTCTACCATTTAGTAAAGGAAAACGATAGGCCAATTTATTGAGAACAAAATCGTCATCAAAATCATCGTCAGTACCTAGACGAGTCATCATAGTGTTCGTCAAATCTCGACTGTCGTATTTTGGAACGTTACGAGCTTGTAAACGAGTTCTCAAGCGGTCTTTCCCAGTAAAACTACTATCAAAGATTAAACGAACTCGATAAGCAAAGGTTGTCTCAGTTTTGTCCTCCTCACTCTTTTTTGTCCCACGACCGGCGGCTCTTTCTCCCCAGGTATCACTTAACCAGAACAATACCTCACCGTTTAATTTTGTTGTAGTAGAGAATTGATTGGCCTCTAATTCTGATGTTCTGGCCTCCAAAGAATCAACTCGTCCCCGCAAAGCAGCTAGTTCTGCGCTGAACTCTTCTTGTAGTCTTTGTAAAACTGCCAAGTCTTCTCTAGTTACTAGGTCTGAAGTTGCAGCAGCAATTAATTCTGTGACTCTATCCAAGCAGGCATTTAAACCGGCTGCAAACTCAAAGCGAGTCATCGCTCGATTTCCTTTATAAGTACCGTCAGGATAACCTGCTATACAACCATAACGCTCTACCAAGGATTGTAGAGCTTGGAAAGCCCAGTCAGTAGGTCGTACATCTGATAACTGAGTTACAGATGTTACCTGGTCCATGTACTCGCCATTTTCTAAGTCTGAAACCCCTACTGGTGTAAGTGAAGGGTCATCCATTGGCATTAACCGAGTATCAAAATTTTGAGCAATTTCAATGCTGCCTTGGGTTAAGTTCTGATTTACAGGACTTTCATCAGTTCCTAAATTTTGTAGAGGAGTCTCAGCAGCGATTGCTGAGCCTGCCATCAATAATGCTATACTAAAAACACTAGGACTGTGCTTAAAAGTATTCCATATAAGTTTTATCATATTTTTACCAATCCTCACACCGATTTAGCATCACTCAGGTAGTAACTAACTAGAATTTGGTTAACATAATCTTAGTAACACTTTCTTTCTTGTCACCTTATTCATTCATTTGGGTTACGACTTTAGATTGATCGTTTAACCTTATGATGCAATATAGGTGCCTGAATAAATCTAGACTTAAATTAGTCTACTTTTGAGGAATAATTAAGACTACATTTACTTCTTTGCTCTACAAAAAAATACAAACAGATCTGGGATTTATTTGAAATATTTTTTTTGAGCTTCTAAGTTTTAAGTTACTTATTGCCAAAGTAGTTTAAAAGTCTTAGAGAATGGTTCAATGGTTAAGCTATGCTGTAATTTGAATTTCCCCCAAATGAAAGTCAAAAGTTAGAATTTCAGATGCCAACATATCTATCATTGTTCCCTTCTCTCTATCATAGTTTTGTTAATTTGTCTATATACTATATTTCTTAATGATGAGTTTAGGATTTCATCTTAGAAATTAGATTTTACCTGATTAGAAAAAGTTGTACTCTCGTGCAAAATTTTACACCTAATCTGATAATTTGCAACCTAAATTTTCATAATTTTTTCGGAAAAAAAATCCAAAAACGAATATAGGATAAGGATATTAGAAAAAAATGGTAGTTGAATATGAAATTCAAATAAATTAGCAAATTAGAAAATAACTTTATCTAACCACCAAATTTTTACTACTTAATTGTTTTTCAGTTTTTTATTTTTTCATGTAATCCTTGTTGAATCTAAGCGACGAATAGCAACTACTGAAGGTTTCGGAGGGTGGTTAATTTTTTTTTCAGGCCAGTTAGAACCCATGGGGACTATACGATTTTGCATAAAATCTGAACCATCTATGGTTTTCATGGCCAACCGACGAGTTTCTGAGGCCATGTTTTGACGGATGCCGTTATATTCTCCTGGATGTTGAATGGCCAAAAATAAAGTTTCTCCATCTTTGGTAAAGAAAGGCCCAGAAGTTTCTGATTCTGTTGGTCCAATGCCAAATAAGTATGCTTGACCAGCATTAGAGCCAGAGGTGGGAATATACCAGATTGAATTATTACCGAATAAACCACAAAGACTTGCCTGGTTAATTGGTTTGCCATCTTTGTCTATTCGATTCTCAGGCACTATTTGATTATGCTTATTGGTACTAATATCTGTGACCATCCAGAGATTACCCTGATCGTCAAACTCTAGGTTGTCAGGATTAGAAAATCCTAGTCCACCAAATGTTGGTTCTCCTCCTGTGGCAAACATTTGCCAACGAAATGTCATAGCATCTGGGCGATCGCTATCTTCAACTAAACGCATAATCCAGCCATATTCATAAGCTTCACCATCTGGACCTTTAAAGATACGTTGATCTGGACTACCATCAGAACTACTAGGATATCCAGAAGTAAAAGCAATAAATAGACTGCCGTCTTTGGCCACTATAGTATCTTCGGGACGGGCAGTACAAGTAACCCCAGCAGCATTCCCAGCTAAATGGGCATCTATCAGAATTGCTCCTTGTTTTGCTTCGGGGTCTCCTTGGTATAAGTCCCCCAAAGTTTGATATTTTTGTTTAAAAGCTTCTATATCTCTATCTTTTGTTACTTTGAAGCTACCACCATCAGGTCTTTGGGGTAGATTAATCATATTGTTCACATGGACACTTGGTAAATCTGGATTAACGGGGGTATCCTCTTTTAAGGGAATCCAACTACCTGTACCGTTAGAATTAAATTTTGCACCATATAACATTCCATTTGTCAATAGTTGGGAGTTGGATTTGTCTGTGGGGTCTTTGACAATGTCTTTACTGACAAATTTATAGAGATGACCGCTACGGCGATCGCATCCTGAATAAAAAGCTAAAGGTTGGTTTGCTTGTGCCCTAATACCGACTGCTTCATGACGATAACGGCCCAACCAAGTATGTTTTGTCCCATAATCATCGGGTAAGGCTGGATCTACTTCTACCATCCAACCATATTTATTACCAGCTAAACCAAAGGCACTGCCCAGACCAACTACTCCTTGTTCACCAATAAAGAGAGACTTGTCTTGGGTAGGGTCAATAGAAGTACCATCAGAATAAACTGCTTCAATTACATACTTTTGAAAATTTTCTTCGGCACTAAAGACTGTTCCCCAAGGTGTAGTACCACCTGCACAGTTGGCAAAACTACCAATGATGCGATCGCCTAATTTATCATCATAACCTTTGCCTTTTTTCTTAAATACTGCTACTGCTGGGCCTGTTGATTTTAAATAGTGTCCATCTTCTAATCCTGAAATACCTGTTATTCGGCGGTCAAATTTTGAGTTTGTTCTTACCCATTGGCCATCAGGTTGGCGACGAATGGAAATAACGCCTATTCCCATATCGATCATTGCTTCCTTAGCAATTGTAGTTATTTGTTTTTTTAGAGGGCTTTTATTTAGTAATTCTTGAGAGTTAATATTGGATTTTACTGCTTCCTGAAATTCTGATGCTATCTCTAAAAATGGCAAAGATTTACCAATAATTTTTTGATAACTTGTTACCCAAGGTAAGGGGCTAATATATTCAAAATTTATGGTTAATAACCCTTCGTTTTCTCCTGTTTCAATATAGGAGAGATAATCATTATTGTAGCCAAAACGAGAATCACCGATTTTGTCTCCCCAAGAAGCTATAATGTCGTAGGTAAAGCCTTTTGGAATGACTAAATCATCTACTACTTCGTATGTAGTATAGTCATCTATTTTGAATTCTTGATTACTGGTTACTAGAGGTATTGGGCTTTGAGGTGGTTGGAAGTTAATATTGTTAGTTGAACTGTTGTTAATTGGATATTTTTTAGCTAGCTTGGCTGAAGGTTCTTGCTGAGAAGAACTCAGGACAATTTTTCCGGCACCTGCTCCAAGGAAGATAAGAAATTCTCTACGTTTAATGTTCATAGACAAAGAAATAAGTTTGACTATTTTTCATGTAGAATTGAAAGTATAGTAATTTTAAAGTATTTGTGCTTTTTTCCTGCAAAAATTATTCTTTAAATTAATTTCTTGTGTGATATTGGAGTTGTTGGAGATGGGGATATAGCCCCAAAAATGGCTAAAACCCAAAACAAGTTCAGGTTTAAGTGTGCTTTTGAGTATTAAAATAATTAAAGGCTTATATTAGTATACTTTTGAGAATTTTCAATTTTCCAACGTCGCACAATTCTATTATTGACAGCTTAGATATAATATATAAATTTCTTAAATGATATTAGAGAAAGTATCATAATTCAATTAAGGTCGAGGAGCCTTCTGAGGACCTTACTTTCTCCAAAGTGTAAGTATTTAACTGGACATGATATAAGAGGATAAGAGTATAGTTAACTTTTTTGGTTCTTTGACTTGAAACGTCCTAGCTCAAAGGCTCTTTTGTGGGTGTGCTTCGTTTTGCGCCCAGTGACTCGCTTGCGCCACATCTTAAAGCTTGAGATACTCATAGAGCGTCGCATTAATACAATGACTTGTTTCTCCTCGAGACCAAACTGAGTTTTGATGGCCTCGAAGGGTGTTCGATCTTCCCAAGCCATTTCAACGATACGATCAATATTTTGGTTGTCTAAGTCAGGGATTTTCATTTGGGTTTAAAGAGGACTTGCTTTCATCATTTATCTCATAATATGACAAAATATTGATTTTTGTAAATATTTACTATGGTAGTTTTAAAACTATTCATTAGTTTTTTAGGCTCTACTTTGTTTGGCTCATATTATTTTCGGTTGAGTAGTTCTAATGAAAGGTTGTGGTAAAGCTTGAGGAATTATGGAAATAAAAGTCAAGAGTCAAAATTAAAAGGTCAGATTTGATCGGTTTAAAAGTTAAAAGTAATTTCTGATATCAGATCAAATCTGCTTAATTTGGTGAAATGGCCGAAAAAAGTTTCATCTTCAGCAAGGATGCAAATATTCCTAAATTCTCTTTTCTCCTAATTCCGGTTTTCTTAATATCATGTCCGGGTAATGACAAAAAACTAAGGACCGTAATGACCAATTCTATCCTGTTACCTCATGGTGAGCGCCTCCTGCTAAAAGACTCTAAAGTGTAAACGTTCAACCGGACATGATATTACCTGCTCAGTGTCGGGAAGATTATTTGCCCAAAATGCTAAATTTTTAAACTGTAAATTTTTTGTGTTTCTAAATGTTCCATAGCTGTGGATAATTCAGTAATTTCTAAGGTCTGACGTTCTAGTTTTATCTGTAAGGCGATCATAGGATCTAAACCAGAAGCAATGATAAATTCTAATTTTAACATATTCTGCCATTGGGCTATTTCTGTTAAGACTTTAGCGATCGCTACCAAATAAGGATTATTTGATTCTTGATACCATTTAGATGTAGTTAATGTTGCTTGTTCTAAACCAAAATTAACGATTAAAGGAGCTTGGGCAAAGACTGCAGTTGCTACTGGCCTTGTTTCTTCCTGCAACAGAAAATCATATTCTTTGATCAAACTGCGTAGTTTTTCTAAATATTGATACCGCTGTTGAGCTAAAGACTTCATATTTATATGATCAGAATTATCGAAAGTTTCTTCTTCGATTTTTTGATTATTCCAATTAATAGCAATTGTTACTAAATAACTCCGTAACAAAATATGACCTAATTTTTGAGCCTTAGTGGCTAGATAAGCAGAATTATAATCTGTCGTTTCAATTAACAAAGGTACTCGATCTACTATTTCAATACCATAACCATGTAAACCTGCTATTTTACGGGGGTTATTTGTAATTAAACGCATTTTATTGACCCCTAGATCATGTAATATTTGGGCTCCTACACCATAGTTGCGTAAATCTGCTGGAAAGCCTAGTCTTTCATTAGCTTCCACAGTATCTAATCCTATGTCTTGCAATGAATAGGCTTTAAGTTTATTAACTAACCCTATCCCTCTGCCCTCCTGTCGTAAATAAACAACGACTCCTGCACCTGCATGTTCAATCATTTTCATTGCTGCTTGTAATTGCATTCTACAGTCACAACGCAGAGAACCAAAAGCATCTCCAGTTAAGCACTCAGAGTGGACCCGCACCATTATATCTCTTTGGGAAAATTCTGCTGGGTTGCCTTTAACAATAGCTATATGTTCTAAATTATTTTGAGTATCGCGGTAAGCATAAATTTGGAAGTTACCGAATTGAGAGGGTAATTTAGCAACAGCTTCTCGGAAGACAAAGCGATCGTGTTTGATGCGATAACTGATGATGTCGGCAATACTAATGAGTTTGAGGTTATGAGTTTGGGCATATTCTACTAGTTGAGGTAATCTTGCCATGGAACCATCTGGGTTTTGAATTTCACAAATAACTCCGGCTGGATATAAACCTGATAGTCTAGCTAAGTCAATGGAAGCTTCT
Source organism: Trichodesmium erythraeum GBRTRLIN201 (assembly GCA_018457135.1). Taxonomy (GTDB): domain Bacteria; phylum Cyanobacteriota; class Cyanobacteriia; order Cyanobacteriales; family Microcoleaceae; genus Trichodesmium; species Trichodesmium erythraeum. Next base: position 2,578 of record JAGGDU010000141.1, on the reverse strand, counting down.
GTATGACCTGCTCTTTTTAAGACTCCTCCTTCTTTGGCTCGAATGGGGAATACATGACCGGGGCGACGTAAATCTTCTGGTTTGGTGTTAGAATTAATAACAGCTTGGATAGTTCGGGCTCGGTCTTCTGCTGAGATACCTGTGGAGACTCCCAATTCTGGGGAGGCATCAATACTAACGGTGAAAGCGGTTTGGTTACTGTCAGTATTGTTGGTAACCATCAGTGGAACTTCTAGTTGGTCGAGGCGATCGCCTGTCAATGCGAGACAAATTAGACCTCTGGCTTTTACTGCCATAAAGTTAATCATGTTTGGAGTAGCAAATTGAGCTGCACAAATAACATCTCCTTCGTTTTCTCGATGTTCGTCATCAACTACTACGACGCACTTACCTGCTTTAATGTCTGCTAGGGCAGTATCAATGGGGTCAAATTTAAATTTTTGGTTTTGTTGTTTGTTCACAGGTAGATTCCTAGATTTTGTGATTTTTGTTAAAATATGCTTAATGCTTAAGAATATACAAAGATTATAACCTTTGATGGGAGTTAACCCCCAAGGGTGAAGGTAAAGTATTATCTTTATACTAGTTTAATAAATGTTTGTTAAAGTTTCTTGAGTTGGAAGTCTACTTCTAGTTATGATGGTGGAGGGGAAGTGGACGAGTGGGTCGGAAGGTTGTATGGAAGCTCTGTAGAAGATTTATAAAGTTAATGCTTTTTTGTGCTAATGAGCAAATTAGTACAAAAGTTTTTCGGCCAGTATTTATTTCTGAATAATTGAAGTTTCACTTAGGTTAAGTATCTTTTTTTATTTTTGAGATTATATCATGTCTGGTTAAATATTTACACTTGGGAGGATTTTGGTTTTCAGCAGGAACTAGGAGGATAGAGTTGGCTCTTGGGGTCGTTAGTTTTTTGAGTAATGATTGTTTTGGGATGATGTCTATATTAGATTTAGGTTTAAAGTAAGTTTTGAAGGTTTCAAGTCTTTGAATTTACGGTAATTGAAAAAAGTTATTTCAGGTTTAACAGGTTGAAATTATTTGTATTTTTTTTGCATAGACGGCATTGTTACCCCCCTTAGCGCCACTAGGGGAAAGTTAAAATTAAAAGTTATTGATTAAGATTTTATTGGTTCAAAGTGTTGAGATTATGGTGATTTAATGAATTATTTTTATATCTTAACATTTTAACATTATTTGTGACATATTTAAGCTAGATTTGTACAATAATAATGACTAAGTTAGAGTATAATATAAACAATTAAAGATCTGATTTACAAAAACTTTAATTTATATTAGTTGATTCAGTTTTATGTTAAAAAATTTGTCAAATAAAACGGAGAAAAATGATATGAAAGGTCGAGCTTTTACTGAACAAGAAAGTCAAGTACTTGCAGATATTATTATAAATCGCCGCACAGAGTTTGGGAAAAATTTTATTAGTAAAGAAATTCCTGATTCAATAGTTGAACGGTTGTTATCTGCTGCTTTACACGCTCCTTCTGTAGGTTTTTCTCAACCCTGGGAATTTATAATTATTCGTGATCCATTAATTAAGGCTAAGGTTAAAGATTCTTTTATTAAGGAGAATGAAAAGGCTAAAAAAATATTTAAAGATAGACCTTTCTATAATCAGCTTCAGTTGGAAGGAATTACTGCGGCTCCTGTTAATATTGCTGTTTTCTATAAACCTTCACCTAATTCTGTTGTTGGTCAAACTAGTCAAGAGAAGTTTGGACCCTACAGTGTTTGTCTGGCAATTCAAAATTTGTGGTTGATGGCTAGGGCGGAGAATTTAGGTTTGGGTTGGGTGAGTATTTTAGATGAAAAAGAGGTGAAAATGATTCTGAATGCTCCTCTGGAAAATGAGTTAATAGCTTATTTATGTATAGGCTATGTTACAGAGTTTACAGAGCGTCCTTTACTGGAAATTACTAACTGGGAAAAGCGTAAACTCAAGGAGTCGATTATTTATTATGATGGTTATCAGAACTAAAAATAATTGATTTAATGAGTAGCTAAGTATAAGTAAGGGTTAAAGTCAAAATAATTGGAAAAAATCTACAACTAATTTATCAACAGGTTTTTACCTTTTTTGATTTTTTATTCTTTAGGGAGGTTCCATGGAGGGTCAGTTTAAGGTTTTGGTTATGGCGATGTTGTTGATCAATTTGAAAAGGCTGTAATTATACTAGGGGTGTAGAGATAGTTACGGTCTTTTGTAGCTATGTCAAATAATTTCCTGAAGTGACTTTTCTCTCAAAGTTTTTAATTTTTCAAGTCTAATTTTTTAGTTTTTACTTTTTACTTTTTACTTAATTTATTCTCCTTTTCCGACAACACAAAAACCAGCCCAAAAATAAGGTGAGTTATATGGTTTACAATTGGCTCCTTCTAGATTTTCCATTTTAGTAAATGTTTTTTCTAATTCTTCTTGCCAATGAATTTTTATTTTTAGAGGGGACTTTCTGACCCACTCTTTTAATTCTTGCACCTTTATATCTCTTAACCAGTTTTGGGCTGTTTTTAAGGCTATTATTATATTATCATATTTTTTTAATTCTTGATATAATCTTAA
>JAGGDU010000140.1 GCA_018457135.1 Trichodesmium erythraeum GBRTRLIN201 | reverse complement strand
ATAAGTATGGATAACTCCACTCAAATTTTCTGAAGTTTAAGGAAAAAAGGAAAGACAGAAAAGGGAAAAGGAAAAAAATCCTAAATTCAAAACCTAAAATTAAAAATTAAAAATCCAAAAGAAAAACACTAAGAATTAAAAGCAGAAACCACCGGGGAAGATGAGACAACCCGAAAACCCCTATAGTAGTAAAGATCATCGGCATTGTAATAGAAGCGCCAGGCACTACGACAATTTGTAGAATAGCTGTCCCAGCAACCGCCACGGAGCACTCTTTTACGATTACTACCTCCAGTTTTCCAAGCACTTCCGTTAGTAGGTGCTCCATAATAATTATGGTGCCAAGCATCTAAACACCATTCCGAAACATTGCCGTGCATATCATATAAACCAAAGGCATTAGGAAGAAAACTTCCCACATCTGTTGTTTGTTCCCGATACTCTCCAAATGGAGCATTGCCGTAAGGATAGTTACCATCGTAGTTAACTAACTCAGACGTCATAGTTTCTCCAAAATAAAAAGGAGTACTTGTCCCGGCACGACAAGCATATTCCCATTGACTTTCGCTGGGCAACCTGTAAATTTTCCCAGTTTTCGACGATAGCTTCTCACAAAACTTTGTAGCGTCGTGCCAGCTCACTCTTTCTACTGGGCGTTTTCCTCCTTTAAAGTAAGAAGGATTATCTCCCATAATAGCTTGGTACTGATCTTGAGTAATAGGATATTTGCTCATCAAGAAAGGCTTAATATTAACTTGATGTTGTGGACTTTCACTATCGAATCTTTCGTCCTCATATTCCGGTGACCCCATGAGAAAACTTCCCCCAGGAATATAAACCATTTCCAAGACCAACCCACTATCTAAATTTTCTGCCAAAAATTCTGCTTCGTAGGAACGACGGTCAATTTCTTTACCCCGGGAATTAACCTTTATTACCTCAAAACCAAATTTTTGTCGGGGCGGAGAACTTATATCTTTCTTTCTGTTTTTAAATTCCTTTGTTTTCCATCCTGACTCCTGAGTCCTTTCAGTTGATTTTTTGTGAAAATTCATTTCCCACCACTCCTCAATATTTCCAGGGCGACCTTCCTTTGCCAAAACTAAAGCCGACATTAGCAACTTTTGCCAAGACGACTCTAAGCCTTCAGGTTCCCAACTTTTTTCTTTTGATAATGAACGTTCCAGAACATTGGGAGGTAACTGCCCACTCAACATTTCATAAACCATCATTCCTACTTCAAAAATATCACTTTCTACCCCTACCTCCCCCCTGGCGAGAACCTCCGGAGCCGCATAACTCTCAGCAAAACTCTCAGTGCTGGAAGTACCCATCGAAGTACCAAAAGTTTGTTTTGCCGAGCCAAAGTCAGTCAATACTAACCGTCCTTCTGGAGTTAGTAAAATATTATCGGGTTTTATATCCAGGTGAAATATTCCTTGTTGATGTACTGCCGATAATGCTGATACAAGGTCAGTAATTATTTCTTTGACTTTTTGAGGGGGAAATTTTTTCTCAGGTTGAGAATCTAATTCTTTTCTGAGACTTTTTCCTCTAACTAGCTCCATCACCAGGTAAGCTGTTTCATTTTCCTCAAATAAATCAATTACCCGCACCACATGAGGATGATTTAGTTGGGCTAATATTTTCCCTTCCTGGAGAAACCTTCGCAAACCCTGTTGAAATATTTCCTGTTGGTTTCTGGGAATGGTGAAACCTCCAGTGGTGGGATGTCGCAGGGCGTAATTTTGGGGATAGTATTCTTTAATAGCGACTATTTGTTTTAATAATGTATGGTGTCCTCGATAAGTAACACCAAACCCTCCTCGACCTAAGGGGTAGTCTATTTGATAGGGCTTGTCTCCTAGTTGAGTACCTGGTGTTAGGAGGCCTCGGATTAGTGATGGTAGGTATGCGCCACAGTTATAACATATTTTTGTCTCAAGTGGAATACCGTCGGTATGGCAGTTTAAGCAACGCATGATTTTAAGAGGTCAAAAATTAGATAAGAGTTTCAAAGCTTTCCGTAATTATAGTGTGGAGAATTTCCTGAAAAAGAAGGAAAAATGAGCATAGCATCTTCAAAATAACTATGATATAATTTATGTATAGTTATAAATGTGGCACTATACTAGACTTTTTATTCAATGTAAAAAAAGCGATCGCTACAACACAACAATATATAAAAGGAAATTTAAGACATTCGAATGTTAGACAGTAAAAGATGTCAGAGAGCTTAAAAAAAAAATAACAACTAAATCATTATTACTTGCATTTTTTTTCATTCTGTGAAGCTCCAAAAAAAAGGAACAACGAGGGTAGCATCTTCAAAATAACTATGGTATAATAAATAATGGGTATTCAATGCATATACTAGACTTTTTATTCAACGTAAAAAAAGCGATCGCTACAACACAACAATATATAAAAGGAAATTTAAGACATTCGAATGTTAGACAGTAAAAGATGTCAGAGAGCTTAAAAAAAAAATAACAACTAAATCATTATTACTTGCATTTTTTTTCATTCTGGGAAGCTCAAAAAAAAAGGAACGAGAAACAACGACGGTAGCATCTTCAAAATAACTATGGTATAATAAATAATGAGGATTAAATCCATATACTAGACTTTTTATTCAACGTAAAAAAAGCGATCGCCACAACACAACAATATATAAAAGGAAATTTAAGACATTCGAATGTTGGATAGTAAAAGATGTCAGAGAGCTAAAAAAAAAATAACAACTAAATCATTATTACTTGCATTTTTTTTTCATTCTGTGAAGCTCCAAAAAAAAGGAACAACGACGGTAGCATGTTCAAAATAACTATGGTATAATGAATAATGGGTATTCAATCCATATACTAGACTTTTTATTCAACGTAAAAAAAGCGATCGCTACAACACAACAATATATAAAAGGAAATTTATATTTTTTTTAGTTAGACAGCAAAAGATGTCAAAGATCTTAAAAGCAGAACCTTTTTTTTATTTGAAAGCAAGCATCGTGTTATAGTATTCTTAAAAAAATATTACAAATAATTAGAAGCGATCGCGTCAATTTATTTATCTATGTCTAGAATATAAAAATTAACATTATTGAGCCAGAAGAGACCCTAAAAAAGCTTCTTATAGACCAAAAAACAGGTAAATACATAGAAAGAGTACAAATTTTATACCTACATTAAACCATCAGGGAGAAAGAGTAAAACATTTAGCGAATGTGACTAGCTTAACAAGTCGCCATCGGGTGAAAAGATCAGGATAGTTAAATCAATATCGTCAAGGAAGACTAGAGGCTTTTCTGATAACTGGTAAAATGAAATTCAAAAATCATTAATTCCTGAAAAAGTTAAACGTAAATTAAAGGAAGAATTAAAAGACCCAAAAGGTTTGAATAACTATACTGAAATTCATCAATGACTTAATAGTGTTTTAGACATTCAAGCAAGTTATAAAATAATATATAAGATAGCTCATTATTATTCAAAATCTAAACTTAAGGTGTCACGTCTAGTTAATATTAAACAAGGAAAAGATACAGTAAATAACTTTAAAAAAACTCCCAAAATTAATTAAATCAATCTTATACAAAAATCCATATTTTGGAAAAGATAGTAAAAAAAATTATCGATAGGTATCAATATAAAAGTCGTTTTGGATTGAAAACTATTTCAAGACTAAAAATAACCTATAAAGATGTAAAACCAATTGGAAAATAGCAATAGCAGTTTTTATATAAATATTTATATGGCTTAGTATAGCCATAAAATGGATTGTTTTTATTTACTCATCTTAACAGTATTTATGTCGAGAAATTTTGATAATTATTTGCAGAAAAATTTCCTGATGAAGTTCACATAATTCAGCTAGATAACGGTAGTTTAAATAAAACATTAACATCAAATATTTCTGAGAAGATAGTTTTACTATTTCAAACCGCTTACAGCCCACAAGTTAACTCAATAGAAAGATTATGGCAATAAATCAAGAAAGATTTTAAGCGGATTAATTTTGGCAGCATAGAGAAATTACAAAATGCTTATTCCTAAACGTTTAAACAAGTTAACTCAAAAATTAATAGCTTGAATCACTGGCTGGGGATTTATTATTGATGCTTTAATCAATGGCCAATATTTAGGCATTAATCGTCTTTAAGTATTTAATCTTTAAAAAGTGATCGCTCCTAATCAATAGTGTTGTTCTTAGATCTTCTACTATGTTCTCTGGCCCTAATACTTGTTCTAATATCTAGCTTCAATGACCTTTGTATCCTCCTGCTGCTCGCTTTCATTTTTCTGTGAGACTTTTTGTCCATATTGTACTTGACGTTTTGAGTCCATCAGTTAATGGTGGCTTTGAACAAGTTTTGCTATCTCACCCTAAAAAAATTTCAAGCTCTGCTATCCTGTTGCGCAGTCCGAGATTTTCTCTCTCTAACCTCTTAATTTTTTGATCTTTATTTTTGGGACTCATGGTTGAAATTTACCATATTTTTTTCCTCATTAGAATATTCTTTCCTTTCTCAATTGGGCAGTTACAGTTTTTTATATATCAATGTTGGTCAAAAAGCTTCGCTCCCCTGTTGAAGAGCTTTGAGATAAAAATCAATCAATATTGCTATTTATATAAGTTTTGTGCTATTGTAGGTAAGACTAAATATACTCCAAAATAGTAATTTCATTCTGTGGACTAACCTTCTAGGCCTAAGCCGATGGAGATTAATATCAGGTTCTATGAAACAGAAACACAAACTCTGAGGTTTTTGAATTCTACTTTGTCCCATAAAAGCAAAATTGGAAATATCTTAAAAACAATAGAAATTACCTAGAAAAGAAAAAATCCGTAGGATTACTAATGAACTTAGTTCTAGGTTACTTCCTAAAACAAAAAGAGTAGTATCAAAAAATCTTCAATCATCTTTGTAGGAATATTTGATCCTGGCTCCTGGAGCCGCCAAAAAATTAATGATAAACTAACTCAAAGTATATTGAATTGTTAATAGAGAATATTATTCAGTTTTCATTGTTATGATGTATAAAAGTTAGTACAAATGGGTAGGTATTCACCTATTTTTAAGTTTTGTTCTGATTCTTTAAACAAGTAATATGAAAGCCCATTTGATAAAGTGAAGCAACATGGAGATACAAAATAGATGTGGAAGGAAGGTTAAACCTACCCAAAAGCTCTACTTCCGGAAGGGTATGGAAGTTTGTTGGGTTGTGTGCAATGCCCAATTAAATACCAGCATACCTAGGTTTTAAGTCTCGGTAATAGTTTCTCTGACTTTAAGTCAGGTAATATGTGAACACAAAGAAGATACCATAAAGAGTGCTAATTTTCATGCAAACAGAAGCTTTCAGTGAGCTTTTTCCTTTATTTAAAGGAGCTAATCCAGAAACATTGGAATGGCTCTTATCCGTTGCAGTAAAACATGAGTATCCCTCAAATAGATTAGTCCTAATGGAAGATGCTTGGGGTAATGCTGTTTACTTTGTGGTATCGGGATGGGTCAAAGTCAGACGCAGATTGTCCCCTGATAACTCAGTTACATTGGCTATTCTAGGTAGAGGAGATTTTTTTGGTGAAATGGCCATTCTAGATGAATCCCCCCGCTCAAATGATGTTGTTGCCCTATCTCCGGTTCGTTTGATTAGTATTTCGGCTCAAAGATTTATTCAAACTCTCTTCAAAGATCCTCAGTTACATCACCGAATGCTTCAACTGATGGTTAAGCGTCTCAGGCAGACAAACGTTCGTTATCAATTACGTAATAGACCTCCAGCAGTCAAACTTGCTAATACATTAGTAGAATTAGCTGAAAACTACGGTCAGACCACTGAAAAAACCTGTGAAATATTTAATATTCCTGACCAAGATTTAGGAGATGTAACAGATATTACAATTGATGAAACTACTAAAATTATGGCCAAACTACATAATAAGGGTTGGATTAAGAGAGACCCGGAACATCAGTTAATGCACTTACTTAATCTTAAACATTTAATGCATTTAGCCAGTCAGTAAATTAGATTAATAATTTTTTAAATACTCAAGTTGATAATAAAAAGTCAAAAAAATCAGCTATCTTTCTTGAAAAATTTGCATTAAAACTATAGCAAATTTGGTGATTAATATAGTATAAATGACAAGGCAAATATTTTGGGCTTCTTTCCTATCCTCTAGCCCATATTCTCCACTTTCTATTCACTTTAAAAATTAATAACTATGACTGAAGCTAAAATATTAACCATCAGTCCAACAATTACAAGCCCAGCAATTCAATATAAAGTATCTATGCCTCATCCAGAATCTCATCTGTTTGAGGTTAGTTTGTCTGTAAGAGTTGAAGAATTATCTTCCTCATTATTACAAATGTCCAAAAAACTGGATTTAAAAATGCCAGTATGGACACCAGGTTCTTACTTAATCAGGGAATATGCTAAACATTTGCAAGATTTCTGTGCCTATAGTGAAAATAAACAACCTTTACCTTGGCAAAAACTTAGCAAAAATCACTGGCAAATAGAAACATTGGGAGTCTCAAAAGTAATAGTTCAGTACAAGATATTTGCTAATGAATTAACAGTGCGCACCAATCATTTAGACTCTACACATGCTTATTTTAACGGTGCAGCTTTGTTCTTTTATATTCCTGAATGTGAAAAAAATAAGATTAGGCTCGAAGTTATTTCACCATTACCTAATTGGCAAATTACGACATCTTTACCAAAGACTCCAAATACAGAAAATACATTTGAAGCAGAAGATTTTGATACTTTAGTAGATAGTCCTTTTGAGATAGGTAACCATCAATTATATCAATTTGAAGTAGAAGGAAAAAAACATCAATTAGCTATTTGGGGAAAAGGTAATGCAGAGCCAGAAAAATTAATTCCAGATATACAAAAAATTATTGCAGTAGAAGCAGAGTTTTTTGGTGGTTTGCCTTATGAAGAATATTTATTTATTTTGCATAGTTCTAGTAAAGGATTTGGTGGTTTAGAACATAAGTTTAGTTGTACCTTAAATTATCCGAGATTTGGTTTTAGGAATAAGGAAAAACGTGATCGGTTCATGCAGCTAGTTGCCCATGAATTTTTCCACTTGTGGAATGTTAAACGTATCCGACCTAAAGCATTAGAAGAGTTTGATTATGACCAAGAAAATTATACTCCTTCTCTGTGGTTTTCTGAAGGTACAACTAGTTATTATGACTTATTAATTCCTCTAAGAGCAGGTATTTATGATGTTCAAACTTTCTTGAAAGAATTAGGAAAAGAAATTACACTTCTGCTAACAACAATAGGAAGAAAAGTACAACCTGTAAGTGAGTCTAGTTGGGATGCTTGGATTAAATTATATCGTCGGGATAATAATAGTAACAACTGTCAAATTTCCTATTATTTAAAGGGAGCAATGATATCTTTATTACTTGATTTGTTAATTCGAGAAAAATATGAAAATCAACGCTCACTAGATGATGTAATGTATCAAATGTGGGAGAAATTTGGTAAGTCAGAAATAGGTTTTACTCCAGAACAATTGAAAGCTGTAATTGAAGAGGTAGCAGAATTAGATTTGGGCAACTTCTTTAAGAGATATATTGATGGTTTAGATGAGTTACCTTTTGATGAATACTTCGGGCATTTTGGCCTGCAACTTAAAAAAGAAGATAATGAATGGCCTGATTGGGGTATGAATGTTGTTAGTGAAAATAATAAAGAAATAATTAAGTTTGTAGAAAATAACGGGCCAGCACAGTTGGCGGGAATAAATGCAGGAGATCAGTTACTGGCAATAAATGGTTTTCGGGTAAATGCAGATAAGTTGGGCTATCGCCTCAAAGATTATCAACCAGGAGATATTTTGGAAGTAACTGTTTTCCATCAAGATGAGCTTATTACTCATCAGATAACTTTGGCTCACCCCGGTCCTAGTCGTTACCAATTGGTTCCAGTGAAAAATCCTACGGCAACACAAGAAAAAAATTTTGTTGGGTGGTTGGGAAGTTCATTAGAGTCTATTTGATTGATAACTCAGATTTCTCTTGGTAAAGATAAATTCAAGATGATTTACACAGTATGAATAATTACCAAGCAATTGAATTTAACACTACTTTTAATTTTACAAATTTAGGTATAGAATATGAGTCCATAGTCTTGTTTGGCAAAAATCATTAAGAATTAATAAGTAAAAGTATATATCTTTTTCTAGATAAATATTACCTTAAACAATTACCCAAAGGTAGGATATATAGTATAAATATATGGAATAATTACTGAAAAGACACTGTGTATAGCGGCACTGCGTAAGCCCTGAATGTTTTTTTTCTATTGTAAGTCTTTATGCTGAATTTATTGCTATGACTGGTTTTAGGCTTGATAAAAGCTTTATGTTTTTATTGTCGACAACTGATAACTTTTTGATTTACCTATATTATACTCACCTATGATAATTACAATCTATCAAAGGCAAACGAGTATATATCAAAAGGATAGAACTAGTGAACATTAAGGACAAATACTTACAAGCTAGCACTCTTTTCCTAACTTTGGTGACTGTAGGAGCTACCTCTGCAACTGCGGCTAGCTTAAAAAGTTCTGATGTGGTCGTCATAGTTGATGAATATGGTTCTATGAACTACGAGCAAACATGGCTTGGCACGGTTATTCCACAGTTAGATACTGCTCTGCAAAATCAAGGTATCGTGGGCAACCGTTTTGGTCTTGTTGGATTTGGTACTTCCAATCAAACCTTAGGACGATCTTTGCCTTTAGGTGGAGCCAAGTTTGGTAACTCTGCTGAATTTGCAACTGCTACAAATAGCTTACTATTAAAAGGTGGTTTTGAAGATGGTTATTCTGCAATTGACTTTGCTTTGAATAACTACACCTTCCGCGAAGGTGCTGCTGTTAACTTCATCCTGGTGACAGACGAAGATCGGGATAATGGTAACTCTAGCCTCAACTTCAACAATATCCTGGCCAGATTAAAGCGAAACCCTCAAGACAATAAAGATGATATTCTCTTGAATGCTATAGTCAATGCCAACTTTGTGAATAATTCTCTTGGAGTTAACTCTGAAGGAAATGCCTATATTGCCAACGGTAGTGGTGGATATACAACTACTCAACTTCCACAACCACTAACTAACTTTATTACCAGTGATTTTGGAACTACTAAATTAGACTATATAGATTTAGCTCTTGATAGTGGTGGCACAGGATGGGACTTGAACCAACTACGTGATGGTGGTCTAACTGGAACTTCTTTCGCGAAGGCATTTATTGATATCAAAGTTGAAGAGATTAAGAATCAACAGATACCCGAACCAGGTTTAGTTTTAGGTCTTTTGAGTGCGGGTGTTTTAGGTGTCATTTCATTGGGTAAAAAGCTAACTCAGAGTGTCTTAAACTGAAGCTGTAAGACTTAAGTCAGGCAAAGCAAAGCTTTTAACTTTTTAGGTATACCTGAGCAGGGCTGATAATTGCATTCACCTATTTAATCTATGAGTTAAGGTTAGAATATTTAGGGTTTGCTGATTGACTATCAAAGTATTGAAAGATAAAACTTTAGCATTTTTAGACCGAAAACTAGGCACTTTTTTCGGTCTAAAAATCTAGCATTTTGAGTACGCAAAGGCAAAAAAAAATTACTCTCCTACTGCCCCGCTTCCCTATTCCTTAAAAAGACTGTTTCAGCAAATCCTAATTATGGGTAGATACTAGATGATTAAGCCATAGTTTTTTTGGATAATTTATAATTAGTTCATTATTTTTAGTAGGGCTTTGGTCAGTTATTTGTTATCCTTACCTCATAAGTTTTCTGAGAGTGCTTCCAAGAATGTTTGGTGAATGGTTATTTCAGAGGGGCTAGCCATATTTCTAAGTTTTTGTTATGGTTTGATACTTGAAGGCTTGAAGATTGGAATTTTTATCAGAGGTTAATGACAAATAAGGTGAAATTTTACCCTCTCTGGCTAAGGAGGTTTCAATATTTTCAGCTCTTTGGTGTTCTTTAGATTATCATAAGATTATCGTATTTTACTTATCGTATTGTTGTTTTGAGAGGCGATCGCTTGAATTTTCTCCCTTCCTAAATGAGTGGTTTGATAAATTGACTATTTTGTGGTATACTTAAATAATAACTATTTATTTGTTATAAATATTTGGTTCTGTACTTTATATGGGTGCTTCATAGAATGCTTAGGGAATAGCTGTTTCAGAGGCGATCGCTATATTTTTAAGTTTTTGTTATGGGTTGATGCTTAAAGGTTTGAAAATTGGAATTTTTGTCAGAGGTTGATGATAAATTAGTTGAAATTTTGCCCGCTCTGGCTAAGGAGGATTCAATATTTTCAGCTCTTTGGTTCATTTATGTGATAATATAAAATAAAGAATAATTCAAAAGCAAGTTATTGCTTAATTAAATTTTGAGGTAAGAAATACTTATCGTATTGTTGTTTTTAGAGGCGATCGCTTGAATTTTTAAATGGATGAAAGACTAATTTTTTTCCCTTCCTAAGTAAGTGGCTTGATAAATTAATTATTTTTTGGTATGCAGAAGCAAGAAACTGAAATAGTTCACTTAAACGGAACTCGAAAGAGGAAAGAAAAAAGAGAAAAGAGAAAAGATATAAAGAGAAAAGAAGAAAATAAAAAAGGATAATAATTTTAGGAACGAAAGGAGGAAGAAAGTAGAAATTACACTAAATGATAAGTTAAAAGTTCAGCTATAGAATAGTCAATAACTAAGGAAAAATTTATGACAGTACAACCACCTCCACCCCCATCTATTACTCCACGCCAGATGGATTTGTTGCGGATTGTTGCTTATATGGCATGGTCAGATGGACAACTGGCGCAAGAGGAAGTTGAGCTAATGTTGAATCGTTTTAGTAGTTTATTTGCTACAGGAGATTCCCAACAACAACTTCAAGAGGAATTACGGGATTATCTCATGCAAAATATACCATTGGAGGAGTCAATCCCCAAATTAGAAAGTCAACAAGAACGGGAACTTGTGCTGAAATTAGGTTATGAGGTAATCGCTTGTAGTGCTCGTACTCCTGAAGAAGCAAATATCAATGAAGAGGAAGAAGTTGCTTATCAAAAGTTAAAGCAGTTGCTTAATATTTCAAAGGATGTAGTAAAGCGTATAGAAGCTGAGGCTAATACTGAACTTAATCAGCAAAAACAACAAGGAATTGTTGAGATGATGACTCATGGTCTAGAGCAACATTTACACAAACAAAATTAAATTTATTTATGGAAAATGCAACAACTTATTTATTGTTGCTTTTTTTACCTTTTTTTTACTTTCTTCAGACTAGGAAGTAACTGAGAGTTTATATTTTTATGGAATTTATACTTGAGATATAAATATATATAGACTATATAAATATTTACAATTTATCAGAGTTTGATCTTTCGGTTGATAAAATCATTCTACCAGTTATAATTGAATATATTTGATGTTATTGTCTGTTTAAACAAACTTTGTAGTATAAATATTGAAGATTGCTTGTTTAGTAATATAATTTTGAGTTTAGTATCAAAAATATATGGTTATTGCTACTAAGTTATACCATTTATCAAAAAAATTTCAATATTTATCTAACCACGATAATAATGCGAAATCATTTGTGAAAAATTACTAGTTTTTTTAAATGGCTCCAACTGCTATTACTTTTGGTTTTTCTCTTCAGCATAAGTGTCTTTATAGTCCTCCATCTATTTCACTTTTCAAATAGGATTGCTATATTTACTGAAATTTATATGACGACACAATATTTTGAAGCTTATGAACAGGGACAAATGGCAGGCCATAATTTTCAATATGTTATGTTTTCTCTGGGTAAAATCTTTATAGAAATTTTCACTAATAAATAACTTTGTCCAGGGGAAAATGCTCATATCTCTGAAAAGGGGAGATAAATTGCCTTCCAACTGAAAAGAAATATTCAAACTTCTTTTTGGGAAATCATACCTGTTTGACGAGCATAAGCAAAAAGACCTCCAGCATCAATTACAGGTCTTACTTCTCCCAAAGACTTTAACTGATAAGTTTGATCAAGAGTATGATTAACTATTTGATTTTTTTCAAAATCAATAGTAACTTTTTGACCAGTTTTAAATAACTCACACAGGCGATCGCTAGACTCCCAAGGATATAATTCTCCAGTGGCGGAACAATTACGGAAGAATATACGAGCATAAGATTGAGCAACTACTGCTTGGACACCAGAAGCGCCCAATGCAATAGGTGCATGTTCCCTTGAAGAGCCACAACCAAAATTTTCTCCAGCTACGATAATGGGATACTTTGTTTTCATTGCTTCTGGCTCCATAAATCTACCATAGCGATCAGGCAAACCACACAAAGCATAAGTTCCTAGTTTATCATATTCATCTGGCTTTGAAGGAACCAATGTTAGATACTCAGCAGGTATAATTTGGTCAGTATCTATATTGTCATCTAAGACAAAAATTTTACCAGTTAGGGATTTGGTCATAGTTAATTTTTTGTTTTCCCTCTAATATTGTTACAATTTTCAATTTTTAATTTTATATTCTAGCATAATATTTGTTAAAGACTATTTGTAAAATATATTAAAAAATCTGTGGGACAACTAAATTTTTAAGCTGGAATAAGGCTAGAGATTGAAGTTGATCTACAGGTGTCATGATATGTGTATTTATCTTCCTAAAGTTATGGTTAAAAATAAGTTACAGCAGATTTCGGGCTAATTATGTATATGGTAAATGGTGAAAATTATGTAGTGCAGATATATTGCCCCCATGGGTATACTTAATAACAAAGGAAAGGCTGTATCAATAATTATGTCTTTGCCTATTTCCTATTTTATATTCTCTATTCCCTTGCAATAACTATTAATATCAATGACAAATCAAATTAATGATACATTTATGCAAGCACGCCAGGGTAACATAGCAGCAATTATTCAAGTTATGAATGAAAATTTAGCTAAGTTAGGTGTAAGAATTAGAGCTATATTTTCTGATGGTGTTTTGCAAGTTTTATGTGAAGCACCAGAGCCTCAACATTTAGAAAAGTCTAGTATTTTAAAAGAGGTTAAACAAACCCTTGAAGAAATTTCACCTCGTAATATTCAGCAAATAGAAATTAATAGTAGAATATTTAAATATCCACAACTACTTTGGCTAGAAGATATTACTAAAAATCCAGATAATAAATTACTTTGGTCTCAAAAAATTATTTTGACTAAACCAAATATTTTCAAGCAAATAGCAAATAATTTTTATATTAATAAGCTTAAACGGACTAAAATACCTATGTCTAAAGGTATTCTTCTGAAGAGAATGCAAAGGCTAGATCAATTCCAACCTGATATAATAGGCATTTTTCTTCTGAGTCTGATAATGCTAACTTTAGGTATTCAAGTTAATAGATGGCTCAACAATTCTTGGATAGATCAAATAACAACTTCAGAAAATATAGCTTCCCAGCCTTCATTTCTTAATGATAAAAAATCTTCAGAAGATACTGAGTTGAAGTCAAAAGTAGCTTTTACTCAAGCAGTACGACTGGCTCAAAAAGCTGTTGCATATGGTAAGATAGCTAAGTCTAAAGAAGAATGGATGGCGATCGCTAAGATATGGGAAGAAGCAGCAGAACTAATGGCTTCTGTTTCACCTAGTTACTCACGGCATGATGTAGCACTAGATAGGGCTGAAATTTATCAGAAAAATAGTGATATTGCCAAAACACAAGTAGAGAAAATTGTTAGAGGAGAATGAGAGGGTTTAGTAGTTGGAAATCATAAAGTTTTTTAGATTGATGAATTAAGCAAAAGATTTTAAAGATTTATGGAATATCTCTAATTTAGTTTACTAATTATTATAACTGTCATCTAGAGAATAATATTAGTAGTTATGTCAAGTATGTCAAGTTACAATTAACTAAAACTACAACATATATGTCGTTTCTTACAATAGATTTATATAGTTCTTTGTATGCTCACTAAAAATTCTTCTAAGTCCCGACCTTGGCAACGCGCTCAATATTCTCCCTTAACCAGACAAATAGATGTTTTTAGTGCGGCGGGAAAATTTTTTTTCTTTTTATGGTGGGATAATTTATTTCAAAATAAATCTTCAACTCTCAGGAGGCGTCGGGCTGAATGGTTAGTCAAAACTATGATAAATTTAGGTCCAACTTTTATTAAAATAGGCCAATCTTTATCTACACGAGCTGATATATTGCCGAAGGAATATGTGGAAGAATTAGGAAAATTACAAGACCAGGTGCCTCCTTTTGAAACTACGGAGGCGATCGCTATTATTGAGTCGGAACTTGGCAACTCTCTTTATTCTTTGTATCGAGATTTTAAGGAATTTCCTATCGCTGCAGCAAGTCTTGGACAAGTACATAAAGCTAATTTACAAACTGGTGAGGAAGTTGTGGTTAAAATACAACGTCCTGGGTTAAAAGTTTTATTTGACTTGGATGTGAAAGCTCTCAAAAATGTTATCCGTTTTTGTAAAAGGTATTTTGCTTGGGCTAAGAAGTATGATTTAGATGTTATTTACTATGATTTTTTTACAATTTTATATCAAGAAATTGATTATGTTAATGAGGGAAAAAATGCTGACCGCTTTCGCGACAATTTTCAAGGATATCCTGATATAGTAGTGCCTCGTGTTTATTGGACTCACACTACAGAAAAAGTTATAACTCTTGAGTATTTACCGGGAATTAAAATTAATGATCGTAGGGAAATGGAAGCTTATAATCTTAATCCGAAGCTAATTAATCAAATAGGAGTTTGTTGTTATTTAAAGCAGTTATTGTTAGATGGTTTTTTTCAAGCTGACCCTCATCCAGGAAATTTAGCAGTTAGTTCAGATGGCAAAGTTATTTTTTATGATTTTGGGATGATGGCTGAGGTCAAATCTTTAACTAAAGATCAAATGATTAAAACTTTTTTTGCTGTATTAAAAAAAGATGTTGAACAGGTTTTAAATGCTTTAATTACTATTGGTTTAATTGTACCAATGTCTAATATGATGCCTGTGAGAAGATTACTTGATTTTTTATTGGAAAATTTTACTGATAAACCTGTCAATTTTTATGATTTTGATCAAATTAAGGAAGAACTTTATGTATTGTTTGAAGAACAACCATTTCGTCTCCCCTCTCAAATGACTTTTATTCTTAAGTCACTTACTACTTTGGATGGTATTGCTAGAGAACTTGATCCTGATTATAGTTTAGTTAGTTGTTCTCAACCTTTTGTTAAAAGTATAACTTTTTCTAAAGGTAAAGGTAGAGTTGTTGGTGAGTTAGCTAAACAGACTACAGATTTTATTAAGTATAAATTACGGCAACCTAGTAAAAGTGAAGTTTTAATCCGTCAATTCCAAACAAAAATTGAAGATGGTGAAATTCAGTTTCGGGTACGTTCTATTGAACATGATCGGTTATTGAAACGGATTAATTTAGCTTTGAAAGTTTTGATTTTTACTGGTTTTACTGGTTTTACTTTTTTATCGGGATCTGTTTTACTGACTGGAGGTTATATTAAAGCTGCAATTATTATTTTTGTTTTATCGGTATTGGGATTTATATTCCTATTAAAGTTAGGGTTTCAGTTATCTATTAAAGAAAAATTAGATAAAATAGCAGAAAAATAAATTACTACTAAATTACTACAGTGATCGCCTCATTTTTTCTATTACTTTTTTTGGTTGAATAAAAAGTATTATGTAGGGGCAAACTTACCATGATCTATAAATTTTATTATAGTTATTTTGAAGATGCTAACCTCATTTTCCCTTTTTTTCTTGGAGCTTCAAAGAATAAAAACTTGTGTCATTGCTCACAAGTTATCTCATACTAAGTAATAACATTTTGAAACAATAATGTTACAAATGATTAAGAGCGATCGCGTAAATTTATTTATCTATATCTGGAATACTATAGTCTTACGCATTAAGGTTAGGACATTGACTATGATAGATAAAACTCAAAAATTTATCGAAAATTTATTTATCTATATCTGGAATACTATAGTCTTACGCATTAAGGTTAGGACATTGACTATGATAGATAAAACTCAAAAATTTATCGAAGACTCCATGCCAGCACCATTAGACTATGATCTTCGAACCAAAGCAATTGAAGCAGTAAAAAGAGGAGAGAAAAAACTTCATGTTGCTCAAATGCTTAATATTAGTCGTAATACTTTAGATTTACGGTTAAACAGCAGAATTAGAGACAGGGACTTATGAAGCGCTCCCTAACAAAGGAAGACCACAGAAAATTAAAAATGAAAAACAATTTCGACAATTTATCATAGAGAATAAAAATAAAACTCAACAACAAATAGCATAACTATGGGGGGATAATATAACTCGACAAAATATTAGTTATTTTTGTCAAAAAATAGAAATTACTCGAAAAAAAAACCTACGGATATGAAGGAAGAGACGAGGAAGAAAGACAAAAATTTAGGGAAAAGTTATCAAAAGTAGAAAAAAATCAACTTGTTTATATTGATGAAGCAGGTTTTGATAATCATACTGGTTTATCCTTATGGATATAGTCCTAAAGGGGAAAAATGTTTAGGGTTAAAGTCAGGAAAAAAAAGAGAAAGAACAAGTTGGATAGGGGCATTAAGAGAAAAAAAATTATTTGCCCCCTTAACTTTTGCAGGTTGGTGTAATCCTTATTTATTTGAGTATTGGTTGGAGTTTTGTCTAATTCCTCAATTGAATGTAGGAGACGTTATTATGGTTGATAATGGGAGTTTTCACAAAGGGGAAAATATCAGAAAGATGGTAGAGGAAGCAGGTTATGAAATGTGGTATTTACCAGCTTATTCTCCAGATTTGAACAAAATTGAAAACTGGTAGGCAGTTTGAAAAACATGGATGAAGCAATTATTAAAGGAGTTTGAGACGGTCTCCAATTGTGTCGATGCAGCCTTCAAAAACTGCCCTAATGTTTTTGCGTAAGACTATAGCTCAGTCAAAATAGCTAAAAAAAACGGGTTAACCCGATTTTGGTTAACCCGCAAACTTGGGAACACGCAAATAAATTACTTTTGCACTACCAATTTGACATTAGCGTTTTGTAGACCACGTTGCTTAACAGTAGCTAAGGTTTTGTTAACGGCATACTTTTGGTTGATGGAATTAATTAACTCAGTTTGATTGTGCTTCTTAGCAACACCCCACAAATCAGCGATTAGATCAAAAGAACCATCACTGTTGCGAGACCAGCCTAAATCATATTCGCCTTCTAGAACAGCAACGATATCGGAACGTACACGTTGGCCATTGTATCCACGAACATCAGCATTAGTTTTAACTGTAACTCCCAAATCACCCAAGGAAGCTTTTAAGATTTCAGCGTCAGTTATCTTAGTACGTAATGTGCTGAAGTGAGACATTTGGGTTTCCTCCTAAATTTATAATTAAAACAGAAACAACAACGGTGCTTTATCGAACAGTACCACAAATAATAATTAATGTGGTTTTTTTAGAAACTGCTAGCAACTTTATTCAGTTTACTAGCCTTTACTCCTGTTTGTACCAGGAGAAAGCTTTTAGAACTCCAGTCTTTGATACTCGGCAACTGAAGATGCAGCAGGCCGCGCACGTTGTCTAGCCCAATCTCTTAGAGCAGTAACTTGCTCTGTCATGGTCTTCGATAACGGTAGTGTAGATTTAATTGCGGCAATAATATCTAGCTGTGTAAATTCTCTATCTTGAGCAAATGCTTCATACATAGCAGCAATTATGGCTTGCTCTATTTCTGCACCTGAAAAGCCATCGGATACATTAGATAGTTGATCCAGATCGAAGCGTTCAATATCTCGACGTCTTTTTATTAGGTGAATTTGGAAAATATCTTGGCGTTCTTCTTTGTTTGGTAAGTCTACAAAGAAAATTTCATCAAACCTACCTTTTCTCAAAAACTCTCCTGGTAGACGTTCTACCCGGTTGGCAGTTGCCATAACAAACACTGGAGAAGTTTTTTCCTGCATCCAAGTTAGGAATGAGCCAAATATCCGACTAGAAGTACCTCCATCAGAATCAGCTGAACCTGTACTACCTGCAAAGGCTTTATCTAACTCATCTATAAATAAAATAGCAGGTGAAATTGATTCAGCTGTTCTGAGAGCATTTCGCAAGTTAGCCTCTGAGCGTCCTACCATTGAACCATCGTATACACGTCCCATATCTAATCGCAATAAAGGTAGACCCCATAGACCAGATGTAGTTTTTGCTATCAGAGACTTGCCACATCCAGGTATTCCTAGAATCAACATTCCCTTTGGTTGAGGTAGTCCATATTCTCGGGCACGCTCTGTAAAGGCATCAGAACGTTGCCTTAACCAATGTTTCAACTCCTCTAGACCACCTACAGCATTTATAGTTTCGTCCTTTTCGATGTATTCTAGTATACCGTTGCGCCTGATGAGCTGTTTTTTCTCAGAAAGTACAATGTCAACTTCCTTTTCAGTTAGGCGTCCTGCTGTTACTTGAGCTTTACGATATACTTTTTCGGCTTCATCTTTTGTCAAACCCAGAGCTGCTTTTAGTAGTTTTTCTCTTGTTTCTGTAGAAATACGTCGGTTTTTAGCAGAATCTAATTGTCCTGAGAGAACTTGATTTAATTCTTTCATATCTGGCAATGGAAAGTCAAGGACAACTACTTCCTTTTCTAATTCTATGGGTACATTTTGCACAGGAGACATTAATATAATTGTCTTTTTTGTACCTTTAAAACTAGCTATCGCATCTCTTAACCACCTAGTAACTGGTGGTGAATCGATAAAAGGATGTAAATCCTTGAATACATATATTCCAGCGCCAGTGTTAGGATCTCGCTGCCTAATTACCCACTCTATAGCTGACTCGGGCGAGACTGTATTGTGCTGAGTCGTATTTTTGCTCTGATCATAGTCTGTAATACCGTGAGTCACTGTCCAAACAAATACTTTGCGCTGTAGTTTTCTCTGAGCTAATGCTAAAATTGCCTGCTCTGACCGCTCTTCCTCGGAGGTTACGAGGTAGATCAAAGGATATTGAGCTTCGATTAGAATATTGAGTTCTTCTTTCATAGTCCTTGACCTAGTAGAGACGGTACAAAGTTTACAGTGGCTGAATTAAGATTTTCCTTTTTTTCCCTACCAGATTATGAATTCTAAGAGACTTATTATAAATTATCTCTCTTAATTAGTCATCATATCTAGATTTTTGCTACAGCTTAGTGTTAGCAGGGAACTAACTCTTGTTCTCCCGGTTGAACCTCAGACTTTTCTATTTCTGGGGCTTGCTTAACGGGAATATTTTCGTCTACCAATACGTTTGGCTGATTTTTTATGGATACCAGTTCTCCTTCTCGGACTATAAGTGAGCTTGTACACTCTGGACAACTGTATACCCGGTGGGTCTGTCCATATCTTGAACTTGAGTCATCAATTACTTCTGGGTTTTCTAGATAGAAAAGAATCGCCCTTTCTGCTATTGATGACATTGGTTCCGAGTCAACTGCAGCCCTTATTTTGAGCTTACGATGCAGTTCTGGTTGAATATATAGTGTAACTTTTTGCTTATCTTGCATATTACAGTCAACTTGTTTACCCGGGTATATTCTTTACATTAACGGCTCTTTTCGGGAATGTCAAGCCATTAAACCGCTTTAACTCTACTATTGTAATATTTCTTTACATTTATACTCTATAACTAACCCTAAATAAAGGCTGTATTATCTACTGTGTAAAACTTACAGATTTTTTTATCAATTATATTTATTGAATAGTAAGGAGTAGGAAATAAGGAGTTAGGAGTTAGAAGTAAGAATTGGCCTTTGATTTTTCTAGTTTTGTGTGGCCAAAATCGCATTACAGTTCTAGGGATTCTAGGGACTTAAAACCTGGCATTTTTTTTACAAATATTTTTGTTGAATAAAATATTGGGCGTTGCTGAATCAAGGGATAAATTCTATTGGGAAGAGGTACATCCCAAAACTTAAGATAGTTAACTAGTAGTTTGATAGAATGATTGAGCATCTTTATTAACTTGGAATAACATAGTGTTTTGCCTTGTTTTAGGAGCTAAATAATGCCTCAGATATGTATTTTATCCCTCAAGTCAAGTCATGTAGGTCTTGCTCACAATCTGATCGCCATCGGGAATATATTAGGGGGTAGACTTTCAACACATCAGTAACATAGAAGAAGGAATACCTAAGTATGACTATCTGCCACAGAGGTTCAAAAGTATCGGCGCTATGATCTCCTATGACCCAAGCTAAGATACCCTCTTGGAAGTAATTAACTGCTCTCCTGTGCTAGATTTTCTTTATTTTTCAACTGACCAGACAAAAGTTTGCAGTTTTTCAAGTTCCCCAACTTCAGGAGTTTCTTTAGGGTCTAAGGCATCTAGTAACTGTGCTCCCACCAACTTGACCCATAGAATCACGGTAGTATGGTAAATCCCTGTTACTCTATCTATTCCCCGAAAGCCCATACCAGAACGCGTACATTTTTAAGCAGATTTGACGAGTATTTTTACTATATCTTGGTTGTGGTTGAGTTTGAGGATGAGATACTTGCTTCACGGTCACAATTGATACAAATGTGGTTTTGCCTCTCACATCTTTTACCATTAGATCCGAATATGTTTGAAAAGGATTAAGTGACATAGAATGGAAGTTATTTGAAGATATTTTTCCTATTTCACCAAAAAAAATAGGTAAATATATAGTATACCTCATGCTCCCCGTACAATATGTACAATCATACTCTTCTCTACATAATATTAATAACAGGTTGTCGTTGGTGTGATGTACCACCTTGAGAGATTTGTGCCTCCAAGAGTTCAGTACACAGATGGCTGAAGCGTTGGGAAGAAGATGGAACTCTCAAATACCTACAAGGACGAATTTTAGGAATTGCAGAAAACTAAGGACTAATCAATTGGAGCTACACAGCCGTGGTCGGCTTTTTTTCCTCTGGTCAGGGTAGAGGAGAGGATGTAGCTTACGGCCATGAAGGGAAGGGGATTTTAATTCATACCTTGAGGGAAGGTGCAGGGATTACCAGTAGCTAACTGTACTACCGCCGCTAATGGCAATGAAAGAGAACAGCTAATTCCCTTAATTGATAGTACTAAGTGTGAAAACTTAAAAACGGGGCCGTCCACGTAAGCGATTCCAAGTCATTGCCACTGAGAAAGGATATGATTGTCAACGAGAAAGACAAGCAATGTATCGAAGAGGGATTAGACCTCAACTGCCCAAACGACTTGGGAAAGGCAAAAAGAAACCAGGACGAGGGATAAAAATTTTTGTACCTCGTTTTAAACAAGAGGGTTGTTTTGCCTGATATCAACGTAAATATTGTCGCCTAGTTGTACGATGGGAGCTTATTTCTGCTTGTTTTAGTACTTTTATAGTGATCGCCACTATACTTATGTGGATTAATCGCATTTTATTAGTGGAATAGGTTTGTCTGTGATATTTATAATTTCTTGAAAAGCTTGTATTGCAAGTACATCATAAAAATATTGATTTGTCAATAAAATTTTAGATGAGTTTACCCTGATTTCTGCTATTTTCCAATAATGAGTTTTTATACTCTTACTAGATGGTTTTACCAGTATCTTAAATCCTTGTTTGTTGACTTAACTTTTCATTACCATTAAGTGAATCCTAGGAAGTCCCGGGTTTATTTCCTTTATATTCCTCCAAGGTATGGGCAATTTTAGTTTTTTCTGGTTTTACTTCTCATCCTATCTGGGTTAGCCATTCCTGTATTACGGCTTTTGCTTGTAACACTACTTTGAGGTTTTTGTGTAAGATAACTTTGTTATCAGCATAGCGTATGAAGGATAATGCCTTTTTCTAATTTTGCGTTACTCCAGGTAAGGTATTCGGCCAATTTATTTAAGCATTTTTCTATCCCGTATCGTATAGGGCAATGTTTGCACTTTAGGGGAATAATTACCGCTCCCTATGGTTTACCTTCTACAGTCTTTGAGAACTTTTTACTGTCGAATACCCCAGATTTAACCATTGTTTGATTATAGTGGTTTTCACAAATATAGACTAAAGTAACAACAGTGAGTAAACCAGTTGCGTAACATTTTAGGAGTAACTAAATCCATCAAAGTAGCGATCGCCTGTTCTAATTGTTCACTAGTTGTGGCTAATTTTTTTTAAATGGTCTTTAAGGCTTAGGAGATAGATAAATTAATCTTGCCCCCACAGCTTCAATAGCTTCAGAGGTACCTTTAACCTTATGAGCTGGCAAATTATCTCCAACCACAACTGCTCTGGGGCCATAATTCAGGGACTAGTAGTTCTGCCATAAAAGTTTTAAATACCTTGCCACTGGTTCAATACATTGATGGTCATAGTTTTGAGGACTTGTTTGAAAATGATTGCTCCGATGAGGTTAATCATTTGACCATGAAGATAGGGTGCTACACTGTTTTTTTTGCGAGGAGGGTTTGTATCCTTGTAAGAAACGACTCATTGTAGGAATGCTCACTTTAATAACTGTATCTGTTGCGAATTTTTGACACAGTTGTTCTAGGGTTAAATCCTTGTTTAGCTCTAATTATTCTAGAGTTTTGTGCTTATATGGCTCAAGTTTTCCTGTTTGAGAATGGCCAATAAGTATTAGTTCTAGAGTATTTTCCTTCCGATAAGGTGAAATTACTCTTGTAATCAAGCTTAAACTAACTCGAAAACCCTGGGCGATAAGTCTATAGATACTTTCACCTTCAGTATATATTTCTAAGATTTTTTCTCTCAAGTCTATAGAAAGAATATGGTTTCATCTGGCCGCTCGTTAGTTTTTTCTATTTGCTAAAATTGTTGTCTACTTTTGTGAAAAACGCCATAAATACATATTTTTCTACCTTCTTCCAGTTGATCTTTTTCTATTTAATCAGGACTTACGCAAAGACACTATATATAGCGCATGACAACTTCGACGAAC
>JAGGDU010000139.1 GCA_018457135.1 Trichodesmium erythraeum GBRTRLIN201 | reverse complement strand
AACTCTCTAATAATTTAGATGAAAGAAATTTAAATCTTCAACTACTTATAAATAATTCTGATGATTTAAGTTTGATAAAGTCGATTTTTGTCAACGCATATATAGATGAAACCCTTTGGAATTCTTTTATAGAGAGAAGAACGACTGAATATGACTCAAGATTAAGAAATGAATTCAAATCAATTTGGGAAAGAGATCAATTGTTCAGACCAATGTACGATACTCATAATGACACTATTCAAGCTAATCGAATAATAAATATGAACAGGATACTTGCAATAACTGATTCTCTTGGCTTCCCTTCTCAGATAGAGCTCGGTTTTAGAAATACCTTAAGAGGGCAAAATCATGATGTGGTTTTAGTTCATACATCTCAAAGAAGAAGCAGCGATAAAAACATAATTGATCTTGAACCGATTCTTTGCAAGGCAGTAAATGAGGGACGATTTGATCCTGAACAAGCAATCTCTTACCTCCATTTCCAAAATGATAAGGATAAAAGAGATTTTGAAGTTTACTCAACTTGGCAATATAAACATTACTTGTTGCCAGATTCTCTAAATAACAAAATATGGCTTGTAAATTTGAATAAGGAAAAATATGAGCGTGCTAATGAAATAAGAAAAAAATGGAATGCTGATCAATTAGATGACATTGCAACAAAATCTGATTTTCTTTCAAGAAGCAACATACCGTTCATATTTACATCAGTTATGACATTCATTGAAAATATGCCAACGGATCTTACTCTGGAAGAGGCATTGGAACAATATAAATTGACTACTTCAGATAAAAAACCTTTTAAAGAAAAGTAAAGGGAGAAAACGAACACACAACAACATGCAAATCGACAATAGCCGGGAGACGCATCTACTGCGTTTGCACTGACCGATAGGCTCCATAAAAAAGATCAGATGATTAACTTGGTAGTTTAGACTAAGAAATTATGCGATTTAGTTATTGATAAAACTTATTATACTACAAACATGATTTGCTAGAAGAGAAATATTTAAAGGATTAGAAAATACTGAATTTGCAATTTTCGATAAAGAGAAAACTAACTCGAATGAAACTCATATTCGAGAAATTTATGTCTAATAATAATTATTGAATTTGTCAAAAATACAAAGAGGACTGAATTTTAAAAATTAAATATAAACACTAAGACTTATGGCAGCCGGGGATTGGAAAGAACTCTACTTATCTGCTCAAAACGGGAATTTAGAATTAGTCAAATACCACATAAAAATGGGTGTGGATCCTAACCATCAACACCCAGAGTTTATGACTACGCCCTTAATTGTAAGTATTGAAAATCAACACATCGAAATAGTTGAATTTCTACTTAAAAATGGATCTGATGCAACTATAAAAGAAGATTTTGGCCATCATACTCCATTATCCATGGCAAAATTCACAAAAAATCAGAAATTGATAGATTTAATTAATGCACATTTACAATGAAAAAATGTGGAGCCAAACAAAAGCTAAAATGTCAATTGCACCTATGCGGGGCAACTACATTTAGCTAGACCGCTAGCCTCAATAAAAAACTGAAATGAAAAAATACATCTTACTCATCGTAACAATTGGATCATTCTTTTCTCCCATTCAAGTAATTTCGGCACAAGCGAATGAAATTGAAACAGAAATTATTGATTCTGTATATTCAGAATTACTTGAAGAAACCCGAGAGTTTTGGGTTAAATTCCCCGAAAATTATAACCCAGATAGCAGGACAAAATATCCTGTTGTTTATTTGTTAGATGGGTTTTCATTGAAAAATAGTTTGGAAACCGTTTATGAAAATTATTGGGGACATTATTTACCCCATATGATTCTAGTTGGAATTTCTAATAGAACCAATAGAGTAAGAGATCTAACTACTTCGCGGATCAAAATGAGGCGTGGGAGTGTTATGAATGAAAATACTGGTGGCGCTGAAAACTTTACGCGATTTATTGAAAAAGAACTTATTCCATACATTGACAATAAGTACCCTACTACGCCTTATCGTACATTGATTGGTCATTCCTATGCAGGGCTGTTTACGATAAACATGCTGATCAATCATAAGCATGTTTTTGAAAATTATATTGCTATAGATCCCA
>JAGGDU010000138.1 GCA_018457135.1 Trichodesmium erythraeum GBRTRLIN201 | reverse complement strand
GCTCTATTCACCTGATATTCATATTCTTATATTGAGCGCGCATTACCGCTAACGGGTTGGCTACCTGCCGTGCGACGTTTAGGAGCATGGACAGGTAGCTGATGTTCGCCGCATTTTATAGAGTTATTCACTTCCGATGATCTTCTTTAGACTCTTTTTGAAGAAAACTTCAATCTTTTTTTCTAATTCTGTCGATGAAGGTATATAACCTCTCCACCTCAATATTCCAAATATCCCCATGAACACCGTGATTCCAGAAATAATTATTGATGTCAAGTCGACCCCTAAAATAATTCCTTTAGGTTTTACAATCAATGCTGCAATAATCAAAGCTACAAAAATTAATAGTGATGTCAATTGAGCTAACTTTTTAGCAAAAAAATCTATCCGGTCTTCAATCCTTTGGTTTTTTGATCTTTCTTTTTCATACCTCTCCCTTTCTTCATCAAATATTCTGTCTAAAATTTCTTTAGGAGTTTCATTAGTATACTCTTCTGCATCATTTAATGTCATCTTTTCTAATAGATTGTAACTTAATTCAGATGACTTAAGCAGATGAAATTGTTCTTCGGTAATCTCACCTGCTGAATGCTTATCTTGGATATCGTTTAAGTAATTTTGCAATAACTGGTCATCGAGTTCAATATTGCTATAGCAGGAACTCAAAAACTCTTTGGTTTTTAAATCTTTGCTTGAGTCTGGATAATTTGCCCATAATATAGTCCCCAACAACCTATCGGTAATACAACTTGGAATTAAAGACTTGTATTTATATTCCTTTTTCTCAAACTGTTTTACTGTGTAAGCAATTGTAGTATTATTTGTTACGAAAATGGCTTTACTATCTTTCAAGGTTTTTGGTATATGGTTTTTCCTGATTCGGTAAATAGCAGAAATAGCATTTACATCCCTTTCAATTTGCGCTAATGTTATTGGATTAGTTATTTCTTTACCTCTTCTAGCCTTATAGTTTGACTTAATATCTGCTTCTAATCTTTTCTCATTAATAACATACTTCTTGTTGGAAGCTGAGTATTCTGGAATATCCTCTTTTGTAATACCATAAGCCTTAAGTTTGTCATCCAGTGTATTTAATTTTAATTGAAGGTCATTAAAAGTTAATCCTAGGGTGTCTGCATTTCTAATCATCCTTGAAGAATACTGCAAAATAAAGTTTCGAGTTTTCAACCTTTCTATCGAATCCTCAGTAGTTTGAACAACTTCTTCATAGTTCAAATCAAATAACTTTAACTTAGCGCCATTTTTCACTAAACTAGATAGCAATTCATCAGTAGCCTGTTGGTTAGAATCGCCATTTGTCCCCATAATGTCAAATATTATAGGGGCATCAATGTAAATATTCACTGCATTTAATTTGCCAGAAAAAGAACTATATTCTTCATAACTCAGCAAAGACGCAATAGAATAACCTTTATATATTTCGAGAATAGAATAAAACTTCTTTTTGTCGGTTTTGAATATCGTAAAAATGTAATTTGAAATAATATACCTAAATTTCTTCTTTGCCGTGACTTTCTCAGGAATGATTGTGAATTCAGGAATATCAATTCCGAACATAAAGTTTATATCTAACTGAGACAAAAAATCAATAAACGCCTTTTCTACTTCAATCTCAGACATTTTAATACCGCATTCTGAAATGGAATACTCCATTATCTTTTTCACAATTTCATCAAAATCATTTTTGATTTTTTTAGCTACGTCTTGGTTAGTTTGAGAATTTATGGTTGAAAAATCAATAACTCTATATTCACCGTCTTTTCTATCTATCCATTCTCTCTTTTTAAGCCTAACAATCATGTATCGAATTACATGAATCGGGACATTTAAACCAAATAAGTCTTTTAATCCATCTTGTATCTCGCTATCCTTTACTATTTTAATCTTATTCTTAACTATCACTTCACATATCAATGGAATATAACTATCCAATATATCAACTTTTTTTTCTGTTGATTGATAGCTCAAAAATGCTAAACCTAAAAGAGATTTGTTCATTTATTCTGTGTTTAAATTGCGGCGAACGGCCCGGGCTACCCGCAGGCCCGGATTCTTGAAATTAATCTTTTCGTTCGATTTCACCAAAATAG
>JAGGDU010000137.1 GCA_018457135.1 Trichodesmium erythraeum GBRTRLIN201 | reverse complement strand
GGCCGGTGAGAGTCTGCAATAATTTCCCCTGACGGTTCCACAACTTCACTGTTTTCCAGCTAGCAGAAGCAATAGTCTCTCCATCAGGACTAAATGCTATACCATAGACCCAGTTATCATGGCCGGTGATAGTCTGCAATAATTTTCCCTGAGGGTTCCACAACTTCACTGTTTTGTCAGCACCAGCAGTTGCAATAGTTTCTCCATCAAAACTAAATGCTATACCATAGACCGAATTCTCATGACCTTTTAGAGTCTGCAATAATTTCCCCTGGTGGTTCCACAACTTTACAGTTCCTCCATCGGGACTAAAAGCCATACCATTTACCCAATTCTCATGACCTTTTAGAGTCTGCAATAAATTTCCCTGATGGTTCCACAACTTCATTGTGTTGTCATAACTTCCAGAAGCAATAGTTTCTTCATCGGGACTAAATGCTATACCATTTACCCAATTCTCATGGGCCTGAGTACGATTAATTTCTCGAAACTCATCATCTTTATCGTAGCTGTAAACTGCGACTCGGAGGGCATTTGTAATCTTGCTAGCTTTACCTATTGGTTTAATTTTAGCATCAATTTGTTTTTGCCTAACATTCATCGCAGTCATCAACCCATCCCATCGCTGACCAGAAATAGATAACGCTCTAGACTCATTAGCTTGAGAAATAATTTTTTCCTTATGTTCCTCCCTTACAGACATATATATCGCCCCTACCAATATCGCCATCACCAAGGAAACAGCAACAGAACCCCTAACTAACCACGTCTGCAACTGCTGCCGTTTTTCCCGTTCCTGTTTGAGCTCCTCTTGTATTTTATTTCCTTTTCTTTGTCGAATAAACCAAACTAAATAATCATGTACTAACTGATAACGAGCTGCTGGTTTTTCTGGCAATAAAAATACTAATCCCGAACCTACAAAAATATTTAATACTAACTCTAACTTCTCCGGATTAAAGTCACTTTCTTTCACCAACTCAGCTTGAGTTTTCAGAGGTCGAGTATTATTTTCATCCGTTAATAACCACAACACCACCCAGGCAAATTTTTCATTTTCTTCTCCACAGTCTTTCACCACTGACTTTAAAGATCTCTCTACCAATTCTACTTGAGGAATATTTCCTAATTCTTGATATTTTGCCAAAGTCGTAATCTGATCTTCCTGGAGTTGTGCCCCCACTACTTGTAACTCAATAGGACGAACTTCTCCCAACTCCTGTGCTAAGTTTTCTACCAATTTTTCTGTCAGTGCTGAGTCTATTTTAAACTGAGAATTTGCTGTTAATTTTTCAATGACTATTTTTGCCTGTGAAGGTCTTAAATTCCCTAAGTAATAGAGGATATTTTTGTCTAAAATATTCTCATTAATTACTTCTAAATTAGCCCAACGACTAAAATCTAACAAATAATGAATATAATCTTTTCTCAATGATAAAATAATTGTCACAAAAGGTATTTCTAAACAATTTTGGAGAAACTGAGCAAATTCTCGTCTATCCTGAAGTTCCCTATTAACAAAGAAAAATTCCTCAAATTGATCAAAAATAATAACCGTCATTAGATTTAATTGTTCATTCTTTTTTAACTGAGCAAAAATTCCTTCAATTGAGGTTAGTTTCTCTGAATTAACAGCTAAATTTTTAGTTGTTTCCAGTTGTTTAGCTAAACCTTTTCCTAGTTGGCAAATCCAATTAACATAAACTCGCTGTAAAACCACCACGACATCACGAGTATCAATTGATTTTTTCTCTAAAACAGGAATTAATCCAGCCTGCAAAGTCGAACTTTTACCAACTCCTGATTCTCCATAAAGAACTATAAGCTTATGTTGAGGTTGACTCAACCTTTCCAGTAATATTTTGACATCAAATTCTCGTCCAGATGCTGCTATTTCCTGAGTTATTTTTTGTTGATTATTGTTTGGTTTTAAATAAGGTAAAGCGAGATGAATATTAGATTTTATAGAGCCCAAAGTCTTCGCCCCAACAAAAGCTATAAACCCAAATAGTTGTTCTATTCTTTGTCGTTCTTGCTTTAATTTAAAAGCTTTAAGATATTCTTTTTCTTGGTAATATATTTCTCGTAATTTCTCAATAATATTGATGTAAAAATCCGGGTTATATTCAGGCTTCGTCCTCTTTTTAGCTTTTTCCAAAGTATCTATAGCTGATTTAATTTTACCACTACCTTTTTCAGCTTTTGCCAAAGAAAATAAATATCTACCCCGATGATAATACTTTTCCCGATCTAAAGTTTTTTGATCTTTTTCTGAGGTAAGAACAGATGCAGCGCTTTGAGTATTGTTGAAAATTTCTATAGCAGTTTCAGCAAGTTGTTTGGCTTGTTTATAGTTACCTTTAGCTAGTTCACATTCGGCAAGAAAATCATAAGCACGGGCTAGTCTAAAAGAAGGCTGGGAGGTATCTAAAACTTCTATTGCTCTATTCGCAACAGTTTCCAACTGCTCCCAACTCTCCAAAACCTGCAAAACTTCTCCCCAACCATTGATAAATTTAGCAACTAAGTCTAGACGCTTAATTGCCTCAAAACCTTCTACTGACTGTTGAAAATAATCCCCAGCATTCTTGTCAGCTATCTTTTTTTCTGTTCGATGTGTCACCCCATAACTCTGCCACCACAAACCCAAATAATAATAAGTATGAGCAACTCGCAACGGGTTCTTAAGTTGTTGCCAAAGTTCAAGACTCCGTTGATAATGATCTCGGGCTGTTTCCTCAAAATCATCTGTCAACCTACCTAAAACAAATTCCAGACTCGCCTCTAGTTCTGCTTCTAAAGTAATTCCTCTATTGGCCAACTCTTGCCGAGCCTCTAACAAATCTTGATAACTAGACTCTGGCAAACCCAGGTCAGTATAATCTAAAAATATTCCTACCCCACTTTCCAAAACCTTCTGATAAACATTCTCACTCGTTTGCTGAATAAAATCAATTAATTCATCATTAGCAGATTCAAATACAGTCAGACTCACCCAATTGTAAAAATCTGGAATTAACCGAATAAATTTCCGGGAAACGTTCCCATCTACCCAAAAAACTATTGGTAGAGGGCAATGTTTTCTAAACTCTTCCCGCACATATCCCATTGCCACTAATAATTCATTAATATTCCTCAACGACTCCCAACCACAGACCATCAAAACATCCAGCTCTTTGCCTTCTAAATATTTTCTGACAGTTGTATAAATTTGGGTCACAGACTCATCCAAGGCCAATACTTTCAATACACCAGGAAAAGATGCTCGGAAATTTTCAATTAAGCGATCGCGCTGACTCACATAACTATAACGAGCCAAAAAAGGCGAGAATCTTCCTTTAGACATCTTCAAGCCTCGAAGCAACTTTTCTATATTACCACTATTAGACATAATTTTTTAACTTCCTACTATCTTAATAATACCTGATGCAACCTCCCTATCTATTAACTTATCTTCAATTCTGGTGCATCTTTCAAAAGAGGATTAATATTAAACCAAGAACTCTGGTCATATTGATACTCATAAACAAACATGCTCCGGATTAAAATTTGGTATCCGTCATCACCCGTTACTTTTTTTGTTTGAACTACCTGCCGTAATAACTCCCACTCGTGATCATCTATAGCCAAAAGTTGTTCATTGCGATAATTTCTCACTACATTGTCAACACTCCCACGAGAAATAGGTAAGTCATCCTCCTCCTTGAGAGCATCAAGTACCATTCGGAACATATTCCTGACATGACCCCCACTAACCCAACATAAATAGTCTAAAGTTTCCTGACTATCAAACACTTCCGTCACCCTTGCCAACCTTTCCTGTGGTGTTAACTCTGGAAAAGCCCTAGCCAAAACCAACTGTCGCATTAACTCCATTCCAGCAATACATTCACTGCCATCCTGTAACTGTGTAGCTACCATCGGCAATATCTTAGGAGCATCAAACCTTTGAGTTAAAGTACCGTAGTCATTAGAAAAACGCAGTGCTATAGGTAAAGTATAAATCAGATGACACTGAAGGCTTGTTAGTTGCTCTCCTCGGTCTACAAACAAATATTCCTGCTGATTTCTACCCCAAGGTTTTGGGGAACTATCAACCTTATCAAGACTATCAGCGATCACAACCAACCCCTTTTTACCATACTCTTTCAACTTCTGATCAGCAGGTTCAAGCAACTCTTTGTTGATCATCTCAATAATTCCAGGGGTGCGAGGTCCCAGATATTCCCTCAGTTTAGTGCGGAGTTCCGGGCTACCCTTTGCCTGTGCAGAAATTTTACCAATACCTGAAGCCACAAACTCTAACCCTTCCTCATCAGCCTTCACTTCAACTATTCCTAAATCTGCCGAAAATGAACCATCACTGCTAGCTGACAACTTACCCACACCAGGAACAGTAGTTTCTGCCGAAAATTCAATTTCTGTCTGTAATAATTTAACAATACTCTGAAGTAGACCTTTTAGCCTTTTTGGCTCTTCCAAATTTAATCTTTCTAACTTCTCCAAACTTTCACTCACCTTTTGGGCAATAGTCAAAAGAATATCACTAACATCCACATCTACCATTTCCAGGTTTTTTTCAGACTCAAAATAAACAACATGATAACCTGCTGTTTCCAACTGTTGCTTCAGTCGCCAGAGTTCTGTAGACTTACCACAACCAATATGTCCAGTAAATAATTGACAGGTAGGTTTACCTTTAGACCAACGAGTAATAGTAGACTTCAAATCCTTAATCACCTGTTGCCCACGCACCGGAGAAAAGTCAATATAGTATTTTTTGTCAATTTCCGCATTATCTATAAACAGAGGAACCCTAGGGTTTATTGCCTGAAAAAAGGTATCAGCATCTATGGTCATAGTATTTATAATATTTTTGGTCATAATATTTTATTTAATTTTATATAAACACACTAATCTATTTTATCAGGACTTAGGCAGAACTAACCCATCTAGCAAGCTCTTATCCTTTTTTTTATAGAGGTTTATTGTTAAAGCTAGTTTAAAGTTTTTCAGAAAAAATTTGATATCGTTTCCTTACTATAATATATTATCAGAAAAGCGCGGTAAGTTTTTTGTGTCTTTTGAACTACAGGGGAAATTGTGAAAATTATGTATTGGGTGGATCTCACCCCCATAGCTCTAATTGCCACCCTGTGTCTACTTGCCCCCATAAGTGTACTTCATAACTGAAAGCTCAAACAACTCATTACTCCCTCGCCGACCCATAAATTTGCCAAAGCTGAATCATATTATCCTCTGTAACACTGACAAGCTGCTGACTATCAGGACTAAAAACAATTGCACCGTAACCTTTAATACTCCTCAATAATTTTCCACTAGCCATATCCCACAGATAAATTTTACCATCCTCGCCGCTACTCGCAAGAATTTTACCATCCGGACTAATAGCGATCGCCTGAATTGCCTGAGAATGTTCTTTGAGAGTGTGACGCACTTCCCAGGTTTCCACATTCCAGACTAAAACCTGACTTTCTCCCCGCATTGCATGAGCAAGAGTTTGTCCATCCTGACTAAAAGCGATCGCCTGTATCCCTTGATTATTATTTCTACTAGGTATAGGCAGATTTTTCAACAGTTGCCCCTCGGCGACATTCCAAAGACGAATATATCTCGGTCCGCCACTGGCCGCCATTTGCAGACCATCAACACCAAAAGCAATAGGTTGAGTACCATTCATCCTGTGTAGTAGTTCCCCTGTCTCAATATCCCACAATTTCATCCCGCTATCAGAGCTGCATCCTATCACTGCTCTGCCATCAGCAGTAAAACCCACAGCAGTTATCAAACCAGAATGGTCAAAGCTGGTCAACACTTTTCCTGTAGAAATATCCCACAATTTTACTGTACCATCCTCACTTCCACTTGCTAAAGTTTTACCATCTGGACTAATTGCTACCGAGCGCACATTAGTGGTATGACTTGATAAAGTATCTAGTAGTTTAGCAGTTTCTAAGTTCCATAACTGAATGTTTTTACCGCTGCTACTAGCTAATATTTTGCCATTAAAACTAATTGTTAAAGATAAAATAGAATCTGGTTGCTTATTAGATATAGAAGTAACTAATTTAGGTGCAAGCACAATATTATTAGTAATATCTGCCTGTCTTAAGGTTTCTGAATTTACAGAATTTTCAGTCGGTGATAAAGTTTTAGGAATTGCTGGTATTGTTCTTGAGTATGAACTTTGAGGTGGTCGTTTTATTTTTATTTCCGTATTTTCTGTATTGTTTGTTGTTACTTTGGGTGAAGTTTTATTGGTAAAAGAAGAAACATTATCTTGACTTTCCGGATTAAAATTTTCCAGCATAGTTTGGGGTTGAATTTGTTGATTAGTGTCATAACCTTTCTCAGTCAAAAAATTACGCAAATTGGCAAAATAAGTTGAGCGATCGCTACCTTGATATGCACTTTCTATTGATTTCCAGCCCTCTTCTTTTTCACCTAACATATATTTATTTGCCAGGTAAGCAGCCAATACTCCTTTTATATTTTGTTTTTTATTTAAACGCCTGTAAAATTCTAGCCACATTTCTGAAGCATCGCTGTTTATTTGGACTGGATATTTCTTAGTTACATCCAATATTTCTCCTTGATAGTACTGGAAAATGCGGACGGGAAAAAATGAATCATTTAAATTAGAAAACACATTAGCAAATCTACTATCAAAACTTTTAAATTCTGGAATATTATCATTATCTAAATCTGTAACCCGATAATTAATATTTCCCCAGTAATGGCGCAGCATAGTATATTGATTTTCTTTCGGTTCATAACGATAAATAAAAGAATAAGTACCACCTATAAATGGAGCATTACTATTATTTATTGTGAATAAATCTACTAATACCTCCGATTCTTTGTCCCCATCGAGATCTAATAATTGTACTTTCACAAATCTACCTGCTAATAATGCCATTGTACTATCAGATGCACTGGCTAAAGATTCGACTGGTATTGGTTGATTTAAAATAGTTTTTCCACCTCTGATAATTTTCAGATATAAATCACTCACTAAATCTGTATTATTAGCTTGTCTGTAAATAATTTCAGCTTGTAAATTGCCATCATCAAACCTTTCTACTATTCCAGGAATATTTGTATTTTCTAAAGAAGTTTCCCCAGTTGTTTTTAAATTAGAATTTTCTCTATTTTTTATTGTTTCTATAGTATTTTTAGGTAAAGTATCTCTAGTTTTTAATTGAGTATTTTTATCAAAACTTGCAATATATTCTGAAGGAACTTGAACAATTACTTCATTACTATTTTTTTGATTATTGACAATAGCTTGACACAGAAAAGTAGCTACATCTGAGCGGGTAGCATTTTCATTAGGATTAAGCAGCCTAACATTTGGATAATTAACAACAATACCTTTTTCTGTTGCTGCTGCAATAGACTTTTTTACCTCTTCAGGAATTTCTGCTGCATCATCAAAAATTTTATTTAACTTCTGTGTTGAAGATGAACTTGCTTGATAATTTAATCCCCTACTTAAAGCTGTCAAAACTTGCCAGCGTTTAATCTTGAAAGTCGGGTTAAAAGTTTTGCCAATATATGCCGATAAAAAACCCATTTCATAAGATTTTTTAATCGCATCATAACCCCAATAGTCTTGGGGAATATCTACAAAATTTATCGGATTTCGCACAATTTTTGTATCTGGAAAAGCTTGAGTAATCATTGCAGCAAATTCAGCTCTAGTTACAGGTGTATTAGCACGAAAAGTTTTATTTTTGTAGTCACCCAATATTATTTTTTTGTCTAATAAACTATCAATACAACCTTGAGCAAAATGATTTTTAATATCTTGTAAAGTTGTTTCCGCAAGTGCTGGTGTGATTTTTTTGCGGTCCAATAATTCCGGACTAATTATAATACTTAACCATAGAAATAAAGCAAGTATAGGATGCCACTTATAAATTTTCATCATCAATATTTCTCCACCACTTTGAAATTTTGAAAAGACCCTTGTGTTATACTAATTCCCATTTATATTGCAAGACCTTCCTCAAGACTGTAGTTATTAAGCAATAAATAACTACAAGCAATGTTATTTTAGATTCTTTTGTTTTTGAGCCAAGAAATCTTATCCCTAAAAACCATACTCTATAGAGATTTTGCATGAACATCCCTATCTATGATCAAGGAGATTTAGCAATACTTGTGATAGTATAACTTCACAAGACCAAAGACTATAATTTTATGAAACCTTTGACCACAAATTAATAATTTCTTATTTTAGCCCCTTTATTAAGCTTTGACTAAATAAAATTAATTTAGTTCCTTTCTTCTGAAAATAATTAACTAGAAAAAGCAACAATATTAATTGAAACGGTACTAATGCAAAATCAAAGTAATGATTTTTTGTAGTTAAACTCCTAGCAATAAAAGGAGTTTAATTGTAAATATCATTACATCAATAGGACTACCATTTAAACAAACTAATATCTAATACCACCAATTTTAAATTTAGCTTTAGTAACCAAAGTAAAGAGTGGTGAAAACCTCAAATTTTTACACTCCCTATTCTACTTTAATATTTAGTTTATAAACAGTATTAAAAAATTTAGATAGAGTTAAAATAATAATATTGATCTATTTATTTTTACTTATTCCAGTTTTAAATATTTTATTTTGAATTTAATGACCACATTTTATCTATAGTAATAAATTGATAATTTTTTTCTAGTAAAATAGGAATAATTTCTGCAGCAGTTTTAGTGACATCCTGACCACCATTATTTCCATCATGTAAGACAATAATTGAACCATTAAAAGTTTGCTTAACTACTCGATTAACAACTACCGAAATTCCTGGCCTAACCCAATCTACAGGTACTACAGTCCACATAACAGTTCTATATTTCCACTCCTCTAATAATTTGAGATTTTGAGGTATAACTACGCCATATGGAGGACGAACATCAGAAATTAATTTTGTTGCTAATCCACAAGCTTTATAAATAGCAAATTGTGTTTTTTCTAAACTAGATTTAAGTTGAAGAGCAGTGAGTTTAGGAAATGATATATGTTCATAGCCATGTAAACCAATCCAATGACCTTTTTCATATATTATTTTAGTTATTTCTGGATAACGGTCTACAAATACACCTAATAAAAAAAAACTGGCTTTAATTTGATACTTATCTAGAACTTCTAATAATTGAGGTGTATATTCTGGGTGAGGCCCATCATCAAAGCTAAGAGCAATTTCTGAGTTTTTTGTATTTCCCTGCCATAAACAATTAGGAAAAGCTGACTTTAATATTGGATGTAAAATTGGAAGTAAAGGTGCTAATGCCATTGATATATATCTAAACTCTTAACTTTAAATTATATCATATAAAATTTAGAGAATAAAGAGTAGATAACAAAATAAATTTGAAAAAATATTCTGAGGGCTGCAAACCTTCAGGCCGCTGAAAAAGTATCATTACTCCAGTTTCCAAATAGGCGATCATTCTTTCTGCTTCCAAATAAACTATCACCACCATTTCCTCCCTTGATAACATCATCTTCACGATCGCCACAAACTAAGTTATCACTTTTACTATTTTCTACTGTGTCATTGTCTTTATTACCATAAAAGTATCCCTGCCACCTCCACTACTCAGGCTATCATCGCCCCAGTTTTCCAGAATTATCTCTGAGTATGAATACCCTATAACCCTTTATCGCCAACAATAGCTAAGAACCCATCGCGAAAATTAACCGGTTCTTCAGAAAACAGAGCGATCACCTCAGCATTATCACTGGCGAGTAAGTCTTATGCCATTAGGAGTGAATTAGTTTTCCATTTATTACCTCCTCTTAAAAATGTACTTAACTTAGAATTAAATTAGAGCTGAAGCTAAGTTCAGCCAACAATTAGTAATTTTCCCTAATTGAAATTAAATATATACAGCATCAAATTATAAAATAATGTATGGGGGGTGAAGGGTAAAACTATTGTAGTACTAGTACATCTTGCTCCGTAAATTTTTACATAATGGGCAATGGTAAGCTTTGTATATTTATAGCTATAGTTTGCTCAAAAAGTCTTTTTAGGAAGTAGGGAATAATGAGGAGTCTAAAGAAATGGTAATTTTTTAGGAGTAAGAATTGTTCATTGGTTGTTATGCCCTTATCTGCCCAAAATGCTAATACCGTTTCACAGAAATTATGCATTCAAAAGCCAAAAATTATGCATTAAGATTTTATAAGCTTAAAACTTTGACTCCCTCAGTAATTTCAGGAAATTATTTGGCATTTAAAGTTGGAAACTATTTGTAATATCTTGAAAATGAATTGGTCAAAACTGACCCAAAATTGACTATCTCTATTAGAGCTTAACAGGTTGTAAACCTCACGGATCCTGTATATTTTCTAATAATTACAATTCTTTAAGAGTTAATAAGCTTGCCCTAGCTAACTAGGAAAAACTTAACAAAACTTTATAACTTGATAGTATAATCTTCAGACCAAAAACTTGTAAAATCCAGATGAACTACTCAGAGAGAAATAAGTTAAGATGAAAAAGTATATTTGTAATGTCTGTGGATATATATATGACCCGGAAGAAGGAGACCCAGATAGTGGTATAAGTCCAGGCACTCCCTTTGAAAATATTTCCGATGATTGGCTTTGTCCAGTTTGTGGAGTAGACAAAGAAGAATTTGAACCAGTGGAATAGTAACTAATACAGATAAAATGTCTTTCCCATCCCTTAAAATTGTAGTTGTTGGTGGAGGTGCAGCCGGTTTTTTTGGAGCGTTGGCAGCAGCAACCCCCCACAACTATGTGACTATTTTAGAAGCAGGGCGACAACCTCTGGCAAAAGTTCGCATCTCTGGAGGTGGACGTTGTAATGTTACCCACGCCTGTTTCGATCCAGCAATATTTATCCAAAACTACCCCAGAGGTAGCAAAGCACTTCGGGGAGCATTCACTAGATTTCAAGCTCGCGATACTGTAGAATGGTTTGCTGCTAGGGGCGTACAGTTAAAAACTGAAGCAGATGGACGGATGTTTCCAACAACTGATGACTCTGCCACAATAGTTGAATGTTTAACTAAGACTGCTTTGTCTAAGGGTGTAAATATTCGTACAGGTGCAGCAGTAGTTTCAGTCAAATGCAAAACGACACAAGGGAGAGATAATTTATTTGTAGTCGAGTTAAGATCGGGGGAATTTCTGGAGTGCGATCGCTTACTCTTAGCAACTGGCAGTAGTCCTATTGGCCATAATTTGGCAAAAGGGTTAGGCCTAAAAATTGTTTCCCCTGTTCCTTCTTTATTTACCTTCAAGCTCTCTGACCCGCGTCTCAAAGATTTAGCAGGTATTTCGGTTGAAAATGTCTGTTTGCAACTTCCAAAGACTAAGTTCAAACAAACTGGCCCTGTGTTGGTGACTCATTGGGGTTTAAGTGGACCAGTAACCTTAAGGTTATCTGCTTGGGGTGCCAGATTTCTTTATGAAAATAATTATCAATCTGATTTATTAATTAATTGGTTATCGGAGGTTCATCCAGAGGAGATACGAACTAAGTTATTAGAATGTAAAAGTTTGAAGAAAAAAGCAATCATTAATAGTTGTCCGTTTTCTTTACCACGTCGTTTATGGGAACGTTTAGTTATTGCTGCGGATATTGACTCTCAAAAACCTTGGGCAGAGTTATCAAATAAAGGTATTAATAAGTTAATTTTGGAATTGACTCAAGGTAAATATGAAATTCGAGGAAAAGGAGCTTTTAAGGAAGAGTTTGTTTCTTGTGGTGGGGTAAATTTAAAAGAAATTAATTTTAAAACGATGGAAAGTCGTTGTTGTCAGGGGTTGCATTTTGCAGGAGAAATTTTAGATATTGATGGAATTACAGGTGGTTTTAATTTTCAAAGTGCATGGACAACTGGATGGTTAGCGGGTCAAAATATGAAACTTTTACCAAATATCTAGATTATCAGCCCTCAATAAAATATCAAAAAATAGCCTAATGTCATCTTGATCTTGTATTATTAAAATATATATTTCTCAAGACGTTTTATTCAAGCCTATATAAATTAGGCAATAGGCCATGTCACATAATTCTGGTTTACTAGTGACTAATAATTCTACTGCTATTAGCGCTATCAGCCGCTATATTTACCAAACTATTGTTTCTATTCAAAAGCAACATCCAGAGTTGATAACCTCAAAGTATAGGAGTATTCCTTGGCAGGATCCCAAGTATCAGTCTACTTTAACTAATAAATTTAGAAAAGGGCTTTCTCATGTTAAAAGTAAAGATGTTTTAAAGCTAAAAGTAAAAAATTATCTCCAAATCATCTTCACTCCAGAATTTATTAACTCTGCTCAATATGATGTTTTAATTTCTGAAATAGACAAACATATTTATTCAGAAATAACCCTAGTTTCATCAGATAAAATTACCAATTATAAAGCATCTAATTTCTCTACAAATGGCACTAAATTAGTAGAGTCAGGAATTGCTATTTTACTATTAGATGTAGAAAATTTACCACTTGATTTGGAAGCAGAAAAAATTCTTGTAGATATCTGCAATTATCCAATTCAAATTAAAGTTGCTTTTGCCAACTGGCACAGTATGGGTAAAAAAGATGAAGAATTTCATCAACGTGGTTATCAACTAATTCATGTTCCTCGTGGAAAAGATAGTGCTGACTTAAAAATGGCAACGGTAGGTGCTTCTATTTTTCTCAATTATCCCAAAGCTAAGGAGATTTTAGTTTGTTCTTCTGACCGAGGATTAACTCATCTTGGTACTACTTTACAATCTCATGGGTTAACTGTGTATCAGGTGCGAAAATATAAAAATCAAATTACAGTTTTAAATAGTAAAACTGGAGAATCAAAAATATATGCTTTGTCGGAACCAGAAATTCCTAGTATTAATAAATTTATTATTCAATTGCAGGAATTAATTAGAACAGAAGCAGTAAAAATTGGACAGCAATGGATTAAATTCTCCAGAATTTCTGCTTTGTATAAGGAAACTTATAAGTTAAATCTTAAAGATGTAGTTCAAACCTACTTTCCTAGTCAAAATTCAAATCATATATTTATCAACTATCCAGTTTATTTTGCACTTCATAAGC
The DNA here is from genome assembly GCA_018457135.1 of Trichodesmium erythraeum GBRTRLIN201. Classification (GTDB taxonomy): domain Bacteria; phylum Cyanobacteriota; class Cyanobacteriia; order Cyanobacteriales; family Microcoleaceae; genus Trichodesmium; species Trichodesmium erythraeum. The sequence continues at coordinate 9,928 of JAGGDU010000137.1, read as the reverse complement.
CATCAGAAAAATCTCAAACTTATGTAAGTATTTTTAACCAATTTAAACCCGAAAAAAAAAAAAATCATCCTCCTCTAAATAAGGTAGAAAACAACACTACAGTCACAAATATTTCTCAGATTACTTCTCAGGAAGATATCGAAAAAGTATTAGTTAAAATTTTGAGCAACTTAACTGCTGAATCTCCAGGAAGTTATATTCCTATTTCTAATCTGGGCAGTGAGTTTTATCGGTTATATGGTCAACCAATTACAACAGCTATTAAGCAGTTTCAACCAAGTAAAAAGTTTCCTAAGTTTTTGGAGTTATGTAGTGCTCTGCAGTTGTATCAATCTCAAGAAGGTCGTTGGTTTGTCAGCTTAAGTTAAAAATCAAAAGTTAAAAAGTTTTTCCTCTCCACAAATGAATCTAAAAGTTGACATCTAATTGATTTTTTGTAAAAATACAGCGGATTTCAGATTATAGAAAATTTCATTTAGTGTTAGGCGCATTTTTGAGCTGCCAAAATTCCCGTATTACTATGGTTATGATTAAACATTAATATTTGTATCTTACATATTTGAAATCCGTAAATCTACTGAGTTTGTGCTGCAAATGACCGGCCATTGCTGAATCAATATCTTAATACAAGTGGCCACCTCAAAATATAGGGAATTGATAATATATCCATGGTACAAAGCCCTGAAAATTATCCTACATTTATGCAATACCACTTACAGGGGCAATATTTTAGGCATTGGTAAATCAAGAAATGAAGCTTTAAGAGTAACCTGTTTCTAATACCTTTAAGTATCTTACCAGAGTAAATGATGGGCATCACCCCTAGTAGAAAATCATCTTACCAATGACCAACACCATATTTTACTTCTATCGGACCCTCTATTCCTTCTGAAGAAGTGCTATATGATAAAGAAGAATGTAAATAAAAGTAAAGAAAAAGTCAATGAAGAACAAAGTTGTGGTCATAGTCGGTGCCACTGGAGGTATAGGTTCAGCAGTGGCACAAAAACTGGCCAATTCTGGCGCCAATTTAGTTTTGGTCGCTCAAGATAAGAACAAATTAGATACTTTAGCAACCCAACTATCTACCACCGAAACTATTACTATACCAACAAACATCACCAACCCACAGGAAGTAGAAGCTTTAATGGAAAAGGCTTCCCAGCATTTTGGTAAAATAGATATCTTGGTCAATGCAGCAGGAGCAGGTATTCTCAAGCAATGGAACAAAATTGAACCTGCTGACCTTGACATTATGCTTGACCTGAATTTGAAAGGCAGTTTTTATACTTGTCAAGCTGCTGCCAATATTATGAAAGGACAAAAATCAGGCCATATTTGTAACGTTATTGGAATTCTTGGCAAACATTCAATGGCAATGGGAAGCGTTTATTGTGCTTCTAAATTTGGTTTGGTAGGATTAAGCAAATGTATGGCAGATGAATTACGGCGTTATGGTATTAAAGTAACTCTTTTCTATTTCGGAGGAGTAAATACGCCTTTTTGGGATAATGTTAGTCTGAAAGTCGATCGCTCAAAAATGCTGAGTTCAGAAACTGCTGCTGATGCAATTATGTTTGCTCTCAATGCAGAACCCCAAGCAGTACCCATGGAAATTAATATTCAACCAGATAGTCACTTATTTTTCTAAAAGTTGAATATTTTTCAATGGTTATTTTCGATCAGTTAAGACAAATAATTTTATCTTTATCTGCTTTTCTTTCTCAGTTCTGGTCTTACTTTTTGTCAAAAATTTAAGATATATAGTTGAAATATTAAACAGCTTATAGTATTTTGATCAGATAATCATAGTCAATATACCACTATCCTAAAAAGAGTGTGGATATTGACAAATCTTATTTTCAGAGCATTTAGAGCTCGAAAGCTTGATCAGTGAGATTACTTTTGACTTCCCCCTTAGGAGGCAAGGCTAACACATCTGTTAAATAAACTCTAAGTCCTTCTTAATAAACCCTGGTTTATGGCACTTCTATTGAATATACTTTCCACATACAGTAGAGTTGTGGGAATTGTGAAAATTGAAAAGGCTTAAAATTTAACTATATCAGCTTTTCAGTATGTGAGGAATTAAAAGCACTATAAACTTTGACTTAATTTGGGCTTTAGCATTTTTTTTTGCTTAATTTCCAACAACATAGAGTGTTTATTTAATCTTCCAAAACTATACATATCAAATTAAAACTAAGATTTACTCTAAATGAAAATTAGCTATTTTGCTAAGTATATCCAAGAAAATATTACACCAAAAATCTAGATCATAGGAAAAAAAATTTGAATTTTACCCCCATGTTTTTTGACGAGCACAGGACGATACTCACCTAAGCCAACACCTGCCTGGTGTGCCCAACACAGTTTCAAAGTCAATAAAAATATCATTTAGTTAGATGTTCAGGCTTAGTTATATGAATAGACTCAAGGTCAAAACCTCTACTTTGAACGCAACCAAACAAGGTTTCCATCTGCCAGCGACGACCATAATATTAAATCTCACTAGCCCCTGAGCGATATAGTTGCCACCGTTACCCTCTGCCAACGCTACCACTATCAATAGTTCTTGTAATTCTAGTATTAAGGCTGATATATACATCCACATTCCCCAAATACGAGGAGGTTTGGAGAAACTTCTAATTTAACCAATGGTTAAATTGCTAAAAATTACGAAAAAGGCAAATATTGGGGTCTCTCACCAATTAAGTCTGTGTGACGAATACTGATGGGAAACCCCCCATTACCAGAAAGATATTTAAACTATTGTTTGCCCAAAAATTCTCTATCTACTTTTAGATATCCGACTCTTTGGTGACCTAATAAAAAGGCAAATTTCTCCATCATATTTAGACGTTCTGATGTTTGGGAATTCCCATAGTTGGGTAACATCTGCCCAACTATGGGAATTGCCAAGCCTTGATAAATAATTCCTAACATGAGAATATTGTATGTATGTTTACCAAGCTACCACTGAGTTCGGTAATTACTCAAAACCCATTTTTGCGAGCAGTCTATGATAGCAGTCATAGCCTGGAGGAATTCTCTGTTATCTATGTCAAAATGGGGAAAAACCTTTGTAGGTGTTTGTAATTAGAACTTACTTGAGCATTAGATGAAAATGCAGTTGCTATTTGTGCCAAGTTGATATTTCTCTAAATACAGCTATGATAAATAAATGGAGAAATTTAATTGTGGATCTATGGCAAGAAAAGTGGTTTTTTAAAGTTGTTTGTAGTAGACTAATTTTTCAAAGATTTAGGTTTCATGGAGATTATGGTTTAAGTTCTATGAAACCTTTTCCTGTTCTATAAGCCAAGCTTTTTGTTCTGTACTTAGATGAAAACTTTAACTTTAATTCTTGCTAACCAGCTTTTTGAGTCTCATCCAGCTTTCGAGACTGATACAGATTTTGTATTAGTAGAGTCAAAGGAGCTGTGCAACCGCCTCAACTATCATAAGTTTAAACTTACCTATATATTAACCTGTCTGAGAGAATATCGAGATTTACTTATTTCAAAAGGTAAAAAAGTCTATTATTTTGAATTAAATCAACACCTGAATTTTGAAGATGCTATCAAAAAGTTAGTTAAAGAATTTAGTTATACAAAACTTCAATTTACCTCAATTTCAGATAAACCAGTTAGAAAATTGATCGGGGAAATTATCCACAATTTAAAATTAGAATCCCAAGAATTACAATCACCCTCTTTTTTAACTACAAACCTAGACTTTCAAAAATACCTAGAGCATTCCAAACAGAAATATTTAATGAATAGCTTTTATATTTGGCAGAGAAAAAGACTAAATATCTTTGTTGACCAGAACAAACCTAAATTTGGCAAATGGTCTTTCGACTCAGAAAATAGAAAAAAGCTACCAAAAAATGTAAGTTTACCATCTTCAATTTGGGAATTTAAGTCAAATAATTACCAAAATGTCGCCCAAACAATTTCCGAATTATATACGAATAATCCCGGATATTTAGATTTGCAAAAAAGTTGGTTACCCATCAATCACAAACAAGCTAAACAAAAACTACAAGAATTCTTAGAAACCCGTTTCAGACTGTTTGGAAACTATGAAGATGCTCTTACTAATCGAGATAATTTTGTTTTTCATTCTGTCTTAAGTCCGATGTTAAATAATGGATTATTAACACCCAGTTATGTCTTGCAAGAAGTTTTAAATTATGTTGAAAAAAACAATAATTTAGAAGACTTTTATAATTCCATAGAAGGTTTTATTCGGCAAATTATTGGCTGGAGGGAATGGATGAAACTTTTATATGAGTTTAAATACGATGAAAACTTTAGGGAACTCAATTTCTTTAAAGCTCAAGAAAAATTACCAGACTACTTTTATGACTTAAAAGATTTACCAGAAAATATCCCCCTAACATTAGCCATAGAAAAAGTGTCTAAACTTAGTTGGGCACATCATATTGAGAGGTTAATGATATTATCAAATTGGATGACTTTAAACTCCTATAATCCTAAAGAATGTTATGAGTGGTTTTTATCTCAATTTGTAGATGCATACGAGTGGGTAATGGTTCCCAATGTTTACGGAATGGGTTTATTTGCAGATGGTGGTTTTTTTGCCACTAAACCATATATTTCTGGGGGTGCTTATATCAAAAAAATGTCAGATTATAAAGATAATGGGTGGATAAAACTATGGACAGACAGATATTGGCAATTTTTAAAAAATAATAAATCTCAGCTCAAAGATAACCCTAGAATGAAATTAATTTTAAGTAAAATTTAACAGTTTTTTTCTCCACATAAAATCCACCAAATAAATTACAAAATCCAGAAAAAAATTACTATTTCAGAGTCAAAAATTTGGCCTTTTATTATTTAATATTGTCTTAACTAAATCTGGAGATGTATATTATAAAATCAATGAAGTACATATAAATCAATAAATATTATGAGCGTAAATGTCAAAGCTTTCTTTCAGGCAACAAACCCTGGTAAAGCCCTATTCAAAGATAACCAGGAAATAGAGGAAAAATACTATATTGACTTCTCCTCAGTACGGGGGGGAAAAATAATAGAAGACCTCAAAGACAATATTGCTATGTGGTTTCCCGACGAACCTACCTGTCAACTATTCACCGGACATATTGGTTGTGGTAAATCTACCGAACTCTGGCTACTCAAACAACTATTAGAAGCAGAAGGCTTTCACGTCGTCTATTTTGAGTCAGACAAAGACCTAGAAATGGGAGATATAGACGTCAGTGATATTCTTCTAACTATAGCTCGACAAGTCATCGAAAGTTTGAAGACCCGGGAGAAGCTCAATTTAGGTGAACCCACAAGATTCAAACGTCAAATTGAGGGAGCTATGAGACTATTGCAGACAGAAATAGAAATATCTCCTGGAGTTGAGCTTTCTTTTGGAATTGCCAAAATAACTGCTCAGGCCAAAGCTAGTCCCCAACTCCGCAGCAAACTCAGAGACTATCTCGGGCCTCGTAGCAATGGAATTATTGAAACAATAAACCAAGAGTTACTCGAACCAGCTCACGAAAAGCTGAAGCAGCGCGACAAAAAGGGATTAGTAGTTATAGTTGACAACCTTGATAAAGTTGATAGTGCCCCAAAACCTTGGGGGCGATCTCAACCAGAATATCTATTTGTTGATCGCGGCGAACAACTAGCAAGTCTCCATTGTCATGTAATTTATACTCTACCTCTAGCACTGCGATTTTCCAATGACTATAATAGATTAACTCAACGCTTCAAAACCGACCCCCAAGTCTTGCCAATGGTTTCTATGCAGTTGCGGGATGGTAAGGAATTTGGAGAAGGAATGGCAAAACTCAGGCAGTTAGTTTTAGCAAGAGCATTTCCCCATTTGGGAGAACAACAACGTCTAGAGAAAATAACTGAAATTTTTGACAGTACCGAAACTTTAGATCATCTATGTAAAATGAGTGGGGGTCATGTGAGAAATATATTGCGGATACTCAATGAGGCTATTAAAAAGCAAAAAGGGTTGCCGATATCCAGTGAAAACCTGAACAAGGTAATTCAAAATTTTCGCAATGAACGTACTCTGGCAGTAGATGATCAAGAGTGGGAGTTGTTGCGCCAAGTAGCACAAACTAAAAAAGTTACAGGTGATGATGGATATCAAAAGTTGATTCGGAGTATGTTTGTCTATGAATACCGAGATGATGAAGGATCTTGGTTTGATATTAATCCTATATTGAAAGATGCAGTGGAATTGAAAAAATGATTGATCCTGATCAAAATGAAGTCGAATTATTATCTGAGCTAATATTTGCTCTGGAAATGTCTCAAGGAGACTTTCGACTATTTTTAGCCAGTTGTAATTATCAAACTCAGCGTCGACGGCTAATGGAAAAGCTCCAGACTTCTTTTTCTGGAGATTTAGCAATATTGGAGGTGGATGCGTCAGTTGAAAAACTTTATACTACTATTGGCCAACATTTAGGAGAGCAACAACCAGATGGGTTAATGGTTTGGGGTTTGGAGTCGAACCGGAATATTGATCAAATACTGGTATCAATGGGGTTAGTGCGTGAAGAGTTTAAAAATAATTATCAATTCCCAATACTTTTGTGGATAGATCAAGAGATTTCCCGGAAGTTTATTCGCTTAATTCCTGATTTTGAAAGTTGGACAAGTCTGACTGTATTTGAAACTACTACTCCAGAATTAAGAGATTTTATTCAGCAGACGAGTGAGAGTGTTTATCAGAAAATATTAGAAAGTGGGGAAGGAATATTTTTAGATGATGCTGACCTGGGTTTGGTAGAGTCTACTTATCAAAAATTGTTAGACGCACAGCAAGAATTGACAAATAGAGGAATCAGCCTAGAGTCAGAATTGGAGGCAAGTCTGGAATTTGTTTTAGGTAGGATGGCAGATAATTCTACTAAAATAGCACTAGACCATTATGAACGGAGTCTGGAACTTTGGCAACAACTTAATAACCCGTTGCGAGTAGCTCACACTTATTATTATCTGGGTTTATGGTGGCAGACTTACGGGTTTGAACATAAAGCAGAAAAAAATATGGCTTATGAGAAAGCTTGCTCTTATTTTCAACAGGTAATAGAAGGCTTTGAAACAGTTAACCGTCGAGATTTAGTTGCTAAGTTTATCAACGCTTGGGGAACAATTTTGCAGACTTTGAAACGTTGGGATGAGTTGAATACTGTGGGGAATAGGGCAATAGAATTACATAAAGCCTATTCTTATCCATTTCGAGAAGCTCGTGCTTACAATTTTCTAGCTGAGTTTGAATTGGCAAATAGCAATTATAAAAAAGCTAAAAAATTTTCTGAAACTGCTATAAAAATTTTTAACCAAACTCTAGATTATGCATCTTCTCCTACTTCAAATGAGGATAAAAAAACCTTAGATTGGGAACGCTATTATCATCAAGGTAGATATTTATTTTCTTTGGCAAAATCTGAAAAAGGTAATGGTAAAATCAAATCAGCTATAGCCACTTTGGAACTGGCTAAATCTACGATAAACCCTAAGTATAATCATGAATTTTGCATCAAAATTATCACAGAATTACGAGAAATATATTATCAACAAAAAGAATATTTAAAGGCTTTTGAATTAAAGCAAGAAATACAAAAAATAAAACAACAATTTGGATTGATAGCTTTTATTGGTCCTAATTATTTGAGAGATATAAAAGAAAATATCAATTTGGCTTTACCTCAGTCAAAACAGAGAATTAATCAACAAAAACTTACACAAGAAATAGCAGCATCTGGACGAGAACTTGATGTGGAAAAATTGCTGGAAAGAATTAGTCGTAATGACCATAAATTAATAGTTATTTATGGGGAATCAGGGGTAGGCAAGAGTTCAATTTTACAAGCTGGATTAGTTCCGATTTTAGAGGCAAAACCAATTAATACTCGTGATGTAGTAGTAGTTTTACAACGAGTTTATGTTAATTGGATTTCCGAATTAGGAACAATTTTAGCGGAAAAATTACAAATAATTCCCAATTTAAAAGTTAATTCAGAGAGTCTAAATTCCCCTGAAGCAATTTTTGATCAGTTGAAAAATAATGGTAATGATAAATTAAATCTACTGACGGTAATCATTTTTGATCAATTTGAGGAATTTTTCTTTGCCAAGACCAATATGGAACCAAAAGATAAACGACTATTTGCTGAGTTTCTCCAAAAATGTTTGGAAATACCTTTTTTGAAAATAGTTTTTTCATTGAGAGAAGATTATATTCATTATTTATTAGAGCTTAATCGTTTGGGTAATTTAGATGCAATTAATAATGATATTTTAAGTAAAAATATACTTTATTTTCTGGGTAATTTTTCACCGGATAACGCCAAATTAGTTATTGAAAGATTAACAGAAAATTCTCTATTTAAAATAGAGAAAAATCTAACAGAAAAGTTACTGGAAGACTTAGGAAAGCAGTCTGGAGAAATTCGTCCTATTGAGTTACAAGTAGTAGGGGCACAACTCCAGGAAGATCAAATTACGACTTTGGCAAAATATCAAGAATTAGGAGATAATCCTCAAGTAGAATTGGTAGAGAGCTCTTTAAAATCAGTAGTGAAAGACTGTGGGGAAGAAAATGAAAAATTGGCTTGGGTGGTGTTGTGGTTATTGACGGATGAAAATAATACTCGACCTCTGAAAACTAAGGCTGAGTTGGTGAAAGAAAGCCAATTAAATCCGGAGAAGTTAGAGTTAGCATTAAATATTTTTGTGGGTTCGGGGTTAGTATTTTTGCTGCCAAAAAAACCAGCAGCTCGTTATCAGTTAGTACATGATTATTTGGTTTGGTTCATTCGGCAAAGGAAAGGAGATAAAATAATAGAGGAACTGAAACTATCTAGACAAGAAAAAAAGAAAAATGCTATTACTGAGGCAAATAAGTCTAGAGAGTTATCTCTTTCAGGTCAGCGATGGGATGGGTTGATGACTGCTATGAAAGCAAGGCAAAAACAAATTGATAGTGAATTTCCAGCAACTGATGAAGCTAGTGAGATTACAAATGCCCTCCGCTTCGCAGTTTACAAACGCAACAAAGATGATGAATTTAGAGAAATTAATCGTATTCAGGGCCATGAGAATGAGGTCTATGGTATAGCATTTAGTCCCGATGGAGAGACTATTGCTTCTGCAAGTGCTGACAATACAGTGAAGTTGTGGAACCGTGAGGGGAAATTATTGCAGACTCTCACCGGCCATGAGAAGGGGGTCTGGGATATAGCATTTAGTCCCGATGGAGAGACTATTGCAACTGCCAGTCATGACAAAACAGTGAAGTTGTGGAACCGTGAGGGGAAATTATTGCAGACTCTCACCGGCCATGAGAAGGGGGTCTGGGATATAGCATTTAGTCCCGATGGAGAGACTATTGCAACTGCTGGTGGTGACAATACAGTGAAGTTGTGGAACCGTCAGGGGAATTTATTGCAGACTCTCACCGGCCATGAGAATTGGGTCTATGGTATAGCATTTAGTCCCGATGGAGAGACTATTGCAACTGCTGGTGGTGACAATACAGTGAAGTTGTGGAACCGTCAGGGGAATTTATTGCAGACTCTCACCGGCCATGAGAATTGGGTCTATGGTATAGCATTTAGTCCCGATGGAGAGACTATTGCAACTGCTGGTGGTGACAATACAGTGAAGTTGTGGAACCGTCAGGGGAATTTATTGCAGACTCTCACCGGCCATGAGAATTGGGTCTATGGTATAGCATTTAGTCCCGATGGAGAGACTATTGCAACTGCTGGTGGTGACAATACAGTGAAGTTGTGGAACCGTCAGGGGAAATTATTGCAGACTCTCACCGGCCATAAGGATTCGGTCTGGGGTATAACATTTAGTCCCGATGGAGAGACTATTGCAACTGCTGGTGGTGACAAAACAGTGAA
>JAGGDU010000136.1:11894-23294 GCA_018457135.1 Trichodesmium erythraeum GBRTRLIN201 | reverse complement strand
TTCCCAAAACTTTTTCAGTATGAAATTTTGCCGCAACCTACTTAGGATTGCTATAATATTTTACCTCTAAATTAAAGTCTTTATACTTTAATAAAATTTTGAACATTTTTCCAAAAATTAGCCATGCTTAATGCAGGTTAAAAAACTGAAATTATTCTTTCTGTATTTCAATCATGACTATGATCTTTTTCATGAAAAAATTAATTTATTGCGATTATTACTGATCTGTTCTATCTGTCGAGATAAAGTAGGTTTATTCTTTTTAAAGCAATTAAATAATCATTATTTTTATTTGTAATTGTAATTAATTCAGTAGTTTTTTTGATAGCAATGTAAATTACTTATGGTAAAAATAGTATTCTTTAGTGAGGAAGATCTTATAAATTATTGAGCTTGGTTAATTTATTAACAATTATGATCCCAATAATTTTAAATTTAAAATTATTCCACTATTGCGATTAAACGATGAAATTATTTTAACAAAATTTTGCTGATTATCGTTCAATTTAGTAACAATATTCCGTAAATTTTTACCATTAATATACACCCACTTTTGTAATGAATCATCCTTAGATAATTATCTTGACTATTCATTGAATTGATGAAGTAAGTCAATAAAAAGCACTCTTTTTTTTCTGCCCTGGTTGTTGAATATAATGGTAATCTTGGATAAATATTAAAAGCTTCTATAATACTTGATAGATTAGCTAAGGTGAAATATCCAATATATTTATGTGATATCTATTCACACAAGGCTAGAAATAGTTATTACTAATATTAACCATTATCCATGTATTTTACACTAATATTTTGGTGGATAATTTACTTTTTTAAGTTTTTTTCAATTAAAATATTTATATACATAATTTCATAAAAAAAACAGTTGACGATTAAAGGTTTTCAGACAAAGTTAAACTATTTTTTCTGTATCTAAAACCTAAAATAAAATAGCCTTGGGAATAAAGGGTAGGTTGACTAATGAAGCTTTTACTCTTAGGTACTTGAATGCTTTAATCTATCCATAGCTTTTGACAGGTTAATTTCATCTTTCTATGCACCAATGTCATATTTGAATATGGAAAGCCGTACATAACTAAAAAAAAGATATTTTAGACTGGGTAGTTGGATATTGATATTATTGTACGGAAACCTTTGATTCATTGCAGTAAAAAGTAAAAAAAGTCTTATGCCAATCAACTATATATTATACATCATACTGAAGAGTTATAATATATTTGACTGAGTTGTTATATTGCCCACAAAGAAGTATCCTCAAACTCTATTATATCCTTGCTAGAGGAAATATGTTTGCTAGGTAATTCCACTCTCAAATAAACATTATGGCTTTAAAATACCTGAGTAGATTATTTGCTCAAATTTCTGGAAAAGTTCCCCTCCGTACAACTTTAATACTACCATTTATAGTGCAAGTATTTGGGGTAGTAGGTTTAATAGGGTATATTTCTATAGAAAATTCTCAAAGAGCTATTAATGATGTAGTTAATCAACTTTTGAATGAACAGGTTGCTAGAGTTGAACAAAATTTAGAAGCTTACCTTCGTGTTCCCCATCAGGTTAATCAAATTAATGCTACTACTATTCGTAATGGTCAATTAGATTTAGAAAATACTTCTCAATTAGAAAATTACTTTTGGCAACAACTACAAATATTTGATGTTCTTGGTTTTACAGGATTAGGATTAGAAAATAAAGTTAATTTGGGGGCCGAAAGACTTACTCAGGATACTCTACATCTGAGAATTTCAACCCAAGAAAGCAATTATATTTTTGAAACTTATTCCACAAATCAATTTGGTGAGCGAGTCCAACTATTAAATAGTATTAAATTCGACCCACGCACTCGACCTTGGTACAAAGCTGCTGTAGCTAGTGGTCAACCTACTTGGAGTGAAATTTATCCTAATACTGCTGGTCTCACTGCTTATCTTGGCGCATCTAAGGCTTTTTATAATGACCAGGGAAAATTGCAGGGTGTACTATTAACAAATATTAATCTATCACAAATTGGTGACTTTTTAGGGAGTCTAGAAATTGGTAAAACTGGACAAATTTTTATTCTTGAGCGTTCGGGAATGTTAGTGGCAACTTCTACAGGAGAAAAGCCTTTTCGTACGATAAATAAAGCATACGGAGCTGAGAGAGTTCAAGCCATTGAAAGTTATAATGATTTGACTCAAGCTACAGCCAAATATTTAAGCACAGAATTTGACTTAAATAAATTAATTAATGATGGAAAATATCTGCAATTTAAGATTAATAATCAACGACAATTTCTTAATATAAAACCTTTCCAAGATCAGTATGGTTTAGACTGGTTAATAGTAATAGTAATTCCAGAAATAGACTTTCTAGATAATATTTATAAACAAACTAAAATCACGATTATACTTTGTCTATTGGCATTAGTTTTAGCAACAGTAATTGGTATCTTAACATCTCGTTGGGTTGTGCAACCTATTTTAAAACTAAAAGATGTAGCTACTGCCTTATCTGAAGGAGAATTTAATCAGAAAATTGAACTTAATCGTGATGATGAAGTAGGGGAACTTGCTAAAGCTTTTAATTCTATGGCTTTTCAATTACAAAATTCCTTTAATTTACTGACAATTAAGAATAAACAATTAGAAAATTTAGATAAATTAAAAGACGAATTTTTAGCTAATACATCTCACGAACTTCGTACTCCTTTGAATGGAATTATTGGGATTACAGAATCATTAATAGATGGGGTAGCAGGAGAATTATCTTCTGAGGTTAAAAATAATCTTTATCTAGTGATTTTTTCTGGCAAAAGATTATCAAATTTAATTAACGATATTCTTGATTTTTATAAACTTAAACATCGCAATATCGAATTAAAATTAAAACCAGTAGGGGTGAGAGAAGTAGCAGAGATAGTAATTAATCTTTCTAGTTCCATGATTGGTACAAAGCCTTTACAAATAATTAATTCTATTAGTTATGATATACCTTTTGTTGATGCTGATGAAAATCGACTTCAGCAAATCTTTTATAATTTAGTTGGTAATGCAGTTAAGTTTACTGACTCAGGTAAAATAGAGGTCTCGGCTAAAGTCTTAGAAAATCAACTAGAAAACTCTAGTAATAACGTTTCTTTATTAGAGATTACTGTTAGTGATACAGGTATTGGCATTCCATCAGATAAATTAGATCAAATTTTTGAATCATTTGAACAAGCAAATGGCTCTACTTCTAGAGAATATGGTGGTACTGGTTTGGGTTTAGCTATTACTAAAAAGTTAGTAGAATTACACAAAGGTTCTCTCTGCGTTTTATCAGAAGTAGGTGTGGGTTCTCAGTTTAAATTTACTATTCCAATCTCTAAAACTCAAGTAGTTAATTTTCCACAAGTTACATTATCTCCATCAATACCATTAGTTACAGATTTTGAACCAAAAAGTAAGGACGTTAAACTACAATATTTAGAAGCAGAAATGGGAGATTTTACAGTTTTAATTGTAGATGATGAACCAGTTAATTTACAAGTTATTAGAAATAATTTGGCTTTACAAAATTATGCTATTACTGAAGCTAATAATGGAATTGAAGCATTAGAAATGATTGAAAAAGGCCTGATGCCAGATTTAATTTTACTTGATGTAATGATGCCTCACATGACTGGTTATGAAGTGGCAAAAAAACTGCGGGAAAAATATTTACATATTGAATTACCCATTATTATGTTAACAGCAAAACCATTAGTTTCTGATTTGGTGGAAGGTTTTGTTTCTGGAGCGAATGATTACTTAATCAAACCTTTTTCTAAACAAGAATTACTTGCCAGAATAAAAATTCATATTCGTCTTAGTAAAATAAGTTCTGCTTATAATCGTTTTGTTCCCCATAATTTTGTGCAATTATTGAATTCTGAGAGTATTGTAGATGTAAAGTTGGGAGATAGTATTAAGCAAAAAATGTCTATTTTGTTCTCTGATATTCGTTCTTTTACAACTTTAAGTGAAAGTATGACTCCAGAAGAAAACTTTAAGTTTATTAATGCTTATTTATCCCGAATGGAACCTGCCATTTTAGATAATGAAGGGTTTATCGATAAATATATTGGTGATGCCATTATGGCTATTTTTATCAGAAAGGCAGATGATGCAGTTCAGGCAGCAATTAATATGTTGAAAAACTTGGCTGATTTTAATCAGGAACGTCAAAAATTATCACAGGAAATGATTAAAATTGGTATTGGTATTAATACAGGAGATTTGATGTTGGGAATTGTGGGAGGAGAGAGAAGAATTGATGGTACAGTGATTAGTGATGCTGTTAATTTAGGCTCTCGCTTAGAAAGTTTAACTAAGTTATATGGAGTGAATATTTTAATTAGTGAAAATACTTTATTGAATCTGGAAGAAGCATATAAATATAATTATCGTTTCCTTGATAAAGTAAAAGTGAAGGGAAAAAAACAAGCCGTTGGACTTTTTGAAATTTTTGATGGAGATCCTGAAGAACAAAAAGAATTAAAAAAACAAACTAAAACTAAATTTGAACAAGCAGTTTTTCTTTATTTTCAACAAAAGTTTGCTACAGCTAAACAAATAATGATTGAAATTTTACAAATCAACCCAGAAGACAAAGTTGCACAATTTTATATTCGGCGTTTTGATGAATCTAAGTTGATAGAAGAATTGAAAGATGGGGAATAAAATAATGGGGTTTAGTTAAGGATTTTTTTTTGGTAATTATGTCATCTGAAAAGCTCATATAATGGCTCTATATATACCTGAATTTTGGTATTATTCAAACTGTATTGGTTAATAAGGAAATATTCCTTAAAGATTAAATATAGATATTTAGATATAGATATAAAATATCTGTAAAATAAATCTAAAATCTGAAATTTTCATTTCTGTTCCTTTTTTTTTAGTACTAACTCTAATTCACTTGATAAAAATTCTATTGATATCTTCCCCAGATATTAGATATGCTTTCCTGCCAAGTCTAAGCCTAAAAGAACTTTGACCTTTCCTAGGATGCTACATGTCATAGTAACAATGCCTCAAAAAATTGTATTCTAAGGATTTAAAGAATATAAGCAACCATTAAAAATGATGATAAATAATAAAAATGATAATAATTATTATATTAGTAAGGGTGTCGCTTGAGCATTGCTAACCGACACCCTGATATTAATGTTGATTTATTTTTAAATTCAAGATTACTCACATAGTTTATATCAATCAATTAAAAAAAATTAGTCATTAGATAAATTCTGATAAATTGCAGATCGTCATAACCACTAAAAACTTAATTGTAACCCTCGCCTAATTTTATGGGAGATGTACAGTATAATAAATTTAGGTTGACAAAATACGTAATTAATTTTGTCTACTTGTTTATTTAATCTAAGAACATAGACATCGCTTTTTATCCCCCTTTAATAATTCGACTTTTTGATCATATTAATATTGATCATATATGTAACAAGTTTAGCTAAATATTTCCCAGGCATGACCCATAGATAACTCACTTAAATTTGAACTTAAGGAGGATGTAAAAGCATATCAATAATTGGAGCTAATTCCAGAACAGATATATTTTAATAAATAGAATAGATAGGGAATATTGAAGAAATTTTCAAGCTTTTTCCTAAATTATTTATTCCTACCTTTTAACTCCTAAATAACTAATAGATTCTCAATTCACAAATATACAACATCAAGTCTCATCAATTGGAGCTAATTCCAGAAAAGATATATTTTAATAAATAGGATAGATAGGGAATATTGAAGGATTTTTTAAGCTTCTTCCTAAATTATTTATCCCTACCTTTTAACTCCTAAATAACTAACAAATTCTTAATTTACAAAGATACAACATAAAAGTTCATCTCCCATAAACAGGAAATTTACATAAATTCTCTTGGGTCAGTAACATATCCAGTTAAAGCTGAAGCTGCTGCTGTATAGGGAGAAGCTAAATAGACTTGTGCCTGTTTATTTCCCATTCGACCAGGAAAATTACGATTAGTTGTAGACACACAAATTTCCGGTTCATTTAATCGCCCAAATGTATCTTTTGGTCCTCCTAAACAAGCGGCACAAGATGGAGCTGCAGGTTCAATACAACCAGCATCTAAAAATATTTCTGAGAGAGTTTTTCCATCATGTTTAATAATAAATAAATCCTCATAAACTTTCTGAGTTGCTGGTACTAAATAAGTCGGAACTTTCACTTGATGATCTTTAATAAGTTTCGCTGCATGAAGAAAGTCAGAAGTTTTTCCTCCAGTACAGGAACCAATATAAACTCGGTCAATTTTAACATCCTGACAGTTACGGGCAAGTTCCTTATTATCTGGAGAATGGGGTTTAGCTACTACAGGTTCTAATTTTGTGACATCATAGGAGCGATCGCTATAAAATTCGGCATTTTTATCAGAATAAAATGACTCAAATGGTTTATCGGTTCTACCCCGCAAATATTCAAAGGTCATCTCATCGGGAGCAATAACTCCATTTTTACCCCCCGCTTCAATAACCATATTGCATAGGGTCATCCGTTCTTCCATGGTCATTTGTCCAACAGTTTCCCCAGCAAATTCCATTGTTCTATAAGTAGCACCTGATACAGAAATATCTCCAATAATTTGAAGTATCAAATCTTTTGCTAATAAATAATTGGGCATTTCCCCATTCAAGATAAAGCGCATAGTTGCTGGCACTTTGACCAATAGTTTGCCTGTACCTGCAATAAAGGCAGCATCTGTATTACCGATACCTGTAGCAAATTCTCCAAAAGCTCCTGCGTTACAAGTGTGGGAGTCAGTACCAAATAGGACTTCTCCCGGACGAGTATGACCTTCTTGGGCCAGGGCTACATGGCAAACTCCTTTGTAGTCTGGGTTGGCTTTGAAGTTTGACCGTTCAATAATGTCGTAGAAATATTTGATGTTTTGTTCTTGGGCAAAGTCTCGCAAAATATCTACGTTGCGGTTTGCCCGTTCGTCGGCAGTAAAAATATAGTGGTCTGGTATCAGGACAATTTTTTCTTTGTCCCAAACTTTGGCATTTTCACCAAATTCTCGTTTGAAAATGCCAATGGTACCAGGACCACAAACATCATGGGTCATTAATACATCAACATTCACCCAAATATTTTCTCCAGGGTTAACAGTAGATTTTCCTGATGCTTTGGCCAGGATTTTTTCTACCATGGTCATTGTCATAAGCGATCGCTCCACTTTACAGTTTATGATTGTATTTTAGACAACTTATAATCAAAAAAATAAGGAAAAAGCTTAAGTATTAATATTACTTGATGTTCGCAGTTTTGAAATCTAGATTTTACAAGGGATAACTGATAATTAAAATAGCGATCGCTTATTCACAAAAAAATATTAACGGGTAGCTATTGAGAGTTAATATGATTATCCCTAAGCAACATTAGGATTATGATTATAAATAGGTATTATTGGAGAAATGATAAAATTGTTGAATGTTGGGTTAGTAAATGTAGGTTAGATATTCTACCTCAATAAACTATTGATAAGAGAAGAAGTAAGAAGAAAGTTGGAAAATCTTTATGACTAATTTAGAAGTTTTTGAGCTCCTAGATGAAGCGTTCAAGGGTTTACTATGGATGAGTGAATTTGATTATCCTTTTGAAGTTTTGAACTGGGAATTGGCTGAAAAAGTTTTACTGGATAATGAAGTTGTTTTGAAAATTACTAGATATTATTTGGATACTTCAATTAAAGTCATAGAATTTGATGGCTTTTTCAATTATAAATTATACTAACTTTTAGGTATAATTCTAAAGAGTATGAGAGGGTTAAAAGATATCAAAAAAATGTTAAGAAAATGCAGCAATATTTAAGTGATTTAAAAGTATATAAAGTTGGTAGAATTGAAATTTATATTGATATAATTGGTAGGACTAATACTGGAAATTATGCTGGTTTAGCTACAGTTTATATTGAGACTTAAATATTAGTTATTATTACCCGTACTAAAGGAAAAATTCAGCTATTAGTATTCAGCTTGAGCGCTTTTCCCTGGTCATACTGCACAAAAAAATACATGAAATTCAAAATTACTAAATAAAGCTTGTCATCTTTTCAGTGTAGAACTTTTAATTATTCTTGGGAGCTAATTTTTCCTTATAGCTGATAGCTGAATACTTACATATCTTCCTCTTTAATTATAATTAGCGATCGCCCTAATCAAAACATCTATATTAAACGTAATCAAATAAATCTAACTTATGACTTCTTTACCTTTCAAATTGAGATATAATTTACCTATTATTTACCTATTATCAACTCGACTTTCGATCACATCTTGAATTTCTTTTGGAACTTTTGAAAGAAAATCATAACCAGTAGAAGATTCAATTTTATCTACAGAAACTCGGTAAGCTTTCCAGTCACTTCTAATTCGATTAGAATTAGGCATATCCACTGCAATAACCCTAGTATTTTTATCAACTCCTCTCACACCAACACCAGATTTTAAAACTACTATAACTTTCCATAACCGACTAGGAATAGTCACCTTACCACCAGCAATATTTCCTTTTTTTCTATACCCTCCAGCAATAATATAAAGCTCATTTCCTGCCTTTACAAGTTCCCGAGAATATTCTTCCAGCTCCCGCCAAGTTTCCCGATTATTATTTGGACTTTGGGGAATTATATTAGTCATTAAAAACGTAGCTGAATTATCATTCTCATTAGCAGTTCGGTCTGCTGAAGGAATTAAATGTCCTCGGTCATAACCACTATTTATATAATTATTAGTTTTAACATGATACCAGTCTTCAGGCAAACTCTCATCTGGGCGAAAATCATCCTGTCTTTCTACATATCCTAACCAAGATTTATTCAGTTGCCAACTCACCCAGTTTGCTATTCCTTTATTTCGGTTATATGACAATACATATTGGGATTTTTCTATTAAATAATTATCTGAATTCTCCATATTAGTTGTGGCATTACTTGGGTTTCCTAAAGTGATATGAACTTTGGGAGATGGTTTTAGGAATAGAGAACATCCACTGCTGAATGTGAGTAAAATTATTATGATTCCTAGATTAATTTTTCGGGGTAATATTAGCATTTTCTCTCTTTTATAATGTTAGTCTTACTAACGTATTGAAGTATCTATATAGAAGATATTTATCAAATAAATATTCAACATAATAGTCAAAACTTTTCTCAATATAATTTGCTATTTATTCTATGTCTGAAGACTTGAAACGACTAAAAGATAACTGATTACAATTATAATTTAAGTCACCCTTTTTTTGCATATTGATAGAGAAAAAATATTGATTAAAGTATTTTTATCCACTTACAATTATAATTTAGGCAACCCTTTTTTTTTGCATATTGATAGAGAAAAAATATTGATTGAAGTATTCTTGGCACAGCAAAATAAGTCAATAATGATTAATTTAGTGGTGCAGCAAAATTAAAAAATATATAAGATTATTCTTGATTTATAGCAACTACTAAATTTATATATTAATATATTAGAAGAATTAAGTTTTATACTTATAGCCTAGAGAAGTACAGGTTTTTATAAGCATTAAAATATTTTTTTCATAAATTAACAAAATTGAAAATAAAGCATAAAAAATATTTTTTACTATACATTTATTTTCTATCTTCGTGAAGATGATACTTAGCATATCCAAATATTAGCAGACAAAAAAATGGAAAGTTTTAAAACTCTTATTTGCTTTAATTACCATCGATTAAACTATTATAATAAATTAATCTCTATCGACCAAAAAAATTAATTATAGCTTACTGAAAAAGTATGTGTTAGTTACAGTAAAAGCCAAGAGTTAGGAGCCAGAATAAATAGAAAATAATTAAAAAGTATCCACATATATTTGTTCCTTGCTGCCATCTGCCATGGTTAGCTAAAAAAAATAATATAAGCTAGCTTTATAGACTGAAAAGTCGCCATTTTTTTCAACAAAAAAAGAGCACTTATCAATATTAGTTAATCATTTGATAGTTAATCAGTAAACCATAATTATCAATTCCAAAAATAAAATTTATTTACCACTATTATAGTATGTGTCATAGAAAGTATCTAACTATTGTAAAAACTAAATTTATAATCACCTACTATAGATAAAAAAAATCACATAAGTTCAGAAGCAGCTTATCAACCTATAAAAAAATATCTCGTAACCTATTTTCAACATAATATAAACTTTAAAACCCCCAATATATTCTTTAAAATAGTTGAAAAAAAGTACATTTTAAAAACATTAATAAAATTCTAAAAGTACTTCTCAAACAACTTCTCATACTTAAAACGATTGAATATTTTATTAAGTTTTTTTATCCAAAAATCAATATCCTAATTGATAAATTCTGCTATCCCCAAATAATTAATTTCTTGAGGAGTAACTATAAATCTACAAGGCAAAATTTCCACCCCTTTAATCATAGCTTCTCTCAAAAGTTTACCATAATCATGATCAGCAACATCTCCAGGAGCAAACTGATAACAATCACCACGATTTATCAAAAACAAACATACAGCTCTTTCCCCTTGTTCAACTACCCCTATTAATTCACGTAAATGTTTTTGCCCTCTTTTTGTAACCGTATCTGGAAATAAAGCAACTCTTCCATCTGCCCAAGTAGTATTCTTAACCTCAAGATAAATATTTTTAGTCTCACTAATTAACTTAAAATCAACCCTACTTTTCCTATCTTTTCCATAAACAACTTCCGTTTTAACTTCATAATAATCTCCCAATTCAGGAAATAAATTTTCGGCCAACGCCAACTTAATAACTCGATTTGGTAAAGCCGTATTAATTCCCACCCAAGTCGGTTCATTATCAGTTACTTCAATTAATTCCCAAGTGTAAGCTAATTTTCGTTTTGGATTATTACTATAAGAAACCATAACATTACTTCCCGGAGTAGAAACTCCAGTCATTGGACCCGTATTTGGGCAGTGAGCAGTAATAATTCCTCCAGACTTTAACTCTATATCTGCCAGAAACCTTTTATAACGTTTAATTAAAATACCTGGTTCAAGAGAAGGATATTTGTAAGAGAATTTTAGTTGATTATTCATAATTATTGGATAACAAATCATATTTATCTTAAGTCTATAAAGTTCAGATAATACAAAAAATCATCCGAACAAAAATTTAAATACTAATATAAAACACAAAAAAATGTTCTAAAGTTCAAACCTTACCATCTCTTCCTTCTCCCTATTAAAATTCCCTATTCCCTAAATTCTCAAAAATAATTGACGCCAAACTGCAAAGCGAATTAGCCTGAGAGGAAAACTAGAATTCCTGATTATTTTTATTTGTAAGAGAATTTTAGTTGATTATTCATAATTATTGGATAACAAATCATAT
>JAGGDU010000136.1:8710-11794 GCA_018457135.1 Trichodesmium erythraeum GBRTRLIN201 | reverse complement strand
CAAACTGCAAAGCGAATTAGCCTGAGAGGAAAACTAGAATTCCTGATTATTTTTAATCGTAAATATTTACCAAAAAGTAAACGCAATATACCTTTCAATCTCCCCTGAAATCTTTCCCTAAATAATCTCCATATTTTAAACTTATCCCTACCAGCATATATTGGCATAAAAGCTAGTCGATCATAAAGAATGTCAGCTCTATGAACTCTACTTAAACCATAACGATAATGTTCTAAATTAGGTAATCCTCCATGTTCCCCATAATTCCGAAAAGGAACAAAATTTTGGAAACCTCTACCTCTTAAAAATTCATCAATAGTAGAATCCCATGTTGAATAATTATTAGTTCCAGAATTCAGACGAACTTCATTTTCTAGTTCAATTAATTCGAGAGCTGATCGTGGTGTAACAATATAAGCCACTGCAGAAGTTGAAAAACCTTGAGCATAATTTTCATCAGAAACACTATAGATTTGAGGAGCACAAGTGTAAAGCCAAGCTATACCAACATTATAATTTTCTAAATTGAAAGGTAAAGGTAATAAACCAAAGTTTATGACAGGAACAAAGTCAGCCTCAATAATTAAACTTGATTTCTCTTCTTCACTTGCTTTTATCCAAGCATTTTTATGGTTAAGAAGAGTCAGATAACTGGGAGAATAACTTTTATATTCTGGCTCATATTTTTGCCTAAGAAGTTCATAATTAAAACCTTGTTCCTGTAAAGTTTTTTCTAGAATTGTTGTATCTTCTTTATAAGCAATAATGAACACACCAGAAATACTACATTTTAAGCTATTTTTATTTGACATATACATATATACTTAAATAATTTTATCAATTGAATTAATAATATGAATCAGAGATTGAATGTATCAAAAAATATAAAAAATAAGATCATAAATAGAGAATAGGGGAAGACATAATTATTTTTCACCCTAAATTTAGGAGTCTAAATAAACATACCCCCGCACCCATAGATTGATTTAGCTTTCTAGACTTGTTCCAGCTTCAAGATTTAATTACTCCACAAGTTCTTGACAAATCATAACTCTTAGAAGACTATATGACTTAAAATTTTAGTTAAATCCTAAAAAATAGAAAAAAACTTATCTACAGTTTCCTATGACTTAATACTGAAATCTTAACTAAACTTACTTGAAAATACATCACTATTTTTAGCTATATCTGGAATCATAATTGTGTCTGAATCAAAATCACAAAAAAACTCTCGTTCCCTAACAAAAATAGCTGGCATTGTAGCAGTAGCCACATTAATCAGTAAAATATTTGGCCTCATACGTCAACAGGCCATCGCCGCAGCCTTCGGAGTCGGTGCAGCAGTAGACGCCTATAATTACGCTTACGTCATCCCCGGCTTTTTATTGGTCTTACTAGGAGGAATTAACGGACCCTTTCATAGTGCCATAGTAAGTGTCTTAGCAAAGCGCGATAAGTCAGAAGCAGCACCACTAATAGAAACCATCACAACCTTAGTCAGTGGAGTCTTATTGTTAGTCACAGTTAGTCTGATTTTTTTTGCCGATCCTTTAATTGACCTAGTAGCACCAGGTTTAAGCCAAACAACAACAGGTCTAAAAATTCGAGCGATCGCCATCCAACAATTCCAAATTATGGCCCCAATGGCTTTACTAGCAGGACTAATAGGCATTGGTTTTGGCGCCCTTAATGCTGCAGATATATATTGGCTACCTTCTATTAGCCCATTGTTTTCTAGCATAGCTCTCATTGGAGGAATTTTTATACTAGTCTTCCAGCTAGGAGAAAACATTACTCAACCAGAACATGCCATGATAGGAGGCATAATTTTAGCTTGGAGTACCCTCATCGGAGCAATATTACAATGGTTAATTCAAGTTCCCTCATTGTGGCGAGCAGGTTTAGGAAAATTACGTTTCAGATTTAATTTTCGCAACCCAGGAGTACAAGAAATTACCAAAGTAATGATACCTGCAACTTTGTCTTCTGGAATGTTACATATTAATGTTTATACAGACTTATTTTTTGCTTCTTATATTCCCCAAGCTGCCGCTTCCTTAGGTTATTCTGGTTTATTAGTACAGACACCTTTGGGAATTATTTCTAATGTAATTTTAGTTCCATTTTTACCAATATTTTCTCGATTAGCTGCACCAGAAAATTGGCAAGATTTAAAATATCGAATTCGGCAAGCTTTAGTATTAACAGGAATTACAATGTTGCCTTTAAGTGCAATTATGGTGACCTTAGCTTTGCCTATTGTCAGGGTAGTTTATGAACGTTATGCTTTTGATTTATCCGCTTCAAAATTTGTCGCTTCTGTATTAATAGCTTATGCAGTAGGAATGTTTGTTTATTTAGGAAGGGATGTTTTAGTCAGAGTTTTTTATGCTTTGGGAGATGGAGAAACTCCTTTTAAAGTTAGTGTATTTAATATTTTTCTGAATGCCCTCTTAGATTATTTGTTGATCAATACTTTTGGTGCTCCTGGTTTAGTATTAGCAACGGTGGGGGTAAATTTAATTTCAATGGTAATTTTTCTCTGGTTATTAGATCAAAAATTAGGGGGTTTACCTTGGGGAGAATGGTTGATACCTTTTGCTGGTTTAATTCTTGGAACTTTGGCGGCAAGTTTTGTTTGTTGGAGTGTGCTTTATGGGTGTCAGTTAGTGTTGGGAAGTGAGGGATTTTTTGTGCAGTTATTAGAACTTGGTTTAGCAAGTTTTTCGGCGTTAGGTATCTTTGGTTTGATAGTAATGAAAATGAATTTGCCAGAGGTTGATATTTTTATTAGTCGAATTAGACAAAAATTGAGAATTTGACATCCCCTTTAGTTTAAGGTTACGTTCCATCCGCAATAGTCAGAAATTTCCGAACCAACCCCAAAATTAGAGTGCTTAAAAAAATGAATTTACTGTTGCTCTATCCGCAATAGTTAGGAATTTTCCACCAACCCCAAAATTAGAGTGCTTAAAAAAATGAATTTACTGTTGCTCTATCCGCAATAGTTAGGAATTTTCCACCAACCCCAAAATTAGAGTGCTTAAAAAAATGAATTTACTGTTGCTCTATCCGCAATAGTTA
>JAGGDU010000136.1:0-8610 GCA_018457135.1 Trichodesmium erythraeum GBRTRLIN201 | reverse complement strand
GTGCTTAAAAAAATGAATTTACTGTTGCTCTATCCGCAATAGTTAGGAATTTTCCCACCAACCGCAAAATTAGAGTGCTTAAAAAAATGAATTTACTGTTGCTCTATCCGCAATAGTTAGGAATTTTCCCACCAACCGCAAAATTAGAGTGCTTAAAAAAATGAATTTACTGTTGCTCTATCCGCAATAGTTAGGAATTTTCCCACCAACCGCAAAATTAGAGTGCTTAAAAAAATGAATTTACTGTTGCTCTATCCGCAATAGTTAGGAATTTTCCCACCAACCGCAAAATTAGAGTGCTTAAAAAAATGAATTTACTGTTGCTCTATTTACTTATATGACTGATTACTGCTCTATAAAACTGATACAAAGCTTCACATAACCTAACAAATTGATGTTTACTTCCTACCTCAACTGAGGTCGTCAGCGTTACTCATCCATAAGCATTCACAGGCGAGCCCACCGAATTTCTTAAATTTATACTAGGGTTTAAGTATCAATAAAATTGACAAACAAAAGTTAGGACAAATGAATTTTCCTTAAACTTAAGAGCATATCCTAAACATAACCACAGTTGGAGCAAGTCTTTGATGACAGAAACATAATATAGAACATTACCAGTGTAGAACCGTACCATTGACATTTATATCCTAGCTATCTGCGAAATTCATAAAATCCTTGGTCATCTATTGATTTCCCTGCACGACATAAAAAGCTACCTTTCTATGTAGTTCGGCTATCTTAAGTTGTGCTTTTCAACTGTTAGCAGAACCTATCTGTTTATTACAACTTAGGTATTGTATTCTAGATACTTTAGCTTCAAATCTTATTAAATAATTCACACTTTCACATACTTTAGCAACACTTAATTTAGCCAAATTTTTCAATCCTAAATATACACTAACTACATCAGTTTTTTTAGTGTAGTTGTGCATCAAATTAATAGCTAAAGCTAAGATACCAATCACCTACTTATCTACTAATGGTAATTTATTTTGTAGTTACCTCTGCCGGGGTTCATAAGTTTTAAAAATACAAATAAAAGATAATTTGTAACTCCATCCGTTTAATTATATTAGTTTTCTGCAACTATCAACAGTAAAAGAATCAGACTTACATTTTTTATTAAATCTTGAATACTTACCCAACCATTATTTGCGAAGAATTCCGAACTAAAAGAAGCTCTTAAATGCTTCAGCTAAGTAGACAAAAGCGTATTGATACACTTTAGAATAAAACTTTTTCATCCAAGGTATTAGTGGTTTTTTGTGATTAATAAAAACCTCTCTGAGTTGACCGACATTGATTCGCGCACCATCTTTATGTACTGCATTCAGTCAAACTTAATCCCAGTTATAACACCATCTGCTATAACCTGTGTTTTGAGCATCAAGCTTTTCTGCTTATTATTTAGTTTAAGCTTAGTTATGACAGATTTTATTTATCAGTATTAGCAATATAATAGTATGCTTTTTAAGCTATTAAATCGTTATTTTAGGATGAAATCAATACTCTCCAATGTTCAAAATAGCCGACATATTTCCATCTGCTAATAAAACAAGGTAAATATCATTATTTGTCACAACAACCTTTTGAACTTTAATTGTTTTAACTACAATATTTGCATCAATCTCAGGAGGTAATTTTATCTTCCGAATATATTCATTAGCCTCATCTTTTGCTCGACTTAATTGTTGGTCTAAAGGAAAAGAAAGACGCTCTTCAATTTTCCGAAGTAAAATAGGTTTCAAAAGCAAATCCGCAGTCAATATTAAAGCATTTTTCGTATCAACATCATAATCAAGTTCAACCACTTTAAGATAATTAGAAGCTTGATCATAGAAAATATTACCCCAAAGATACAATACTCCTTCTGCCTCCTGAAGAAAACTATTTTTATCAGCCTTAAAATCAACTTTAACAAGAATTTTTTCACCCAATGCAGACAAATTAATTTCCTTAACAATGAGTTTCAGATTTTCATCAATAGACAAAGAGTTACCCCTAACTTTAGAGCGAAGAGTATTATTCAATTCATCAAGAGAAACTTGCACAGGTAAATTGATTAAAAATTTATTTATTATCTGCTCTTGAATAGTCAGATTAGGTAATGGTTTAAAATTAATAGCAAGAGCTTCTTTGCATATACAAGTATCCACAAGCATCCTAATCCCAATTCCAGACTGAACATTTTTACCATCAGTCAAATCAAACTCCTTAAAGCTAACACTTTGTGGCTCAGTTTTAATCCAAATTGAAGGATCTTGATTGACCTTTTCCGACAAATGCAAATTATTCCATTGTTTTGTTACTTCTGCTTTTAAGTTTAACTTTTCAACAAGTTTTGCAATTAATTTAGGCTTCTCTTTATTAATAGCTTTATCTACCTGTTTTTGCAAGATACTACGAATACTAATAGTACCAATATTTTTTATTGGTACATCTGCTTTAGTTAAATTAGTCCGTACATTTAGATTAGGTTGAATATTCCATTCATTATCAATTCCTAAAGCAAGATCACCAAAAATTGTACCCACAATATCTGTACGCGTACTAACTGGAATACTAGTAAAACCTAAATCAACTTTACCCTTTATTCTTGCAGTACCTGATACTGGTACTGAAAAAGTTATCAGATTATTTCGAGTACCAATAATCAAATCTTGGCGATTAATTTTATAGGTAAGCTTATCATTAGAAAGTAAATCTATAGGATCAGCTTCTGTACCCATAAATGTCTGGGGAATATTCAGATTTAATGCTTTCTCAACATTAGCCAAAGGAATTTTTACAGGCAGACTTAATGTACTTTCACTACGTTCAGATTCTAATATATTAGCTAACATCAACTCCAGGCGTTTCGGTTGAATATCTATTCCTGTAAAAGTCGCCATCGAAGAAAAAGTAATAACAATTAGCACGAATATCATTAAAATAAAAAAAAATATTATTCGTGGAATAAAGAAGATTTTCATTTATTTTATTTACCATAGACTTGAAATATAGAAACTTGGCTTTCCGCAATAAAGTCATAAACTGTGAGCTTGAAAAATTGGGAAAATATGAGAATAATTTTTATTATTCCCTGCTCCCTTTTCCCTTCCTGTTTACTGTAACTATATTCTTTGAAGCAGCCATAAAATACAAAATAAAAAACGATTAACATTTGACAAAACAGAACATTTTCAAATCAAACACTTTCCTTCCTTGTTGAATATTAGTACCCTTCTCAAAAATATGTTAGAAATAGTATTAAACACTTATATAGTAATCATTTAACATCTAATCAACTTGTTTCCTAGCATATCTAGTTTTGAGCCATTTTCAACAATAGCTGTGTATTTTCCTTACCCCAAAAGAGCAATGATAGGTATTTTTATCCTTGAAAAAAGTCAAAGCACCAATATTAGCTTATTAGCTAAAAATCAAAAGTATTCTGAGTGGAAAAACTCAAAAAGTTAACTTGTCTGTACTATATAGAGAAAACTGCCAAAAATTATGACAAAAGAAACATTCGACTTTGTTATCCCCCTCTACAAAGTGCGTTGGAATACCCAAGCTGTCCTAGAAGGAATTAGTCATCACTACAAACCTCAGACTATCCACATAATAGCCCCAAAAACCGAAGTTCAATTATTAGAACAGAAAGTTAAAGAATGGCAAGTTGCTCCAGTTTCTGCTCACAAAGAAGAATACTTTTTTCAAAATCATGGTCTAACAAAAGAAGCAATTTGTTCAGAACTTGATTTAGGTAAATCACTTTATAATCCTGGTTGGTTTTATCAGCAGTTATTAAAACTTGGTGCTTACGAAGGTATTGATAACCTAAGTGAATGGTTTGTTGTTTGGGATAGCGACCTACTTCCTGTTAATACTTGGCCACTCATCAGTAATCATCAAGAAACTACACAACACAAATTTGCCCTTCTGCAACACAATCAATATGGTAATCCTCATATTGTATCCAAATGGGCTGAATGGATTACTTCCGTACTTGGGGTTGAACCACTTACAGACCAGGAAGGTACTTTTGTTCCACATCATATGTGGTTTAAAAAAGAACATTTAGAATCATTTAAAAACCAAGTAAAAAGCTATTTTCAATCACAGGAAAACTGGTTATTACTCATGATGCGCTCTGCTAATCAATTTGAAACCTTTAGTGAATACTGGTCTTACATTTCATGGGTAGCAGCAAAAGCTCCTGCTGACCTAGCTTTTTATCCATACGAAAATTACGGAGCTACAACTGAGCGATTTTTTGATGATGGTACTGGCCTATTTTCTGCTGCATTGAGAAATTATCAGTCGAAGATATCTGATGGAGCTCCCTTTTCTGTTTCTTACAAAGAAATAGAATTATTTATTAAAGAGAAATATGAATCAGATTCTCTTCCATCCTCTTTATCTTTTGAAAGTAACCCACGACATCTTAAAAAGGATCGAAAGAATATGCATATTGAAGAAATTTGTTCTCGTTGGAATCCTCGCCAATCTGAAGTATAACTATGTACAAACAAAAATAGAGTTCAAATTTAAGTTTTACTATCATTGTAGACTGCATGGTCTTAACTCTTGACAATAAGTACAAAATCTAGAATAGTAGAATGGACTTGTCACTTTATAGCTGAAACAATTCTCAGAATCTTTGTTATTTAGGAATTGTAACTATTAAAATCAAAAATATTTAGCATTATTTTTATGTCTAAGTTTGAGCGATTTATTTCATCTATTTAGTAACAACTTTATTAATTATTGGCGATAGTAACTCATTTATGAAAATAGCTAAACTAAAGAAATTTGTCAATTCTATAATTCAAGAAAGAAAATACAGTTTGATAATCAGAGAGCGTATTAAACAAATTCCTATAATTCAGGAAATGGATCGTGTTAGGGAAAGTTCTCGATATCAAGAACCAAAAAATTTAATTCCTTTTGGGTGTAAGATATACTCACAAACTGATGAAGATGGAATTATCAGAGAAATATTTAGAAGGATTGGTGTAACAAATAAAATATTTGTAGAATTTGGCATAGGTAATGGTTTAGAAAATAATACTCTTTCTCTGCTTTTTGATGATTGAGAAGGTTTATGGATTGATACTTCTTTAAATTATATCAAGAAAATCAGAAAGCATTTTACTAAAATAATCACTAAAGGACAATTAAAACTTATTCAATCATTTATTACAAAAGATAATATAAATGAATTGATTTACTCCCAGATAAAATCCAATGAAATTGATTTATTGTCAGTTGATATTGATGGAAATGACTATCATGTTCTCAGCGCAATAACCTGTATTAAGCCAAGAGTAATCATAATTGAATATAACGCTAAGTTTAGACCGCCAATTTTATTTTGTATGGACTATGATGAAACACATACTTGGGAAAAAGATGATTGCTTTGGAGTTTCATTGAAGTTTCTAGAGATAAATTTAGAGAAAAAAGGTTATTGTCTTGTAGGCTGTAATTTATCTGGAGTCAACGCATTTTTTG
Source organism: Trichodesmium erythraeum GBRTRLIN201 (assembly GCA_018457135.1). Lineage (GTDB taxonomy): Bacteria > Cyanobacteriota > Cyanobacteriia > Cyanobacteriales > Microcoleaceae > Trichodesmium > Trichodesmium erythraeum. The sequence continues at coordinate 3,108 of JAGGDU010000136.1, read as the reverse complement.
TCAGAAAAGACCTTGTATCTGATAAATTTTTAGCTCCTTTTACTGCTGAAAATCATTATCAACCTCCAAGGTATTATTTTTCTGGATATTTTGCTGGTCATCCTGCGACATATAAAACCCTGGCGAAATCCCTAACAATGCGTTAAATCAACTATTTATATTTTCCTATTTAAGTTAAAAGTTAAAACAAAAAAAATAGAGTATTAAGATATAAAGTATATGTCAACTATTATAAATATCCCTACATTAATGTTTTAATTCTAAACATTTATAGAAGTCGCCATAGAATAGCAGAAACTATAATTTTTGTGTCCAGTATTGCTGAGAAATTATTTCTCAACCTCTCAAAAATATTTCGTCAAACCTATCTCCTATCTCCTACCAGGACATAGGCTTATTAACCCCAATTCTCTTATATGGAATAGTTGTGGAAAGAGCTAGGTTTTTAGGAATGAACAATCCCACGCAGTACTTCTCAAACAGCCTTTGAAAAATTAACAGACCAATTGCAATAATTAAAATTCATCCTATTTTTAAACTATTGAAAAGTTTATAGAGATTGTTCAGATGAAAACTCAAAATTCTTCTTGGTATTCCATAGTAGATGGCATAGTATATCCTCAATTTGTTACCGAAGAAAAAGTAAATACCATACTGACTCGCTTCAAAACCAGAAATGAGGATATTTTTTTTGTTTGTTATATAAAATCTGGATCTACTTGGCTAAAGCAGATCCTTTTACTTTTAAATCATCAAGGCAATCAACCTAATTTAAATATGATGGAAGCTTTTTCCAGGCTAGAGTTTTGTTTGTCTCCATGTCTAGAGCCTGCTCAAAAACGTTCTTACGAGTATATTTAATCTCTCCCATCTCCTCGAATCTTAACTTTTTATGGCCGGCCTCATTTAACACCCGAAGGACTACCGAATACAAAATACATATTTCTACTCAGAAACCCTAAAGATGTTGCTGTTTCTATGTACCATCATTTGAGAAGAAAAAAGAGTATATCTTATCAAGACAATTGGAATGACTTTTTTGAATTATATTTATCAGGTCAGGTACATTATGGAAGTTGGTTTGATTTTCACTTGCATTGGGAAAAATTTTTACCATCTCGTCAACAAGTCTTATATCTTACATACGAAGAATTGAAAAAAAATATCAAAACTTGTCTGAGCCAATTAGCAGCTTTTTTAGAAATCAAAGTGTCTGCAGAAGTTATAGACAAAGTAGCAATTGATAGTAAATTAGAAGAAATGAAAAAAAATGATAAAGCTGATTGTAATTGGATGAGAATTAATCAAAATGAAGCTCCACATTTAAGAAAAGGAATAGTAGGAGACTGGCGTAATTATTTTACAGAGGAACAAAATCAGCATTTCAATGACTTATATATAAAAAAGATGTCTGGTTCTAAATTTAAAGATTATTGGGATGAATCTATCCTAGGAATTACCCGAGAAGATTAGTAAATGAATAGAAGTAGAAAAAATACAGCCCATTCAGTAGTTTATGAGGTACAGTTCCGCTAAATTTCTCTTGTAAAATATCTAAAACCAGAGCAAATCAAAGTATCAGTCACAAGTCTGGCAAAGATACACATAAAATTGAGGGTTATACCTATAGTTTTCGTGAGTTAGTTAAGCAAAAAAATATCAAAATTTTTCAATCTCAACTAGCCCAAGTTTTAGATACTCTAGTTCAATTAAACTTATTTGATATTTCTGAAATATTTACGGAATTTAAACAATTATCTAAAAGCACTAAACGTAAAAAAAATTGATAGTTTACATTTTGAGTAATTAAGTTTACTCGAATACTTTAGAGGAAAGTAATTTATATGCTGGTTGCTTTCCTTTCACCACGATCATCAAAAATTAAAGTGGGAATCTCCAGCAATTATTTAAGATGAATTTTGCAACAAGAATGAATAGCTTAGGCGGAGATGCTGCAATTGAAGTTTTTACTAAAGCAAAACAATTAGAATCTCAAGGTCGAAATATTATTCATTTAGAAATAGGTCAACCTGATTTTAAGACTCCTAAAAATATTCGCGAAGCTGCTTTCCAAGCTATGAATGATGGCTATACAACTTATACTCCAGCAGCAGGTTTATTAAAGTTACGAGAAGTCATAGCAGAACATATTTCTCAAACTAGAAATATATCAGTTAATTCTGATGAAGTAGTAGTAATGCCAGGAGCAAAACCAGTCATATTTTTTACTCTTTTAGCATTAATAAATTCAGGAGATGAAGTGATTTATCCAAACCCTGGATTTCCTGTTTATGAATCAGTAATTAATTTAGTGGGAGGGAAACCTATTCCATTACCTTTGTTAGAGGAATTAGATTTTCAATTTAGTATAGATAATCTAGTTAATTCTATTTCAGAAAAAACAAAATTATTAATTATTAATTCTCCCCATAACCCTACTGGTAGTGTGTTAACTCCTGAGTATTTAGAAGCCATAGCTAAATTAGCAGTTAAACATAATTTTTATGTTCTCTCTGATGAAATTTACTCCCACTTAAACTACGACTCAAAATTTACCAGTATCATCAGTTTTCCTAGTATGAAAGAACGTACAATTTTATTAGATGGGCACTCAAAAACTTATGCTATGACTGGATGGCGTTTAGGTTATTCTATTTCTCCCAAAGCAATAGCAGAAAAGTTAGATAAATTGATGTTAAATTCTAATTCCTGTGCTTGTTCATTTACTCAAATAGCTGGCATAGAAGCCATCAAAAATTCTCAGGAGTTTGTCAAAAAAATATTCGCAGAATTTAAACAAAGACGTGATGTTATTGTGGATGGTTTAAATTCTATTTCAGGTATTAATTGTCGAAAACCAGCAGGTGCTTTTTATGCTTTTCCAAATGTGAAACAATTACCAATAAGTTCCAATAAATTGGCAGATTATTTATTAGCTGAAGCTGGAGTTGCTTTATTACCCGGAACTGCTTATGGAAAATTTGGAGATGGATATTTAAGGTTGTCTTATGCTAATTCTATTGAAAATATTCGCGAAGGTATTAGTCGGATAGAAACAGCGATCGCTAAACTATAGCTACCACCTTTTACTTATAAATTTCCCCTGAA
>JAGGDU010000135.1 GCA_018457135.1 Trichodesmium erythraeum GBRTRLIN201 | reverse complement strand
ATAAAGAGAGTTTAGGGTTTGTTTGGGCTTGAAATTTGCTAAAGTCCCGTTATTAAATATTTGATGAAATTGCTATTATGCTGACTCAAACTAATTATTAACCAGGGAAAATTTCCCTGGCTAAAAAACTAGGAAAATATTCTCTACTTTAAAATGGTTTTGGAAACAATTCTTGTTTTTTTACGTTCCATTTCTGAAAGTTTATCCCCATCTTGTAAGCGAGTAGCACTAGTTTGTAAAACAGTTGCAGCTCCTGTATCTCCCATTTGTAATGCTGTTTTAGCTGCTGTTTGTAACATTGTAGCTGCACCTGCTCTATCACCCTGTTGTAATTTTGTTTCAGCTATTTGAGTTTGCCTATATTTTGCTAAAGCTAAAATATGATTTTGTACTTGAGAGTTAACTTGAGGCTGGTATTTTTCCATAAAATTAGCTTCAACTAAAATTGATTCTGAAAGTAAACCTTCTTGATTTTGAGCAGGGTCATCATAACGAATTTGTAATTGAGCAATTGCTTGTTTTCCTTCTGGTAATTGCCCAATATAAGTATTGACTAAAACCACCCTTTCTATATCTTTCATTAAATCTCCCAGTCTAACTATAAACCCATTACCCTCTTTTTTTACTGGCAACTCAATAGTATCTGGTGCCACTTGTGCAATAGGTTTAAGTTCTGCTAACCTCACTTTAGGCATTAAATAAAATTGCAAATAAGAGTTAGTAATTCCTACAGATTTAATGCGATTAAATAATTTACTAAACTCCTCTATTGCCTGTTCTGGTTGTTGAATATAGGAAAGATTTCCCCCTCCAGCATCAGCAATTTTTTCCAAAACATCTTGATTCCAATCATCACCAAATCCTAGAGAATTTAGAGTAATATTATAGTCTGTTGCTAACTTTGCTAGCTTGAGACAAAGGTCATTATCCCCATGTTCATTTTCTCCATCAGTTAATATAAAAGCCTGGGAAATAGACTCTTTTCTACCCTTATTTAATTCTTCTATTCCTAACTTTAAACCTTTATCAATAGCAGTACCACCAGAGGCTCTTAATTTATTAATTTTACCCTTAATACTAGCAGAATCATTGATCATCTGATTAGGAACAATTACTTGAGCTTGATGGTCAAAAGCTACAACCGAAAGGCGATCGCCTTCCTTCAATTTTTCCACAAGTTGTACTGCTGCTTGTTTAACCGTTTCTAGTGGTCTTCCTTCCATAGAACCACTGTGGTCTAAAATTAAACATAAATTTAATGGTACAGTCCTTTCTAGCTGATTAGCCATCACCGAAATAGATAAGGCCACTTGCCGTTGAGATAAAGATTGAGAAGCATCAATATTAGTATCATTGAGAGCCGAACGTAGATTAACTTTCATAAATGTACGATTGATTTTTTTTCACTACTAAGGATATCTTCACAAATATAGGGAGAAGTTTCGATATAAATATCAAAAAAAATTAGCTGCTTAACAAGACAGATAATTATGGCAAAATTTACACAAGGAAAGGAAACACCATATCTGCACAATGTTGACTCAAAATAAAGTAATAGTAAATCTGTCATTTTTGTCCCTGAATTATGGTAAAATTCATCCCTAGACAAAAAACTTGTTTGAGCTTTATAGAATATTATTTTATGACTGGGATATATTAAATCTGTATCACCTATGCCTATGAAGTATACTGACCAATATTTTATATATCTAAAGACTAACTATCAATTAACACTATAGAAATAGCTCAAAATTTGTCGGTATTAATATAACATAATTCCAGGGAAAGTTTTTAATTTGTGGGAGTAAAACAGACTTCCTATAAGTATTTTTCCTCTGGTTTTCTATTTCCCTAAATTCAAAGATAGACCAAACAATGTTGGCTCAAAATAAAGTAATAATAAATCTGCCATTTTTGTCCCTGAATTATGGTAAAATTTATCCTTAGACAAAAAAAATTGTTTCAGCTTTATAGAATGTTATTTTATGACTGGGGTATATTAAATCTGTATCACCTATACCTATGAAGTATACTGACAAATATTTTATATATCTAGGGAGTAACTATCAATTGACACTACAGAAATAGCTCAAAATTTGTCGGTATTAGTACAACCTAATTCTAGGGTAAGGTTTTAAATGGTAGGAGTAAAACAGATTTTCTATAAGTATTTTTCTATGGTTTTTTATTTCCATAAATTAAAAGAAAGACCAAATTACTATAACTATAAAAAGCAATTATCATATCTAAAACAGGATTGAGTAGAGGTTACAAATTCAGGTGATTATTTTGATTTTCTCAGGTTTACTCAAAAGTATTGCATAAATTCTGTGCTAGAAAGTAAAAATCATATTTTCTAGATTTGTCAAAGGTTGATAGTAATGGCGAAGAAATCGGTAAACCTATGCTTAAAAGTTAATTTAGATATCGTTCATTAAGCTTTCCTAATCTTGATAATTATTAGTTAAATTTTTCATGATTTAATAGTAAATTGCTATATATTAAAGGAACAAAAATAGAGTTAAAAAGCATCATAAATCATATAAATAAATCTATCTCATAGACCTAAAATAAAACAAGTTTTACTCATAAAAAAAATATCAGATTCAGTAGATCAAGTCAAGTTGATAATATTAGTCGGTTCCTAATTTAAAAAATTATAATATTCAACCTACTTTATAAAACTCAATTCCTTAAAATTCTATACTATAAACAGATACTTATCTAGTAAAATTAGAAGGAAACAAGTTATATTCTATTAAATTTTTAGTAATCATTCAGTACTTTAGTAGTCAACTTGAAGGACTTTCCTATGTCATGCTTCGATATATATTAAAGTAATAAATCACTAAGTCAAACTTATCATCTTTTCGGTGTCGGAATTTTAATTATTCTTGGAGACTAATTTCTCTTTCTAACTGATAGTTGAATGCTGAATGCTGAATGCTGAATGCTGAATGCTTACAATTTTCAAGAAAGAGTCTAAGCAAATAGTCATTATTCCCCAAACTGAGAATAGATGCTAATATTCTAGTAAATCAAGATTTTTAATAGGTAACAAGAAAGTATAATCTATAAAAAAATAGCTATGACTTATAAAAAATTTCATTGTAAAAAAAACTGAGAAGATGACTGAAGCAGGAAAAAAAAAATTAATTTAATTGTTAAATATAACACTTTTCACTAACAGAAATAGAGCAAAATAATAAGCAAAACAAGATACAGATAGGAAGTATTAACTATTAGGTTAATAGTCAAATTCTATATAAAAAAATATTGGTTAGATACTACTGCAGCGAGGTTAATTTTTTAACATAATAGGTCATGTAACCAAAAAAGCAATTAAAGTTACGTTCCATCTCAGCATTTTAATTCAGGATAGGTAAACTTGAGAGTTATAGAATTAAACAAATTATACATCTCAATTACTTTATCACTGAAGATACAGCCTATTACTAGTAAATTATGGTACAGTGATTTTAGTAGATTTGAGTAACAATGTGGGAAAACTGAATTCCAGACTTCAAAACTATCTAATAAGAAGCTTTTAACTGTACCTCATAAACTACCAAGTGGAATGTAAATTTGTGTTTACAGGTTACAGTATCAGAAAAAACTTTAATGAGGAATTACTGTGAAAAATTGATAAAGATATTAACGCTTCAATGAATTTGAAACTATTTGGGCTGGACTTATTCCAAACTATAAACAATCATAAAAAAACAAAGTGGTTATTGCTTCCTCAAAAAAATACTTCTGTTTATACTGGAAATTTTGACTATTTTTAAAAGTCATGAAAAGCATACACAGAAAGAATATTTATCCGTGTAGGTAAGTTATGTAGAATATAACAATTATATCATAACCCATAACCAATTGTATCCACTACAATAATATTGCCTAGGCTAATATAATTAAAAGATAGTACAATACATCAATAGGAATTATCTGATGAAATCACCGATCAAAGCAGTTCAAACAAGCTCTTACTATGGAGACGTCTCTTTTCGTACACCACCCCCTGATTTAGAATCTTTAATGTTAAAAGAGCGAATCGTTTATTTGGGGCTACCATTATTTTCATCAGATGAAGTCAAAAGAAATGTCGGCATTGATGTTACTCAATTAATTATTGCTCAACTACTTTATTTACAATTTGATAACCCCGAAAAACCAATTTATTTTTATATCAACTCTACTGGCACTTCTTGGTATACAGGAGATGCAATTGGTTTTGAAACAGAAGCATTTGCTATTTGTGACACCATGAGTTATGTAAAACCACCAATTCATACAATATGTATTGGTCAAGCTATGGGTACAGCAGCAATGATTTTGTCAGCAGGGACAAAAGGATATCGGGCAAGTTTACCTCATGCTACAATAGTTCTCAATCAAGCCAAAACAGGAGCAAGGGGTCAAGCAACGGATATTTCCATTAGAGCAAAAGAAGTTTTAGTTAATAAGACAACTTTTTTAGATATTCTCTCGAAAAATACAGGTCAATCAGTAGAAAAGATTGCTAAAGATACAGATAGAATGCTCTACATGACTCCAGAAATAGCTAAAGAATATGGTCTAATAGATCAAGTTTTAGCAAGTAGAAAAGAACTACCAAAACCTTTACCTGCTAATGTTTAAGTGATAAACAAAATTAACAAGTTTTGGCAAGTAGAAAAGAACTATCCAGTATCAAGACTCAAAAATTAGGTCTCAAGCCTTTCCTTCTAAAAGGATAAAAAAAACGCCATACATATTTCAAGCCTCCTACTTCAATTGGGAGGTACTTAGAACTGATAGCTTAAATAACCTGTTACTTTTTAAGTCCTCAATAAAATCAAATGGAAAAAGTATTATGCCTATAGGTATTCCCAGTGTTCCTTATCGTCTTCCTGGTAGTCAGTATGAAAGATGGATAGATATTTATACCCGTCTTGGTCAGGAAAGAATTATATTTCTTGGTCAAGAAGTTACAGATGGGCTAGCTAATAGAATTGTAGCCTATATGTTGTATTTGGATTCTGACGATCCAAATAAACCCATTTATCTTTATATAAACTCTCCTGGTGGTTCTGTCACAGCAGGATTGGCGATATACGATACTATGCAGTATATCAAAGCAGATGTTATTACTATCTGTTTGGGTTTAGCAGCTTCAATGGGTTCATTTTTATTAGCTGCTGGAACTAAAGGTAAAAGATTGGCCTTGCCTAACTCTAGAATTATGATTCACCAACCAATGGGAGGTACTCGCGGTCAAGCTACAGATATTGAGATTGAAGCTAACGAAATTCTGCGGGTTAGATCGGAATTAAATAATATGTTGGCAGAGCGTACAGGTCAATCTTTGGAAAAGATAGAAAAAGATACTGACCGTGATTATTATATGTCTGCTGAAGAAGCTAAAGAATATGGTTTAATTGACCAGGTAATTGAAGAACGTTAAAGTTAAATAAAAAAATAAAGGAGTAAAAAGAACAAACAAAGTTAGTTGAGTAGATAAATCAGAATGTAAGCATTCAGCTATCAGCTAGCTTTCTGAGTTGTAACTCGGTTTTCCTTTTTTATTTCATGTAGCGAAACAGCTATTTATGAGAGGAATAGGTAAAAGCAATTGAGAAATTAGATAATTAAATTTACTCCCAAAGTAAGTTTATTTAACCTTAGAAGGAATTATTCATTATTTGCTGATAGCTAACTGATAAAAGCTGAATGCTTACATTAAAAATAAGTAGGTAGGTACGAAAAAACAAAACTATGTAAAGATACAGTGCCTTAATGTTGCCGGTGAAGTACATTAACAGCATTTACTAACCAGTTTTTAAATGTTGATAATTCATTAACTTAAGTGTCATTATAGATTATTATATCAACCATTTCTGTGTTATTTTTGAGGTAAGTTTTGCTCAAAAATATTTCAATTGTAATCATCATCATTTTATAGAATTAAAGTCCGGCTAGTATGGAAATAAATTTATAACTTTTGAGCCGACAGATTTAATTCTATATTCAATTAATGCTAGTTGATGTGTATGTAAATCATCCATGAAAACTGCCGTCTCTGGGCATAAACTACGGCAGTAAAAATGTTCAATAAATACTTTGAATGTAATGCTTACTATGAAATTATTTATTATCATTAAACATACTACTTATTTAATACTTACTGCACCAATTACTGTAACTTTCTGACTTAAATAAAACAGCTTCATTTTATATACTATAGTCCCTTTATGATAAGCATACATGAGTTATGGTAAAATCTACCATGACAATTTTTTTTATCTATAAATACTAAATTTTATAGCTCTATCTTTTGTATAAATTCCTTTCTATTATTCTCTAAATTTTTGTACTCTCACAAAAAATTGGATTCTACAAGTTTAAAGCTCACCTCACCTAAGTTTGAGTACGATACTACCCTTGTTCCAAAAATTATAGTCTGTTAACACAGTATTTATTCCCAACCATGATTCATTATACCTTTCTTTGTCAAGACTAAAAAAATATAGCAAGTTTTGCTGAGAATAATTAATCATTTTTTGAGCAAAATAAAATTTGAATCAAACAAAAAAAATCACCAGAATTTAGTCATAAAAAAATATCTTATATGTAAGAATTGATCAATTTTTTGAACAGCAAAAACCTAAAAAATTAATTTAATTAATTTAGACTTAGAATAATTAATCATTTTTTGAGTACAATGAAATTTGAATCAAACAAAAAAAATACCAGAATTTAGCCATAAAAAAAAATATCTTATATGTAAGAATTGATCAATTTTTTGAACAGCAAAAACCTAAAAAATTAATTTAATTAATTTAGACTTAGTAAACAGCTAAAAAAAAATTGCTAATTTTGAAGGAAAAAAATTCTCAAATGCTGAAATTCTCTTAAAGAATGAATTTAAAAATACTAAAAATCACAGAAAAGTTTATCAAATTTTTGCAAAATTATCGTTATCTACTTTCTGTAAATTACTCAGTTTATTGATTATTTTTAATTAAAAAATTATAGTATTATTTTATGGAATTAATATATTAAAAAATACGAACATTTATGTTATTATTTATCCTAGCTATAGCCTAAAAAAAATAGATTTTGACGAGAAAAATAGTCGTTATTACTAGTTAAAATTAGCCTAATCTAAATCTAAATCCTGTAGGAAAGTGCATTGGATAAATTGGCTCCAATAGTGATTAAATTAATTAGATATAAATGGCTTGATACTAAAATATTAGTTCATAGTAATAGGGCTTATAAATATAAATAAATCATGGATTTGTGTGAAAATAAAGTCAGAGTTGATTATATAATAGCTATGGTAAATAATCCTCAATTAAAGTTATAAGCTGCCTATGTAATTTCCAAAATAATTAATGATTATGAACAAAGGTTTAAATCTATAATCAAATTAATAGATAGTCATTTTATAAATATAAAAAAACTACAAATATAAAAAAAATATTCTTTAACCAAACTTTATTGGCTTGGCTCTTTATATTAGAAATCCAATCAATTATTTAGTGACAAAATAATAGTTGTGATCAAGGTTATTTATGCTAAAAAAATGTTAAGATACGTCACTTTTTTATATTTTTACCTGCTGATAAAATTAATTACATCTTACTTGATGCAGGTAAATATTATTCAGGAGGAAAGATATAAAATTGGATTAAATAAAAACAATTTTTTGTAATATTAGTAGAATTTAAAAATATAGTTTTTTTCGAGTAACAAGTTAACTTTTAGTTGTCTCCATTAACTTATGTTTCTAGTAAATACAATTTTTTAGACAGCATTGTTGAAATAAAACATATTTTTATCAAGCTATAGTGGTAACAATTAGTTTAATTTTTTTTGAAGTTAGGAGCTAGAATTATTGTTAGCTATATAAAAATTGTAATCGTAATTTTCAGTTCTTATTCTTCTCGCTCATATTTTAGATATGGTTGGTTGATGAATTCTCAAAGTATTGACAGATAAACCTAATTGAATTAGAGTGGCAACATCTGAAAAAAAAAGATGAATTATTAAGACAAATGTTTTAGGATGAGCGAAAGCTTGGTTATGCAGTCATGAATAGAGTGGTAGCAAGAGGAGAAATAAGACAAACAGAACCTATCAAATTTAAACTTTTAAACTTTTAAACTTTTAAACTTTTAACTCTATTAAACTGAATTTATTTTTTTGTTACATAGTTGTAAATTTTCTCGCCTACCTACTTAGCGGAATATAGCTAAATTAAAATAATCTGGTAGAAAATTAAACCAAGCATCTCTAGAATAAACAGACAAATAAATCTTTTTCCCTCCTCCTTAAAAATCTATGAATATTGCAGATTATTATAGAAAATTAGACCTAAATTTAGGAGCTAGTCTAGGAGAAGTAAAAGCTTCTTATCGACGACTAGCAAGAATGTATCATCCTGATGTAAACCCAAAAGATAAGCACGCTAAAGATAAATTTATTGCAGTTACAGAAGCTTATAAAATTTTACTGAGGGTTGCTCCTGCTCAAGCTGAATTACCATATAATTTGACTCCAACATCAACAACGAATAAAAACTCAAAATCAGAAACTGTATCTCCAAGAGAAACAAAGGTTAGGAGAACTGTAAAACAAAAACAAAATCAAAATAAATCTCATACTTTAGAAGTAGAAAGGCAACTTAAACAAAATTATTATTTACAATTAAAGCATTTATTGAAATATAAGAGATATCCTCGGGCTATTGCTTTAGCAGAAGGTTTAGCTCAGAGAATGCCTCAAGATCCCGAAGTCCGCCAATGGCAAGCGATCGCTTATCAACGTTGGGGACGTCAACTTATCAATGAAAGAAAACTAGATAAGGCCAGAAACTATCTGAAGAAAGCCCTAAAAACAGATCCCCAAAACCGTGATCTTTGGGCAGAAATAGAATATGATTTTCATCAATTGGAGAAAATTTATTGATTATTTGTAGATTTGATTCATAATTGTCAGTAGCTGTAAAAATTACTTGAAAATTTAGCGGAGATAGAAAATCTATTAATAACTTAACCCAGCTTTTCAGATACATTAGATACATCATCTATTGTAAAAACTAAAACCATTTTAGGAAAAATGTAGTCTACTAATTCTGAAAAATACTGTAACTAAAAATCTCAACTATATTTGAGTATAAATATGCTAATTACTAATTTATTCTATATACTTATCATCGAGTATAATTTAGGTATTTTTTAAACTAGATTACCTCTTACAACTATTTAGCTTAAGCAACAGTAAAAGTTGTATAGACATTAAACTAATAAATCATTTAATAAATTAACAATGACAGACATAAATCAAGAATTTCAAAGAGCTCTCAAATTCCAAAGAGAGGGAAAGTTACAAGAAGCAGAATCAATATCAATATACATAAACATACATAATTCAGATAGTAAGCATTTTTTAGATACATTAAATACATAACCTATTGTAAAAAATAAAACCATTTTAGTAAAAATGTAGTCTACTAATTCTAAAAAATACTGTAACTAAAAATATCAACTATATTTAAGTATAAATATGCTAATTACTAATTTATTCTATATACTTATCGTCGAGTATAATTTAGGTAGTTTTTAAACTAGATTACCTATTAAAACTATTTAGCTTAGGCAATAGTAAAATTTGTGTAAACCTTAAACTAATAGATGATCTAATAAATTAACAATGACAGACATAAATCAAGAATTTCAAAGAGCTCTCAAATTCCAAAAAGAGGGAAAGTTACAAGAAGCAGAATCAATATATATAAACATACTTAAGTCAGATAGTGACCATGTAGCTTCCCTCATTAATCTTGGTTTAATAGAGCAAAGCCAAGGAAAACTAGAAGAAGCAACTCAATTTTATAAGTATGCTTTTCAAATAGATTCAAATAATATATCTCTACTATATCTTTTAGCAAGAATTACACAAGAGTTAAACCAATTAGATGAAGCTATTAATTACTGGCAAAAATTAGTACAACTAAAACCAGATGGTACTTTAGAATTTTACGGCAATATTGGTAATAGCCTAGTTCAACAGGGTAAATTTGACGAAGCACTAAATTGTTTTCGCGATGCCCTAAAAATATCACCGAATAGTTTTCAAGCTCATCAAGCCATCGGTAATTTACTGATTAGAAAAGAGCAACTTTTGGAAGCTAAATTAGAATTCAGTAAAGCATTAGAAATTAATCCTAATTATCAAACTGCAAAAATTTGGTTAACTTTAGTTGATAAGTTACTCAAAGGAGAAAATATAGTTTCATTCAATTATCAAAGCACCCCTATAAAATTTGAAATAACAGGCAAAAATCTAGCAGTAGAAATTGCTAATGTTGGTGGAACTTTTTATGAATTACCTGAGTTAGAGTTTATCCGGCAAAATCTAAAATCATCAAATCCTGTTATTGTTGATATTGGAGCTAATACAGGGAATCATTTAGTCTACTTTGCCAAAATTATGCAGGCATCAAAAGTAATTCCTATAGAGTTTCATCCAGATATTCTTGCTACTTTGAAGAAACATATATCAATTAATCAAGTTAGTAATATTGATTTATCTATATTAGGTTATGCTATTGGAGAAAATAGCGGTACATCTTTTATAAAAGAACATCCAGCTAAAGATTTATGTTTAACAGAAATTGATAATAATATCATTAATGGTACAAAAGTGGAAGTTATGACTTTAGATGACTTAATTAAAGAAAAAGTTGATTTCATCAAAGTTGATGTACAAGGAACAGAAGTAAAAGCTTTGACAGGGGCAAAAAATTTGATATCTATTTATCAGCCTGATATGCTAGTCGAAGTTGCCAAAAATCATATGAAGGACTTTCGCAAATTTTTAGAAGCAGTCAAATATCAAACTGTTAAAGCATTTGATCATGGAAGATATGTTAATTTCTATATTCAACATACTAAGTGACATACTCCCAAACAAACGTTATGGTAAATTCTGGGCTTTTCTTTTCCCGGTCCCGATACTCTCTCGGAAAAGAAGATACTATGAGGACAAGATCCTCGACCGCTCTATTTTTTTACACTTATGGCTACTTTTTTGGTTCACAGGTATTGTCTAGCGTCAAACATTCTTGACTTTGACGGTCAAAATAGATAGGCACTGTATTGCTGTTAGGGCAACATGAATTTTTACCCTCGAAGTAAAAAGCAATCTTTTTGACTTAAAACCTTCCCTGAATGTTAGGGGGAGAGTTTAATCGTAGCTTTGCTTAAGGGCGGGTTGATGTTTTGTACTTAGTATAAGCAAGTTAGCATAAATAAATCTAACTATAACGTCTATATAAACATAAGTATATATGGATAATATTTCGATTGAGTTAGGAAATTTATACATATATGTCTATGTCGTTTAAGGATATTGCTTACAAGTGAGCAAAACAGAAGTCTTTTGAAGTTGAGAATTGGGGATGTACCTCTAAAAATCAAAAACCACCGCAGAAGTGATTAGATTAAATGCAGATAGGCGGTATTTGTAAAAATTCAAAAACTAGAAATAACCTCTAAAGCTATTTCCCATTGCCTACTCCCAAAAAGTGGCAATATTTTAGATAGGAATAAAATAAGATTGATACATCTATGTTTTAGGGATTTTTTAGCTATTTCAGTTATTTCTCTTGCTAATACTGGGTTTAAAACCATTTTCAATGTAAAGAATTCTCAGGTAGTAGTCTATTTAATTATTTTGTCAAGTGCAACGGTAGTGGACTTACTAGTGGTTGTTAATCCCGAGCTACTATTACGCAAGTAGAGCTACCAAATCTAAAAGTATTATTATTTGGCTTATGTAGAAAATATTCTGGAAAAAGGCAATAGACATCGGAGCAAGATAATGTCAAACTTCTGATCTATTTTTGGATTTTTTTTAACTAAATATTAGGTAAGATGTAAAAGGTAAGAAGGTTTACTCCCCATTTTAGATGTTAGTAAATACCCCAATCTTGTTGGCATTTTATTTAACAATGTATAGAAGTAAATTTAGATAATAAACTAATGCCAAACTTAATTATCTGGCTAATAATATTTATAGTTAGCTTATTCGTTTTAATAAAAGCTTCTGACTTCTTTACAGATGCAGCAGAAAAAATAGGTATATCTTTAGGAATTTCTCCTTTTTTAGTAGGGGTAACAATAGTATCAATAGGAACTTCTTTACCAGAATTAGTATCATCTATTATAGCAGTTTATCAAAACTCCTCTGAAATTGTTTTTGGTAATGTTATGGGTTCTAATATTGCTAATATTTTTTTGATTATTGGTACTGCATCATTGATAAGCAGTCCTTTAAAAATACTATATGAACTAATTAATGTAGATTTACCACTATTTGTTGGTTCAGCTTTTTTATTAGGTTTAACAGTTTTAGATAGTAACTTTTCTATCAATGAAGCTATTATATGTATTTTAGGATATATTGTTTACGTCTTCTATGCAATCAGTAGTGGTAAAGAAGAACAGCAGTCAGAAACTATTGATACTTCACAAAAAAGTTTTCCAGTCAAACAAATAGTAATTCTGATTATTAGTTCATTATTTATCTTTTTTGGTGCTACTTATACAATTAAATCTGTTACTAAAATTTCCGAAATATTGGAAGTTGGTAAAGAGTTAATTGCTTTAAGTGCAGTCGCACTTGGTACATCATTACCAGAACTAATAGTTACCATTTCTGCTGCTAGAAAAGGAAACCCAGAAATAGCAGTAGGAAATGTTCTGGGATCTAATATTTTTAACTCATTAATGGTAATGGGAATACCAAGATTGACGGGTAAGTTAGAAATTCCTGATGATGTTCTTGATAGTGGGTTATTAGTTTTATTAGTAGGAACAATTTTATTCTTTTTTGTCACTCAAGATAAGCAGGTAACTCGTTGGGAAGGATTAATATTTTTCATATTTTATGGATGGTTTATTGGTAATATTTTTGGGTTGGTTTGACATCCTCTCAAACCCAATACTTAACTTTGTGCTTCTTTGAAAAATAGCCAGCAATAGCTAGTAATATAACGAGCACCTATACAACACTAATTACATATTCTTTTCCAAAATTTCTCAGCACTTTTTTGAGACATTCTTTTAAGCTACTCCAACTTTCATAGGCACTAATTTCAACCTACTTATACTTAATAAACTTCTACAATATTTTAATCAATTTTTTCTTGGGTGAGTAGGTAGCTAACCAAAATATCTCTAAATTTTTGTGTTTTCATTCTTCTAGTTTGTAAATCATTTTATTCTTAGTATGAATTAGGGCTTTATACATAACCATTACTGTAGTCATATATCAATATTGAGTAAATTTATCCAACAAGTAAATCAAAACTTGACTATTAATTACCCCTTTATTTGTCTGATCATATAATTGGTTTTTACAATTGATTTATTCCTATAGATTAATTATTTCAATTTTACAAATTTTTATGGTTATTATTTATGATTTTTACTATAGCAATTAGGAATAATTTCTGAGAATAAATTTTAGTATTTAAACCTGCAAGCGATCGCCAAACCTGAAAAAGATAGATAAAGCAGTTTCCGCAAGTTCTAAGGTACCCTAATACCAACTCTCTATGAAGCTGCGCTTAATATAAAGTAATAATATATGAACCTATCCTACTAATAAAATGTGATTAATCCAAATATATATAGTGGCACTATAATTTCTTCAATTACAAAAAAATACGCTCTCATTCTACAACTAGGCGACGATATTTACATTGATACCCAGCAAAAAACGCTATTTTTGAAAACGAAGTACATAAATCTTTATCCCTCCAAATCGGTTTCTTTTTAATTTTCCAAAGTATTTTGGGCAGCTGAGGTCTAATCCCTCTTCGATAACAAGCTTGTCTTTGTCGTTAACAATCAATACCTTTATCACTGGCCATAACTTAGAGCCCTTATGTGGATGGCTTCCTTTGTCAGTTTTCAGATTCATACTATCAATTTACGGGAATTAGCTGTGCTCTTTCATTGGCATTAGCGGGGGTAGTACAGTTAGCTACTAGTAATCCATTTTCTTCCCTCAAGGTATGAATTAAAATCCCCTTCCCTTTATGGCCATAAGCTACATCCACGGCTGTGTAACTCCAATTGATTAGTTCTTGGTTTTCTGCAATTCCTAAAATTAATCCTTGTAGGTGTTTGAGAGTTCCATCTTTTTCCTAACGCTTCAGCCATTTATGTGCGCAAATATTGGAAGCCCAAATCTCTCAACCTCTTATTTAGGAAGTGAGAAGGGTATGATTGTAAATATCAAAATGGAGTATAAGGCATACCTTTACCTCTTTTTTCTGGTGAAAGAGGAAAAATATCTTTAAATAACTTTCATTCTATGTCACTTAATTTTTAAAATCTATCTAGCATCTTATTTGAATTTACTATAACTGAGTAACGCTTATCATAAGTATCATTATTTTACTATTATTGGGATAGATTCTTAACCAAAAAATATCAAGAAACTGGAGATATTAAATTTTTACCTCAACATAGAATTCTTCCTTCTCAGCTCAATAGTGAAGAATTAGTAATCTTAGTAGAAATAATGGATAAAAATAATGATGCAACTAATGAGAAGTTATGGGAATTACTGGAAGTAGGCACGGGAGTAAAAATAGGAAAAAGTACAATCATTGGATAAATGAAAAGTTAAACTACAATCTGAAAAAAACATTGTATGCACCTGAAAAAAAATATTCAACTCCAATATAAGAGAGTAAAATTTTGGGAAATAGTCAGAGGAATAAAGGCAAATAATTTAGTCTTTATAGATGAATCAGGAGTAAAAAATTGGGAATACTTCGATTATATTCTAGAGCCTTAAAAGTAAAAATAGCTAAAGGAAAAAAACTAAAAAACCAGGAAAAATATCTTAATTATAGGAGCTATATTTTTAGAAAAAGTTTTGGCAAAAAAAATATTGATGGAGGAGTATATGGAGTAATTTTTGAGGTTTTTATAGTTAAATAAGTAGTCCTATTACTGTGGAAGGGAGCTTGTGTTTTCATGCACAATGGGAAAATATATTTAGGATAAATGGTGAGAGAAGTTATTGAATAAGTTAGAGTTAGTCTGTTATTTTACCTCCTTATTCACCTGAATTTTCTCCAATTGAAAACTTTTGGTTAAAAGTGAAAGCTATTCTAATAATAGTTAAAGCAAGAAATTATAAAGATTTAATTATTGAAAACTTTTGGTTAAAAGTGAAAGCTATTCTAAGAAGAGTTAAAACAAGAAATTATAAAGATTTAATTGATGCCATTACCATAGCTATATTAAAAGTTAGTCAAAAAGATATTCGCAATTGTTTTACCCATTGTTGTTACTGTACTTCATAGCTATAGAAATTGCTATGTATAAGGAAACTATTAAAAAAATTAATGAGGCTAAAGCTCAAGAAGGAGGCGTAATGATTTTCGGGTATTGTTATCCATCTCAAAGCAATTCGTGGTTTAGATTGAAGTATAGGCTAGGAGAAAAAATGCTGAGGAACTACTCTCTTCCAGCTAGAAAATCACCTATTATGTAATAATATATATTACATGATAGGTAATAAAGGATAAATCATGATTAAATATTTAGGGAATAGAACTTTTAGATTAGGCGATCGCCAATTATATTTAGAATTATGACCATAATTGTGCTACAAATTTCAACAAGAATATTTAAGGAAAAGATTATTAGCAATTATAGTTATTTTAAATAAGAATGAGATACTATTTTGCACGATAATTATGCATAATTTCATCAATAAATGTATTGACAGGTGAATACATTCTAGCTCTTTTTAATTCACTAAAATCATATTCTTAGTCATTTAAATCAGGAGAGTATTTTGGCAAAAATAGTAATTGATTACCCCCTGCTTCTACTAATTCTCTAATAACCTTTTTTCGTAATTAATGGTGAATTATCCGTGCAGCAGTACACTGGGAATTTTTAATGATGGTAATAAATGTTCTCTAACTATTATTCAAATACTACGGCATTTAGGTTTCCTTTAAATATAATTTGTGCTCTTAAATCTTTTTCCTTTTTTATTCTCCCTGCTACTAAATTTTCTCTTTTACCTCGTTTTCCCTCTTGCTCACCATAAACTTTTTCCCTTTTTTTTACCAGGCATAAATACAGTCTTAATTGTCTTAAGATCCTGATAAATCAATAAATACAACGCTTTTATTTCCAATTTTTTTAATGAAATTTTGAGGGAAAGCTGATAATATTTTATTCTTTCTTCTCTATTTCTTTCCCTGTAACGAAGTTGTTTTTTTTCAAGGAAAATTCATTCTTTTCAAAGCATAAAATATAGCTGTTTGATTAACTCCAATTTTTTTTTTAGCTTTGTATGCCAATTTAAACTCTGAATTTAGTTTGACATCTTTTTCTAATTCTTTCCAATCTAATTTTATTCGACGACGCTTTACCTTAGTTGCTTCCAATTTTTGGCGAGATGACCATCTATATATCGAAGCTATGCCTATCCCAAATACATGAGCTGCTTCGGTAATAGTACCACCATTTTCTACAAAATTTATGACTTTTTGTCTGAAGTCTAAACTGTAAGACATAGTTAGAAATAGTTTCTAATTGACTTAAAATTATTCTACTTAATTTTTCTCTCAATCTTAATTAAAACAACTATAAATACTTGTATGAAGGAAAAACTAGAACAGAAGTATTAGATTTATTAGATTGTCATTATCAAACTTTATCTACTTGAATAGATAAATTTTTAGAAGGAGGATTAAAGAATTTATTAGAACTAATCACTCACCAAGTATCATCAAGATTAAATATAGAGCAGAAACAGGAATTAAAAATAATGATACTGGAAGAATTACCCAGAGATTATGTGGTAGATAGAAACAAATGGAGCTGGTAAAATTATTAGTAATGTTATTGAATTAAGATGGGGAGTAAAACTGAAAACAACAAGAATATATGAAATTTTAAATGAATTAAATTTATCAGCTCAAAAAGCCCATAGAAATTATGCTAATACCAGCCAAGAACAGCAAAAAACATTTATTTTAAGTCTAAAAAAAATTGGCATCTAAAAAAGAGAAATAAAAAATAGTATTTTTTGATGAATTTGCTGTTTATGAGTGCTCAAGTATTTTTTACAGATGGGCAGAAAAAAAATACAGCTCCCGAAGTACCGAGTAATGAGAAGGGATTTATAAATAAATTGAATGGAATGATTTCAGTTGATGCCTTTACAGCTCAAGAGTATTTAAAATTAAAAGAAAAATCTAAAACAGAGGAAGTTTCGGATGACTTTTTACAATGAGCTCAAGATTGTTTAACAGAAGGATTTGATAAATTGACTATTATTTTAGATCTGGACTCGACAGATAAAAATAAAATGAAATCTCAATTAAAATTTCATCTCATTAATGCTCAAATATTCAGATAAAATTGTTGTAGATTTTATTCATACTCCAACATATTCTCCTAATTTTAATTGAGTTGAATATATTATTCATCTTTTAAGACTTAAACTGTTGTATCACCTTTCCTGGGATGTAAATATTCAACAAGTTCAAGGGTATATTAGAAAAATTTTTCCAATTTAATCAACTTCAGACACCTGAACAAATCAAGAGTATAATACTGAAGCCAAACCTTTACTGAATTTACTATGTGTTGGTTGAGGTTATCAAGCAACAAGGTAAAATTAACGAAGTAATTAACAACTATAAACTAGCCTTAAAAATTCAACCGGATTTTCCTCAAGCCACTGTAAATTTGCAACATCTATTAGACTGATAAATTCATCTTATAACTTTGTACATTCAAGGCTATTCAAAGATTAACTTTAGAAGAAAAAGTGAAATATTTCTTTTGTCTGAATCTATACTTGAATCTATATTATTTATTATTTTTCAATAATTATTTGAGCTTTTGTTTATTTCAATTGGCTTAATAGCATTAAGTCTTTATTCCTTAGTATAATATTTTATATTTTAAATTCTTACCTAAAATTAATGTATTTTATAATACGACACTTTGAACGGACACAGCTTTCTAGTTATAGTAATCCTATCTCAAGGGTAAGAGAAATGGGTTGTTTTAAAGCAGGAGGCAGAGAGCACTTATAATGAAAGAATAGGAGTTGAAGCTATTTTTTTAAGAAAGCATATGATTTAGGATTACTATACAAACAAGAAGATGCAAGAAGAAAACTGAATATCCAGCAAAAAAATTAACTAGATACCAGTTTTAAAAGTGTACAAAAACACAAACTATTAACAATATAAGCTTTGCCCTAAGTAGATAAGGGTTAAAACTTGTTACTACTTAACAAAATAAAATTAACCTCAAGTTAACTTTAGATAGTAACTTGGAGTCAACTTACAAAAGTTAATATAGTGAGTGTTTTTTTTGGATACCTACTTAACTTACTACTACCCTATTCAGTAATTCATAAAGAAAAGAGTTGATAAAACCTAGTGCTACCGAACCAATTAGAGCACTCCAAAATCCCCAACGTAAGCGAAATCCACTAACCAACCAAGCTGCTAAACCAAAGATAGACATATTCAGAAGTAGAGTAAAAAGAAAACTTGAAAGAACAATCTTAATAGGGAAAACTACAGCAACTAAAACTGGACGAACTAAAGCATTTAAAAATCCAAAAACTACCGAAGAAATTAACGCGATTTTAAAATCATCAATTTCTACTCCTGTTGGTAACTTAGAAATAATAAATAAACTAACAGCAGTCACAAACCAAAGAATCAAAAGTTGTAAAATACTCATTTTTTTTCTCCTTAATTAACAGCAATCTAAACATTAAATCGGAAGAGCATAATATCACCTTCCTTAACAAGATAATCCTTGCCTTCACTCCTTACTAAACCTTTCTCCTTAGCAGTAGTCATTGAACCACTGGTTACTAGATCCTTATAAGCAATTGTTTCTGCTCGAATAAAACCTCGTTCAAAATCAGTATGAATTACACCAGCAGCTTGAGGAGCTAAAGTTCCAGCCTTAATTGTCCAAGCTTTAGTTTCTTTCTCTCCAGTAGTAAAATAAGTATGCAATCCCAACAATTCATAAGTCGCTTTAATCAAAGATTTTAAACCACCTTCTTCTACTCCTAAAGATTTCAAATAATCAGTTATTTCTTCCTCAGGTAACTCAATTAATTCTGATTCTACTTGAGCTGAAATTACCACAACTTGAGCATTTTCTACAGCAGCAATATTGCGAACTTTTTCAACCCAGTCATTCCCATTAGCCAAATCATCTTCTGAGACATTAGCTGCATAAATTATGGGCTTAGAAGTTAATAAATTTAAAGGCTTAATTATCAAAGATTCATCTTTATTTAAACCAGCCATTTTTACCGAATTACCTTCATTTAAAACAACCTCTAATTTTTCTAAAACTTCTAATTCTGTCTGAGCTTCTTTACTGGTACGAGCTTGTTTTTTAGTCCGTTCAATTCGTCGTTCTACCTGAGCTAGATCGGATAAAGCTAATTCTAAATTAATTACCTCAATATCTCGCACTGGATCCACAGAACCAGAGACATGAATAATATCTTCACTATCAAAACAACGAACTACTTGAACAATAGCATCAACCTCTCGAATATTAGATAAAAATTGATTACCTAAACCTTCTCCTTTGCTTGCACCTTTTACTAAACCAGCAATATCAACAAACTCAATTCTAGTAGGAACAGTTTGGGCAGAATTAGAAATTTGAGCCAGCACATTTAACCGATTATCTGGCACAGCTACTACACCAACATTGGGTTCAATTGTGCAAAATGGGAAGTTAGCAGCTTCCGCCTTAGCATTAGCAACTAAAGCATTAAATAAGGTAGATTTTCCTACGTTGGGTAGTCCGACAATTCCAGCTCTGAGCATAAATTTAAGTCAACAATATTTAAAAGTTAAAAATTAAAGAAATTACAGATAGGGTTACTATAAAACTGCCTATCTACTCAGGATAACAGAAGGAAAGAAGAATCTGGATTCCTCACCTCAAATTTTTATGAGCATAAATTTAAGTCAACAATATTTAAAAGTTAAAAATTAAAGAAATTACAGATAGGGTTACTATAAAACTGCCTATCTACTCAGGATAACAGAAGGAAAGAAGAATCTGGATTCCTCACCTCAAATTTTACTGAAAATTAAGAATCAAAAAATTAAAAAATCTAGTTTTTCTTTTTTTGTTAAATTTAAGGGTAGCTGGGTAGAGTAGATAAGCAATAAATTTTGCAGGCCATGAAAAAAAATTATGACAATAAAAAATGAATAATCTCAAGTATTTTTCATTTAATAGCAAGAGCGATAAATACAGTAATATAGAGTAGTTAATGGTGTACAACTAATAATTTTTTAGTTAAGTTATAACTCGTGAAAGATATTTATATAGCAATTCCAAATAAGTTGTAATAGGTATAATAGTAATAATAACATCTCCAGTAAAAATACAAAAAATGAATATTATAGATGAACTAGATAATTTTATTAATCAAACATACATAGATCAAAAAAATTAAAACAGTCTTGGCAGTAAAATGATTTTTTCTCGAAAATACTACTTACTATCAGATTAAATAATTATTATAGCAATTTAAGCAAAGCTTATACCGTCAAATTAACACCATAATCAACTCCATCTTAATCTTCTTTTGACTATTTAATAGTAGTATTTAAAGTTTTTACGTATAGTCAAATATCCGAATTAACAATTTTTATAATCAAAATTTGCCACAATATACGCGCGAATTACTATAGTTGTTTGACTTAATAATGAGAGATAAATTACACAATAATAACGGATAATTTTATATATATATTTATGTATATAGGTATATTTTATAGCTCTATTTAATGCAATAAACCATGTTAATATAATACCAACCTTATGAAATTTAGCTAAACTTTTAGAAGTGATTTATCATACAAATTTTAGTCATATTAGGAGTAGTAAAGATTGAGATAAATGAATCATTAAAAACTCTCAAAAAGCTTTGAAAAAGTGCAATTACAGCAAAAAAAAGGAAAGACTTCAAAATATTTATTGGTTGAAAACTCAAACAGTAAAAACAGTAGAAACAGTAGAAACAGTAAAATAAATTGCAATAATGTGAGGGCGCAATCCAGTAACACTAAAAAAATGGTTAGGTAAATATGGTATAAGTGTACTAAATTTTTTACTACAACCAAAGAAAAATCTGGGAGGGAAGTCAAGTTAAACTCCACCAAATGTAATCGAAAATTAGAAGCACAATTGCACAACCAGGAAGGTTTACAAAGCTATGCTGAAATTCAGCACTTTTTAACCACTTGTTTTGACATCGATATGTCTGATCGAACAGTTCATCAACTAATCAGATTTAAATTAAAAAGTAAATTAAAATTTCCAGGCCCAAATCACATCAAACAAAATAAAAAAGCTCAAGAAAACTAAAAAAAAACTCTCATCTCAACTAGAAGATAAGATTGCTGTTAATTCATAAATATTCGGAAAATTAACTGCCAATTCACTATTGGTGTCAACATGAGACTAGAATTGGATTAAAAATTATAACAAGTAAAATAATTAATGCTTGTGGTGTTAAGCCCATTGGCTTATATCAATATCTATGGCTTTTACTACACCATAAAGCTATAGATATTTACTAGGGTTTGCTGAATAAATCTAAAAAACTTACACAATAATGTTTTTAGGTATTTTTCATCAGAAATAGTATCTAATTTTCAGCTACAATAGACCAAAACCAGGTATCTATAATGCACACAACATGTACAGAAAAGTAGGCTAACGTGACACTCCACCAGAAAATTTTCAACTACCATTCAATGGCAAATTATCCCTAGAAAATCCTTGGGTAGTGATGGCTAGTTTAATTCCTTGGGAGAAATATGAAGATGTATATGCAATCTTTTTCTCCACCATGCATAGGAGCACCTGGATTAAATTTTAGAATAGAATTAGGGGCGTTAATTATTAAATAAAAATTAGGTATAAGGGATAGAGAAAAAGTATAACAAATTAAGTAAAATCACGATTGACAAGGGTTTATTTGTCTGAACTTTTATAACAAATAATAGAGTTTTTACGCTTCAATGTTGGTTCATTTTATAGAAATAATAGGTACATATTTAATCAATAAAATTAATTTAGATGTAGTGAAAAATTAGAGTAAAAATCAGGAATATGATGCAAAAAAAAGAACCTTATTAGAAGATATTAAGAAGTGCAAAAATCAAGGTAAATTAATTTAAGATTGCACCTGCTATCCCAGCTATCCGACGGACTTAAATCTATTAAATAATGGCATAATTGAAACCAAAATCATCTAAGATATTCTCTTAAAAGGCTGTTAAAATCAGTTTTAACAAAAACTCATTACTCACTGTAAAACAGGAAAAAAAAGAATATTTCAAGGTAAGCAAAAAAAGACGAATAACTCCTAAAGCTATCAGGAAAGCTATCAAAAAATAACTGAAATATGTAAGTAAAAACTTAAGTACCCAAAAGGCTGTTAATTGATAATGGTGTCCGTCATGAAAGTTTGAGTATTAGAGAATATAAAACATTGTTGGATTTCCGTAAAATTTAGCGTCAACAATAATTGATGTGGGATAACAAATAACAACGAATAAATGATACGATAGTAAGTTTAAATCAACCTGATATGCGTCCAATAGTAAGAGTAAAAAGGGGAAAAATAGAGAATTTGGAGCCAAAATATCTGCAAGTTGTATGGATAGATATATATTTTTACATAGAATAAGTTGGGAAAACTATAACGAATCTTGAGATTTAAAGGCTGAAGTTGAAGAGTGGAAAAACTACATAAGTTATTACCCAGAGTCAGTTCATGCATACCAAATTTAGCTAACATGAGAAAACCGAAAATTCTGTAAAGATAAAGGTATTAGAATCAATGTTTCATTAGGGAAGAGCACCCAAAAATTTTGATAAAGAACAGAAAAACAAGCTCAGGAGCGATGAAATATTAGGTCACCATATTGAAGGTAAATTCGGCCGGCTGCAAAAGAAGATTTAGTCATAAAAAAGTAATGGCTAAACTTTCTAAAACTTCTACAACTGCAATCACAATTACTTTTTTGACTTTTTTTATTGAATAAAAATCAACCATTTTCAGACTTTTTCAGTAAACCCTAAATAGACATTAATATAAGCCAATGGGCTTAAAACCACAAGCAGTACAGTTAATTTTCCAAATATTTATGAATTAACAGCAATTTTATATTCTAGTTGAGATAAGAGTTTTTTTAAGTTTTCTTGAGCTTCTTTATCAGGACTTGCGCAGAGACACTATATATAGCGTATATTAAATAGAGCGATCGCTAAAAAAATCATAGCCATCCC